>DAIQNR010000043.1:44622-49751 GCA_036788295.1 Myxococcota bacterium
CTCGGACCGCGCCCCATCGAGCTCCCGCCGCGCCTGCTCCCCCTCGGACCGCGCCGCATCGAGCGCCTCGCTCAGCCGCTCCCGCTCGGCGGCGACCGCCTGCAGCTCGTCAGGACGGGTTGTCTGGGGAGCCGCACTCGCGAACGTCGGCACTGGGCCGGGGCCCGAGCGCCCGCTCGGCCCCCGCGCGATCTCCATCACCCGCAGGCGAGCGGTGCGCTCCGCCACCTCGAGCTCGAGCTCCCGCAGCTTGGCGCGGTGGCGCGCCTCGGCCTCTTCGAGGCGCTGGTTGGCCCGATCCTCTCGTTCGGTGAGCGCCGACTCGAGGTTGTGGATCTGGGCGCGAAGGCCCTCCGTCGCCTGCGCGTGCCGGGCAGCTTGCACGTCGATTTGGAGGGTGCGGTGAGCGAGCTCGGCCTCGAGCCCGCGCAGCCGATCGGCGACGTCCCCCTGGCCCCCTGGCTGGGCCGGCCCGGCGTGCGAGCGCTCTGGACCGGCACCGCTGGCCTTGGCCGACGGCAGCGCCTCCCGCTCTCTTGCCGCCTCCAAAAGCGCCCGCGCTTCGGCCAGCGCCGTAGCTGCCTCCTCCCGACGCGCCCGCTCCTCGGCCAGCGCCGACTCGGCCTCCTCCCGGCGCGCCCGCTCCTCGGCCAGCGCCGAGCCTGCCTCCTCCCGGCGCGCCCGCTCCTCGACCAAGCTGCTGTCGAGCGAGGCGCTGCTTCGTCGGGCGGCCTCGAGCGCGCCTTCGAGAGCCCGGACCCGCTCCTCGTCGGGCACGACCTGCACGTCGGGCACGGGGATCTCGGACACGAGCTGCGCCGGCGCCGCGAGCCGCTGCTCGACCGCGGCCCGAAGCCGAGGCAGCCGCGCCTCGACCTCCCGCAGGCTCGCTTGCTGCTCCTCGATGGTCCGGCGCGCCCCCCGCAGGGCCCGCATCAAAGAATCGACCTCGACCCGACGCTTCTGCTCCGCCGAGGCGAGCCGGGCCGCGAGCCGCTCGACCGGAACCGATCGAAACCACGGCCGGGCCGCCGCCTCGCCGTCCACGACGATGGCCGCCCGGTGGGCGGGGCCCGCTTCGACGAGCGCGGTCGCCCCGGATGGGCCGACCGGACGCACCGCCCACCCGACGACCGGCGACGCCTCGAGCAGCTGGGCGGCCGGGAACTGCCGGCGCACCAGGGCGAGGAGCCGGTCGGCGTCGGGCCCGGACCCGGACGGTCGGGGCGCGCCCAGGGCGAGCAGCGCCCCCGGGCGGGCGATGCGCCCCAGCTCCTCGAGGAACGCGGAGTGCGCTCTGCACTCCGAAGCGAGATCGAGCACGACCGCCACGTCGAAGCTCGCGTCCGGGAACTCGAGCCGCCCCGCCGGCATAGAGATGAGTTCGACACCGGCGCCCGGAGTCAGGCGCGGCGCGGGAGCCACGCCCACCACCCGGCTCGCCCCGGCCGCCCGCCAGGCCGCCAACGCCTCGGTCCGCCGGGTGCCGACCTCGAGCACCCGCTTGCCGGCCACGCGGCCTTCGACGACCCAATGGGGAAGCCCCGACGCGGCGTCGCCCCCCCGGTCGGCCCTGCCGTCTGCTGCTCCGACCACCAGGCGCGTTTCTTCCACCCCGGCCGCCCGAAGGAAAGCCGAACCCTCATGCCCTGCGGGTCGAGCGCCGGTGGCTCAGCGGACCAAGCCGAGGCGCTCGATGTAGCGGGGGGGGAGCCGTGACTGCCGGGACTCGACCGGCTGCTCCCGCCCGCGAATGAACACCCGCTCGGCCACAGAAGACGGCTCGAACGGGTCGCCGGTCCAGACCACCAGGTTCGCCCGCTGGCCTCGCGCGATGGTGCCGACCACCTTCCCGAAACCGAACGCTTCGGCCGGGACGGAGGTCACCGCCTCGAGGGCGAGCTCGGGGGGAAAGCCGTCCCGCACCGCGTTGCCCACCCCAAACCGGAGGTTGCCCGCGTTGTGGCTCGACCGCACCGCCAGCACCACCTTCACTCCGGCCCGGGCGAGCAGCGCCGGATTGTCGGAGCGCGCGGCCCGGGCCTCGAAGCGCTCGGGCAGGTTCGCCATCGGATCCACGATGACCGGCACCCGGGCCCGGGCCAGCGCTTCGGCCACGAGCCAGCCCTCCGAGGCGCCGAGCACGACCAGGTTCAGCTTCAGCTCGGCGGCGAGGCGCAGCGCCACCAGGATGTCCGAGGCCCGGTGCGCCTCCACCACGAGCGGCAGCTTTCGCTCGAGGACCGGGACCGCCGCCTCGAGGTGCAGGCGGGGGGCGGACATCGGGTAGAGGCCGTTTCGCCGGTACTGGCTCTCGTTGCTGCGAAAGGTGCGAACGTCGTCGAGGAACACCCGCAACAGCGCCATCGCGCCGAGCCGCGATCCAAACGCCGCCGCGGCCCCTGGCTCGCCGAGGCGGGCGTACAGCCCCACAGGACCGGCCCCGGCCGCTTCGGCCGCCGGGTCCCGAGGGTCGATGAGGTCGAACCAGCCCCCTCGGCCGCTGACGAGGCCCCCGGTCGGGGCGCTGACCACCGACGTGATCCCGTGGCGCCGGGCCACCGGAACGAGCGCGGAGCCGAGGTCGAACCCGTCCTCGGCCCGAGCCGCGGCTCGGATCGCGCCGAGCTTCGGCTCCGCGTCCTGCGTGGAACGCTCGAGTTCCACTTCCACGAGCCCAATCTGGGTGTCGGCGGCGACGAAGCCGGGGGTCAGGATGCGGCCCCGCACGTCGATCACGACCGCGTTTGGCGGGAGCGGGACGTCGGCCCCCACCGCAGCGATGGTCTCGCCGTCCACGATGACCGTCGCCTCGCGCAGCGCCGGGCCGGCTGCGGTCCGGACCTCGGCCCCCACGAGCGCCACCGGCTGCGCGGCCGCGAGCGACGGGAGCAGCAGAAGGCTCGCGATCACGGGAGCACCTCCACCGGGGTCCCCACGTCGAAGTCGCTCGCCGTGGTGCGGGGGAGGCCGCGGTCGAGCACGACCTCGCCGTCGATGAGCACGATGGTCGCGCGGGCGTAGATCGACAGCGGGTGCCGATCCCACACGACCACGTCCGCCATCTTCCCGACCTCGAGCGTTCCGACCTGATCGCCGATGCCGAGCGCCTCCGCCGGGTTCTTCGTCATCCAGGCCACCGCCCGGTCCACCGGCACGTCGAGCCCGAGCGCGCGACCGGCGTGGACCGCTTTGCTCGCCTCCTGGTTGAGCCGCTGGATCCCGATCGGGCTGTCGGAGTGGATGATCGGCTGGCCGCCCGCCGCCTCGATCATCGCCGCGTTGGCCTCGACCGCATCCCACGCCTCCATCTTGAACCCCCACCAGTCTGCCCACACCGACGCGGTGACCCTTCGAGCCGCGAGCACGTCGGCGATCTTGTACGCCTCGGTCGCGTGGTGAAAGGAGGCCACCTCGAAACCGAGCTCGTCGCCGAGGGCCAGCATCAAGAGCATCTCGTCGGCCCGGTAGCAGTGCACGTGCAGGCGGATCTGGCCGTCGAGCACCGCTGCGAGCGTCTCGAGCCCGAGGTCGCGAGGCGGCGCCGCCGGCTCGTCCCCCGGGGACTCGGCCTGCTCGTCCGCTTTCGCCGCCTCGAGCTTCGAGGACCACGCCTCGTGCGCCGCTTCGTACCGGGCCCGCTTGTCGACGTACTCCCGGGCCCGCAGAAACGCCTGGCGGACCCGAAAAACGTTGCCCATGCGGGACATCGGCTGCTGCCCCTTGCCGCCGTAGACCCGCTTCGGATTCTCCCCGCAGGCCATCTTGAGCCCGAACGGCGCGTCCGGGAAGCGCATCGCCCGGGCCTCTCGCCGCGGGCGGAGCTTCATGGTCACCGCCCGGCCCCCGATGAGATTGCCGCTGCCCGGAAGCACCTGGATGGTCGTGACGCCTCCAGCGACCGCATCGTCGATCGCGGGGTCCTGGGGCCAAAACCCGTGCTCGGCGAACACATAGGGGGTCGTCGGGTCGGTCATCTCGTTGCCGTCGGCGTGGGCCTGCACCCCGGGCACCGCGTACACCCCCATGTGGGAGTGGGTGTCGATGAGCCCCGGCGTGACGTGACGGCCCTCCCCGGCCACGGTTCTCGCGCCCTCGGGGACCGTCACCGCCAACGCCGCGCCCACCTGCGTGATTCGGCCGTCCTGGAGCACGATAGCTCCGTTCTCCATCACCCGGCCGTCCCCCAGGTGCAAAGTGGCGCCCACGATGGCCACCGGGGTCCCTCCCGCCGGCAGCGGCGAGAGCACGGCTTTGGCCTCCGCCCGAGCCGACGGGTCCCCCCGCAGCTCGGGCAGGGTCCGCGGCGCCGTTTTGGGGCCGTCCGCCACCGGGGCCGCGGCGCACCCGGTGAAGAAGACCAAGGTCATGGGCATTCGGAGCAGCACCGGGGCGGGAGGCTAGCGAAGCTGCGCCCCGCTGTCACCGGCCGCGGCCACGCCGGTTGACCCGCCTTTCGGACTGCGCCATGTCTTTTGGCGGTCATGACCCGCCACCTGCCCGAAAAGGACCGGCGAGAGCAGATCCTGGCCGCGGCGCGCAAGTGCTTCATCGACCAGGGGTTTCATCCGACCCGCATGGACGACATCGCCCGCGAGGCCGACCTCTCGAAGGGCGGCGTGTATTTTCACTTCCGCTCGAAGCAAGAGGTCTTCGACTCCCTGGTGGAGGAAGAGTACGCGGCGAGCATGGGTTTTCTTCGCTCCGTGGTCGAGGGGGAGATCCCGATCTCCGACAAGATGGCCCGGCTCGGGGAATACTACCTCGAGTACTTCAGCGCCGCTCCGGACGCGCCCCGGTTCTTCGTCGTGATGGGGGAGATGGCGCTGAGGGACAACCGGCTCGCGAACCGACTGCTCGAGATGCAGACCGCGTACATCGAGATGGTGGCGAGGCTCATCGAACAGGGGGTTGCCGAAGGTTTTCTTCGTCCAGTGGACAGCCGCGCGGTGGCCGCGATCCTGAAGGCGATCCTCGACGGGGTCGAGGGCCTGACCGCGCTCGGCTTCCCCATGAAAGCCTCGGAATACCTCGGCACAGGGATGGAGCTCGTCATGCGCGGGCTGAGAGCCGGCTAGAGCACCGAACGGGTTGGAACGGCGCCTCCAGGCGAAGGATCCTGTGTTCTT
>DAIQNR010000044.1:0-48998 GCA_036788295.1 Myxococcota bacterium
TCTCAGATCACACTACCCAAAAGAAGACAATTTAATTCGGACCGGCAGCCTAAGGACGAGCAGATCGCCCGGTACGCTATCCAGACGATCTGGTAGCCTCTTGCGGACCTGTCTAGAGCACCGGACGGCCAGAGACTCAGGCAACGAGCCTGGGGCGTTGGTCCAGCCCGATCGGTGCTCTAGGGGCGCACCATCCAGAAGTCGTAGTTGCCGCTGCCGGAGTAGCTGAAGATGCGCCAGTAGTAGTATCCTGAGTTTCCGTTGTAGGTGATGGCTTCGCTCGACGTGGCGCCGGTCGAACGGGCGACCACCGCCCAGGAGAACCCATTCCACCGGCGCAGCTCGAGGTCGAAGTCCGCGTTCGCCGGCCCTTCGAGGAAGCCCCGATGCGTGCCCGATCGGGTCGTCTGGTACCAGTTGCCGTTTGGCTGAACCTGGGCGGCGCCCGTCCCAGACAGGCTTCCCGAGTACGCTTCGCAGGCCGGATCGGTGCACGGACCCGGGGGCGGCGGGGGCGGCGGGGGCGGCGGGGGCGGCGCCGCCGAGAGGCTGATGAGGCTGTAGAGGAGCACGTTCGGGGAGCCGGAGCCCCGGTTCGAGACCGCGCCGGTGGTGGCCTCGGCGAGCAGGATGTCGGCGACCGCCGACGCGCTCAGGCTGGGGTTTTGTTCACGGAGAAGCGCAGCCACGCCGGCCACGTGGGGCGCGGCCATCGACGTCCCGCTGATGGTCCGGGTCGCCGAGTTCGAGGTGGACCAAGCCGAGGTGATCGACGCCCCCGGCGCGAAGAGGTCAAGACAGGTCCCGAAGTTCGAAAACGAAGCCCGAGCGTCGGTGTTGGTCGTCGCTCCCACGGTGAGCGCGTTCGGCACCCGAGCCGGCGAGCTGTTGCAGGCGTTCGTGTTGCTGTTGCCCGCGGCCACGACCATGAGCACGTCGTTTGCGATCGCCCCGTTCACCGCCGTGTCCACGGCCGAGGAAGCCCCCCCGCCGAGGGACATGTTCCCGACCGCGGGCGCGACTCGGTTGGCGCTCACCCAGTCCACGCCGGCGATCACCCCGGCGTTGGTTCCAGAGCCGTTGCAGCCGAGCACCCGCACCCCGTGGAGGATGACGTTTTTGGCCACACCGTACACGGTGCCGCCCACCGTCCCGGCGACGTGCGTCCCGTGTCCGTTGCAATCCTCGGGGTTGGTCCCGCCGGAGATGCTGTCGAAGCCGTTGCCGATCCGGCCGGCGAACTCGGCGTGGCCCTGCCGGATCCCGGTATCGATGACGTAAGCGTGCACGCTCGTGCCGTCGGCCAAATAGTTGTAGTTGCCGTCGAGACCGGAGCGAGCGTCCACCCGGTCGAGCCCCCAGGTGGCCCCGGTCTGAACCTGGTTGTTCGCCTCGACCACCCCGTCCTCTTCGATGAAGCGGATCTCCGGGCGCTCGAGCAGCTGGGCGACGGTGGATTCGCTCATGAAGGCCGCGAACCCGGGCACCGCCGTCCGGTAGACGTGCTGCACCTCGATCTCGTGCGCCGCCTCGATGCCCTTCACCAGCTCATCGACCCGATGGGCCCACTCGTCGCGGAACACGACGACGAAGGACCCGGGGATGGGGGCCTCCACCCTGAGCAGCTTCGCCGGCCCGAGCGAGTCGGCGTCGCCCTGCGGCAACAGCAGTCGCGGCGCCGAGTCATCCGCCGTGAAGGCCCCCTCGACGGACCAGGGGACACGAGCCGCCTCGAGGAGCCCGTCCGCGGGCAACTCGAGCTCGAGCCCGCATCCGGCCAGCGTGAGCGCCGCGACGAGCGGGCTCCGAACCATGCTTTTCATCATCCTACACCAAACCCTTCCCGCGAATTCTTCGGCGCCCGCGGAGGCAGAGCCGGCTGCGACCGGTCTACGGCCGGCTTCACCTCCCTGCGCGCTTCGCCTTCGAACTGCGTACATGTGGGATTCTTTCCCATATTCGGACCGCCTTGCCGGACCGCCTTGCCGATTGGGGCAGGTCCAGCCGACCGATGGAGTTGTCCAAAGCTCGAAGAAGCGTGCAACCCCCCCTCCTGTCCGTCGGACCAAGGTCCGAGGGTGAGGGCCATTTTTGCGCAAACTTGAACGGCGAGCGTCGTGATTCTTCAGCGGTCGTAGCCGTAGCTGAGGCGGAGCATGATCTGGCGCCCCGGTCCGGGGAGCACCGCGTGCCCACCGGCGTAGGCCTGGGGAAAGGTCTGCACCTGGTCGAGCAGGTTGTGGGCGAACAGACCGACGCCGAAGCCGGGCAGCCCGAGGTCTTCGGAGGTCACGGCGAGGCCCAGCAGCCACTGGTCGTCGAGGCGAACCGGCTCGTCTCCCGCACCGGCCGCAAATCCCCATCGCTCGCCGAGCCACACCACGCTCGGCGTGACCCGCAACAGTCGGGGCACGATGTCGTAGGTGAGCCGAGCCGTGAGTTTGTGCCTGGGCGCGGCGAGCCGGCTGGCCGGGTCGGGCACGGCGAAGTCCTCCAGGGTCTCGCCGATGACATGGTAGTATGCGTAGTTGAGCACCGCGAGCCCTTCGGGCAAGACCCAGCTCAGCTGGGCCTCCACCCCGGCGGTGAAGACCTGGTCGCCGTTCACGTACGTCTCGCCGACCCCTTCCTCGAAGGTGTACACGAGCGGATCGTCGATCTGGGTATAGAACCCATTCACGGTGGCGATGAGCCCTTCGACCGGCTCGTAACCCACCTCCGCTTCGAGCACCGTCGTCTGCTCCCGTCGCACGACGTTGTCGGGAAACACCACCCGCTCGAGGCTCGCGTTCTGGATGGACGGCGTACGAAAGGCCTGGGCGGCGAGCAGCTTCATGTGGACGGGACCGAACACCTTGGTGAGGGCAAGACGGGGCACGGCAAACACCCCGAAGCGGTCGTGAATCTCGACCCGGCCGCCGGCGGTCACGTTCAGGATCTCGTTGAGCCAGAGAAACTGGGCGAAGATCGAGGTGGTGAAGAACTGGAGGGCGCCGATGCTCTCCCCCTCCGCATCGAAGTAGTCATTTTCGCCGGCGACGAGCTCCTGGAGCTCGGGGTCGCTCGTGATGTCCTCGGCCCGAACCCTCTCGCCCCGGTCGATGAACGCCTCCACCCCGAAGATGAGGTTCGCGCCCGCAAAGAGGTCCCAGGAGAGGCTGAGCCCGGCGAGCGCCCGCGACGCGTGATGGTGCAAGAAGAGCTCTTCGTCGAGCAGGTCTTGCAAGGTCTCCTCGTCGTCGAAGTCGGTCCAGTACTCCTGCTGGCGACGGTACGAGAGGCGAGGCATGAGCGTCAATCCCTCTGCGAGGTCGAAGGCCGAACTCAGCTCGGCGTACACGCCACCGAAGCGGTACCGGTGGGTGAGCTCCGAGGGCTCACCGAAGGCGTCCTTCGACGAATAGCCAAATCCATCCCATATGAACCGAAGCTGCGTCGCCCCATAGGAAAGCCCGAGGTTGACGAAGGCCGGACGAAGCTCCGAATCGCTTCCCATCTCGAATCGCTCGTCTCCAAGGGAGACATAGGGTGCGTCGCTTCGGACCGAACGACCGACCATCGCGCTCGCCGACCAGGCGAACGCACCGTGCGTGGTGCCGGCTTCGACCGTCGCATCGAAGAAGCCGGCTTGGTCCCCGCCCGAGAATAGGCGACTTGGGGTTCCGTACCGAACGGCGACCCGGGCCCCATCCACCTCTCGAGCGCCTCTCGTCGTGACCCTCACCACCCCGAGCATCGCCGTACCCCCGTAGACCGCGCTGCCCGGACCGCGAATGATCTCGACCCGCTCGAGCGTCTCGACGGGGTAGTGATGCCCAAAGTTGAGGGTCTGGTAGTCGAGCCCGTTCATCTCGATCCCATCCACGATGAGGAGTAGCTTGCCCTCTTGGGCCCAGTTGCCACGAAGACCGACACCCACCACGCCCTGCACGTCCACGGCGAAGAAGAAGCCGGGCACCATCATGAGCACATCGATGAGGTCCCGGGCTCCGTAGGCGAGCATCTCCTCTCTCGTGATCGCGGTGATGATCCCGGGCGCGTCTCGGAAGGTGAGCGGCTTGATGGAGGCGACCTTCGCCTTGGGCGGCGGCGGCGGCGCGAGGAGGTCATCGAGGTCGAGGCCCTCGTAGCGGTCCGGAGTCTGAGCGAAGCCGTACGATGACGATAGAAGCAGGCACAATGAAGTGAGCGCGCGCACGGGGGCTCCGTCAGTCGATGACCCGGTCCAGCGTGTCGAGGCTGGACGGGCGAAGGGCGATTCGGGACTTCGCTAGGCGCAGGTCGAGGATCTTCCGAACCGAGATGGGGTATTCGAAGCCCGCATCGACGGATGCGATCCCCTGCTCGACCACCGACAGCAGGAGAGCCCCTGCCTGCTCTCCCATCGCGAAATGGTCGGGAAGTACCCCGAAGGTCCCAAACTTTCGTCGCCGCGACATGAGGGACTCGACGTTGACGACGACGGGGGTGCTCTCTCGCAACAGCACCGTCAGCCAGGCTCGCTCCACCATGCGATCTTCGAGCAGAACGTTGTCGTTGAGGGCCCACAGAGCGTCCACCCGCTCGGTTGACACCAGCTCGTCGAGGGCGGCGCGCAGCTCGGCGACCGACCTCCCCTCCACTCGTCGGCTCACGAGCACGAAGCCCTCGGCGTCGAGCAAAGACCGCTGCTTGTCGATGAAATCTTCGAAGCCCTCACGATGGACCACCCCCACCCGCTCGAGGGGCTGATCGAGAATGTCGCGAAGGTTCACCAGGCTGGTGATGAGCGGGACCTCGTAACGAACGCCCACCAGATTGATGACGCCGAAAGAGCTCTCCTCCATGAACGCGATGAGAAGACCCACCGCCGGGGGCGGCCGGCGGGGTTCGGGCAGGGCCTCCTGGTACCGACGGTAGAGCCGGAGGGTCGGGTTGTTCATGAGCACGACCGCCGCCGGAGCGACCTCATCGATGGCGCGGGCGACGTCGTCGGGCCCGTTGCTCGGGCTCACGTACCGCGGAAGGAGCTCGAACTGGTCGGCCACCTCCCGGCGGATGCCCTCGAGTGCGAGCTCGGCGCTCGGGGAATTCGGCATGAGCACGAGCACGGGACGGGCCCCGAGCGGCCGAGCCACGGTGCGCGTGGGCCCCGGTAGGCCGGGAGCCGAGCACGCCGCCAAGATCAGGGCGACGAAGGTAGGATGACGGCGGTCGGGCATGATGGTCCCAGGTTCAGGGGTTTCGGCCGCGGACCTGACGGACGATGGCCCGAGCCACCGCGTCGCCTTCCGAAGCCGCCCCCTCCATGTAGCCCTGGTAGTCAACCGAGGTGTGCTCTCCGGCAAAGTACACACCACCCTGCGGCACCCCTTCGTAGCCGGCGAACTCCGTGTACTGGCCGCGGCGGTAGTACGAATAGGACAGACGGAAGAACGGGCTCAGGTGGGGAAGCGACTGCGCGGCGCGACCGGCGTACTGGGACGAGAGCCCGGGGAAGGTCGACTCCACCTGCGCAAGGCCGGTCAACGCGTCGCCGAGGACGCCCAGCCGTCGCTGGGTGCCGAACGGAACGCGAGCGAACCGAGACCCGACGACGGACCCACCGGAGTAGAGGGTCAGCAGGCCGCTGGTTCCGGCCTGCGCCCTCGATGTGTCCCAGCTCGACTGGTAGCCTGCGTCGGAGTAGCTGGCGCCGGTGCTGATCCCGGGCCAGCTGCCAGTGCCGTTCCAGATTCGGTCTTGGAACTGCAAGACCAGCTTTCCATTCTTGCCGGTCCCCTGCTCGGTGATGGCCTTCACCTTGAGCGCATCGAAGCCAGCACCGGAGAAGTCGAGCCCCCGAAGCACTGCGAAGGGCAAAGTGAGCACCACCACGTCCGCCATCACCTCGCGGGTGCTCGGCCCGCACTGGAAGACGAGCCGGTATCGGCTGCCCTTCTTCTCGATCTTCACGAGGCGGTGGCCGAGCTTCACCCGGGTTCCGATCCCGAGGTGCTCCGCGATCCGACGGGGCAGCTGCTCGTTGCCGCCGTCGATGCGAAAGCGCTCATCCGACTCACCGAGGACCTCGAAGCCCCGGCGGCTCGGCTGAAACGCGAGCAGGTAGATGAGGTTGAGGGCAGATTGATCGTGAATGTCAGCCCCGTACTCGGGCGCGTAGGCCGCGGCGAGCAGCTGTCCCATCGGGCTCGAGAGGCCGCCCGGAACCCGGCTGTTGATCCAGTCGGCGATCGACAACTGCGACAGCGCAGCGCCCGCCGCCGTGAAGCTGTCGTAGAGCGTCGGGAACGGCGCGTCCCGCTCGTCCTGCCGAACGGCCCGGAAGACCGGGCGGAAGTCGCGGATCGCGTCCGCCCTGGTGTAGTACCCACCGAAGAAGCGATAGGTCTCTTCGGAACCGGAGGGCTCGGCAGCCCTGAGGTCCGCAAGAGAGAGCCCGAACCGAGCCGCGAGCCGCTGCACGGTTCGGTGGTCACTGTTGATGAATTCGCCCCCCCACTCCGATAGCTGTCCGTCCGCCCATCCTCGGTTGCGGGTAAACATTCGGCCCCCGACCCGTCCCGAAGCCTCGTAGACGGTGGACTCGAAGTTTCGGTCGAGCAGGCGCAGCGCGCAGCTGAGGCCGGCGATCCCCCCGCCGACGACGGCGATCTCGGGCTGAAATCTCCGGGCCCGAGCGAGCGGCGGAGCCGCCAAGGTCGCAACCCCGGCTCCCACCCCGGAGAGGAAGGCGCGCCGACCCATGCGCGGTCCGCTCGAGCGAGGACCGCGCCGGATGGCGTCCTCCTGAACTGCTTCGACGGAGCGACCGCTCCGTTCGGCTTCGTGGAAGTCTCGGTAGAGGGATCGAAGAAGCGAGGGCAGTGATGTCCGGGACATGACTCCAGGTACGGCCAGGTTCGTGGAGATGGCAAGCAGGGATGGAAACAACTTCGTGACGGGCGCCAGGTTGCCGCAAAGTCACTGACCAGCGGTCGAGTTTCTGGGCGACGGCGGCCCAGTCCGCCACCTCCTGACCGATGGACCAAGGGACACGTTCGATCATCCCTCGGTCATGCTTTGGGTCGGGATCGGACTCGCGTTGACCGGATCGGGGGATTGGGACGGGCCGGACAAGGCGCTTCACTTCGGAGCCAGCGCGGGGATCGGAGCCGGGGCCTACTTCGCGGGCGCGCTCGTCGAGCCGGCGCCGTGGCGCCGCCTCCCGCTCGCGTTCACGGCCTCGCTGGCGGTTGGGCTTGCAAAAGAGGTCCACGACGCGACCGCGGGCCGGAGCTTTTCCGGCCCCGACCTCGTGTTCGACGCGCTCGGCGCCGCCACCGGGGTCCTCATCGCCTGGTTTCTCGAGGAGGCGTTTCCGGTCGCCCTCGGCTCGATCCGCACGAAACCCTCGCGACCACCAAGGCCTGCGAGCCCTTCACACGGGAAGCGATGGCGACCGGGCCTTTCCCCGGCAAAGTCCCAGCTGCGCCCAGCGCTCGTCCACTGAGCCCAGAGGGGATGAGGTAGCCTCGGCCCGTGCACGACGCTTCGTTCGTGGCGGACCTGGCGGTGGTGCTCGGGGTGGCCGCCGGTACCGCGGTGCTGGCCCGACGCCTTCGGCAACCGAGCGTGCTCGGCTACCTGTTCGCAGGGCTCTTGGTTGGGCCCTACCTTCCGGTCCCGCTCTTCGCTGACCCGGACCGGGTCGAGGGGCTGGCCGAATTCGGGGTGGTTCTCGTCATGTTCGCCGTCGGGCTCGAGCTGCGGCTCACCCGGCTCGCCCGGGTCCTGCCCATCAGCGGGGTGACCGGGCTCGTGCAAGTGGGCGTCCTCATCTGGGGAGGCTACGGACTGGCGCAGAGCCTCGGGTGGACTCGGGTCGAGGCGCTGTTTCTCGGGGGGAGCATCGCAATCTCCTCGACGATGGTGGTGAGCCGCGTGCTCGACCGCTCGGTCGGGCGGGACGTGCGCGAGCACATCTTCGGCATCCTCGTGGTGCAGGACGTCCTCGCCATCGCTCTCATCGCCGGTTTGACCGCCGTCGCCCGGGGCGGCGGGCTCGAGGCCGGGGCCCTCTTCCTCGTCCTCGTGAAGCTCGCCGCGGTGCTGCTCGGGCTCGTCCTCACCGGACTGCTGCTCGTACCCAGGCTGGTCCGCCACGTCTGCGCCACCCGGAGCCCCGAGCTGCTCGCGGTGGTCGCGCTCGGGCTCTGTTTTGCGTTCGGGGCGCTCGCGCAGCGGCTCGGCTACTCGGTCGCGCTCGGAGCCTTCGTCGCCGGGGTGCTGGTGGCGGAGTCGGGCGAAGCCAAGAAGATCGAGCACCTCGTCGCGCCCCTGCGGGACGTCTTCGCCGCGGTGTTCTTCGTGTCGATCGGCATGACCGTCGATCCACTGCAGGCGGTCTTGCACCTTCCGACTTCGCTGCTCGTCGCGGCCCTGGTGGTCGGCGGGCAGCTCGTCTCGGTCAGCCTCGCCGGCGTGCTGTCCGGAAACGGCCTGAGGCGATCGGTGTTCGCCGGCCTCGCTCTCGGGCAGATCGGGGAGTTCGGGTTCATCATCGCCACGGTCGGGGTGTCGGCCGGGGTGGTGCGCCCGGAGATCCGGCCGATCCTCGTCACCGTCGCCGTCATCACCGCGTTCACCACCGGACTCGCGCTCGCCCGGGCCGACGTCATCGCCCGGGCGCTCGACCACCGGCTGCCGCCGGGCCTCTTGCAGCTGCTCGGGCTGTACGAGCGGTGGTTCGAGCGGTGGCGCAACCGGCCGGTCGCCGTGGGCGCGCCGGCCACGCCCGCCGCGCGTTCGCTTCGCAACGCCGCTTTCGACGGCTTTGCCGCCGTCGCCGGACTCGGCCTCGCGCTTTCCTGGCAAAACGAGGCGGCAGAAGCGCTCGCCGCCTGGACGTCCGCGCCGCTCGGCCTCGCCCGGCTCGTCTATGGCGCAGCCGCGCTCGCCGCTCTGTCGCCGCTGTTCGTAGGGCTCATCCGCAATACCTTCGCGTTCTCTGCGATCGTCGCCGACGAGATCGCGCTCAAGGCTTCCGACGACATCTCCCCCACCCGGTCGTCGATCCTGCGCGCGGCCCGGCCCGGAGAGCACCTCGCCCGGCGCCTCATCCGTTCGACGCTCCACCTCCTGGTGGCGCTCGGGGTCGGCGTGCCCGCGCTGGCCGTCCTGCGGCCGCTGGCCCCGGGGCCGTGGGCTCTCCCCGTGCTCGCGCTGGTGGTGCTGGCCATCGGGCTCGCGCTGCGCCGGGACGTCCGCGATCTCGACGCCGAGCTGCGCTCTGGGGCCGCCGCGGTGGCGGAGCGGCTCGCGCAGGAGCTCGGGACCGTGCCCCCGGGGACCATCGACCTCGCCGACGGTCCCACCCTGCCCGGCCTCGACGCGGTGAAGGGGTGGCGCATCCCGGCGGAGGCGTTCGGCATCGGCCGGTCCCTTGCCGAGCTCGACGTCCGGGCCGCGAGCGGCGTCGCTATCGTGACCATCCAGCGCGGGGACAACGTGCTCGGTTTCCCCCGGGGCAGCGAGCGGCTGCAGGCCGGCGACGTGCTCGGCCTGCTCGGAAACCCGGAGGCGCTGGCCGAAGCGCAATCTCTGTTGCTCGAGGGACCGAGCGACAAAAAGCGATGACCTGCGGCTCAGTCCGGCCGGCGCTCGAATACGGCGAGCCATTCGAGATGGGGCGTGTGGGGGTAGAGGTCGAAAGCGCGGAGCGAGCTCAGCTCGCTGTGGGCGCTGAGCGCAGCCACATCCCGGGCCAGCGTGCCCACGTCGCAGCTGACGTAGAGGAGCCGAGGAAACGCCGCGCTCCTCAGCGCCGGCGGCAGACCGGCCCGCGGGGGGTCCACCAAGACCAGGTCCGGCCGCTCGGCGAGGGCGCGGCCCCCCTCCCGCTCCACTGGACCGACCCGCCACTGCACCGAGGCGAGACCGAGCCGCCGACCGAGCCGGACCGCCTCGGCTGCGCCCTCCACCGCCACCACCCGCTCGAAGCGGGCGGCGAGCAGCCGAGTGAAGTTGCCCGAGCCGGCGTAGAGCTCGAGCGCGAAGCGGCCCTGCGATGGCAGCTCCGCTTGCACCGCCTCGAGCAGCGCGTCGTTTCCAAGCAGGCTTGCTTGCGAAAACAGCTCTGGAGCCAGGTATCGGGGGCCGGCCCGATCCGCCCCGAGAAGCGGTCCAGGGCCTAGGCCCCGGTGTTCGAGCCCCTCGAGGCCGTAGAGATGCGCGGACGAGCTCGCCGCCACCCGCTCCCCATTGGTGACCACCTCGACCTCGCCGGCGCCGCCCGCCGCCAGCTCGGCGATCGTGGCCCGGGCGGCGTCGAGCGCAGGGTGCAGGATCGGACAGTGGTCGATCCGCACCACCCGGTGGCTCCCTGCAGCGCGAAAGCCCACTTTCCCGCCCTCCACCGCGAAGCGAGCCCGGGTGCGACCGCCGAGCGCCGGCCCTCGCCACAGCGGCACCGACTCGAGCCGGACCCCGCCGACCCGGGCCAGGGTCTCGAGCCCGGCCTGGAGCTTGGCTTCCGCCGCCGCGCCGGGCTCGATGTGCTGGGTGGCGCAACCGCCGCAGTCGCCGAAATGCGAGCACGGCGGGGTCACTCGGACCGGGCTCGGATCGAGGCACGCCTCGAGCACCGCCCGGAGGAACCGGGGCTTGGTCTCGGTCACTCGGGCCCGCACCCGCTCGAACGGCGCCGCCCCGCGTACGAACACGACCCGCCCGTCCGGAGCCCGGGCCACCGCCTCGCCGCCCTGGGCGAGGCGCCCCTCCGTGGTCAGCTCCAGGATCAACGCCGAGGCCGCCCAACCTCCCGAACCAGGCGCTCGAGCTGTTTTCGCACCTCATCGGGGATGTCCACGAACTCGACGCCCATGCCCGGGGGATGGCGGTCGCGGTCGCGGACGCCGGCCGTCCATTTGACGACGCCGTCGAGCGCAAACGGCGCCTCTCCGTCGGGCAACTGCAGCCGGATCCGGACCTTCTCCCCCACCGGGAGGGGGTGCGAGGTCTGGATGAACAGACCGTGGCGGGAGACGTTGGCGCTGTAATCGGTCACGAAATGGCCGCCGCTGCGGTAGTCCACCTTCAGCTCGGCGGGCAGCCTCGAGTCTTTTCGATGGTCGTCGCTCACGATGTCGTCTCCCCGGAACGCCGCCCGGCGGACGGACTGTACACCGTCCCGCCCGGCCGGGGCGACCGCCGTGCGCCGGTGAATCGGACCGAGAGGGCAGCGGGGCGGAGGGAGCGCATGAAGACGGTTCAAGACTTTCTCGAAGGCAAGATCCGCCGCAGCGAGCTCGGCGCCGAGGTCCGCCTCGGCGAGGCCGGCCCCGAGCACCCCGTTCTCGGAGTCGACCACGGGCGGCTGTGGATCCGCGGCCAGCCCGGCGCGATCCGGTGGTACGAAAACGGCTTCGAGCTCGGTGGTCGGATCGTCCCTTTCCGCTCGATCCGCCGCATCTTCCCGCCGTTTCTGGTGGAGCTCGAGAGGGAGCGGCTCTCGGACCCGATCGACCCGCTCGAGGCGCAGCTCGCTTTCGCCGCCGTGCGCTGGGTGGGCCGCGCGCTGCTTCGTCGGCCGCTCGACGGGCGCTAGCCGATGACGCGATTTTCGTGGCCGCCTTGCTCCATTGGGGCCGAAGTTGCGCTGCCAGTCGGACAGGCTTTCAGCATCGGCGCGGTCGAGGCAGGATGCCGGTCGTGACGCCCTGCGGCACGCCCCCGAAGCGCTCGGCGTTCGTCGACGCCGTGCGGCGACACCTGCTCGAACCCGGCCTCGCCGTTCCGGTCCGACCGGACGAAGGCCAAGCCTGGAACCAGCACGCGCTCGCGTCCTTGCTCGAGAGCTGCTTTGCGGAGCTGGTCGCACCAGAGTCGCTCAGCGGCGAACGGTGGACCGACGGCCGGGCCCGGCTCGGGGGCGGCTACCTGCTGCCCGACGCGGCCCGAATCGCCCGCATCGACGCTCGCCCCGGGCGCTTCTGGCTGCTCGAGGACGGAGCGCCCATCGGGACCATCGAGCTGTACCTCGACGCCCGCGGGTTCTCGCTCGTGCCGATGTCCTCCCTGTACGTCAGGCCCGGTCGGCGGCGACGAGGGACCGCGACCCGGGCTCTCACCGCCGCTGCGGACGCCGCTGTCGAGGGCGGACATCTCGGGCTCTCCCTCGGCACCGAGTGGGTCTGGCAAGATGCCTTGCGTTTTTACTTCGGCCGCGGTCTGTGGGTGGAGGGCTGGCACCGGGACCTGCGCCTCGCCGTGCTCCCGGGTCGGCCGAAGTGGTGGTTCGAGGACGCAGGCGACGAGGCCCGGATGGGGCTCGAATCCGAACCGGCTGGCGCCGCGGTGGCCACGCGACGCGGCGACGCGATCACGGTCGACCCAGGAACCATCGGAGCCGCGGAGCTTCGCACCTTCTTCGTGCGCCTGGCTCTGGCCGGCTGGCCGCTCGTGCGCTCCGCCGCCGAATGGAAGAACCGCCCCGAGCCGAAGGAGGGGCGGACCCCAGAGAGCCTCGCCGCCCAGATCCTCGAGTTCGAAGCCGACGCCCGCCGACGAGGGTATCTCGTCGCCACCGCCACCGACCCGAGCCTCGAGCGGTGGGCGGCGAACCACCCCTGACCCGGATCAGGCGAGGCGGTCGGCGACGATGCCGAGGAACATCTTCATGCCGAGGGGGATGAGGTCGTCGTCGAAATCGAAGTCGGGGTGGTGGCAGCCGGGAGTGTCTCCGCCGGGGATGCCGGCGCCGAGAAAGAAGTAGGCGGCCGGCTTGGCCTTTGCGAAGTAGGCGAAGTCTTCGGCGCCGGTCATCGGCAGGTCGGCGTCGGTGACGCGCTCCTTTCCGACCAGCGACTCGCCCACCCGGGCCACCACCGCCGCGCACTCGGGGTGGTTTTCGAGCACCGGGTAGCCGGGCCGAAGCTCGAGCTCGCTCGTCACCCCGAACATCGGGCCCACCCCAGCCACGAGCTCGCGCATGCGCTCGACGACGCGTTCGGTCACGGCGTCGTGAAACGTACGAATCGTGCCGCTGAGCACGGCGGTAGCGGGGATGACGTTGTTGGCCTCACCGGCGTGGAACTGGCACACCGACACCACCGCGCCTCCCTCGAACCCGAGGCCCCGGCTCACTACGGTCTGGATCGCGCTCACCAGGTGGGCGCCGGCCACGACCGGGTCGCGGGCGACCTGGGGCTGGCTGCCGTGGGCGCCTTTGCCCCGAAGCGTGATGATGAACGTCTCGTCGTGGGCCATGACCGGGCCGGCCTTCACCCGGACCTGCCCTTTGGGCCATGCCGGCCAGTTGTGGAGGCCGTAAATCTCGTCGACCCCACGGAGCGCGCCTTCGGCGACCATGACTTGGGCGCCGCCCCCGCGAACCCCCTCCTCCGCGGGCTGGAACACGAGGCGGACGTTTCCGGGGATGTGCTCCCGGTGCCGAGCGAGCACGTCGGCGACCCCGAGCAGGATGGTGGTGTGGCCGTCGTGGCCGCACTTGTGGGCCCGGCCGGCGTGAACCGAGCGGTACGGCAGGGGCGTGTGCTCCTGCATCGGCAGGCAGTCGAGGTCGGCCCGCAAAGCGATGGTTTTCGCCTTTCCGTGCCGGCCAGGGTGGAGATCGGCGACGAGGCCGGTCTCCGCGAAGACCTCCGGGGTGTAGCCCCGGGCCTCGAGCCAAGCCTTCACCTTGGCTTGGGTCCGGACCTCCTCGAAGCCGAGCTCCGGGTGCTGGTGGATGTCGTGGCGGATCGCGCGGAGGTCGTTGTGCAGGGGCGACACGTCCGCGAGCATCCGGCCGAGCAGGTCTTGCGACATGGATGGGCACGGTAGCACGTCCGATCGTCGCCGTCCGGACGAGCGCGGCGGTGTAGGCTCCAGGCCATGGCCGGCGGCGCACTCTCCCCCCCGCCGGGGGCCCTGGACGAGGGATCCGCCTCGTTGAACCCCGAGCAGCTGCGGGCGGTGACCACCGATGCCGGCGCGCTCCTGGTGCTGGCGGGAGCTGGATCCGGGAAAACGAGGGTCCTCGTGCACCGCATCGCCCACCTCTTGAAGGAGAGGAGGGAAAAGCCGTGGCAGATCTTCGCCGTCACCTTCACCAACAAAGCCGCGGCCGAGATGAGGGGCCGGCTCGAGGCGCTGGTCGGGCCGGACGCGAGAGAGGCTTGGATCGGCACCTTTCACGCCCTGTGCGCCCGCATGCTTCGGATCGAGGGCCACCGGCTCGGGTACCCGGGAAACTTCAGCATCTACGACGCCGACGACAGCAAGAAGCTGATGCGGGCGGTGATGACCGAGATGGGGATCGAGCTCGACGGGCACGGGGTGAACCTCCCGAAGATCTCGGCCGCCATCGATCAGGCGAAGAACGAGGGGCTCGGCCCCGACGCCTTCGCCCGAAAGGTCGGCCCCGCCGATCCGCCCGCCCGCCGGGTCGCGGTCGCGGTGTATTTCAAGTACCAGGCCGCGCTGCGCCGGGCCACGGCGATGGATTTCGGGGACCTGCTGCGGCTCGCCACCGATCTCATAAGCGAGCACGAGGCCGCGTTCGCGCGGTTCGGGCGCCGGTTTCGCCACGTCCTCGTGGATGAGTTCCAGGACACGAACGGCATCCAATACCGGTTCTTGTCCGAGCTGTGCCGGGAGCATCGAAACCTGATGGTGGTCGGGGACGACGACCAGTCCATCTATCGGTGGCGGGGCGCGGCGGTCGAGCACATCCTCAACTTCAAGAAGGATTGGCCGGAGGCCGAGGTCGTCAAGCTCGAGGAAAACTATCGCAGCACGGGCAACATCCTCGCCGCCGCCAACTCCGTGATCGAGAAGAACCGCGGCCGCCACCCGAAGCGGCTGTTCACCCGGGGCCCCGCCGGGGACAAGATCGGGATCGCGCTCGTGGACGACGGCCTCGCCGAAGCGGCGCTCGTCGCCCGGGTCGTGCGCGCCCAAATGGACGAGCTCGGCCGGGAGCCGTCGGAGTTTGCGGTGCTGTTTCGGGTCAACGCCCAGTCCCGGGCGTTCGAGGAGGCGCTTCGCCGGGCTCGCCTGCCCTACCGCTTGCTCGGCGGCACCGGCTTCTTCGAGCGGCTCGAAGTGAAGGATGTCATCGCGTACCTCCGCCTGCTCGTGAACCCGAGGTCGAGGCAAGACTTCCTGCGGGTGCTGAACGTGCCGTCTCGGGGCATCGGGAGCAAGACGGTGGAGCGGCTCCTGTACGCCGGTGAACCGAGCGGCCGGGACGGACTCGAGCTGCTCGCGCTGCCCGAGCCGACGCTCGCCGCCGCCGGGCTCGGCCCAGGGCCGGTGAAGAAGCTCAAGGACGTGGGGTCGATGTTCGCCGAGCTGCGAAGCTTCGCGGAGTCGGCCCCGGCCGCCGAGGTGGCGGTGCGCGTCATCGAGCGCACCGGCTACCTCGAGCACCTCGATCGAACGGATCCAGCGACCGCCGAGGACCGAAAAGCCAACGTCGCCGAGCTGGTGAGCTCCATCGCCGAGCTCGAGGCGCCGGACGACGGCCGGCCCCCGCTCGAGGCCTACCTCGACCGCGCCGCGCTCGCCGCCGGGGAGCGGGCGGAGGGCGCGGAGGACGGGGTGAAGCTGCTGACGCTGCACGCGGCGAAGGGGCTCGAGTTCCCGGTGGTCTTCATGGTGGGCCTCGAAGAGAGGACCTTTCCGAGCGCGCGGGTGGTGGACGAGGGGGATGAGGCGGCGCTCGAGGAGGAGCGGCGCCTCTGCTACGTCGGCATCACCCGGGCCCGGGAGCAGCTGTTCTTCACCCTCGCCCGGCGCCGCGTCATCTTCGGCAAAACGGAGGTCCGACGGGCTTCGCAGTTTCTGGGCGATCTTCCCCCCGATCTGCTCGCGCCCATCGGCGGTCCATCCCCGAGGGCCCAGGCTCGAGGGCCGGTCGCCCTCGACTTCGACGACGAGGACGAGGAGCTGCCGGTGGCCCGGCGGGACCCGGTGCCGGCGGTGCGGGCCGGGATCACGGCCCACCACGCCACCTTCGGCCGAGGGGATGTGCTCTCGGCGGAGGGCCGAGGCCCTACGGCGAGGGTCCGGGTCCGGTTCGGGGACGGCACGGTCCGAACCGTCATCGCCCGTTTCCTCGACTTCGGCCGCTGATGAGCGGCGCAGATGGGTCTACGAAGCGCGCCTCCCGCGTCAGGGGGCGGCTTTCAGGGGGCGCCTGGCAGGGGGTAGACCGGCCGGTCGCCGACCACGGCCGCGGCGAGCCCGACGCCATAGATGATCGCAACGGTGGTGACGATCAACACGGATCTCTGCGCGTACAGGCCGGCCATGCCCCGCAGCACGAACAGCGCGAGCGCCACCGCGGCCCCGAATCCGCCGAGCGCGACCTGCGGCTTCGGGCTCCAGTAGAGCAGGCCCGGCGCCACGAGCAGATGCCCGGCCACCGTCCACAAGATGAACGGCATGCTCACCCCCTGCAGGGCGGCGCGGGCGCGGTCCCATGCCCCGTGGCGCCTCCCCCACTGCACGACCAGCGCGTCGTGGACGAGCTGCGGGACGAGGTGGGCGGCGATGAGCGACGTGCACACCGCGGCGGCGAGCACGGAGCCGAGCGGGCGAAGCGAGATGAGCCCGAGCCCAACGCCCAAGGTCACGCCCCCCCCGAGCCGCGCGAACAGGCCGGCCGAGCCAAAGTGGCCAGCGCGATGAAGGACCACGAGCACCGCCGCCGCCCCCCCCGCCTGAAGCGCGATCGGAGCGAGGCCGAGCGGGCCCTGCCCCCGAGCGGGCGCCAGCGCCCCGACGGCGCCGGCGAGCAGGAGCACCCAGCCCAGGGAAACGCTGCCGTGCAGCGGCCTTGCGCCGCTGCGGCCGGTGAGCGCGAGCACCCACGGTCCGAGCGCGAGCACGAACAGCCCCACCCGCAGCCCCTGGCCGCCGACCCCGCCGAAGTCCACGATCGCCGCCGCGCCGATCCCCACCGCCAGCGCGATGAGCGCCCCGACCACGCCGGCGGTGTCCGCTTCGCGCGCGCTCACCACGTCCCCACGTTCGGGCGAGTCCGCCATGGATCCGCTGGCGGCAGCGCTTCGCCCCGCTGAAGCAGCTCGATCGAAATTCCATCGGGGCTCTTCACGAACGCCATTCGGCCGTCCCTGGGCGGCCGGAGCACGGAGACGCCCGCCGCCTCGAGCCTGGCGCAGGCGGCGTAGACGTCCTCCACCTCGAACGCGAGATGTCCGAAGTTGCGACCGGTCGAGTAGGGCTCGGTCTCGTCCCAGTTGTGGGTGAGCTCGATCTCCGGCTCCCCGGGGGCGGTGGCGAGAAACACCAGGGTGAATCGCCCTGCTTCGACGCGGTGGCGGCGGGTCTCGACGAGGCCGAGGTGATCGCAGAAGAAGAGGAGGGCGGCGTCGAGGTCGTGGACCCGGACCATGGCGTGAAGAAACCTCATCCGCCGGTGGTGTACCGCCGCCCGCCGGGGCCGCCAACCGGCGACCGCGCGCCGGACTGGGCCGGCCAAACCCCTCGCCGTGAGGTCTCCGAATCGGGGTCGATCCGCCGACTCGGCTTCTCCGCTCGGCGCCGCGCGCAAGAAACCTGACCGACGGTCCGGGTGTTCGCCCACCGAGACGTCCCCCCGACGTCGCTGTCCGGGCCCGCTTGCCGTGCTAGGTTGCTCGCCATCGGCCATGGATGTCCGCTGTCCGAAATGCGGGACCGGGTACGCGCTCGACGGCCGCCGAATCGGTCCGGGCGAGCACACCGTTCGATGCAGCGCGTGCCGCCACGTGTTTCGGCTCCGGCTCGACGGCAACGGCCCGCCGGACGCGCCTTCCGAAAAAGCCAAGAGCCCTCCCCCGCCCCCTGGCCGATCGGAGTGGCTGGTCCGGACCGTCGCCGGTCGCCAGGTCGCGTTTCGAGAGCTGACCACCCTTCAGAAGTGGATCGTGGAGGGCCGGATCGGGCGTGACGACGAGATCTCCCGGTCGGGGGACACTTGGAAGCGGCTCGGCAACATCGCCGAGCTCGAGCCGTTCTTCTCGGTCTACGAGAAGGCCAAGAGCCTCGAAGAGCTGATCGAAGGAGCGAGCGGCCTCTTGCCGGCGTGGCGAGGCAGCGAGATCGTCGCCGCCGCCCGGCTCGAAGGCGTGCTCTCGCTCGCACCGGCTCCTTCGAGGCTCCCGGCGCCCGGTCCCTTCGCCGGGGTGGCCCTGCCCGCCGAGCCCCATCCTGGCTCGCCGCCGAGGCCACCGCCCGAACCGAGGCCCGAGGCCCATGCTGCTTCGACCGAGGCGCGGGAAGAGACGACCAAGATCCGGCGCCCCAGCCGGCTCGGGCAAACCGGCGACCCCGCCGTGTTCGACCCCCCGGCCGCCCCGGCCCCCGCCGCCTTCCCGAGCTCGCTGCCGAGCAGCGCGGCGTTCACCGGCGACCTCACGTTCTCGAACATCGGGGTTCGGCCGGCGGAGCGACCCCGAAGAGGGGTGCCGCTGCTCGTGGGCGGCCTCCTCATCGGGATCGTCACCGGCTTGTCGATCCGGGCCGCCGAGCCGTGGCTGTCGTCGGCGCTCGCCGAGCCCGAGCCGAGGCTCGAAGCCGCTGCCCCTTTTGAAGCCGATCCCGAGGCCGGCTCGGCGGACCGGGCCGAGATCCCGAGGTCCGCGGAGCAGGAGGCCGAGCCAGAGGCGCGACCAGCGGTCGATCCGGAGCCGAGACGAGGAGGCGAGGAGGTCGGCCCACCGAAGTCCGATCCGGGAGCCGAGCCGTCCGCGGAGCGCCCAGGGATCGGGCAAGAAGCCGAACCGAGGGGGAAAGCGGACACCGAATCCTCGAGAGCGAAGCGGAGCCTCGCCAAACCCCCGGATCGCCCCGACGAGACCTTCGGCTCATGGATGAAGAAGGCCCACCGGGAGCGGCAGCGGGGACGACCCAAAAACGCGCTCGATGCCTATGGCCGGGCCGCGGACCTGAACCCACGGGCGGCCGAACCCCACGCGGGAAAGGGTTGGTGCTACCTCGACCTCGGCAACGCCCGCCTCGCCCTGCTCGCGTTCACGCGGGCGGCGAGGCTGGACGACACCCTCGCTGAAGCCCACCTCGGCACCGCGGAGGCCCAGGTCCGAAGCGGCGAGAGGCCGGCAGCGATCGCGGCCTACCGCCGGTACCTCGACCGCGCCCCGCCAGCGGCGCGGGACCGCATCGTCGCCGAACGAAAGCTCGCCGAGCTCGAAGCAGCGAGTACCGAGGACCCGAGCTAACCTCCCCCGGCGGCTGGTTTTGCGGTAGCACCGGGCATGGCCATCGACTCCGCCGAGGTGCTCCGCATCGCTCGGCTCGCTCGCCTCGAGCTGCCCGAGGGCTCGGGGCGGCTACTCGACGACGCCGCGCTCGAGCGGCTGGCGGGGGAGCTCGACCGCATCCTCGGCCACATGGAGGACCTGGGGGCCGTGCCGGTGGAGGGCGTGTTGCCCACCGCTCACGGGATCCCGCTGCCCCCGAGGACCAGGGAGGACGTGCCGGAGCCCACGCTCGAGCCGTCCCGGGTCGTCGAGGGCGCGCCCGACGCCGAAGGGGAGGCGTTTCGGGTGCCGAGGGTCCTCGGATGAGCGACGACCGCGCTGACCTCCCGGTCCCAGCGGCCGCTGATCTCTCGGTCGCGGCGGCCGCTGACCTCTCGATCGCGGCGGCCGTTCACCGCCTCGCCGACGGGCTCTCCGCCGAGGCCCTGCTCGACGCGTGCCTCCACCGCATCCGGTCGGACGAGGCTCTGGGGGCGTTTCTGCACGTGGCCGAAGCCAGCGCCCGGGAAGCAGCTCGGCAATCGGACCTGCGCCGGGCGGCCGGAGCCCCCCGGTCCGCGCTCGATGGGATCCCGATCGCACTCAAGGATCTGCTCGTCACGAACGACATGCCCACCACCGCGGCGAGCCGCATCCTGGACGGGTGGAGGGCCCCCTACGATGGAGAGATGGCCCGCCGGCTCCGGGCTGCGGGCGCGGTGCTGGTGGGAAAGACGAACCTCGATGAGTTCGCGATGGGTTCGAGCACCGAGCGCTCGGCCTTCTTTCCGTGCCAAAACCCATGGGACCGCACCCGGGTCCCGGGGGGCTCTTCTGGGGGCAGCGCCGCCGCGGTCGCGGCCGGGCAGGCGCTCGGGAGTCTCGGCACCGACACCGGCGGCTCCATCCGTCAGCCGGCCGCGTTCTGCGGCATCTTCGGACTCAAACCCACCTACGGCCGGGTCTCCCGGGCCGGGGTGATCGCGTTTGCGTCCTCGCTCGACCAGGTGGGGCCGTTGGGTCGGTCGGCCCAGGACCTCGCGCTGCTGCTCGGTGCCATCGCCGGGTTCGACAAAAACGACGCGACCTCCTCCGAGCGGCCGGTGGATGACTATCTGGGCGCGCTCCAAAGGCCGGTGCGCGGTCTTCGGGTGGGCCTGCCCGCGGAATACTTCGGAGCCGGGGTGGACCCGGAGATCGAAGCTGCGGTCCGGGCCACCGCCGACCGACTCGAAGAAGACGGGGCGATCCTCGTGCCGGTGCACCTGCCCCACACCGCGCTCGCGCTGTCCACCTACTATGTCCTCTCCACCGCGGAGGCGGCGAGCAACCTCGCCCGCTACGACGGGGTCCGCTACGGGCGCCGCGCCGCCGGCGCGAGCCTCGACGAGATGGTGACCCGCACCCGCTTCGAGGGGTTCGGCGAGGAAGTCCGGCGCCGGATCGTGCTCGGGACCTACGTCGCCTCCGCCGGCTATCGGGCCCAATCCTACGAGCGGGCCCAGCGGGTCCGGACCCTGATTCGACGGGACTTCGAGCAGGTCTTCGAAAGATGCGACGTCCTGCTCGCGCCGACCACGCCGACGGCGGCGTTTTCCTTGGGGGAGAAAACCGATGACCCGCTCGAGATGTACGCCGCAGACGTCCTGACGCTCGCCGTCAACCTGTCCGGCATCCCCGCCCTCTCCGCTCCGGCCGGCTTCACCGAAAGCGGCTTGCCGATCGGCGCCCAGCTCATGGGCCCTTGGTTCGAAGAAGGCCGGCTGCTCACGGTGGCCCACGCCGTCGAGCGCGGCAGCGATTTCGCCCAGCGAAGGCCGCCGCCCCGACCAGGCTAAGCTGAGGGCGTCATTTCGTACGGGGCTCGTCGGGCATGCGCAGCACGAGCCCCACCGCGTCATCGAGGATGACATAGAGCGCGGGCACGAGCAGCAGGATGATGAACGTCGAGAACATCACCCCGAAGCCGAGGCTTATCGCCATCGGGATGAGAAAGCGGGCCTGCACGGAGGTCTCGAGGATCATGGGCGCGAGCCCGAAGAACGTGGTCAAGGACGTGAGGAGGATCGGCCGAAACCGCCGCGCTCCGGCGAGCTTCACCGCCTCCGCCACCGAGTGGCCTTCGGCCCGGTACGCATTGGCGGCGTGCACCATCACGAGCGAGTCGTTCACCACGATGCCTGAGCAGGCGACCACGCCGAGCATCGAGATGAGGCTCAGGTCGTACCCCATGATCACATGCCCGAGCACCGCGCCGACGAGGCCAAAGGGAATGGCGGACATGACGACGATCGGCTGCAGGTAGCTTCGAAACGGGATGGCGAGCAGCGCGAAGATCCCGAGCAGCGCGAGCGGAGTCCCAAGAGCCAGGGCCTCTAGGGTCTCGGCTTGGCTTCGACGGTCGCCCTCGAAGTTGTAGGTCAGGCCGGCGTAGCGGGACAGAACCTCGGGCATCACTTCGGCGGCGAGCGACGCCTGGACCTGGCTCGCGTTGCCCACCCCGGGGACGACATCCGCGGTGACCGTCACCACCCGCCGGCCCTCGGCCCGCCGAATGGTGGTGTACGAAAACCCTCGGTTGACCTCCGCGGCGGCAAACAGCGGGATCTCGCCGCCGCCCGGGGTGCGCAGCATCAGGGTCTCGATGTCCCGCTCGGACCGCCGCTCCGCTTCCGGGAGCCGGGCGACGACCTTCACCTCGTCCCGGCCTCGCTGCTGCCGGAGCGCCTCGGCCCCGTAGAAGGCGGCTCGCACCTGCCGCCCCACGTCTTCGGCGGTGAGCCCGATGCTCCGCCCCACCGGGGTGATCTCGAGGTCGAGCTGGGGCTTTCCGTTCGAAAAGCCTGGGTCGATGTCCTTCACACCCGGGTAGGCGCGGAGCGCCTCGGCGACCTCATCGGCCGCCGCTTCGAGGGTGGGTACGTCGGAGTGGGACAGCTCCACCGTGATCGCCGCCCCCGCGCCGGGGCCGGTGGCGAACACGAAGCCCAAGGTGTCCACCCCGGGAACCTCGCCCGCCTCCTCCCGCCACGCCGAGGCGAACTGCCCGGCCGAAAAGTCCCGCTGGTCGCTCGGCACGAGGAACACTTGCACCCCGGTCATGTGCCCGCCGGTGCCCCCTGGGCTCGCCGTCATCGGTCCGAACCCGGCCGCGACCTTGCCCCCGATGAGGGTGAAGACGCCCTCCACGGCTTCGGGCGAAAACCGGTCGATCGCGCGCTGGGCGGCGGCTTCGAGGTGGTCGCGCACCCTCTCGGTCGATTCCACTGCGGAGCCAAACGGCAAGGTTGCTTGCGCGGTGATCCGGTCGGCGTCGGTCTTCGGCAGGAACGTGAACGGCAGCCGGCCGCTCCTGAGGAACCCGAGCGTCGCCACCAAGACGGCGAGCGCGACCGCGACCGTGAGGTAGCGGCGGCGGATCGCGAAGCGGACAGAGGGCCGGTAGCTGCGATCGATGACCCACTCGAGCAGGGCCGAGAACCGGCGGCCGGGGGCTTCGATCGCCCGAAGGATGGGGCCCTTGGGCGGGTCGGGGTCATCGTCCCCGAGCGGCGGCAGCGGCTTTCGCACGGAAGGCGAAAACGGCCACAGGAAAAACCGGACGAGCGCCGCTCCCATGTTTCCCCGATGACCGAGGTGGGCGGGAAGCACCAGCAGCGACTCGACCAGGGAGATGGCGAGCACGCAGATCACGACGGTGGGGATGACGCCAAAGAACTTCCCCGATGTCCCGGGGATGAACAACAGCGGCGTGAAGGCGACGATCGTGGTCAGCACCGAGAAGGTGACCGGGACCGAGATCTGCTTTGCCCCGCTGATGGCGGCGCTCATGCGGTCCATCCCCCGCTCCCGCATCTCGTACACGTTCTCGCCGACCACGATCGCGTCGTCCACGACGATGCCGAGCGTGATGATGAACGCGAAGAGGGAGATCATGTTGATGGAGACCCCGCTCGCGGGCAGGAGGAGCAGGGCTCCCAGAAAGGAGATGGGAATGCCCATCGTGACCCAGAACGACAGCCGGGCGTCGAGGAACAACCCGAGCACGATGAGCACGAGCACGAGGCCGAGCTGGGCGTTTCGCAGGAGCAGATCGAAGCGCTCGGCGAGCATCTTCGAGGAGTCGTTCAGCACCGCGAGCTTCACCCCCGGGGGCAGCCGGCCCTCGGCCCCGGCCCGCTCGACGTACGCCCGCACCGCGGCGGCGACGCCGGTGGGGGTCTCGTTGCCGCTTCGAAACGCGTTGACCATGATCGCCGGCTTCTCGTCGAAGGTGGCCGACACGTCGTTGTCCTCGAAACCATCTCGGACTTCCGCGATCATGCCCAAGGTCACCGCGGCCCCGTCCGGGCTCGTGACGATGGGCAAGTTCTCGAAGTCGGCGGCGAGATCGCGCCGCTCCGCGGTCCGGACCAGGATCTCACCGGCGCTGGTCTTGACCCCGCCGCCGGGCAGCTCCAAAGCGAGCTGGCCGACCAGTTGGGCCACCATCGGCAGGCTGAGCCCTAGTCTCCGCAGGTTTTCTTGCGGAATCTCGATCGAGATCTCGCGGGGCCGGTTGCCGGACAGCTCGACGTAGGAGATCTCGGGCGCCAGCAGCAGCTCCTCCCTCGTCTGGTCGGCCACCTGGCGCAGGACCTCTTCCCCGACGTCTCCATAGACGGCGAGCCCTACGACCTGCTGCCGGTTCGACACCAGGCTCACCGTCGGCTGCTCGGTGTTCTCGGGGAAGGAGGTGATGCGGTCCACCGCGCTCTTCACGTCGGCGAGCGCCTTGTTGGGATCGGTCCCCACCTCGAGCTCGACCGTGACCCCGCCCGCCCCTTCGGCCGCCGACGCCGTGACCCGCTTCACCCCGTCGAGCGAGCGCACCTGCTCCTCGATGGCGAGCACGATGCCTTGCTCCACCTCGGCCGGGCTCGCCCCCGGATACGGGACCGCGACGCTCACGAAATCGAGATCGAACTCGGGAAAGACCTCCTGCTTCACCTGCGAGCCGACCACCAGGCCGCCCACGATGAGCACGATCATGAGCAGGTTCGCGGCGACCGGGTTTTGCGCCATCCAAGCGATGGGGCCGGTCCCGTACCGACGCGGATCGTGGCGGTCTTGCATCACTCGGCCCCTCGCGCGGCCTTCGATGGCTCGACTCGAACCGCCATGCCGTCGACCGGCGTCTTGAGCCTGGACAGGATGAGCCGGGCCGGATCACCGATGTCCCCGCGCACGAACACGTCAGCCTGGCCCCGCCACACGACCTCGACCGGGCGGATCGCGAGGCGCCCATCCCGCTCGAGCCACAGCTTTCGGTCCTCGTGCAGCGCCCGCCTGGGGACGACGTAGACCCCGGGGACCTTTTGACCCTCGATCCGGACCCGCACCACCGCGCCGAGCAGCAGCGGCGGCCGCTCATCGGACAGGCCCATGGGATCCGGGATCTCGACGAGGACCCGCGCCATCTTGCCCGCCGGGTCGAGGTCGCCGAGAAGCCGGACCACCCGCCCCTCGCGAGCGACGACGCCCCCGGTGCCGAGCTCCTGCTCGACCTGGGCTCTGGACCCCCCGGCGCCGCTCTGGTCGGGCAGCTCGATGAGCGCGAGGTCGGCGAGCGGCAAGCTCGTCTGCACCCAGAAGTGGCTCGTCCCTACGAGGGCGGCCACCGCGGAGCCGGGGCCCACGATCTGGCCCACCGCCGCCGATTCGCTCTGCACCACCGCATCGAAAGGGGCCCGGAGGGTGGTCCGCTCGAGGTCGAGCTGGGCCCGGCTCAGCGCGCTCTTCGCGGCGGAGAGCGCGGCCTCGGCGTTCAGGAGGTGCGGACGCCGCAGCGCGAGCCCCTCGTCGGCGTCCCCTCGGGTGGTCGCCTCGAGCAGCTCCCACTCTCGCTCGGCGACCCGGACCCGGCCCCGCTCGAGCTGCAAGTCGAACTCCGCCTTGGCCACCTGGGCCCGGCGCTCGTCCACCGCCAGCCGGTAGTTGCGCGGGTCGATCCGGAGCAAGAGCTCGTCCTTCCTCACGATCCCGCCCGGCACCAGGGACCGGCTGACGTGGCGAACGAGCCCCGACACCTCGGGAATCAAGCTCACTTGCTCGGCCGGCACGACGGTGCCGAGCGCCGAGACCTCCGCCTCCTGGTCGGTCTTCGGCAGCTCGGTCACCTCCACCCGGGACGGAAGGATCGGGGCCGGCTTGCGCTCGGCTTTCGAGCCGGTCTTCACGAAGATCACGGCGGCCGCGACGCCGAGCAGGAGCACGGCGGGCGGGGCGACAAAACGGGCGATGCTGCTCATGACTCGGGTTCCTCGGGGTCGGTTTGGGGCATCATTTCCCCCTCCCTGCGCTTCTTTTTTCCCACATCGTCGAGCCAGGCCCCACCGAGGGCCCGGCACAGCTGCACCCGGATGGACAGGCGCTGCCTGCGGGCGGCGAGCGCCCGCTGCTCGGTCGTCTGCTGCGTCTCGAGCGCGGTGAGGACGGGCAGGTAGTCGCTGAGGCCGTTGAAGTAGCGGCGGCGGGCCTCGGCCAGGGTCGCCTCGGCGACCTCGAGCTGCTTGTCGAGCTCCTCGAGCAAGGCGTCTTGCCGGACCTCTCTGGTCAGCGCCTCCTCCACCTCACGGAGCGCCCCGAGCACGGCCTGGCCGTAGTTTGCGACCTGCTCCTCGAGCCGGGCCCGCGCCTGCCGCTCTTCGGCTTCGAGCCGGACTTGGTCGGTCAGCGGCGCGGTCAGCCCCGCCACCAGGTTGTAGAGCCAGTTGTCGAACAGCCCATTCACGACGTCGAAGCCCCGAAACCCGCCGGACGCGGACAGGCTCAGCCGTGGAAACCGAGCCCCGATCGCGGACCCCACCCGGTGATCGGCGGCCACCACCCGGGCCTGGGCCGCGCGCACGTCGGGGCGCTGGGCGAGCAGGACCGCCGGTATGCCCACTTCGGGGACGGGCGGGAGCTCGGGTAAGCGGCCCGTCGAAACCGAGACTGCGCCGGGGGGACGACCGAGCAGCACCGCGAGCTGGTAGCCGAGCACGTCGAGCTGGGCCTTCAACGGGGGAACCTGGGCGTCGAGCGCGGCCACCCGCTGCCGCTGTTGGAACACGTCCAGAGCGGAGGCTTGGCCCTGGCGAAAGCGCAGCTCCACCAGCTCGAGATAGGTCGCGTTCACCTTGCGCTGCTCTTCGATGAGCGCGAGCGTCGCGTTCTGCTCGATGAGCTGGAGCCACGTGTCCACCACCGTGGCCGAGACGGTGACGTGCATGGTCGCGAGGTCGCCCTCGCTCGCGGCCATCTCGGCCACCCCAGCCATCGCCTGGCCGTAGAACCGACCCCAGAGGTCGACCTCGTAGGACAGCGCGGCCTGCAGGTTGAACTGCGAGAGCTCGACCCCGAACGCGCCGCCGCCGGGCACCGGCCCTTGCCCACCGCCGAAGTTGAACACCGAGCGGCTCGTGTTGACGTCGGCCCCCGCGCTCACGCTCGGAATGTAGGCGGCGTAGCCGACCCGGACCGCCGCGTCGGCGGCGGCGAGCCGGGCGTAGGCGGCCCGCAGGTCGAGGTTGCCCCCGAACGCCGACTCCACCAGCCCGTCGAGCTCGCGGTCCCCGAAGCTCTCCCACCACCGGCCCAAGGACTCGGTGCCCCCCGACCCCACGAAACGGTCGGGCACCGACACCGGCGGCGGGGGTTCGGCCGGCACCGTGTGGAGGAACCCACAGCCGGCGGTGAACAGGAGGAGGACGGATTCACGCATGGGCACCCTCGGGCAGCGCGCCTCGCAGCATGAGGTCCACCACCCCGCGCACGAAGCTCGCGGCCGGCAGCGGCTGCCGCTCCTGCAGCCCTACCACTTCGAAAAAGACGTAATTGTGCATGGCGCCGATCAGGACCCGCGCCGCGACCTCGGGGTCGATGTCCCGAAGCGCGCCCGCCTCTTGCAGCCGCTCGATCTGGCGGCCGACCGCCCGCAGCAGGATCAGGGGGGCAGGCTGCTGCCCTTCTCCGGGCCGAAGCGCATCGATGAGGCTTTTATGCTCTTTGGCGTGGTGGGCGCAGAGCATCATCACTCGGGGGAGCAGCGCCCGAAACAGCTCGATGATCCGGACGCCCATCTCGGTGAGCACCTGCTCAGGAGGAAGACCGGCCAGGCGCTCGGCCAGTTCCTCGGAGAAGCGCACGTCGGGGAGCCCCATCGCCTCTCGGAACAAATCCTCCTTGGTGGCGAAGCGCTTGAATATCGAGCCTTCACTCACGCCGGCGGCGCGGGCCACGGAGGCGGTAGAGGCGGTGGGTCCCTCGTTCAGGAACACCTCGCGAGCGGCATCCACGATCCGCTCGCGGGTGATGACCGGTCCGCGTCCCACAAAAGTGAGTGAGCACTTACTTTTTGGGGTAGGCAAGCGGGGACTGCGGCCGCGGCGCTGGCTCGCCGCCGGGGTGCAGTGGAAACCCGAGATCCCCGCTGGAGCCGGCGAGCGAGACCGCTCCGGGAGGAGCCTCGCCGTCCCCGAGGCCCTCCGCCGCCGCCCGGCGAACCTTGGGATCCGGGTCCTTCTGGGCCTCCGCGAGCGCCTTCGTCGCCTCCGAACCGCCGATTCGCCCGAGCGCCGCCGCCGCCGCCGCGCGGACCACGGCGGGACCTTCAGCGAGCCGAGCCACCAGGGCCGGCACCCGCGCCCGGACCGAGAGGCGGCCGAGCCCGTCCGCGGCCGCCGCAGCCACGTCGGGGTGAGGATGAAACAGCCGGGCCGCGAGCTCGGCTTCCGCCTCTCGGGCACCGAGCCGGCCGAGCCGCTCCACCGCCGCCGCCTCGACCCCCGGGTCGCCATCGGTGATGAGGGCGATCGCGGTGGACAAGGCCGGCCAGCCGTCCCCGTCGAGCGCCCACAGCGCGTCGATGCGCCACGTCGCCGGCGCCGACGGCGACCGGGCCAGCGTCGCCAGCTCTCGGTCGACGGAACCTCGATGGGACCGCCCGTGCGCGACGAGCGCCTCCGCCGCCGCCGCCTTCGGCCTCGGCACCGGGTCGTGGAGGGCCACCGCGAGCCACCCGGCAGCCGCTGATTCGACCGCCTCTGCCCCGGTGAGCAGCGCCGCTGCCGCCGAGATGCAGTCTCGCCGGGGCTGCGGCGCCCCCTCGCCGGCGACGACCAGCCCGAACCGGGACAGGCGAAGCCGGCGGACCCCAGCGGAGAACAGCGCGAGCACCTGGGACCGGGCCGGTGCATCGAGCAGAGCGCGAGCCATGGAGAGGGACCCGGCGACGTGCGCGACCGGGTCGAAATGGGGATCCCCCAGGGGTTCAGAGCCGGGCCCGGCCTCGAGCCGCAGGGGCCAAGGAGCGCGCCCGGACAGGCGCAGGCACCACCGCGATCCACCGACGGAGCGGCTGAGCCGCACCGCTCGCCCGCATCGGTGGTCGCCCTCCACCGGCCGAGCTATCGCCCCAGCGGCCGTTCTCGGCAAGGCTCGGCCGACCGACGTCCGCGCCGACCGGCACGCTCCGCTGGCGAACCGCTCGCCGGCAAGAACGCGGTTGACGCGCCGGTCGGGTCTCGATACCAGCCTCCGTGTCCGGAGATGTGGCCGAGCCTGGCTGAAGGCGCTTGATTCGAAATCAAGTATACCGGCAACGGTATCGGGGGTTCGAATCCCTCCATCTCCGAGGTGGACCTCACCGCGGTCTCCGCGGTGGTCCATCAACCCGTAGGGCGCAGCCATGGACATGCATGAGAGCATCGCTCGTTTCCTCGAGAGCAGCAGCTCCGACGCCATGCAAAAGTCGGCGGCTACCTTGCTCGAGCTCATGGAGAGCGACGAGGTGGAACCGATCGACACCCCGGAAGACACCGTGGCCGCCGAGGACCTGGCGGAGCGGCTCGAGCGCCGACTCGAGAAGCTCCGGCGCCGAGGCGAGAAGCTGCCCGACGGGGCTGCGGCCATCGAGGACGCGGTGACCTACCTGCGGGCCCACGACGGAGCCCAGCTCGAGCGCTGGTCCTACGAAGACGGAGACGGGGTCCGTTGGTTCCTGCTCGCCAACGACGAAGACGAAGAGGTCGTGGCCTGCTACTCCGACGCGCCCTTCGTCGAAGCCGACCTGTGAGGCTCAGTCGAAGATCTTGCCCGGGTTGAGGATGCCGTCCGGATCGAAGGCTCTCTTGACCGCCTGAAGCAGCGCGAGCTCCGCGGGGCTCCGGCTGAACGGCAAGGCGGCCTTCTTGAGGAGGCCGATCCCGTGCTCGGCCGACACGCTCCCCTTGTGCTCGCGCAGCAGCGAGAACAACAGCGCGTCGGTCTCGTGCACCCGGTCGAGGAACGCGCTTCGGTCCATGGGCTCCGGCTTCATGATGTTGACGTGCAGGTTGCCGTCACCCACGTGGCCGAACAGGTAGACGCCGAAGTCGGGGTAGCGCTCCGCGAGCACCCGCTCGAGCGTCCCGGTGAACGACGCGAGGCCGCTCACCGGCAGCGCCACGTCGTTTTTGTGCAAGAAGCCCTTCTTCGACAGCGACTCGCTGATGCGCTCCCGGTAGCTCCACAGCTGGCCGGCCTGGCTCGCGCTACCGGACAGTACGCCGTCGAAAACGAGCCCCTCCTCGAGCAGCCGTCCGAGCCACCGCTCGGTGACCTCCTCGAGCTGCGCTGCCGGCCCCGGCTCGATCTCGACGAGCAGGTACGCCGGGTGCCGCTCCGCAAACGGGCTCGACGCCCCCGATTCTTCGAGAACCACCCCGAGGCACGCGTCGGTGAAGTACTCGAACGCGAGCAGAGACAGACCGGGCTCGGCCCGGGCGTGACCGAACACCGCGAGCGTAGTGGGGAGGTCCGCCACCGCGAGCAAGGCGACTTGCGTTGCCACCGGTACCGGGCAGAGCTTGAGCGTCGCCGCGGTGATGACGCCGAGCGTGCCTTCGGAGCCGATGAACAGCTGCCTCAGATCGACCCCGGTGTTGTTCTTCTCGAGGGCGCCATTCAGCTCGAGCACCTCGCCGGTGGCGAGCACCACCTCGAGCCCGAGCACCCACTGCCGGGTGAGGCCGTAGCGCACCACCCGCACTCCGCCGGCGTTGGTCGCGATGTTGCCTCCGACCTGGCTCGATCCGGAGGACGCGAAATCGACCGGCCAGGTCAGCCCGTGGGGGGCGCAGTGCTGGTGCACCTCGGCGGTCACCGCCCCGGCCCCCACCCGCACCGTCCGGGCCACCGGATCCACGGGTCCGAGCGTGCGGAGGCGGTCGAGCGAGAGGACCAGCTCGCCTCGGGCCGCCACCGCCCCCCCCGCGAGTCCGGTCCGGCCGCCCGACGGCACCACGGAGACCCCGTGGGCTCGGGCCAAGCGGAGAACCTCAGCCACCTCGCTCGTGTTTTTGGGGAAGGCGACCGCGCACGGATCGGGCCGGTGCACGCGGGTCCAGTCCCGGCCGTAGGCCTCGCGGTCAGCGGCGTCGATGCTGCTGACACCGGGCAGCGCCGCCTCGAGCGCCCGAAGCAGCGCCTCGGCCACGCTCAATCCTCCTTTTTGACTTGGAGGGCCAGGTAGTGGGCGACGCCCATCTGGTCGATCTGGCTGAGCTGGGCCTCGATCCAGTCCACGTGCGCCTCTTCGGAGATGAGGATCTCCTCGAGCAGGGCCCGGCTCCCGTGGTCGCCAAGCGCCCTGCATTTTTCGACGCCGTCGCGCAGCCGAGCCAGCGCCTGCTCCTCGAGCTTCAGGTCGATCGCGAGCTGCTCGGGCACGGTCTCGCCCACGTTCACCTTGCCGAGTCGCTGCAGGTTCGGCACCCCGTCGAGGTAGAGGACCCGCGAAATGAGTCGATCGGCGTGCTTCATCTCGTCGATCGACTCCTTTCGCAGGTAGTCGCTGAGGCGCTCGTAGCCCCAGTTTTCGCACATTTTGTGGTGGATGAAATACTGGTTCACCGCTGTCAGCTCGCCGGTGAGCACCTCGTTCAACAGATCGATGACCTCGTCGTGGCCCTTCATGCTGCGGCGGAGCTATCCGAGAGCGCGCCGTCGGAGCAAGCGCTCTGTGCCGACACCTGAATCGACTGGTATTCCCGGATCATGTCCCGAATTTGCCGGCAGCACGCCCCACAGCCCCGACCGGCCCGGCAGCGGCTCGCGACGTCCTTCACCGACCGGGCGCCGGCCACGACCTCCTCCTTGATCTGTCGACAAGAGATCCCCCGGCAGGAGCAGACGATCATGATGAGAGTTTGAGAATGGTTCTCATGTGAGTCAAGCGCAACGTGCGCGCTCAATACATCCAGGGAAACCCTGAGAAGTCCCGCGGTCGCTTCTCGAGGAACGCGTCGCGGCCCTCCTTGGCCTCCTCCGTGCCGTAGGCGAGCCGGGTCGCCTCCCCGGCGAACAGCTGCTGGCCGACGAGCCCGTCGTCGGGCAGGTTGAAGGCGTATTTCAGCATGCGCATCGCTGTCGGGCTCTTCGAGTTCACCTCTTCTGCCCACGCGATCGCGGTCCGCTCGAGCTCGGCGTGGGGCACCACCGCGTTGACCATGCCCATCTCGAACGCCTCCTGTGCGCCATAGGTCCGGCCGAGAAAGAAGATCTCGCGGGCCCGCTTCTGGCCCACCTGCCTCGCGAGCAGCGCCGATCCGTAGCCGCCGTCGAAGCTCGCGACGTCGGGATCGGTCTGCTTGAACCGAGCGTGCTCCGCGCTCGCGATGGTCAGGTCGCACACGACGTGCAGGCTGTGGCCGCCCCCCGCGGCCCAGCCCGGCACCACCGCGATGGCGATCTTCGGCATGAACCGGATGAGCCGCTGCACCTCGAGAATGTGCAGGCGCCCGAGCCGGGCCGGATCGACGGTCTGTCCGTCTGCGTACTTGTAACCGTCGGCGCCCCGGATCCGCTGGTCACCGCCGGAGCTGAAGGACCACTTGCCGTCCTTCTTCGACGGCCCGTTTCCGGTGATGAGCACGCACCCGACCCGGCTGTCGGTCCGGGCGTGCTCGAGGGTGCGATGCAGCTCGTCCACGGTCTGCGGCCGAAACGCGTTCAGCACCTCGGGCCGGTCGAAGGCCACCCGCACGGTCCGGCCGTCTTTGCTCCGGTGGTAGCTGACGTCGGTGAGCGAGAAGCCGGGGACCTCGTCCCAAGCGGCGGCGTCGAAGATCTCGGAGACCATGGGAGGCGGGTAGCCGGCGGACGGCAGCCCGGCAAGCCTCAGCCCCCCTCGAGCGGCGCTCCGAGGTCGCCGACCGCCGGGGCGGCTCAGCCCCGCTCGACCAGATTTCGGAGCACGAGCCCGATGAGGTTCGGGCTCTCGTCCATGCGGCGGCGCAGGTAGGCCGTCGCCTCGGACATGTTGGTGGCAAACGGGACATAGATGCGCACCGGGATCTTGGGCCCGAGCTGCCCCGACTCGAGCCGCGAAAGCAGCTTGTCCCTCGGCACCCCCAGCAGGACCTGCAGCTCGCACCGGTCGGGGGCGACCGGGGCGACTTCGGCCACGAAGCGCTCGACGACCCGGTCGTCGTGGGTTCCGAGCTCGACCCTCGCCCCGCGCTCGATGAGCCGCTGGGCAAACGGGACGAGCTGCGCTTTCATCTTCGCCTTGTCGGTGAGCGCGACGTCGCCCGGCTCCGGATAGATCCCGATCACGAGCCTGACCCGCATCCCAGCGGGGATGCGCTCGAGGTCGGCCTCGGTGCGAAAGAGGCGGCTCTGCAGCACGGTGCCGACGTCGAACCCAGCCTCGAAGAACTGAACCGCGCGCTCGAGGGTGAGGTCGGTCCAGCGGCGGTCTTCCATGTCGATGGTGACCGCGACCCCTCGCTCCTTTGCTCGCTCGAGCACCCGGCGGATGGGCGAAAACGCGTCCTCGGGCCGGCCGGCGGTGAACGCGGACGGCTTCAAGGACACCGACGGTCGCCCCTTGGACGCCTCGAACCGGGCGTCTTCGGCGATCCGGTCGATGAGCTCGAGGTAGGTCACCTCGCTCGCCTCGGCCTGCTCCGGCCGAGTCACGCTCTCGCCGAGCAGGTCGAGCGTGCACAGCCGGCCCCGGTCGGCCCACGCTTCGGCGGCGACGCCGAGCGCCGCCTCCATGGTCCCTCCGGCCAGGTAGGGCCGGGCGAAGACCCTCACGAGGGGCGCGGGCACGAGGCGGGCGAACATCCGCGCGGCACTCTACTCGGCGCCGGTCCCGGACGCAGCCACCTCTTCATGCGCCTCAGGGGCTTCGACGGGCCCCGGTTCCGAGAAGGAGCCGTCGGCCACGACCCTCGCCCGCGCCGTCTCCCTTGCCGCGAGGCTCGCCTCGATCCGGCGCAGGTTGACCCGCGCCTTCACGTACATCGGCTCCTCGGCCAGGGCCTCGCCGAACACCGCCCGAGCGGCCTCGAGCCTCCCTACGAGCTCCAGGGCGAGCCCCAAGTTGTTGAGCACGTAGCCCGGAACCTCAGCCCCGAACAGCTCCACCGCGGCCTCGAGCGCTTCGACCGCCGCGGCGCCGCGCCGGCGGTACACCTCGAGCAAACCGAGCTGGTTGTAGAGGTGGGGGTTTTGCGCATCGAGCTGGATCGCCCGATCGAGCGCCGCCTCCGCCGGGTCCCAGCGGCTCGCCGCCATCTCGGCCCGGCCGAGCAGGTGGTAGGCGACCGCCTCCCTGGGCGCGAGCCGCACCGCGGCGAGGGCGGCGGTCCGGGCCTCCGCCACCCGCCCCCGGACGAGCTCGGTGCGGGCGAGCTGCAGGGCGACCTCCGGCTCCTCGGGGTCGAGCCCTCGGGCCTCGGCGAGCGCCGCCGCCGAGAGCTCGGCGTTTCCCTGCTCCCTGGCGAGGCGCCCCACCCGCAGCAGCACGTCCACGGAAGGGCTCGCGTGGTGGAGGTGCCGGCGCAGAGCGGCCAGCGCCTCGGCGGGGTCGCCATCGAGCAGCGCGTCCTCGGCCGCGGCCAGGTGGTCGATTTCGGGCGCGCCGTCGTCGAGCGCGATCCGGACCGCCGGCTCGGCCCGCTGGTCGACCTTGGCCTCGGCTTCGGCCTCGGCTTCGGGCTCGGTGGTGGGCTCGACGCTCGGCGCCTCGGCGTTCTGGGCCGCCGACTCGGGCCGAGCGAGCCCGGGGCGCTCGTCGAGCGACGAGGTCGGCGGGTAGGCGTACAGGCCAGCCCCGAGGACGGCGGCGCCGGCGAGCCAGCCTCCGGCGACGGTGAGCAGGGTGCGGGTGAGATGGGTGCGGTCAAAGTGGGTCATTGTCGTCTCCTTTTGCCCCCGCGGGGGCCACGGTCTCAGCACAAGCACCGGACGGGCCAACGGAGGGAGGAGGCGGAATTCGATATGGTTTCAGAGATTTGACCAACGACCTCCCCGAGGCCGGGTCCGGACGACCACCGGGCCCGGGGTGCCTCGAGCCACGCTCCAAATCACATCCGCCGGGTGTCTCGAAAAAAGTGACCCGAAACGAACCACGACCGCCTCAAGCCGACACGGTCGGCGCCGATGGATCACGGCGAACCAGGGACGCCGAGTCCCACTTTTTGCGCACATGACCCAGCAGGAGCCGCTGGGAAGAGCGGCTCGACCCATGGTTCCAAGGAGGAGCTCGAGATGCTCACGATCACGACCAATGTCGCGTCCCTGAACACCCAACGTTCACTCGCCAAAAACACCCAAAACCTCGCCTCGACGTTCGAGCGGCTGTCCACCGGGTTGCGGATCAACTCGGCCAAGGACGACGCGGCCGGGCTCGCGATCAGCGAGCGCTTCACCTCGCAGATCCGTGGGCTCAACCAGGCGGTCCGAAACGCGAACGACGCGGTGTCGCTCATTCGCACCGCCGAGACCGCGCTGAACGAGACGACCTCGAACCTGCAGCGGATCCGGGAGCTGGCGGTGCAGTCGGCCAACGACACCAACACCGCCTCCGACCGGGCCGCCCTGCAGCAGGAAGTGAACCAGCTGCTCGAAGAGATCGACCGGGTCGCGGTGCAGAGCCACTTCAACGACCGCAAGTTGCTGGACGGCTCCTACACCGGCGCCGTGTTCCAGGTCGGGGCCTTCGCCAGCGAGACGATCACCGTGAACATCCGCTCGTCCCGGATCTTCAACCTCGGCAACGAGGCGACGGTGACCACCGGGCGGGTCAGCGGCGACGCCCTGGCCGCCGGCGACTTCACCCTCAACGGGGTGCGGATCCCGGAGACCCGAAGCGAAGACGACCCGGTCCACGGCGACCCGACCTCGGCTATCGCGAAGGTGGCGGCGGTCAACCGGATGTACGCGGCGACCGGCGTTTCGGCCGAGGTGCAGCCGAACGTCGTGAACCTGGGCTCGATCACGCCGCCGGCTGCGGACGTGACGTTCAACCTCAACGGGAGCGCGATCCGGGTCGAGGCGGGGACGACGGTCGAGGCGCTCCGCAACACCGTCAACGCCTACTCCCGCAGCACCGGGGTGGTCGCCGAGGTGACGGACTCGGGTCAGATGACGCTCACCGCGGTGGACGGACGCAACGTGACCATCACCGGGGCGCCGGCGGCCGCGGTGTTCGCGACCCCGGTGGACGCGATCCCCGCGGATGGGACCTTCCGCTCGACGGTTCGCTTCGTCTCCGACGACGGGTTCACCATCGGCGGGGCAGACCCGAGCATCATGGGGACGACCGACGGGGCGCCGACCACGATCAACCGCGCGATCGCCGACGCCAACATCTCGACCCGCCTCGAGGCGAACGATGTCATCACGTTGATGGATGTCGCCCTGCGGCAGATCAACTCGGAGCAGGCGAGGCTGGGCGCGCTGCTGAACCGGCTCGACGCGTCGGTCTCGAGCCTCAGCTCGACCTCCGAGAACCTCTCGGCGGCGCGCAGCCGGGTCCGGGACGCGGACTTCGCGGCCGAGACCGCGGAGTTCTCGAAGAACCAGATCCTCCAGCAGGCTTCGACCGCGATGCTGGCCCAGGCGAACGTGTCCGGGCAGATCGCGCTGACCCTGCTCGGCGGCTGAGCCCAGATAAGGCATACTCCCCGGGGTGTTCGCCCCGAAGCATATCCTCATCCCGGTCGACTTCTCCGACTGCAGCCAACGGGCGCTCCGCTTCGCGTACGGGATCGCCCACGGCGCCCGGCTCGAGGTGGTCCACGTCTGGCAGCCGCCGAGCTTCGTGAGCCCCGACCTGCTCGTGTTCGACCCCGAAGCGGACGGGGTCTCCTTGCGGGATTGGGTGCTCGCCGAGGCCAACCGGAGCCTGGCCGCCTTTCTGGCCGAAGTCCCGCCCCCCGAAGGCATCGAGGTCGAGAGCCGCCTCGAGCAGGGGGAGCCGGCCGACACCATCGAGCGCCTGATCAACGAGCGAAAGCCCGACCTCGTGGTCATGGGCACCCACGGCCGCACCGGCATGGCCAGGCTGCTCGCCGGCAGCGTCGCCGAGCGGACGGTCCGGCTCGCCACCTGCCCGGTCCTGACCGTGCCCCCGGAGCGCTGATGTACCCGACCCGCGGCTTTCGCCTGCTCGAGTACCACGGGAACATGCTCTCCGACCGGCATCGGGTGGACGCCTACGCCGAGGCGATCGCGGCCACCGTCGAGCCCGGCGACCGGGTGCTGGACATCGGCACCGGCACCGGGCTGCTCGCGGTGCTCTGTGCCCGGGCCGGTGCGGCCCAGGTGGACGCGGTCGAAGTGAGCGAAGTCCTCGAAATCGCGCGCCGCGTCGTGCGCGCCTCCGGCGTCGGCGACCGGATCCGCCTCCACGCGGGGCTGAGCTACCAGCTGTGGCTTTCGCACCGGGCGAGCGTGCTCGTCACCGAGACGCTCGGCAATTTTGGTCTCGAAGAAGGGATCATCGGCGCGGTGCTCCACGCCAGGGGCAGCCTGCTCGAGCCTGGCGCCGCGCTCGTCCCCGCCCGGGTGCGCCTCTTCGCCGCGCCGGCCGCCCCCGAGGACCCGGGGCGCCGGCTCGCGGTCTGGCGACAGGGCGTTCCCGGGTTCGACCCGTCGCCGCTCGCGGAAGAAGCGGCGAACCTGCTCTGGTACGCGCGCATCGGCGCCGATGAATGGCTCGGCCCCGCGGCCGCGCTCGGCGAGATCGACCTTCACACCGTTCAGACCGCGAGCTTTCGCGGCGACGCCGAGCTCGAGGTGGTCCGACGAGGAGAGATCACCGGGTTCGCCGGAATGTTCGAAGCGGAGCTCAGCCCCGGCCGATGGCTCGGCAACCTCCCCGGCACCGGCGCTCCGAGCTGGCGGCAGGCGTTTTTGCCCCTGCGCGAGCCGTGGCCGGTTCAGGTCGGCGACCGGATCCGGCTCGAGGTCGAGACCTGGGACAACGGCGAGCACTGGCGGTGGCGCGCCCGGCTCGGGGACCGGGACGTGACCGGCACGACCGAGCGCGGCTACCGCTCCCCCGGGCCGCTGTGACCGGGACCGCCCCGGGGCTGGCGCGCCGGCCGTCGGTCGTGTAGCCCAAAGTCGTCTCCGTGGTCGCCTCCGTTCGCTACGTGCTCCGGCTTTTGAAAGTGAGCCTGCGGGACCTCGCCCCGGTCGTGGTGGTGATGGCCGCTTTTCAGCTGCTCGTGGTACGCGCGCCCCTGCCCGGCCACGTGGACGGGGTCTCGATCGCGGTGGGCCTCGTGGCGGTGCTGATCGGGCTCACCCTGTTCGTTCAGGGGCTCGAGCTCGGCCTGTTCCCGATGGGCGAGGACCTCGCCGGGACGTTTGCCCGAAAGGGCTCGGTCCCCTGGCTGCTCCTGTTCGCGTTCGGGCTCGGATTCGGGACGGCGGTGGCCGAGCCCGCGCTCATCGCGGTGACGGAGAAGGCAGCCGAGACCATGGCCGAAGGGGGCCGAATCTCCGGGGAGAGCGCCCGGGCCAGCTTCGCGCTCACCATGCGGCTCGTCGTCGCCGGCGCGGTCGGAGCGGCGGTGGTGGTGGGCGTCCTCCGGATCCTGTTTGGCTGGCCGCTGCCGTGGATCATCGCGGGCGGCTACGTCGGGGTGCTCGGCCTCACCGCGGTGGCGCCGCCCGAGATCATCGGCATCGCCTACGACTCGGGCGGGGTCACGACCAGCACCATCACCGTGCCGCTGCTCACCGCGCTCGGGGTGGGTCTGTCCTTGGCCGTCAAGGGGCGAAATCCCATGCTCGATGGCTTCGGGCTCATCGCCTTCGCTGCGCTCACCCCGATCTTGAGCGTGCTCGCGTTCGGCGCCATCGCGCTTCCTTCGGCCCCGTCCCTCCCGGGGGGCCCGTGAGGGGGATCGAGCTGCTCATCGCGACCGCGCGGGACCTCGTCCCGATCATGGTCCTGCTGTTTGGCGCGCAATACTTCGTCATCCGCAAGAGAGTCCCTCGGCTGCCCCGGGTGCTCGTGGGCTTTCTTTTCGTTGGCCTCGGGCTCGCCCTGTTCTTGTTCGGGCTCGAAAAGGCGCTGTTTCCGCTCGGCACTCTGATGGCCGAACAGCTCACCTCGGCCGAATTCCTCCCTCCATCCGAAGGCGGCGTCCGTCCGTTCACGGACTACGCATGGGTCTATCTGTTCGCCTTTGCGGTCGGCGGCGCGACGACGATCGCCGAGCCATCGCTCATCGCGGTGGCGATGAAAGCCGGAGAGATGTCCGGTGGCGCGATCCAGCCCTACGCGCTTCGGGTGGCGGTCGCCTTCGGGGTGGCGATCGGAATCACCCTCGGTACTTTGCGCATCGTGCTCGGCTTTCCGCTCGAGTGGATCATCTTTTCGGGATACTCGGTGGTGCTACTGCAAACCCTCACCAGCCCAAAGTTCATCATCCCGCTCGCTTACGACTCGGGCGGGGTGACGACCTCGACCATCACGGTGCCGATCGTCACCGCGCTCGGCCTGGGTCTCGCGACCGCCATTCCCGGCCGCAGCCCCCTGCTCGATGGGTTCGGGATGATCGCGCTCGCGAGCGTCTTTCCCATCATCTCGGTGATGGGATTTGCCCAAATCGCCGCCTGGAGAAACAGAAAGAAGTCTCCACCGGAGGAATCCTGATGCATTTCAAGCTGCTCGTGGTGTTCGTGGAGGACACCCTGACCGACGACATCCTCGACGCCGCCCGGGACGCGGGCGGCACCGGGGCGACGGTCATCAACCACGCCCGGGGCGAGGGCCTGAAGAAGGCCAGGGGCATCTTCGGCATCACGGTGAACACGCAGCGCGACGTGCTGTTGCTGCTCGTCGAGGAGAGCAGGGCCCGACACATCGCCGAGAAGGTGGCCGAAGTGGGGAAGTTCGACAACTCCCCGGGGACGGGGATCGTCATCCAGATCGACGTCGAGGACGCGCTCGGGGTCACCCACCAGATGCAGAAACTCGCCGAAGAGATCGAGGACTGACATGCACCGAAAAGTCATCCGGGTGAAAGAGATCATGCACCAGCGCTACTGCCGGTTCGACGGGCGGCTGTCCGTCCGGGACGCGGTCGCCGAAATCCGAGCCTCGAACGCCGAGGCGGCGGTCGTGGACAAGCGCACGGAAGACGACGAGATCGGGCTCGTTTTGTTGTCGGACATCGCGAAGAAGGTCATGGCCAAGAACCGCGCCCCAGAGCGGGTGAGCCTGTACGAGATCATGGCCAAACCCGTGGTAGGGATTCGCCCGGACATGGACGTGCGGTACTGCGCGCGGCTGTTTCACCACTTCGGGCTCGGCACAGCGCCGGTGGTGGACGGAGCCGGTGAGGTGCTCGGCCTCGTCGGCTACCGCGAGCTGGTGCTCGACGGCATCTGGGCCGAGACCGAAGAACCCTGACTGGGCCAAAGGAGCGGGAGGGGCGCGTCCCGGTGCCGGCTGCGCCGGTCCTTTGCTAGGCTCCGCGGCATGGCCGGCCCCCCCGACAAAAGCCTCACCGTGCCCCAACCGGTGGAGGCCCGGCCCCTCCACACGCTCTCGGTCGAGGTCGCGAGCGGCCCGGACCGGGGAAAGCGGCTGGCCGTAGACGACGAGCGGCTCGCGGTGGGCAGCGCCACCGACAACGAGCTCGTCCTGACCGACGACACCGTCTCCCGCTACCACTGCGACCTCCGGCGGGCGCCGGGCGGCATCGCGGTGGAAGACCACGGATCCACGAACGGGACGTGGGTGGGCCCGGTACGGGTGGAGCGGGCGGTGGTCCCGCCGGGCACGACCCTGACCGTCGGGCGAACCCAGCTCACCCTGAGCGACGGACAGATCCGCCCGGTCCAACCCCCCTCGCCGCGAACCTCGCTTCATGGGCTGGTCGGAGCCACGCCGGCGATGCGGGAGCTGATGGACAAGATCGAGCGGGTGGGCTCGAGCGACGCCTCGGTCCTGCTGCTCGGCGAGACCGGCACCGGCAAGGAGGTCATCGCTCGGGCGGTGCACCTCGCGAGCGGCCGGGCAAAGGCCCCGTTCGAGATCGTGGACTGCGGATCGCTCATGCCCACCCTGGTGGCCAGCGAGCTGTTCGGCCACGAGAAGGGCGCGTTCACCGGGGCGGCGGCAAGGCACGTCGGCGCCTTCGAGCGGGCGGCCGGGGGAACGGTGTTTCTCGACGAGATCGGGGAGCTGCCGGCGAACCTGCAGGTTCAGTTGCTCGGAGTGCTCGAGCGAAAGGCGTTTCGGCGGCTCGGGGGCACCTCCTACATTCCGACCGACGTGCGAATCGTGGCCGCGACCCACCGTGACCTTCGGCGCTGGGTGAACAGCGGGGAGTTTCGTCAGGATCTATACTATCGCCTCGCGGTGGCGAGGCTCGAGATCCCATCCCTGAGGGAGCGGGTCGATGACATCCCTCTTCTGGTCGAGAGCTTTCTGTTGCGAATGGGGGTCACCGGGCCGGTCACCGAGCACTTCCCGGGGGTCGCGCTCGACGTGATGAAGCGCTACCACTGGCCCGGCAACGTCCGTGAGCTGCGCAACTACATCGAAGCGGCGCTCGCCTTCGGGGAGCCGCCGCCGATGGGAGAGACGGCGGCCTCCGACGAGGACCGCCTGCCCACCGACCCAGGTCCGGCAAGCAGCGACCCGTTCGACGGGCTCTACGAGCTCAGCTACGCCCGGGCCCGGGACGAGGTCGTGGCCCGGTTTCAGCGGGCCTATTTCGAGAAGATCCTCGAGCGAGCGAAGCAGAACGTGTCGCAGGCGGCGCGGCTCGCCGAGATGAACCGCCCGCACCTGGTGACGGTGCTGCAGAAGCTCGGCCTCCGCTGAGGAGGGGGTTTTTTCGGGCCGGAGGGGTGCGGCCGGAAGGCTTCCGCCCGGGGGGGTTCTTCACGGCTGGGCGGGATTCTGCCCGCTTGCGGGCTCGAGGGGCTTCAGGCGGCCTCGGCCCGCCCGCTCGGCCGCCGGGCGCGGGGCCGCCCCGGGGCGTCTCGCTCCACCGGCTCGAAGTCGAGCCGGCCCCGGTGCGCGGTCACGGCCACGAGCACCCGCTTGATCGCGACATCGAGGTCGAACGCGGCGTCGAGCCGGCCCTTGTGGTCGGTCGGAGAGCTCGCGCCCCGGGCCGACGCGACGACATGGGTGTCGTCGATCCACCGAAGCAGCGCGAGCAGCTCGGATCGGGCCACCTCGGCCCTGGTCCCTCGGCAGCGGCGCCGTCCGAGCAGCGGGTCGCTCCGCGCCGGACCGGCGTAGCGGCGGAGCATGGCGCGAGGCTCGCGGTCGGCTCCGAGCTCGACCGTGCGCAGGTAGCTGACGACGGAGCCGTCCCCGGCCGGGTCCCCGAGCTGAACGCCGAAGGCGCCCGGCTCCCCGATCGGCTCCAGCAATTGAACCCAGCCGCTGGGGGCGTCGAGCCACCGATCGAGCGCGTCCCCGGGGTGCTCGGCGCCAGCGATGGTGGCCGCCGCGTCGGCGAGCTCGGCGGTGGGCAAAGACCACGGATCACGGCCCACCGAGACCGGGTTTGGTCCGTCGAGAAAATCGAGCGCCCTGATCCTCGCCTCTTCGGGGAGCTTTCCGAGCAGGCCGGAGGTGACGACCCGAACGAACGCCTCCCTCCGCTCCGGGGCCCGGCCGAGCCGCTCGAGCAAGCGAAAGCAGCGTTGGGCGGCCGGACCGAGCGAACCGACGTCGGAAGAGAGGAGCAGCTCCGCCGCCTCGAGCTGCCGCTCGTCGCCGCGGGCTTCGGCGATGGCGTGCATGAGCAAACGTCGCTGCAGGGTGCCGAGCGCCGCCCACGCTGGCGTCTCGGTCAGGGCGAGGTATCGGTCGTACAGCGGCCTCGACCCGATGCCGTGGCGGAGGCGACCAAGCGACAGATCGAGCCCGCCCTCCCCTGGGATCGGGCGGATTCGACCCGGACCCGCCGCCGCCCCCGAGGGCTCCGGTCGCCGCTTGGGCGCGCGCTGGATGAGTTGGTGCTGCCGAAAGCGGGCGGCGAACTCGGGGGCGACGGTGGTGGTCATGGGTTCTCCTCGCGGGATTGGGTGTCGGGGGCGCCGAACACCCGTCGGTTGGGGCGGACGGTTCAGCCGACCGGGGTCACCCCTCAGCCGACCGGGGTCATCCCTCAGCCGAACGGGCCCACTCCCCAGCCGAAGCCGGGCGGGATCATGCTCGCCGCGCCGTCGTGGCCCCGGCCGATGCGCTCGCCGAGCAGGCCGATGCCCTTCTCGAGCACGCTCGACTCGGACGGGCTCAGAAGGCCGCTCTTCAGGAGGCCCTGGGCCTGGTTCATCAGAACGCCGAGCTCGAACTCGTTGAAGGGCGAGCCCACGTTGTCGTTGAGGTTCGCCTCGCCGAACGCGACCGAGGCCAGCTTCTCGAAGATGCTCGAGGCATCGCCGAGCCCGCGGAAGCGGAGCCCGTCGCCGAGCGCGTTGAGCGAGCTGCCAATCCCCATCTTCTGCCAGTCCATCCCGCCCGTGAATTGGCCCTGGGACAGAACCTTGCCCAGGCTGTCGTTGGCGATGGCGTTGGCGGTGAACGCGTCATCGAACATGCTGCCCTGGGTCTGGCGACCGAAAGGCCCCTGGGCGAACGGATCCATCGCCTGGCGGCTGGCGACCTGCTGGTTGCCTCGGCCCTGAAGCAAGCCGAACATCTGCATGCCGGCCGCGACCCAGGGGTTGGCCATGAATCCCATCTGCATCATTCCACCGAGCTTGTTGAACATCGTCGTCTCCTCGAGCCGAACCAGGTCGGCCGCTTTTGGGCTGCGCTCCGTGCGCCGCCGACGTTCGAACTCTCAGCAGACCTCGTGCCAACGTCCCCCGGACCTCCCCCGAGCGTGGGACCGACCAGCGCCGGTCCGTTGCCATGGTTCTTGCACCGAAGACCGGGCATGAAGACCCAAGCCGCCCATCGCGGCGCCCAGCCCACCCAAACCCCCGGCGCCGACGCCGCTCCGAAGTCGAACGCGGACCAGCTGCTCGATTGGCTGTTCGCGGTCGTCAGCAAGAGCCGAAAGGAGACCAAGAAGGACATGCAGCAGTGGGCGAACGTGTCCGGCACCCCCCTTCAGCGGGCCGAGCAAGGGGCCCAGATTGCCGAGCGGGTCAGCCAGCGGACCACGACCGAGAACCTCTTGATGGAGGCGATCAACAAGATCACCACCGCGGAGACGAAAAACGCCCGCGATCTGTGGAAAGCCTGACCGAAAGCCTCGCGCCGGCCCCATCGGGGCCGGTTCTCTCCCGCTGCCCGCGCTTCACAGAGAGGGCGGCCGGGCGCCGCCGTCTTCGTCCCCTTCGCCGCCCGCGGGCCTCGTCAGCACCGATCGCCAGAACCGGCGCCCGCCCCGCGGTCCGCTCGCCCTCGCCTGCCAAGCGGTGCGGGCCAGGGCGTAGAAGTGCGTGACCGGCATCTGCTCGCACGCCTCGCCGAGCACCAGGGCGCAGTCCCTGGCCGCCTCGTACTCTCCTCCATCCTTCAGCGCCTGCAGCTCGGCCAAAAAGGTGAACACGTCCCGGTAGCGGTCGAGGTCGAGCCCTGGGGGCACGGTCGAGATGAAGCGACCGACGAGGGTCCAGACATCGAAAGAGGCCATGCTCTTGGGTCAGCACGATTCGGACCACGGCCCGGGAGCCCTCGGCTGTCGGCTGGGACCGACGGTCCGGGCCCGCCTGTCGGATCGAGCCGACGGGACCAGGGAGCGGGCGGCGGACAGGGCCGGCGAAACCGCCCCCGCGGAGCTGGCACGCCGATTGGATAGGGATTGGTCAACGGCGACGGACGCCGGGACACAACCAAGGAGAAATGAACATGTTCGGAATCGGAATGGGCAGCGGCGCTGCGCTCGGCTCTCTCGGCAAGACGATCGGTATCGCGAACCAGGTGCTCGGGGACCAGACGAAGGTCCAGGAGCGGGCGGCGGCGTTCAAGGGCCAGATGGCCGAAGCCTCCCAGCAGCTGACCGAGAAGAACCTCGCCACCGAGTTCGCCCAGAAGCAGCAGGAGTCGGCCAACAAGCAGGCCCAAAAAAGCATCCAGTCCATCATCACCTGAACCTCCGGTCAGCGAGCGCGAACGGGGCTCGCCGTCTGCTACAGTAGGGAACGCATGCCGTGGGGGGGCTTCGAGCTGGTCCGAGATCTGCGCCGAGGTGGTGAGGCAGATCTGCATGAGGTCAGGCGAGACCGAACAGACGGATTCTCGCAGCGAGCCGTCGTCAAGGTGCTCCGAGACTCATCGGACCCAGGACGGCGACAGCGATTCGCCCGCGAAGCCAGGCTGCTCGGACAGCTCTTCGACCCCGGCATCGTTCGCATCCTCGACTACGGAGTCGAGGATGGCGTCCCCTTCCAGGTCCTCGAGTACGTGCCCGGAGACGACCTGGCCGCGCTGATCGAACGGCGCGGTCCGCTCGTGCCGGCGCACGCGCTCGAGGTCCTCGAGCGGGTGACCGCCGCGGTCGAAGCCCTCCACGACGCCCGGGACCCGAGCGGCCGCCCGCTCGGGCTCACCCACAACGATCTCGCCCCCGAAAACCTCATGGTGGGCCCCTCCGGGCAGGTGAAGCTGCTCGACCTCGGTCACGCCGGGGACGGGTCGGCTCCGGCGGGCTGGGTGGTCCACGGCCGCCTCCCGTACCTGCCGCCGGAGCGCTTGCGGGGCGGCGCTCCGTCCACCGGGGCCGACATCTTCGCTCTCGGCGCGATGCTCGGCTTCGCGTGCCTCGGACGCCCTCCGTTCGACGACCCTTCCGCGCAGGCCCACTTGCTGTCCGGCCGGGCTCCACCGCTTCCGGCCGAGCTGCCCGAGCCGGTCGCGGCGGTGGTGCGCCGGGCCTGCCACCCCGACCCGCGCCGCCGGCACGAGAGCGCCGCCGCCCTCGAATCGGCGCTTTCGGCGGCCCGGGCGCAGGTCCCCGCCGCCGACCGGCCGCTGCGTCGGTGGCTGAGCCAGCCCCCGCCCGTGCCCGAGAGCACCCCACCCGATCTGCCGGTGAGCGAGATGATGCGCGGCCTCTTCGACGTGCAGGTGAGCGTCGATGCTCCGCCTCGGGCCCGCTCGGTCGTGATCGCGCCCGACCTGGGGGCGGCCGAGCTGCCCTCCCTGCTCCCCACCGACCCGGGCGAGCCTCCGGCCCGGACCGTCTTCGAGACCGACCGGGAGCACAAGACGCCCCCCCGCGCCCCCTCCGTGCTCGCCGAGAGCGGCGCCCCCCTTCGCCGGCCCCCGCCCCCTCCGCCGGTGACCCGCGCCGGTCCGAGGTGGCGGCCCTTGGCCCATGTAGGGCCCCGCGGCCTCGGTGACGTGTGGGTGGCAGCCGACACCCTCCCGAGCGAACGGCCGCCGGCGAGCGAAGTTCCAGCCGCGGTGCGGGTGCTCAAGCGATTTTTGCCGGGAGCGGTGCCCCGGGCCGAGCTCGAGCGGGAGCTCGACGCCATCGCCGACCTCGACGTCCGCGGGCTCCTCACCCCTACCGAAGCCGGATTGGACGAGGCCCCGTGGTTTCTCTCGTTCGACTACCACCTCGGCCGCCCGCTCGGCCGCTTCCTCATGGACCTCCGCGCCGCCGGCCGCAGCCCCCCGCTCGGGTTCTTGCCCTACGTCGCGGTCGTCGCGATCGACGCCGTGCTCGGCCTCGGGCGGGCGCGACGGCAAGCCGGCCTGCCGGAGGATTTTCTCGTCCACCCGAGCGGTTTGTTCGTGACCTCGCAAGGGAGCCTGCTGATACGCGATCTCGTCATTTCAAGCCTCGCCGAGCGGGCGGCGCTCGGCCCAGCCCGGCACCGGACCGAGGGCCTGCTCGAGCTGCTCACCCGGCACTTCGTCCACGCTCCCGAAAGAAAAGCGACGACTTGGAGCCGGATCGAGCGGGCGCTCTCGCCCGCCCCGGAGCTCGACCAGGAAGCGAGGCTCGAGCGAGCCCGGGCCCTGCTCGGACGCCTCGGCGAGCCGTCGGGCGCGGTCCTCGCCAGCATCGAGATGGCCGATCTCTACGGCGCGCAGCTCGAGCGCGAGCGGGCCTGGCTGGCCGAGTCGGTCGGCACCCCGGCGCTCGCCGAAGAGGTGGCCGACCCGCCGTGGAGCCAGCCCGCGCTCTCCACCGTCGCCGAGCAGATGACCCCGTTCGACGTGGACCCGCCAACCCTCCCCCTGATCGACGGAGAGCATTGAGGCGACCGGCGAGATCCGACGCGGAGCGAGGACGTCGCGGTCCGGGATGTGGGGGTCCGGATGTCCGTGGGTGGGACGTCGGGGGCGGGGTCAGCGGGGGGCGTTGTCGCCGATGGTACGCAGGCGGGAGAAGAGCTCCGCGGTGAGGGCCGCGGTATCGACCGGGTGTCCGGCCTCCGCCAGGGACCGGGCCAGCTCGGCCGATGCGATCGCGGCGCCAAACTCGTCTTCGAGCGACGACGAAGGCGGCCCAGAGCGAACGTTGTGAAGCGCGATCGCGGCGTCGGTGGCCTCGGCGACGAGCGCGGCCTGGGCTCTTTGGACCGCTCGGGCCCGGTCTTCTGGGCTCGCGCTCGGGTCGAGCAACGCCGCCTGCAGCTCGGCGTGAGCGGGGGCGAGCGCCTCATCGAACCGGTCGAGAATGCGACGCTCCCTGGCGTCGAGGTTCGGCCTCGCTGGGCCCGGCCCGGTCGGGACCCGAATCTCGACCCGCACCGACTGCTCCCCGCTTCGATCCGCCTCGAAACGCAGCTTGCCCTCGAGCCCATCCTCACGGTTGAGGCCGATCTCAGCCGCGTAGCCGCCTCCGTCGCCCCCGAACCGAGCCTCGACGCCCACCGACAGCTCCCACGGGTGGGACCGGGTCGGGCCCCACGTAGGAAGGACAGGCTCGGCGGTCCCAAGGTTTGGGGATCCGATCCGGACTTCGGCCACGCCGTCGTAGCCGTCCGGCGCAGTCCGGGCTGCGTCGATGGCCGGCTCCCGGTCTGCACCCGAAACCGAAATTGCGCGCTCCTCCAGAACCGGATCCGTCGAGTTCGGGTTCAGCGGCGAAGACCGCACCGACAGCGGGGGGCCCAGGTCGGCGGCCCGATGGCTCACCGCTCCGGGCGAAATGGCCGCCGTCATCGGCTCACTCCGTCCCAGCGCCGGGCAGCCGGGGCGGGGCTGTGTTGTCGCGAACGGTGTTCGCGCCGGCCTCTTCCACGAGGCCGGCCACCCGCTGGACCGCCTCGCGGGTCGTGGCCACCGGGAACGGCGGCTCGCCGAGCGCCTCGAGCTCGGCGTTGATGACCTCGAGCGCGCCGTTGGTCCCAAACGGACCGTCGAGCCGCAGGGCGAGCTGCTCGACCAGCGCCTCGGGGAGCTGGCTGCCCTCCTCCGAGTTCTGCACCGCCATCAGGCCTTCGAGCAGCTGGGTCGTGACCTGGTTGCCGAGGTCCCTGAGGGCGCGGGCCCTCTGCCGCTCGTCGAGCTCCGGGTTTTCGGCGATGTCGTAGGCGAGGTTTCGCGCTTCGTCGTTGATGCGGCCCAGATCGCTGACAATCTGGTTTTGGGCCGCAACCACCCCGGCGTCCCGGTTCGGCTCGCCGAGCCCGATGACGATGCCGCCGCCGATGCGGACCTCGGTCTGTCGGCTGCCGTCGGCCGGGTTGACGTCCACGCTGAGCTCACCGGCGAGCACGGCGGCGATCTGCCGGTCGCGGTAGCTGAGCTCGCCGCGAGCGGTGATGTCCCCATCGTCGTTGGCGCTCACACCGCCCTCGATGCGCAGATCGGCGGCGTAGCGGCCCTCCGGGAGCCGAAGCCCGTCGATCTTCGACTGAATGCTCGGCGGGACGGCCGCGCTCGGCGCGGGCTGGTTGACGACCTGGGCGAGCCACAGCTCGGAGGTGGCGGCCGGGGGAGAGGAGCGCGGGAGGTTGGTCGGCGAATCCCCCGAGGTGAACCGGTCCTCCGGCCCGAGCGGCGCCGGCTGGGACTGGACTGGCGCGGGCAGCTGCGGCGGCAGCTCGAGTGCGGCCGGTGGGACCATCGGGGTGGAGGGTCGGATGTTTGCGGTGGATGCCATGCGCCGCCCCAAAGCGAAACCCATGCCATGTCTTCAATGGCCCGTACGGACCGAGGCCGCCCAGCAAGCGCCTCTGGGTCCAGACCGCCCGTCGGCCCCGCCCAACACCCCGTCGGGCCCACCGGACACCCAAGCCGCCCCACGATTCCGCGGAAGCGCCCCCCCACGATTCCGCGGAAGCGCCCCCCCCCACGATTCCGCGGAAGCGCCCCACGACTCCGCGGAAGCGCCCCACGATTCCGCGGAAGCGCCCCCACACGACTCCGCGGGAGCGCCCCCACACGACTCCGCGGGAGCGCCCCCACACGACTCCGCGGAAGCGCCCCCACACGACTCCGCGGGAGCGCCCTCCACGATTCCGCGGGAGCGCCCTCCACGATTCCGCGGGAGCGCCCTCCACGATTCCGCGGGA
>DAIQNR010000045.1:0-47432 GCA_036788295.1 Myxococcota bacterium
CTAGGCACCTGAGGCTCGCCGCTGCCCGAGGGACGACTCGCTTCATGGGCGGGATCCTCGTCTGGACGCGGAGCGGCTTCGGCGGGGCAGCCAGCCCCGATGCCCGCATCCTCCCCTCGGCTCTCGCCCCTTTCGCCGGGTTCCGGCTCCGTCTCGAGTCGCCCCACGACTGGGGCGGGCTCATCGGGTTCGACGTGCACACCCACGACGTCGACGCGAACGAGATCTTCCGGAGGCCCGACCTCGGCTTTCCGTCCTTCGGGCTGCTCGGAGGGGCGAGCGCTGGCCTGCTCGCCCTCGAACCGTTCGTGTTGAGGGGGACCATGGGCGGTCGATTCGACCAGCGCTCGACCCTCGACGGCGGGAGTGGGCAGAAATTGGATCTCTACAGCGCTGGGATCTTCCTCGGTCTTGATCTGGTCTTCTGGCCGAGCACCGCGCAGCGTTCGCTCGCTTGGACCCCTCGGCTCGGTTTGCAACTCGCGGCCAACCGCCGCCTCGGCCGCTCTGCGTCCCTTCCGAGGACGCCGATCAGCGAGAGCGGCGTCGCGACGCTCGACCGACTCCAAGACGGGGGACGGCTCCCCGAGTGGTGGTTCGAGCTCGCCGTCACCCTCTCGGCGGAGTGGGCCGTCATCCCGAAGCGGGACTTCCGCGCTGCGCTCATCGACCGCGAGCCCGGCCACGCGAGCCCGTCGGTGGGCCGCTGAGCTCGACGGAGACCGGACGATGAGCCGGACTGCGCTAGAAATCACCAAGGGGAACGAAACCGACGTCCGCGCGAAAGACGCGCACCACACCGGGTTCGACCGGGTTGCCCGCCCCGTCCTGTCCACCGTACAGCAGCAGCCGCGAGGTATCCGCGTCGTAGACCAGACTCGCGAATCGACGGGGGGCACGTCGCCGCTCCGGATTGGCCTCCAGACGGGAGAAGGTTCGGAGAGGTCGAAGGAAGAAAAGGCGCGGGTCAGTAGGGCTTCCCCTCCCGTGATGTCCTCACCTCCGAAGCGATAGATGATGCCTCGAGCGCCGTCGAACGCGATCGCGGCCCCCCGATAGAACCTCTCGAACGCCAAGTCGCCCTGGAGAATTTCATAGGCCCCGTCCTGGTACGACCAGACCGCTCGAAAGTAGCTCCCGCCGATCCTTCCGCCGAACAGCACCATGCGGCCGGTCGCAGGATCGGTGGCGTGCGCGAGCTCTACGTGGTCGAGCGGCACCGGGCCGAGCACCACCGGAATGTCCTCGCAGCCGAGCGCCGACAAGAGAGTGACGGCAAGAGCCAGCCTGGTCGAAGCCCACCCCGGGGCCGAGCGCTGCCTTGGCTCGCTCATGGGACGATCTCCGCGAACACCGGCCGCCAGCCGGTGTCCACGAGCACGAACCCATCGTGGTGGACCCGGCCGCCGCACCGCACCGCTTGGCCCCCGGCGAGAAAGACTTCGTCGCTTCGCCGGTCGTAGAAGAGCCGGCTCTGTGCCCGTTCCCCGGGAGAAGACCCGCCGAGCTCCCTCCAGACCTGGGTCTCGAGCTCGAACACCCAGGTGTCGTCGAAGCAGATCCCTTCGAAGGGGTCTTGGCCGCCAAAGAGGACCACGCGGCGCCGGGCTTCGTCGAGGGTTACGCCGAAGTCGGCCCGGGAGAACGGACCGGCCGGTCCGAGCGGGACGAACCGCTGCCCATCGTGCCTGGCGACCTCGACCCCGGCCTCGGCGTTCCTCACGAGGAGCAGACCGTCGAAGGGGTCCACGAGCAGCACCCCGGTCCCCAGGCTCCGGATCTCGGTGCGCTGCTGCGAAGGCAGGCAGCTGCACAAGAGCGAGACGACGACGGCGGCGGACAAGAGGAAGGCCCCGGTTGCGCCGAGCCGGCGGTCTCGACGGGCGCGAGGGAGCGCAGAACGGTTCGAAGACGGCGGCGCGGGCATCTTTCGCCGAGGAGTGTCGTCCGAAACCAGGCCGGCGTCGAGGCCCCTTGGGAGGACAAAGCACGCGCCCCTCGGGGGCGCAAAGGACAGGGAGAAACCGGCCGACGGGGATTGACCGAAGGACGAGGCGAGACCAGGCTCCTGGCGCCCATGCGTTGGCCCGCGCCCGGATTGCTCGTGCTTTCCTTGTTGTCCTGGTTGTCCTGGTGGGGCTCGGCCTGCGGTTCCGCTCCTCGCCGCGACCCGCTGCCCCTGCCGCCGTTCCACGTGGTCAAGACCAGTACGGCCGGCTTCGACGTTCCCATCGACCGCGAGACCGGCGGAGGCTGGTTTGGGATCATCGGCCTCGGGCCGGTGCGCGGCTACCAGAAGGCGTCCGGTCAGCGGCTCGGCCCGGGAGCGGCCCGGTGGGCGATGGTTCACGAGGATGGCAGCCGCTGGAACGTCGAATGCCGGGCCCGCCTCGAAGGCGATGGCCACATGACTGGTTGCTACGCCAAGATGGAGGCCGCGGGCGGCACGCAGCGGAGCGACCGGATGCTCTTGGTCCTGCTCGCCGAGGGCGAGCGGCCGGTCCGTGGGCTCTTCGCGGACGGGGACGCGGTCGTGCCGCTCACCGGGTTCCGAAGGAACGAGCCGGTGGATACCCATCTTCTGTTCGGCGATGAAGAAGGGTACGGGTACGTGTCACGCGGACCAGGAGACCCCGACGCGGCTCGCTTTCGAACCGGGACCCCAAAGTCCAAGATCGAAAGCGCGGTCCCCATGGCGCTCCTGCTCGCCGGGATGTTCGATCCTCGGTCGGAGGGCTCGCTCCCCGAGCGCGGATTCGTTGGATCCGCCGCACCTTGGGCGCCGCCTGGCGACCTATCCGTGCTCCTCGGGGCCGACGCGGCCCTGAACGACGCCGTTCGGTGGGTGCTCTCCGCGGTCTCCGCCCCGGCGGAAGGCAAAGAGAGCCTGACCGCGAGCCGCTGGACCAGGCAGCTCAGGCTCGCCGATTCCCGGGGCTCCCTGCGACTGTCGCTTGCGCCGCTGGTGCTCGGGATGCGAGCGCCGTTTGGCGGTCAATCCTCTTCGGACGCGGCGCTCGTGCCGTCCAGTCCTACGGCGGTGCTCGGGACGCGGCTTCGTGTCGAGGCCCCGTACGGTTTTGGAGGGTTCATCGGGGCCGACATCGGCGGTCCGCAGGTCGACCTGAACGACGTGGGTTTCTCGCCTACCCTGGGGGGAGCCTCGTTCGGGGTGCTCGGCGGCGTGGGCTCGGCGCTGTTCGCGGCCGAACCCTTCGTCGTGCGGTGGATCGTCGGCGGGCGCTTCGAAGAGCTGACGGCCAAGGACGACCCGAACGGGATCCGGGTGAACCTACGCAGCGCAGGAGCGTTCCTCGGGCTCGACGTGCTCGAATGGCCGAGCACCTCCAATCGAGATGTCCCTCTCGCCCCGCGCTTCGGGCTTCAGCTCGGGGTCAACCGAAGACTTGGACGCTCGGTCAACCTCGACGACCGGTGGTACGACGAGCCGCAGATCGAGACCCTCGATCGGTTCCGAGATCAGGGGCGGCTGTCCGAATGGTGGTTCGATTTCGGCTTGAGCATCGCGGTCGATTTGTATGTGTTTCCAAGGCAGGACATTCGGTCCGCGCTCATTGAGCGGGAGCCTGGCCAGTCGAGCCCACCGGTTCGGGATTAGATGGGTGAGTTCAAGGCTCGCCGAGGGGCACGAATCCCAGCTCCGGGTCATGGACCCGGACGATGTCCGGCTCCACGGGCTCGCCGTTTTCGTCCTCTCCTCCGTACAACAGCAGGCGGCCGGTGTCGGCATCGAACAGGAGGCTTGCCCGCGTGCGCAGCGGGACATCCCCACTGAAGAGAAATCTCCACCCCTCGTTGCTCGACAGGTCGAAGACGGCAAGACCGCGGGTCACCAGGCGGGGCGGACCAGGGTCGAATCCACCAAAGCGGTACACAAGACCTTGGATGGGGTCGAAGGCGAGCGCTGCTCCGATGAAGAAAAAGATTCCCTCGCTGCCGGCGTCCAGACGCTCGTATCTGCCGTCTTGGTACGACCAGAGGCCGCGAAACGCTCCCTCGTCGGTCACTCCGCCGTAAACGAACACGCGGCCGGTCGCCGGATCGGCGGCGTAGGAAAGGTCGCGGTGGTTGTAGGGGACGGGCCCCCGCAGCAGGGGGATGTCGTCGTCGCAGCCGATGCTCGTCGCCGAGACGACGAGCAGACCGGACAGTACGACCGAGGCGGCGCCCGCTCCGGCCCGGTTCGCTCGCGCCGTCCACCTCATTGCGCAACCTCGTCGAAGACCGGCCGCCAGCCGGTCTCTTCGAGCACGAACCCGTCGTGGTGGACCCTACCGCCGCAGCGCACGGCCTGGCCCCCGGACAGAAACACCTCGCTGCTTCTTCGGTCGAACCACAGCCGGCTCTCGGCCCGGGGCCCGGGCGTGGCGCCGTCGAGCTGGCGCCAGGCCTCGCCGTCGAGGTCGAACACCCATGTATCATCGAAGCAAATCGCGGCGTCCGGGTCTTGGCCCCCGAACACGACGACGCGGCGCCGCCCCTCGTCGAAGGTCACCCCGAAATCGGCCCGCGGGAGGGGTCCCGCCGGGCCTTTGGGAGCGAAGCGCTGCCCATCATGGGCCGAAACCTCGATCCCCGTCTCGGTGTTCCTCACCCGGAGCAAGCCTTCGACGGGATCCGAGAGCAACACCCCGGTCCCGAGGCTTCTCTGCTCGAGCGTCCGATCGCAGCCAAAAGCCCCGAGCGTGATGAGCGCCGCGGCAACGGCGGCAAGCGCGCCGCGCTCGGCAAACCCTCGATCGAAGCGGCGGCCGCTCCCAGGACACGCGAAATGGGTGTCCACGGGGCGCGCCGATGGAGTTGAGCCTCGAAGTCTCCAGAGCATGATTGATTCCTGTCTTCCGTCGTGAACAGCTCGCCGAGCGTCCAGCTCACCGGTCGCATTCGAGATCGAAGTCGAGCTCGGCGACCCGGCCTCGGCGCAGGTCCACCTTTTGCCGGACCGGCTGGCAGCCAGGCCGCCGCACCTCGAGCCGGACGGGCCCCGGCTCGAGGCCAGCGGCCACCGAGAGCGGGGTGCGCCCCCGAAGCTGACCGTTGATGCGCACCTCGGCCCCGGCTGGCTCGGTCCGAACCTCGATTCGCACCGGAAGCTCGGCGAGCACGACCTCTTTGGACACCGGCTCGCCCTCGGTGAGCTCGACGGTGAACGCGTGGGCGAGCGCGCCGTCCGGGTGGCGCAGGGCAACTTGACGGGAACCGAGCGAGAGCCCGTCCCACTCAGCCGGGGTCACCCGCCCGGTCGGTCGCCCGTCGAGCTCCACCGACAGACCGGACGGCTGGCTGCCGAGCGCCAGGCTGCCTACCGGCACCGGGCGAAGCCGCACCGCGAACATCCTCACCTCGCCGGCGCCGACGGTCACCGGCCGCACCGCCTCCTCGTAGCCTTCCGCCCTTATGGTGAGGACGTGCGGTCCAGCCGTGAGCCCGTCGAGCGTGACCGGAGAGGTGTTGGCCACCAGTCGGTCGTCGAGGAACACCCGGGCGTCGGCCGGGCTCAGCTGGAGCAGCAGCCCCCCAGTTCGGGAGAGCAGCCCCGAACCAAACGAGGCGGCGGCCACCGCGCCGAGCAGGAGCACCGCCGCGAACCCGCCGAGCGCGCCCGCCAGCCACCCCGGCACCCGCCCCCGGATCGGCTCCGGCGCCGGCAGCGCCGGAGCGGCGAGCGCGGTGAAGTTCGAGTCCTCGAACCGCCCGGTGACCACGCTCGGAGCCCTCGAATCCCATCCGGGAGCGGGCGCGCCGTCGAACATGCCCCCGACCGGTCCGGCGAGCGCCCCTGCGCCCACCTCCGTCCTGGGCTCGACGGGGACCGGCTCCGGCACCGAAATCGCCCGGTACCGCTCGAGCCGCTCCTTTTCGTCCTCGATCTCGGGTCGAAAATGCTGCTGCATGTACCGCTGAAGGTCGGTGCGAGCGAACGGCTGATTCGTGGCGAACAGATAGCGCTGTAGGTCTTCCGCCATCTCCGAAGCCCAACGGTACCGCTCCTCCCGGTTCTTCCCGAGCGCCTTCATGACGATGCGCTCGAGGTGGACCGAGAGGTGCTTGTTGAGCGCGGTCGGCGGGACCATCTCGACGTTGCGAACCTTCTCCAGGGTCGAGAAGTCCGACTCGCCGAGGAACAGACGATCGCCAACCACCAGCTCGTACAGCACCACCCCACACGCGAAGATGTCGGAGCGGTTGTCGAGCTCGATGCCGCGAACCTGCTCGGGGGACATGTAGCCGAACTTCCCTTTCAACACCCCGGCCTGGGTTTTGGAGACCTTGTTCGCCGCCTTCGCGATCCCGAAATCGATGATCTTCACCTCGCCCTCGAAGCTCACCAGGATGTTTTGAGGGGAGATATCGCGGTGCACGAGACCGATGTCTTCGCCGGTCAGGTCGTCCTTCTTTCGGTGGGCGGCGTCGAGCCCCTCGCAGACCTTCTGAAGGATGTGGCAGCTCATCGCGATGGGCAGCAGGCGAGAGCGGGTCCGGGCGCGGTCCCACATCGTCCTCAAATCGACCCCGGAGACGTACTCCATGGCGATGAAGTGGCAGCCCTCGGCCAGCCCGAGCTCATAGATTTGGGCGATGTTCGCGTGCCGCAGCTGCACGGCGAGCTTCGCCTCGTCCACGAACATCTCGACGAAGTCCGGGTCGGAGGCGATGTTCGGAAGGATGCGCTTGAGGGCCACGAGCCGCTCGAAACCCTCCACCCCGGACATCCGGCCCCGAAACACCTCGGCCATGCCCCCGACGTCGATGCGATCGAGGAGGAGATAGCGGCCAAAGGGCTCGGGGTTCAGGGGGCCCGGCCGCCGCCGGCTGCGCGGCACCTCCTCGGAGGACGTCACGCGCGAACCCTACCCGAAGCGCTCAGGAAGGAAAACCAACCGGCCTGGACAACGAGGCGGACAGCGCGGCGATGTGCTCGGGCGTCGTCCCGCAGCAGCCGCCGACCACCTTCGCGCCGCGCTCCCGCCACCGGGTCGCCGCTTCGGCGTAGGTCGCCGGGGTGACCCGCTCCCCGACCCAAGCTCCGCCCTCGAACCGCCGCCCGTCGTTGCCGTAGGCTCCAACCACGACCCTCGGCGGGACCGCGGCGACGAGCTCGGCCACCGCCGGCTCGATGAGGTCCCAGCGGGTGCACTGAACGAAAAACGCCTCCGCTTTTGGGACCGCCGCCGCGGCGTCGGCTGGGGAAGGGCCGCCGAGCAGCCGGCCCGACCCGCCGACCACCACCCCGACGCCCACCGGCGGCCGATCCGGTGTCCGGGCCAGCAGCCGCGCGACCCCGTCGAGATCGGCTTCGGTGGTGCACATCTCGAAGAGAACGAGGTCCGGGCGAAGACGGAGCAGAGCCTCGAACTGCGGAGCGAGCGCCGCCTCGACCTGCGCCGAGGTGAGCCCCGCCGCTCTCGCGTACGGCCGGTCCGGACTGGCGAGGCACGCCGCCACCAGCCGCCCCCGGGCCGCCGCTCGGGCCACCCGCAGCGCCGCCTTGTTGATCCACTCCATGAGCCGGCGGGCGGCCGGCGGGGCAGCGCCGGGGCTCGAGAGGGCCTCGGCTCCCTCGCCTTCGTCATCGAACGGAGGATCCATGGGCCCCCATCGTCGAACCGAGGCCGGCCAGGGGCTCCGAGGCCGAGCGGCGAGGAACCGGGCGGCGGCGGCGAGGCTCGCGTTGTGGGTGTTGGCGGTCAATAGATCCGCGCCGGCCTCCGCGTAGCTTCGGTGGACCTGAAACGTCAGCGACCGCCCCTCCCTGGACAACAGCGCCGCGCTCGACCACAACCGGTTCTGCACGTCGAAGCCGAGGTCCTGCACCATCGTCCCGGTGGCCCCGTCGAGGACGAGGCCGCCGCGCTCGGCGCACAGCCGCATCAGGTCCATCGCCGCTTCAGGGCAATGTCACCGTCCAGCCGTTCGCGAAGACGACGCGAAACGACATCCCGGTGTCGATGGTGTTGCCGGTCGCCGCCGGCGTGGAGCCCTGGTTCGGGGCGATGTCCCCCGCTCCGAAATTGTCGCCCCCATAGATCCCCGCGTGCACGGTCACCGTCCGCGGGCCGCCCGCCCCGAGTCCGAGCGCGCTCCACGGGATCGCGATCTCGGTGGTCCGGGCAACACCGGTGGAGACCGTCGCCGAGAAGTAGGTGGCGGCGCTGTCCGGGGTCGAGCTCGGGCCGAGCACGTCCCGCAGCTGCACCGGCTGGCCCTCGAACTGGGCCACGAAATGGTCGATGCCTCGGGCGAACTCCACCAGCCGGGGCCAAGCTGGGAACGCCGACGCCGACGTCGCGCCGCCAGGGACGGTGTCGAAGTGGACGATGGCGCTGTTGCCGCTCGAGCGAATTCGGTACCCGAGATAAAAGAAGTTTGCGTCTCCGTACACCTGCAGGGACTCGAACCGGTTGTCCGGGCCAAACAGACCCATTCCGCCAAACCCTGGGTTCGCCAAGCTGGAGGTCACCGCGGTCCAGTCGGAGAGATCACCATCGATCATGTATGCGGGCACGGGCGGGCCGCCGGCGTCGATCGGGCCGGTGTCAGGCGGGCCGGTGTCGGGCGGGCCGGTGTCGGACGGGCCGGTGTCGGGCGGGCCGGCGTCGAGCGGGCCGGCGTCGAGCGGGCCGGTGTCGAGCGGGCCGACGTCGGGCGGGCCGGTGTCGGGCGGGCCGGCGTCGGCGACCGCGTCGCCTGGATCTGCGTCGCCCGGATCGACGTCAATCGGACCTCCGTCCATTCCGACCCCGGGCCCCTGGTCCGCTGGCCCTTGATCCTCCGAGCCCCCGTCAAGACCGACATCGGCGCCACCCCCGTCGAGACCCACATCGCCCCCGCCGCCGTCGAGACCCACATCGCCCCCACCCCCGTCGAGACCCCCATCGGACCGACCCGAATCCTCGGGACCCACATCCGAGGCTCCCGCGTCTTCCGCCGGTCCTGCGTCGTCACCGGGCCCGGCGTCCGGTCCACCGCCGTCTCGCTGACCGCTGTCCCGCACGAAGGAGGAGTCGGGAAGGACCTCGGCGTCATCGCCGCCGCAACCGACCACCATCAAAAAGGCCAACCACCCGCCGAGGTACGAGGTCCGTTTCACGGGGTGGGAGCATACGCAGATCCCAGCAAGAGAGAAACCCGCCGTTTCGCGAACCGAAGGTGGCTCAGGCCGGAACCGAAGGCGGCTCAGGCCGGAACCGAAGGCGGCTCAGGCCGGCCCCATCGATGCTGCGCCTCGTCGGCTCTGGCCGTGCTGGCCTGGGGCCGGAAGCTGCGACAACGGCGGCGCCGACAAATCGCCCCGCCCCGGACCGGCCTCGCAGGCCCGAGGCCGGCCGGCCTCATCGCACGCGCACTCCGCGCCGCGGCCCCCGCACGAGCCCTTCAGGCGCTTCCCCCCGAGCAGAACGCCCACCGACATCAGCGCCATCAGCGACGCGAGCATCACGAAGGTCAAAAGCAAAACCATGGGTCACTCTCCGTCTCTCGGCTTCGAAGGCCAAGGCTCGAGCAGCGGCGCGAACGCGGAGGTGGCCCGCTTTTCGATTCCGCCGTCGTCCTGCGCGGTCAGAAACAGGGCCGCGATGCCGAACGACTCGGCCCGCTCGAACCCCTCGCTCGCCCCGAGAACGTACAGCGCCGTCGCCCAGGCGTCCGCCCGCATGCAGTCCTCGGCCGCTACGCTGACCGACCCGAGGCCATGCTCGACCGGTTCACCGGTGCGCGGATCGAGGATGTGGGTGACGGTCCGGCCGTCGGCCACCACGAAGTTTCGGTAGTTGCCCGACGTCGCCAGCGATCGATCCGACAGCTTCACCGACGCCACCACCTCCGGCGCCGAGCCGCGAACCGGCCGCTCGATGCCCACGACCCAGGGACCGCGCGGACCGGTCCCTCGGGCTCGCACCTCCCCCCCGATCTCGACCAGGTGGTCGCGCACGCCGGCCATCGAGAGCGCATCCGAAGCGAGATCCACCGCGTACCCTTTGGCGATCGCGGACAGGTCGACGGACAGACCCGGAGATGACTTCGCCACCGTCGCCGAACCCACCCGAACCCGACCAAAGCCAACCTGAGCCCTCAACTGGGCCAGCTCTTCTCTCGACGGCGGATCGATGACCTCTTTGGGTCCAAAACCCCAGGCATCGACGAGCGGCGCGACCGTGGGATCAAACGCCCCGCCCGAAGCGGAGAAGACCTCCTTCGCGGCGAGCAGGACCGAAGCGAGATCCTTCGAGACCGGCACCGGGTCGGTCGATGACGACCGGTTGAAGCGGGAGAGCTCCGAGTCGGGGTGGTAGGTGGACATCGAGGCGTTGACGCGAGCGACCACCGCGGCCACGGCCGCGTCCACGGTCTCGGGGTTCGCGTCCCCGAGCCACCGGACCGCATACTGGGTGCCAAACGCGGCTCCGACCACCCGCTGCGCCACGGGCGCAGCGGGAGGCAACCGCCACCACAGCGCCGCAAACAGCAGGAGCACCAAGACCGCCGGCCTCACCAGCCGCCGCGGCTCCGGCCCGGGGCGAAAACCCATGGACCTCAGCCTCCGAAGTCGTCGAGCGCGATGTTCTCAGGCTCGACGCCCAGGTCGAGGAGCATCTTGATGACGGACTGGTTCATGATCGGCGGTCCGCAGAGGTAGTATTCGCAATCCTCCGGCGCCGGGTGGTCCTTCAGGTAGCTCTCGAACAGCACGTTGTGAATGAACCCTTTGTAGCCATGCTTCGACCCGAGCCACTGCCGAGCCGGTGAGGACGGGTCGTCCCAGCCGTCCTCCGCGCGCACGTCCGACAGCGCGATGTTCCACTCGAAGTTTGGGTTCTCCCTGGCGATCGCGTCGAAATCATCGACGTAGAAGCACTCGCCGGCGGAGCGAGCCCCGTACCAGAAGGTCACCTTGCGGTCGGTGTGCAGACGGCGAAACTGGTCGAAGATATGGGACCGCATCGGCGCCATCCCAGCCCCGCCGCCGACGAACACCATCTCGTTTTTCGTCTCCTTGGCGAAGAACTCGCCGAAGGGCCCGGAGATGGTGACCTCATCGCCCGGCTTCAGGCTGAAGATGTAGGACGACATCAAGCCGGGAGGGAGCTTCGACCAGTCGTTCGATGCCCGGTCCCACGGTGGGGTGGCCACCCGGACGTTGAGCATGATGATGTCCTTCTCTTCCGGATAGCTCGCCATCGAGTAGGCGCGGGTGATGGGCTCTGGGATGGTGGTGCTGAGCCCCCACATCTTGAACTTGTCCCACTCGGACCGAAATCGGTCCTCGACCACGAAGTCCCGAAAGTGGACCGTCGTCGCCGGGGCCTCGATCTGGATGTAGCCACCGGCCCGAAACGGCACCACTTCGCCTTCGGGCAGCTCGAGCACGAGCTCCTTGATGAAGGTGGCCACGTTGTGGTTCGAGCGGACCTTGCAGCGCCACTTGCGGACGCTGAACACCGAGGGTTCGACCTCGATGCGCATGTCCGACTTCACCTTCACTTGGCAAGACAGACGGCATCCGTCCCTCGCCTCGCGCCGGTTGATGTGGCTCACCTCGGTCGGGAGCAGAGACCCGCCCCCTTCGTGGACATGGACCTTGCACACCCCGCACGTCCCTCCCCCGCCGCAGGCCGACGGGATGAAGATCTTCCGCGCGGCGAGCGTGGACAGGAGCGTGCTGCCGGCAGGGACGATGATCGGGTTGGCGCTGTCGTCATTGACGACGATGTTGACGTTCCCCGTGCTCACGAGCTGCGTCCGCGCCTGCATGAGCACGAGGACGAGCGCGACGACCACGAGGACGAAGACGGCGACGCCGAGAATGGCGGTGGTCATCTCATATCCTCCTTACAGCTGGATCCCGGCAAACGACATGAAGCCGATCGCCATCAGCCCGGTGATGATGAACGTGATCCCGAGCCCCCTCAGCGGAGGCGGCACGTTGCTGTAGCGCATCTTCTCCCGGATGGCGGCGAGGGCCACGATCGCGAGCAGGAATCCCGTACCAGCGCCGAGCCCGAACACCGCGCTCTCGGCCAGGGTGTAGTCCCGCTCCACCATGAACAGCGACGCGCCGAGAATCGCGCAGTTCACCGCGATGAGGGGCAGGAACACCCCGAGGGCGGAGTAGAGGGCGGGTGCGAACTTGTCGATGGCCATCTCGACGATTTGCACCGTCGCCGCGATGGTCCCGATGAAGCAGAGGAAGTTGAGAAAGCTGAGATCGACCGTGGCGAGCTCCGGGCTGAGCCAGGCGAGCGAGCCTTCCTTCAACAGGTTCAGATAGATGAGGTTCGACAGGGGGGTGCACAGGCCGGTCACGAACACCACCGCGACCCCGAGCCCGAGCGCGGTGTCCACCTTCTTCGAGACCGCAAGGAACGAACACATCCCCAGGAAGAACGCGAGGGCCATGTTCTCGACGAAGACCGCCTTGACCGCGATGCTGAGCAGCTCTTGCACGTCAGTCCTCCGTGATCTGGGCCGGCTTCACCGTGCGAACCACCCAGATGAACACCGCGATGAGAAAGAAGGCGGCCGGCGAAAGCACCATGAGGCCGTTCGGAGGGTACCAGCCCCCTTCGGTGACGAGCGGTAGAACCGTCACCCCGAACAAGGTCCCAGAGCCGAACAGCTCCCGAAAGAAGCCCACCAGGAGGAGGACCAGCCCGTAGCCGAGGCCGTTACCGAGGCCGTCGAAGAAGCTCGGGCCGGGGCCATTTTGCATGGCGAACGCCTCGGCTCGGCCCATGACGATGCAGTTGGTGATGATGAGCCCCACGAACACCGACAGCTGTTTCGAGGTCTCGAACAGAAACGCCTTGAGGATCTGGTCGGTGACGATGACGAGCGACGCGATGATCGTGAGCTGCACGATGATGCGGATGCTCGGCGGGATGTGATTTCGAAGCACGCTCACCGCGGTGTTCGACAGGGCGAGCACGCAGGTCACCGCGACCGCCATGACGAGCGCGGTCTCGAGCTTCGTGGTGACCGCGAGCGCCGAACAAATCCCGAGCACCTGAAGGGCGATCGGGTTGTTGTCGAACAGCGGGTCGAGAAGGATGTGTTTGGTCTTGCTGTTCATGGCGATCTCAGGAGGCGGCCTCGGCGGCGGCGCGCTGGATGAAAGGACCAAACCCCTGCGGGCCGAGCCAGAAGCGGACGAGATGGGAGACCCCCTTGCTCGTGATGGTGGCCCCCGAGAGGCCGTCCACCGCGTGGGGATGGGTCTCGACCGGCCCCGCTGGGCCCTTCAGGACCTCGATCTTCGGGTCCGTGAGCTCCGCGGCCGCGATCCCGCGCGGACCGAAGGCGAGCCGGCCCTCCCATTTGGCCTTCCAAGCTGGGTTGTCCACTTCGCCACCGAGCCCGGGGGTCTCGCCGTGCTGGTAGAAGGTGAGGCCGCGGATGACGTTTCCGTTCGGGGCGAGCGCGAGGTATCCGTACAGGGTCGACCACAGCCCCTTGCCCTCCACCGGGAAGATGTACTGTTCGAGCGCGAACCCCTCTTCGATGTCGGTGCTCGACACGAGGTACACGAGCCCCCGGTTTGGGACCCGGCTGACACCGGCCGGGTTCTTCTCGGTCTGGCGGCTCGTCGCGGGGTCCTTCTTCGCCCGCTGCTGGTCGAACGTCGCCGCGGAGACCCCCTCCACCGCCTCACCGCTCGAGAGGTCCACCACCAGCGGCTTGATGCGGGCGGCGAACAGGGCCTGCACCTCGGCGTCGGTGCCCTTCCCCTCCTCGAGCAGCCCGGAGACCGCCAGCACCTTGCGCTGCCGGTCCAAGAGCTGGTTTTTCTCCTGGAGGGGTTTCAGGCCGACCGCGGCCGACGACACGAGCACCGAGCACACGAGGCACACGGCGGCGCAGAAACCAACGATGTACAGGGCGCTGTCACGCTGCATGGCGGGCAAACCTCCGTCGAATGTTGGCCTGGACGAACCCGTGGTCGATGAGCGGAGCAAAGACGTTCATAAACAAGATCGCGAGCATCATGCCTTCGGGGTAGGCCGGGTTGACCACTCGGATGAGGATGACCATCACCCCGATGCCGAACCCGTACAACAGCTTTCCGCCCTCGGTGAACGCAGAGGAGACCGGGTCGGTGGCCATGAACACGAGCCCGAACGCGAACCCACCGAGCACGATGTGCCAATGAAACGGCACCGAGAACATCGGGTTGCTGTCCGAACCCACCATGTTGAGCAGGGTCGCGGTCAGGAAGCTCCCGACGAGCACGCCCACCATCGTTCTCCACGAGCCGACCTGGGTTCCTATGAGGACACCGGCCCCGATGAGGCACGCGAGCGCCGATGTCTCCCCCATCGAGCCGGGGATCCAGCCCAGGAAAGCGCTCACCCATTCAGCGCCAAAGAGGCCGTGGGAGCTGAGCGCAGCCGAGTCGCTGGCCGCCTTGCCAAGCCAGGTCGCGCCGCTCACCGCATCGGGCAGGGTGCTGCTCGCGCTCGCGAAGCTGAAGTCCGCGGCAATCCACGGCTTGTCCCCAGAGATGTCGGCCGGGTAGGCGAAGAACAGAAACGCTCGGGCGGTCAGCGCCGGGTTGAGAATGTTCATCCCCGTGCCGCCGAAGACCTCTTTTCCGAACAGCACCCCGAACGCGGTCCCGAGCGCGACCTGCCACAGCGGGATGCCCGGGGGCAGGGTGAGCGGCAGCAGGAAGCCGGTGACCAAGAAACCCTCGTTCACCTCGTGCTTTCGCGCCACCGCGAACCCCACCTCGACGAGACCGCCGGTCGCGAACACCGTAACCCACACCGGAATGAAGTACAGGGCCCCGTGCAGCAGGTTCGAGATGGGATGCCAGGGCGCGAAGGGCAGCCCGAGCAGAACCATGACGTCGGTCTGCCACGTGGCCAGCGGCCGGGCCGCGACGGTGTCGATGGCCAGGTTGGCTTGGTAACCGGTGTTGTACAGAGCCATGAACACGCACGGGATGAGCGCGAGCACGACCGTGAACATCATGCGCTTCAGGTCGAGCGCGTCGCGGACGTGGGTGGTGCCCTTCGTGACGTGGCCGGGGGTGTAGAGGATGGTGTCGTTCGCCTCCCAGAGGGGGTAGAGCTTCTCGAGCCGTCCCCCCTTCTCGAAGACTTTGGCCTGCTGATCGAGCAGTTTGCGCAGGGCTTTCATCAGCCTTCCTTCCAGATGGTGCCGAGCACGCCGCGGAGCGCGGCGCCGTAGTCTTCCTTCCCCGGGCTCACGAAGGTGCACAAGGCGAGGTCTTCCTCGGTGAGCTCGAGGGCTCCGAGTTTCTCCGCTTGCTCGACGTCACCGACGACGAGTGAGCGCAGGAGAAAGGTGGGGAGGATGTCGAGGGGCATGACCCGCTCGTACATGCCGATCGGGACCATCGCGCGGTGGGACCCGTGGGTGGTGGTGGTGAACTCGAAGTCCCTTTTCGGCAGCCACCGGGACGCGAACGCTCGAATGGTCGAGAACCGTTCGAACCCAGGGGAGAGCCAGCCGAACAGCTCCCGCTCTCGGCCCTCGGCGATGGCCGTGACTTGGTGGTGGTAGCGGTTCAGGTACCCGAGCACCTCGTCCTGAGCGACCTGGCCAAACAGCGCCGACCCGGAGATGAGCCTGGGCTCGACTTCGTCGATGAGCTCACCCCGGGTCAGCTCGAGGGTCGAGGCCCCGAGCCGGGTGCGGACGAGGCAGGGGGCGTGAACGGCCGGCCCCCCGAGGGCCACCGTCCGCTCCACCCAAATCCGACCGGTCAGTAGGAGATATCCGATGGCCAGGACGTCTTGGAGGTTCAGGTGGAACACCGTTCGGCCCCGGTGGACCGGGCACAGCATGTGGATGTGGGTGCCGACCAGCCCGGCCGGGTGCGGGCCCCGAAAGACGTGGTGCTCGACCCTCGGGATCCCGGAGGCTTCGACCGCCCATCCCGGGCCGGTGCACAGGTACACCGGGCCCTCGGTGAGCAGCGACACCGCCCGCATCCCCTCGAGGAACGCGTCCTCGTGACCAGCCACGACGTCCTTTGCGTCGGCGGCCAGCGGGTGGGTGTCGATCGCGGTCACGAACACGGCGGCGCAGGGCTCGCTCGGAGCCGGGACCCGGTCGAACGGCCGAGCCCGGATGGCGGTCCACAACCCGGTCTCCGAGAGCAGCTCGCGCAGCGGTTCCGGAGCGATGTGCGCGGCGCGGGCGACGGTCGCTTCGATCGGGGCGAACTCGACGCGATCCTCGGCGCCGTCCCGCTCGGCGTCGTCGAGCCGAATCACCAGCGACCGAAAGGCGCGCCGATCCCCTCGATGAATGGCCACGACCTCTCCGGCGCCGGGGGAGGTGAAATGAACGCCTTCGGCCCGCCGGTCGCTGAAGAGGCGCTCGCCCCGCTTCACCCGATCGCCCACCTGCACATGCAGACGCGGCTTCATGCTCGGGTGGTCGTGCCCGAGCAGCCCGACGTGGCTGACGATTTGGGTCGGGTGGAACTCCGCCACCGGCCGGCCGGCCATGGGCAGGTCGAGGCCCTTTTTGATGATGTGCTCCCTCATTCGTTCCCCCGCGACCGCCCAGGGACGCCCGCGCCGACATTCAAACGTGAAGCGGTCGGTCCGATCGATGCGGCGGTTCGTCACGCATACCGGCTGACCCTGAGCGGATCTTGGAGTTCTGGCGGATTGGACGGATTCCAGACGGCGCGCACCGGGCTCGGCCGCAAGAACTTCGCGGTTCAGGGGCCGATCACCCGGCGCAGCCACTCGAGGAAACCGGACTCCGGCGCCGGAGATACGGGCGGCTCCCCGCCGAGGCTCGCCTCGTGCGCGGGCGAGAGCGCCGGCTCGAACCGGTGGGCCACGGCGGTCCGCGTCTTGCCGCGCAGGACCTCGACCGCCAGCTTCCCGGCGCCGTCCACCCGCAGGTGCAGCTCGAGCGGCGTGGACCCATCCCGGACCGGGGGCAGGTCCTCGAGCACGAGCCGTCCGTACGGCTCGCAGCTGTCCACCCTGGCGTGGTCGCCCTCGTACAGCAGCAGCTCGGCGGGGCCGGTCGGCGGCAGATCGAGCCACGCGTCGCCGGCGGCCGGGAGCCAGGCGTCGCGGCGCAGGATCGGTACGAAAGCCCCGTCCGGGGCGGCGTAGCCCAAGGATTGGGCCAGGCTCTCTCGGAAGGGGCGACCGCCGTCCGGCTCGTCGAGCAGCCGGCCGATCATCGCCGCTCCCTGCGCCACCGCCCGCGGGTGGGCCCGCTCGCACGCCCGCTTGCCGAACTCCGAGAGCCGGCGCTCCACGTAGGGAGAGCGGGACTGCCCGCCGACCAGCACGAGCGCGTCGAGTTCGGTGGGGGCGACCCCCGCCCTGCGGCACACCTCGCGGGTCACCGAGAGCGCCTTGTCCACCAGGGTTGCCCACACCGCCTCGACGTCGCTCCGAGCGAGCTCGACCGGATCGCCGCCGGACGGCGGGATGCGCAAGTGGACCTTCGAGACGTCGTCGAAGGCCCGTTTTCCGTGCTCGCCGGCTCCGAGGGCGGCCGCGAAGTCGGAGCCGGCGCCGTGGGGACCGGAGCGAACGGCGAGCTGGGCCACCGCGGCGTCGAAATCGACCCCTCCGAGCAGCGGGTGGCCTCCGGTTCCGAGCACCGTGAACCGGGGCCCGTCGATGTCGACGACCGCGACGTCGAGCGTGCCGGCGCCCAGGTCGAAGATCAGGACCTTCCTTCTTGCTTGCTCCTGTCCCTCTGCCCAGCAGACCGCGGCGGCGATGCAGCACGAGAGGACGCGCTCGACGTGCAGACCGGCGAGCCGACCCGCCTCGGCGAGCGCGGACCGCTGGCGGATCCCAAAGTAGGCGGGGCAGGTGAGCACCACCCGATTCGAGGGCGCAGCGAGCGCCAACTGGGCGTTTCTCGTCGCTCTGCCCAGGAGCACCGCCGCGAGCTCCTCGAGCGGGACCGCGCGCCCGTGCAGGGAGGCCGCGACCTCCCCCCTGGGACCGTCCGCCACCACCCAGGGGAGCTGACCGGCGATGCGAGCGGTGACGGGCGACCACCGGGACCGTCCCAAGAGCCGCTTCAACGCCACCACCGTGTGGTTCGGACGCGGAGGACCGTGGCGGACGGCGGCTGCGCCCGCGAACCACCGCTGCGGCTCGACCACGACCACCGAGGGCATCAGCTCCGAGCTGGCCTCGGCGAAGAGGACCTGGCTCGGAGCCTCGGCCGAGGCCACGGCAGTCATGGAGGTTCCGAAATCCACCGCCAGGAGGGCCCCGGTCGGGGGCGATAGCGAAATCGGCGCGTCCCAACGGGGCCAGGGACCGGGTTCGGGGTCCAAGTCCTGAAGCGGCCCCTCGAGCGCCTCGGCCAGCTCCCGCTGCACGATCTCGATTCGGGCCAGGATCTCGGAGGAGGAGCGCGGCCCCGTCGCCGGCGCCGCCGAGGCCCAGGCCGGTTCATGGACCTTCGCCGCCCCGTCCTCGCTCGGACCGGGCACGTCCGGCGGGTCCGAGCGCGGGGATGGGGATGCCGCACGGGCTCGTTCCGCTTGCCTCTCCTGGGCGTCGAGGTCGGCTTGGGCCTGCTCGACCGCGTCGGTCAGCGCCAGCGGGGCCGCTTCCAGAAACGGTGCGCCGGCGGCACGACCCAAGGGCGCGAGGCGCGGCCCGGCCAGCTCGACGGGCTCGCCGCCCCGGTCCATCGGCGCGTCAGCCAGGTCGATGCGAGCGGTCGGCACCTCGATCTCGTCGGTCGCCCCTTCCCACACCGGTGGTTCGAGCTGGAGCTCCGGAGGATCCGGCGCCTCGTTCGTCGCGAGCAGATCCAACGACCCCCGAGCCACCGCATCGGCCGAAAACAGCCAGTCGGTCAGGCCCGGCTCGTCGCCATCGGACCACTCGAGCTCGAGCTCCGCTTCGGCTCCGTGGTGGGCCGCCACCCAGCCGCGCCCGACCAACGCGACCCGCCCGTCCCAGTAGCAGACCTCGAGCTCCACCAGGGAATCGACGGGAAGAGGCCGCTCGTGGGGCAGCCGAAAGCCGCTGGGCGTGAGGCGGTGCCCGATCGCCCGCCGCAGACCCTCCCCGTCGGTCGTGGCCAGCGGGAGACGAAACCTCTTCACCCCCACCGTCAGCCTCCCGCCCCGGCCCGCACGAAGTCCACCGGTGCGTCGAGATCGGCCCCGCTCAGTTGGAGCCGCTTCGGATCGCCCCCAATCTCGTACTCGAGGACCTCCGTCGGCCCCCGCTCGAGCCGCAGCCGTCCTTCGACGACGACCCAGCCCCCGGACCAAGCGCCGAGCCGAAACCGGCCATCCGCTCCGAGCTCGAGTTCGACGTCGCCGGCGCGCCACGACCCCACCAGCGCCGCTTGTGGGGGCGCCGGTGGCGCGTCGAGGCGGTATACCTGCTCGGACGGGAGTCCCCCGCCCCACAGCCGCAGCTGCTCCCCTTCTTTTCGGTGAAAGAGCAGGCGAGGCGGGGCGTCGGCCGTCTCGAGGACGAGCGACGCCCCCTCGATTCGCCACCGTCCCTGCCGCCGACCGAGGCTGAACCGGCCGCTCTCCCCGAGCACCAGCACGCTGCCCCCGGGGCCGAGCCACCGCCCGACGAGCCCGTCGCTCGGTTCGGACGCGGAGGCCGGACGTTCGGGAGCGGGGCTGGGCTTGTCGGGCAAGGATGGCTTGCCCTGGAGCGCGCGGACCGTGGCCACCGTCGCCTCGACCTCGGCCCGACCCAGGCGCCGGGTTCGCTCGTCGGCCACCGCCCGCACGACGAGGCAGCTCCCCCGCTCTGGCCGGGTGTAGGCCGTCCCTCGGGCGTCGGTTTGGCGCCGCCACTGCCGATCCCCGAGCCGTACCGGAGTGCCCCGCCCGCAGGCATCGGGCGGCCCAACCGAGACGAGCAGCTCGAGGTCCCCCACCCCGCGGCGGGGCGGAGCAGGCAGCACGAACCGGGCGAAGGAGGCGTCGCCGTACCGGGGCTCGAAGACGAAGCCGGGCGATGGCTCGAGCTCGAACCGACCTCGGGGGTCGGTGTAGGCGACCGCGACGACGGCGAGGGCCCACAGGGGGGTCACGTCAGCCCTCCGGCTCTGGGGCTCGGCCCGGTTTCCACCCGAGCTGCTCGATCCCCTCGAGCCCGTCGCTCGGCTCTGGGACCGGGACCTCTTCGTCCACGAGCAGCGGGTCCACCGGAGCGCTCGGCTCGGGCGGAGGGGCGATGCGCGGCATCGCCGCTTCGAACCGAAGCTCGGCTTTGCCGATGTGAAACACGTCGCCATCCACCAGGTTGAGCCGGCGGACGGTGCGGTCGGCGAAGCGAATGCCGTTTCTCGACCCGAGGTCCTCGAGCCGAAAGTAGCCGCGAGGGTCGACCGCGAGCCGAGCGTGGCGCCGCGAGACCAGGTCGTCGTCGAGCACCAGGTCGGCGAGCGCAGCCGCCCGCCCGATGACGAGGCCGGACCTCGGCACCGGGATCTCGACCTCCGGCAGCCCCGGGCGACGCACCCGGAGCGTGGCTGGCCCCGCCCCGGCCTCCTCCCGGTGCGACGGCCACAGGCTGGTGGGCGCTCCCGGCCGGTCCACGGGTCAGGAAGATGGACGCGCGCGCCAAATATGGCAACCTCCCGACCCGCGTGCTCCGCCCGAGGGTCCTGTTCGCCGTCCTGTTCGCGTCTCCTCCAGCGGCGGCCATCGAATTTCGGCCCCCGGCGTCCGGTCCGAAGGCCGAGGTGCTCGGCCGGGTCGCGAGGGCAGCCCAGTGCGTGCTCGGGCTTGCCGCCTTCAGGACCGAACTCGAGGCCCGGGCGCGCTTCGCGGAGAGCCACGACGACGGCAAGGCCGTGCTCGACCTCTTCGAGCGGCCCGTCGTGTGCCGGATCGGGACCTATCGGCGTGGAGGGTGGATCGGGTATTTCTTCGACCGGGAGCCGGTCGATGCCCGCCACATCGAGGGCTCGAACCGAGTGGAGTTCAACCTCAACCGCTTTCGCGACGACGACCTCCCGTTTCTCGTTGGGACCGTGATGCACGAGTGCGCGCACCGCCTCGGCTACCGGCACCGGCACAACGACCGGTTCGCCCACCCCGAGATCGAGGAGACCGTGCCCTACCAGGTAGGGTTTCTGGCCGAAACCCACGCGCCGGCTTGCCTCGATGGCCAACCGAGACCTTGACCGGGCGCAGATGGTCCACATGGCAGGAAGAACCTCGACCGCATCGTGGTTGAGGTCAGGAGATGACCATGCTCGCGATACGCTTCTCGTCGACCGCGCTGGCCGCCGCCGCGCTGCTTCTCACCACCACCGGGGCCGAGGCGAAGTTCGACCCGAACCTCGTGTCGGATGTCGCCGAAAAGGTCACCCCCGCCGTCGTGAACATCACCACCCAGCGGTCGAGCCGCACTCAGGCGATGCCGCCGATGTTCCGCGAGTTCTTCGGTCGGGGCGGGCGCTTGCCGCCCCAGATGGGCGCCGGATCCGGAGTGATCATCTCCTCCGACGGCGCGATCGTGACCAACAACCACGTCGTGGACGGCGCCGACTCCATCCGGGTCACCCTGTCGGACAAGCGGGAGTTCACCGCGAAGGTCGTGGGCGTGGACAAGGCCTCGGACCTCGCGTTCCTCGACATCGACGGAAACGACCTTCCCTACCTGCAATTCGGCGACTCGGCGAAACTGCGCCTCGGGGAGTTCGTGCTCGCCGTGGGCAACCCGTTCGGTGTGGGCCAGACGGTGACGATGGGGATCGTCTCCGCCAAGGGTCGGGCCAACGTCGGCATCGTCGATTACGAGGATTTCATACAGACCGACGCGTCCATCAACCCGGGCAACTCGGGCGGGGCGCTCGTCAACCTCTCCGGCGAGCTCGTCGGGGTGAACACCGCGATCCTCTCCCGCACCGGCGGCGCCCACGGGATCGGGTTCGCGGTCCCGAGCAACATGATTCGCCCGATCCGGGACCAGATCGCCGAGTTCGGCCGGGTGCGCCGGGGCTGGCTCGGGGTGGGGATCCAGGATCTCACCCCTGACCTGGCTCGCTCCTTGCGCATCGAGGGCTCGGACGGCGTCCTCGTCAGCGACGTGATGGAAGGCGGCCCGGCCGAGCAGGCGAAGCTCGGCGCCGGCGACGTCGTTGTCGCCGTGAACGGGCAGCCCACCCGCAGCTCGGCCGAGCTGCGCAACCGGATCGCCCTCACCAAACCCGGCTCCACCGCTCGACTCACCGTCGTGCGGGACGGAAAGACCACCGAGGTCCCGGTCAAGTTGGCCGAGAAGGAGGAGGACGGCGTCCTCGCTCGACTCGGCGACGACGCCGAGAACCTGGTCGCTGGGCTGGGGCTGTCCCCGCTCGACGCGGAGAGCCGGACCCGGCTGCGCATCTCCCCGCGGGTCGGAAGCGGGGTGGTGGTCACCCGAGTCGAGGAGGGAAGCGCCGCCGACCGAGCGGGCCTTCAGCCCGGGCACCTCATCACCGAGGTGAACGGACAGGCGGTGGCCACGCCGGCCGACTTTGCCGACGCGGTCCCGAAGGGCGCGACCGAGGTCGTGCTCCGAGTCTACCGGCGGGGCATGTTCACGTTCGTCGTGCTCAGGCCCTGACCTCCCGAGCCCCGACGCCCCCAGCGAAAAGCACGCAACCTCCGACCCGTGACGCCCGATAGATGAGTCGTGGACGTTCGGGTTCAGCGCTCGACTCAGGATGCCGACCGGAGCGGGGCGAGCCGCGTTGGGGACGTCGCCGCAGGGCTCTTCACCGGCGTTCGTGCTGGCGAGGGCCGGCTCGGATCCCGCCTGTCCGCCCTCGATTCCCGCGGGGAAGGGCGCGACGCCCGAAGGGATGGCGTCCGGGTCGACGAGCTCAGGAGCCGGGTCGACCTCCAGAAAATCCCCGGCTCTCTGTCCCATCTCGACGGTCCGGGCCGCCGGTCGGCCCTCCCCGCCCGGCTGCGCGTTCCCAAGTACATTGGCAAGTCGCTCATCGGCCTGAGCGCCGCGGCGGACGCCCTCGAGCTGTGCCGAGCGGAGCGAACCGATGCCGCCCGCGGGGACGGCCGGCGGACCGAGACCCGAAAAACCCTGGCCCGGGTGGTTGGAGGCTGGGCGGGCGCCGGCGCCGGCGCGGCAGCGGGGGCCGCCGTCGGGGCGTTGCTTCTCCCTGGCGTGGGGCCGATGGTCGGCGCCCTTGCCTTCGGGGTGTGCGGCTCGCTCGGGGGCAGCGCGCTCGGGGACCGGCTCGTCCGCCCAGGAGCTGCAGAAAGATAGGTGGCGAGCGTATACCCGGTCCGGGCTCAGCGGAACGTCGGCCACGCCTCTGGAGGCTGAACCGGGGGGAGATCCACCGGAAGACGTTGGCCAAGCGGCGTGAACCGAACGTCCGACCCCTCGATCGCGACCGTTCCGACGATCCAGAGCTCTGGCGTGTCGGCGTCGAGGAACTCCGGACCCAGCGGCGCTTGCACTACCGGGACGCCATCGAAGAACACCCGGAGCAGGCCCTCGGCCCCCCCGAACACCGGCTCGACCACCACCCCGTAGCGCCCCGAATCGGGGCTCGTGAGCCGGATGACGTCCGGGCCGATGCCACCGATCCCGTCCTCGACGGTGCCGCCGAACGACGGCCGCGGGGTGCGGGCGGACAAGCTGCTGCTCGGGTCGCCGTACCTGCCCCCAGGACCGACGAGGTGAAGGTCGAGGTCCGCCCCGGCGCCCTCCCACGTGAGCACCATGGTCAGGCCTCGCTCCTGTCCAGGGGCGACCACCACCGTCGAGCATCGGGTCGAGGCCGCCCCAGAGACCCCCACCTCGACCTGGTTGGTCCCTGCAAACAAAGGCAGGTTCTCGACTCGAAACGACCCATTCGGGTCGAGGGGGAGCCTACCGTCGAGCAACCCTCCGGCCTGCCCTCGCACCCGCCAGGCCGCGACCGGCGGCGGCGGACTCACCGAACCGCGAAGCAGCGGGAGCGAGGTCGTAGGCAAGCGCTCGAGGGGCCCCGGCTGGTCGAGGCGAACCATTGGACATGCGAGACACTCGACCTGGACCGGGATCTCGCGGCGGGCCGTGACCCCGCCGATGCTCGCCACGACTTCGAGCAGCCGGGTCTTGGGCTCGACCGCAACCCGGTCCACGGTGAACGGCAGCACCCGAAACGCCTCCCGGTCGTCTCCCACCCGAACCACCCGCTCCGGCCCCCCCGGGCACTCTGGAGTTCCCACCGGGCGCACCGCCACCAGCACCTCGGGCGCCCCCGACACCACCTCGCCGAGCACGGTCACCTGCGTGGCGTCCCTGGAGATCGTCTCCCCAGGCTCCGGGCGCCGCAGCCGCAGCCGGGGTCGGCGCGGGACAACCCGGCACCGCCCCTCGTCGTCGCACACCGCCCGATCGGAGAGGGACGTGGGAGCGGGGCAATCCGAGGCCTGAAGGCACTCCTCCGTGCACACCCCCCCGGTCTGGGACCCCGACACCCGAACCGCGCAGTGGCTCCCAAACGGGCAGTCACGGGGGCTTCGGCACGGCAGCTCGCACCCGGTCGCCACCGCCACGGCGGCGAGCAACGCTCTTTTTCCGCCCTTCAGCACTGTGGCTCGTACTCTACGATGACCACCGCGCCTCGGCGGGGCGTCTGCTGGAGCACCACCGCGTTCCCCGCGCGGTCGACGACGTACTCCGACGGATTCAGAGGCCGACCGTCCACCTCGACGGTGGGCGCGGTGCCGGCGCGAATCGGGGAGGACAGGGAGAACCTCCGGCCCACCCCGAACGCGGATTGGCCCAGGGCGGCGAGCGTCGAGCCCCAGTCGGCGCAAATCGACGCCGACAGCCCTCCGACCGCTTGGAGAAACGTCTCGTAGCGAGGCGAGGGCAGAGCGCCGAGCCTCGACCCGAACGAGCATCCGGCGGACTGACCGGTGACCGCCGCCGCCGACAGGGTCGGGAGCCGAGCCGTCAGCTCTCCGGCGTAGAAGTCCACCGGTTGCGGCGATTGGTCGTCCTCGTCGGAGATCACGATGAGGGCCGCGCGGGCCCCGGGCCGAAACAGCCCCGAATTGGGGGCGAAGCCGCGGTCGGCCCGGCGCACCGCAGCCAGCGCCGCTTCGAGGCCCATCTCGAACGGCGAGCCCGAGGTCCCCACCATGACTTGCTGCCGAAACGCGGATTCGAGACCCGATTGGCGTGCCGACAGCACCGGACCCACGAGAGCCCCGTTTCGCCCCTGCACCGTGGTGGTGGTGACCCCAATCTGAAAGTCGCTCCCCGAGGCGGACGCCTCGGCCAGGAAGCGATCGAGATTTGCGGCCAGCTCCCCTTGCTTGTCGGACATCGAGCAGGAATCGTCGATCACCATCAGGACGTCGACCCGAGCCTCCCTGGGTACTTCGAACCGCTCCCGCTCGGTCGTGCCCTCGTTGCCCCGGCCAAGGAGCGGGACGACGATCCGATGGGGCAGGTCGCGAACCTCGACCTCGAGCTCGCCCTGGGCGGCCCCCGCGGACGACGGCGTGAACGCGACCTCGGCCCGCGCGGAGCCCCGCGGCGAAAGCTGCACGGGGAGGGGCGGCGCCGCCAACGAGAACGCGGACGCCGAAGAGGTCAGGGAAATGCTGAGCAGCTCGGCGGGGATGGTCCCGTTGTTGACCAGCATGATCGAACGAGCCGCAGGTCCGCAGCCGAGGACCCGGCCCCCGAAATCGAGCACCCGTGGGCGGGCGACGACGTCGAGGCTCCCCGCCCCGGCTCCAAACAAGCCCACGGTGCGAACCGGCGACAGGATCTCGTCGGTCCGAAGCTCGAACACCGCTTTGGCGTCCCGCTCCTCGGTCGGGGAGAAGCGGAAGGTCAAAACGACGCGCTCTCCCGACGCGAGCGAGGCGGGCAGAGGGTTCGGCCCGAGCCACTCGAAGGATGGGTCCTCGGGAGGGCGAAACCGGCCCGAGACCAGCGCACAGGGGCCGCTGCCTTGGTTCTCGACCCGAAGCTCCCGCTCTCGGGAGAACCCAGGCACGAGGGCACCAAAGGCGACGACCGGCGCGAGATCGAGGCGGCAAGCGCGCTCGGAGTAGGCAGCCACCACCGGAACGCGCACCTCGGTTCGAAGCGGATCCGAAGTTTTGAGGCTCACCGTCGCGGTGCGAACGCCCGGACCCGACGGTGAGAAGACGACGCGGAGCGCCGCGGTCTCGCCGGCCTGCAACCGAACCGGCAGCGGCGGCAGCGTCCCGAGCTCGAGCTCGTCGGCCCCTTCGATCTCGACCGCCTCGAGGTCCACCGGAGCGCTGCCAGCGTTGAGCGCGATGAGGCTCCGGCCGCTGGGAGCGGTCTGGCCCACGACGCCGAAGGACAGCCGCTCCGGCTGGGCCAAGAACAGGGGCCCGACCCCTTGCCCTCCAAGCCCGACGAGGCCCGCGGGAAAGCTTGGGTCGTCGAACCCGACCTGCAGCCGCGCATCGAGCGGTGCGGCCCCCGCTGGCCGCCAGGTCAGGATGACGGAGAAGGACTCCCCGGGAAGCAGCGGGCCCGGAATCGCCCGATCGACCGAAAGGGTGACATTGGGGCTCCCCCGGACCGCCATCGCCTCGACGGTGAGCGGCGCGGTGCCGAGGTGGGTCCCGACCACCTGCGCGACGCCCTCCGACCCGAGGGCAACCTCGCCAAAGTCGATCACGGGCGGCTCGAGCCGCACCAGAGGGGCCACGGCCTCGGCCACGATCTCGACCTCGATGCCGCAGCCCGGCCCGCAGGTCTCGAATCGCAGCCAACCGGAATCCAGCCCGGGCTCGAACGGCCGGTACACCAGCTCGAGGACCACCTCTTCCCTCGCCCCGACGACGAGCTCCCGGTCGACCGGCGCCCCGAGCATCGAAAAAGCGCCCGGACGGGCCGCGTCCACGAAGAGCGGACCGGCCTCCGGTTCGAGGCCGATGTGGATGACCCGCAGCTCGGCTTTGCGCTCGGTGCCCACCGCCACCGGCCCAAAATCGATCCGACCGGGATCGAAGGACAGCCACCCTGCCGTGCCCCGACCGGCGAGCGAAACCTCGACCCGGGGCTGGCTCGGGTCGTCCGAGCCGAGACCGAGCCGCGCGCTCGCCTCCTCGCCGTCGGGCCGAAACCCGATGGTCAGGACGAGGCGGCTGCCCGGCGGCAGCGGTTGCTCGAGCGCGGGATCCGGTTCGAGGAAAAACGGAGGCTCGATGTCGAATTCGGTGACGCGCAGCGGGGCTCGGCCGACGTTTTGGACCTCGACCGGCAAGCGGCGCGCCGACCCGAACGGGACCTCGCCGAAGTCGAGCGCTCTTGGTTCGACCCGGATCTCGGGGCCGACCACCTCGAGCCCAGCCTGGTCGTCGCACCCGGCCGAACCAAGGACGAACGCCAGGGCGAGGAGGCAGAGCTCGGATCGACTTGGGCGCACGGCTGCATGCTACCACCGATGGCGTCGCTGGGGGCGGGTCCCGCTCCTGGCTCCGGCCCCGATGGGGTAACGAAGACCCCATGGCCAACGATCAAGACCAGGCCGGGACAATGGAGCCGCGCCGGCCCGAACGACGGCTCTCGGAGGACGAGTGGCGGCGACGCCTGACCCCCGAGCAGTTTCACATCCTACGCGAGGCTGGCACCGAGCCCGCGTTCACCGGGTGCTTGTGGGACCATCACGAAGAGGGGACCTACCGATGCGCCGGGTGCGCGACCCCGCTGTTCGTCTCGTCGGCGAAGTTCGAATCCGGCTCGGGGTGGCCGTCCTTCTTCTTGCCCGCCGACCCCGCGAACGTGGCCACCCACACCGACCAAAGCTACGGAATGATCCGGACGGAGGTCTGCTGCGCCCGCTGCGGCGGACACCTGGGCCATGTGTTTCCCGACGGTCCGCCGCCGACCGGCCTGCGGTACTGCATCAACTCCGCCGCCTTGGCGTTCGAGAAATCCGCCGAGACGTGAGCTAGGGGGCGAGCCGGGTCCAGCGCCAGCTCTCGCCGGTCTTCTCGGCGAGCAGCCGGTCGTGCAAGCGGCTCGCACGTCCCTGCCACAGCTCGATCGCGGTCGGCGAGACGGCGTAGCCGCCCCACCCGTCCGGCATGGGCACGTCCGATCCCTCCGGGTAGCGAAGAGAGAGCGCCTCGAATTCGCGCTCGAGGGCGGCCCGGCTCTCGAGCGGCTGGCTCTGCTCGGACGCCCAGGCCCCGAGCCGGCTGTCGTGGGGCCGGGTGCGAAAGTAGGCTTCGGCCTTCGCTCGCGGCACCGCCGCCGCCCGCCCGCGGATCCGGATCTGCCTGGCGAGCGGCGCCCAGAAGAAGACGAGGCTCGCCCGGGGATCGAGAGCGAGCTGCCGGCCCTTCGCGCTCGTGTGGTGGGTGTAGAAGACGAAGCTGCCGTCCTCGATCCCCTTCAGGAGCACGACCCGGCCGTCCGGACCATGCTCGGGGTCCAGGGTCTGAAGCACCATGGCCGTCGGGTCAGGGATGTCGGCGTCGATCGCTTGCTGCAGCCAGCGGCGGACCCGGACCAGTGGCTCCTCGCCGGGTGCCGGGTCGTGAAGGGGCTCTCCGGCGTAGTCGCGGCGAAGCGAGGCGAGCGGCTCGTCGAGCATGGCCCGATTGTACCGAATCCGGAGCCATCGGGGTGCGCCGTCGGCCCAGCGCCCGGTTGACCGCCCTCCGTTGGCCCCCGATCACTTCGTGGTGACCGAACCCGTGGTGACCGAACCGAACCGGCCCCGCGCCCGGCCCGTCGAGGGGGTCCACCGATTCCTTTCCGATTTCAACAATCTGCTGCTCATCCCCGTCTTCAGCTTCGTCGTCGTGGACCTGATGACGCTCGCCCCGGACGTGCGCGTCCAGCAGCTCGACGAGCTCCTGTGGATCGAGGACGCGATCTCGATCTGCTTTTTCAGCGAGTGGCTGCTCGGCCTCGCGCTCGCCCCCCGGCGTCGGGCCTACCTGATGAGCCCGCTCCGGATCGCGGACCTGCTGTCGAGCCTTCCTCTCGGCTTCACGCTGCACTCGCTGCGCGGGCTCCGGGTGCTGCGGCTGCTCCGCTTGCTCCGGGTGTTGTGGAGGATGCGGCGGCTGCGCGGCCGCATGTTGGAGCTGATCCGCGTCAGTGCAGCGGTGACCGCGGTCGCGGTGGCGGGCGCGGTGGCGCTGCATCGGCTCGAGCCCGAGACCGTACCGACCCTAAGCGCGGCCTTGTGGTGGTCGATCGTCACCATGAGCACGGTGGGCTACGGAGACATCGCCCCGGTCACCGATTTCGGCCGGGCGGTGGCGGTGGTGATGATCACGGTCGGCATCGCGATCTTCGGGTACGCGCTGTCCGTGGTCGGAGGGCTGTGGGAGCCCCAGGAGGACGCGACGATGACCGTTCTGCTTCGCATCGAGGAGCGCCTCGCTCGCATCGAGGAGGCTTCGGCCGCAAAGGGAGAGCAGCGAAGCGATCCACCTCCCCGCTGACCCTCGGGGACGGCGCCGCTGGTCAAGGGACACGCCGCCACTTTGGGGATGGGGCCTCAGTGCGATCCGTTTTGCGCAACCCGGCGCTCGGCTGTGCAGGGTGCGTCTTTCGATGTGGCGGTGAAATCTCTGGTGTGGTAGCCGTTTGCGTACGAAGGAATCGGGGGATCGCACCTCTGCCCTGGACGACGATGGAAATGAGCAACACTTCGCCACCCACGAAGCCCAAACGGGTCGTGGAGAGCTGGAACGAATGGGACCCTCTGGAGGACATCATCGTCGGCACCCTGGATGGGGCCGCGACCCTCACTTGGGAGGTCGGGTTCGAGGCGGTGACGGCAGTGGAGCACCTCGATCGGAGCCGACGCTACCACCAGGCCCACGGAGGCCAACGGGTGGAGCCGTTCGCCGTCTCCGCCGCCCGCCGCGAGCTCGACCACTTCGTCCAAATCCTTGAGTCCGAAGGGGTGAGGGTGCGCCGGCCCGACCCCATCGACCACGCTCGGCCTCTGGTGACGCCGCTTTGGACCTCCGCTGGCGGCAACTGCCAAGCCAACCCCCGGGACGTGCTCATCGTGCTCGGCGACGAGGTCCTCGAGGCCCCGATGGCGTGGCGCTCGCGCTACTTCGAGTTCCTGGCCTACCGCCGTATCCTGAAGTCGCTCTTCAAGGAGGGCGCCAAGTGGCGGTCTGCCCCCAAGCCAGCAATGAGCGAGCGGGCCTACGATCCGGACTGGGTTCGGGGAGAGTCCTACGTCACCACGGAGTTCGAGCCGCTGTTCGACGCCGCCGACATGGCCCGATGCGGCCGAGACATCTTCGTGCAGCGCAGCCACGTGACCAACGACTTCGGCATCGACTGGCTCGAGCGGCACTACGGGGACCGCTTTCGCTTTCACCGGGTGGAGTTCGACGACTACCGGGCCATTCACATCGACGCGACCTTCGTTCCCCTTCGCCCCGGGCTCGCCCTCATCAACCCGGACCGGCCGATGAAGGCGTGGCCATCGAGGCTCAAGCGGTCGGGATGGGATCTCATCGAGGCGCCGCGCTCGACGCTCCCAGAGAGCCACCCGTGGTACCATTCGTTTCGGTGGCTCTCGATGAACATGCTCAGCCTCGACGAGCGCCGGGTCATCGTGGAGGCAAGCGAGGAGCCGACCATGCGGTTCCTGCAGGATCTCGGCTTCGAGACCATCCCCTGCCCGTTTCGAAACAACTATCGCTTCGGAGGCAGCTTTCATTGCGCCACGGTGGACCTGCGGCGGCGCGGGACGCTCGAGACCTACTTCGAGGAGGCCTAGTGAAAGCGAAATCGGGTCTCGACGGCGAAGGTCGGGAGCGTCTGGGCGACGTCCTGCGGACGCTCTACGTCGACTACGAGCGGCACTCCGCCTCGTGCGCGCAGCGGGTCCTGCCGACGCTGGTCACCTACCGGCTCGGTCGGTGGGCGGCACAGCGCCGAGGCTGGGTAGGTTACCTCGGGGGAAAACTGTACGGCGCGTCGCTCATGACCAGCGAGCTCGTGTCCGGGGTCTTTCTCGACCGGGCCACCGAGGTCGGCGAGGACATCCACTTCGTCCATGGCGGCAACATCAACATCCATCCGAACACGAAAATCGGCAACCGGGTGGGCATCATGCAGGGCGTGACCCTCGGCACCACGCCCGCCAGCGACGAAGGCCCAACCATCGAAGACGATGTGTTCATCGGCGCCAACGCCTCCGTCCTTGGGCCGGTCGTCATCGGCGCCGGGGCGCGGGTTGCGGCCAACTCACTCGTCCTCCGGGACATCCCTCCCGGCGCGTTGGCCATCGGCGTGCCGGCGAAGGTCATGACGATGCCGTTCTCGGCGGCTTCGAAGACCACCGTGCCGGGGAAGGTCGGATGACCTCGCTCGCCCACCGCCTGATCGAAAACCACTACGCCCGGGATCGCTCGGAGCTGTGCATCGAGCGCATCCGGGCCGGCTCCCTCGCCGAGCGGTTCGGCACCCCGCTCTACGTCTATTCCGCCCAAGCGCTCGATCGCCGCCTTCACGAGCTCCGCGAGGCCCTCGGGCCACGGGTGGGCCTGCTCTACGCGCTCAAGGCCAACCCGAACCTCGCCGTGGCTGCCCGCGCCCGCGCCGCCGGAGCGGGGGCCGAGATCGCGTCGGGGGGCGAGCTTCGCATCGCCGAGGCCGCTGGCTTCTCCGGTCGCGACATCCAGTTTGCCGGACCGGGCAAGGACGAAGACGAAATCGGAAGAGCGGTGCGAGCCGGCGTGCTGCTCAACGTGGAGTCGCGAGGCGAGCTCGAGTCGATCGCCCGAATTGCGTCGCAGGATCGGCCGGCGCGGGTCGCGCTGCGGGTCAACCCGAAGGAGTCCAGCACCGGAGCCCGGATGCGGATGGGCGGCGGTAGCGCCAAGTTCGGCGTCGACGCCGACGAGGTGCCGGCCTTGGCTCAGGTCGCCGAGACCTCGAGCACCGTCCGGCTCGAGGGGCTTCACACGTACGCCGGCACCCAAACCTTCGACCAAGAGGCCTGGCTCGAGCAGGCGGGGCTGCTGATCGAGGTCGCAGCCTCGGTCGAAGCCGCCATCGGACGCCGCCTCGAAAGCCTCAACTTCGGCGGCGGCTTCGGCGTGCCCGTGTTCGAGAAGGACAAGACCTTCGACCTCGAGGCGGCCGGAGCCGGGCTTCGCGCGCTGATCGAGCGCGACGACCGACCCGAGCGCCGGTATTTCGTGGAGCTGGGCCGCTACGTCGTGGCCGAGGCCGGCGTCTTTTTCACCCGGGTCCGGTACGTCAAGGAGAGCGCCGGCCGCCGGCACGCCATCCTGGACGGGGGCATGCACCACCACGGCGCCGCGGCCGGGGTGGGCACCGTGCTTCGCCGCAGCTACCCGGTCGTGCTCGCGTCGGATCTCGACGCCGAGCCGGACGGCGGATGCCAGCTCGGCGGCCCGCTCTGCACCCCTGCCGACGCGTTTCCTGCAGTGGACCACCTGCCGAAGCTCGAGCCCGGCGACCTGCTCGCTTTTCTCGCGTCGGGGGCCTATGGTCTGACGTTCAGCCAGGCCCTGTTCCTTGGCCATCCAACCCCAGCGGAGGTGATGGTGGACGGAATCGAGGCCTACGTCGTTCGGGAAAGGGGCCGCCCCGAGGACGCGCTTCGCGGCCAGCGACTCCCGCCGGAGACATCGAAATGATCCTCGACCGAATCGAAGCCATCGCCCGCCGCCATCCCCACCGGCTCGCGGTGGCGAGCGAAGCGGGGCGGGCGACGTTCTGTGAGCTGGTCGGGGCCGCCCATCGGGTCGCAGAACGGCTGACTCGGGGCGAGCCGGTGCTCTGCTTGCTCCCTGGCGGCCCGAGCTTCACCGCCGCGCAGCTCGGCGCGTTCGCCGCTGGCGCGCCGTTTTTTCCGCTTTCGCCGTCGTCGAAGCCGCAGGAGCTTCGCCAAGCGGTCGAGCTCGGTCGTCCTCGGACGGTGCTTTTGTCCACCCCGGCTTCGGGGCCATCGGACGGGGACTGGCCGGCGGAGGCCCCATCGATCCCCGCCATCCGGTTCGACGGCCTCAGCATGAGCGACACGCCCAGCGGAGCTTCCGACTCGCCGCACCTGGCCTCGAGGCCGTTCGGCCGGGCGGCGATCATCCAGCCGACCTCAGGGTCCACCGGCGCTCCCAAAGGCGTGCTCCTCACCGAGGCGCAGGTCTTGGCCGGGGCGCTCGCGTCGGCCGACCTCGCCGAATCGTACGCGGGCGCCGCGGTTTTCGTCCCGATCCCGCAGTTTCACGCGATGGGCGGAGCGGTGGTGCTCGAGCATCTGTTGGGGGGGAGCTCGGTGTCGCTGCGGAGCCGCTTCACCCCTGGTGACCACCTGCGCTGCCTCGAGTCCGAGGGGGTGCGTCTCATCGCCGCGAGCCCGAGCTACATGCGGCTCTTGGACCGCATTGGCATGCTCGAGCGCCTCGACGGCGTGACCGGAATCCAACTCGGTTCCGCAGCCACGGATACCGCGCTGATCGAGCGCATCCAGAGTTCGATGCCCCACGCGCGAATCCACCTTCGCTACGGCCTCAGTGAGTGCTTCGGGGTGCTCACGCGGCTCGACCTCGAGCCCGGGGCTCCGCCCCCGGCCCCGGGTCTCGTCGGACCGGCGCGACCAGGCGTCGAGCTCGCTGCGCTGCCCGCGGTGGGGGACGGCCCAGCCGAGGAGTTGTGGGTCCGCTCGCCGGCCGTCGCGCACCGATCGATCGTCCCTGGACAGGGCCTCGTGCCGCTCGTCGACGACGACGACTGGCTCGCCACCGGGGACGCCGGGTACCTTGGACCCGACGGAGTTCACATCCGTGGTCGCCTCAGCCAGTTCATCAAGCGCCACGGGCACCGGGTCGACCCGAGCGAGGTCGAGCTCGCGCTGCTCGCTCACCCGGACGTGGTCGAGGCAGCGGTGGTCTCGGCGCCCGACCCGCTGGCCGAGTCCGAGATCGTGGCCGTCGTCGAGGGGACGATCTCGGTGAAGGCGCTGCTGCACCACTGCCGCGCCCGGCTCTGTGACCACAAGGTGCCCCAAAAATTTGTGGTTCTCGACCACATGCCCAGGACCCCTGCCGGGAAGGTAAAGCGGGACGAGCTGCGTCGGCTCGTCGCCGCTGGAGGTACCTTTAGGTGAACGAACCCATGAATCTCATAGACGACGTCGTGAAGCTGGTCGAGCAGACCATTCGCGAGTCGAGCGGGCGGGAGGTCACCCTCGCGCCCGATACCCCGCTGGTGGACGGGGGCTACCTCGACTCGCTCACCGTGCTGCAGCTCTTCTCCGCGCTCCAAGAGGAGCTCGGGGCCGACCTCGACGTGGCCGACCTGACGGAAGAAGCGTTCGCCAGCCCAGCGAGCATCGCCCACTTGGTCAAGGACCGCCGGTAGCGGGGGTTGGCGGCGCAGAAGACTGCGCCCGCCGATAGATCTGGGTGAGCGTCACCCCATCCTGGTAGGTGCCCGCGACCGGGCGCGGGCCGACGTAGGTCCAGATCTCGGCCTCGTTTTCGCCGTGCTCCGGCTGCTCGAACCCGATCGCGGCATCGCAGAACCGAGCCTCGTTGGCGTAGGAGACGTCGGGGCCGAAGGTGCCCTCCTTCTGGTACATCTTGAAGCTGTCGTAGTTGGTCCGGTTGAAGTACACCCGCCCGGTCTCGGGGAGCGCAACGAAGGCCGGCCGCGCGAGTCCGCCCCAGAAGCCTCGCTGCATCCCGAGATCGGCGCCGCCCCGAAAGCCCCCCACCACCGCGTCGTAGTAGCCGATCCCATTTGGGTGGCTCGCCGCCGTGCCGAAGACCCCCGCAGCGAGCACCACCGCCGCAGCGACGGGAAACAGCTGGGGTCGCCCCACGCCCTTCACGGCGGATTGAAGGGCCACCCCAGCGGCGATGAACAGAGTGGGCATCGCGTTGTACCAGTGCTTGACCCCTCCGAAGATCGGGGTGCTCGGCATCGCGATGAGCGCGATCGGGATCAGGGTGGCGAGCAGCACGAGCCCGGCGTCGAAACGGCGGTGGGGCCGAGCGAGCGCCCGCGCGGCCAGGATGAGCCCCACAGCGCCCAGGAAGCTGAGCGCCGCCGGCACCGTGACCGCGGTCATGACCACGGGAAAGTGCACCGGAAACGGCGGCGCCACGTACAGCTCGTGAAAATAGGAGATGGGGTAGTGCTCGTGACGCATGTGGAACTGAAGGTATCCGCCGATGCGCTCGAAGGTCCGGTGCCATAGATAGGGCCAAGTGGCCACGAACACGAGCGGGCCGAGCACCCCGGCGGCCAAGAGGGGCACCGGGATCCGCGGGAGCACGAGATCCGGCCCGCCGGAGGGGCCGGGGCGCCACATGGGCCACAGGCGCTCCGGGGGGGCGAGCAGCCACGCCAAAAGAAAGATGAACGGGAGAAACAGCGCGTTCAGCTTCGTCGCGAGCGCCAACCCGAACACGAGCCCGAGCGCCACCGATCGAACCCACAGCCGATCCGGCGGAGCGGTCCACGCCCGGTGAAACGCCCACAAGCTGAGCGTCCACATCGCCGTGATCGGGACGTCGAAGCACGCGAGGTGGGCGTCGTAGAACCAGCGGGGGAGGCTCGCGAGCGCGGCCGCCGCAAACAGCCCCACCGCTGGACCGGCGAGCCGCCGGCCGAGCAGGTAGGTCGCGACGAGCGCGAGCGCGGCGAAGGCGAACCCTCCGGCCCGAAACGCCTGCCCGTCCGAAGCGATCCCGAGCCCATGCAGGACATGGTGGCTCACCCCGAAGACCCACTTCGCGAGCGGCGGGTGCTCGGTGTTGTAGCCGAGGTGCTTCATGATCTCGGCGTCGCGAAACGCCTCGAAGAACCGGGTGGACAGCAGCACCGCCCACCAGCCCGCGTACTCCTCGGCCGCCTTGAAATAGTACCCCTCGTCGCGGGTGTAGCCCATCGCGGGCGCGGTCCACCACAGGAGGCCGAAGTAGGTGGCGGACAGGCCGGTTGCTGCCCCATCCCATCGGTCGAATCGTCTCATGGGTTCTGTCCGGCTCCGCGGGTGTCGGCGATGAAGCAGAAGTGGTTCGCGCCGTCGTCGGGGCTCGACACCGCGAAGCTGACCGTCGCGGTGCCGGCGGCGGGGGCAGCGAGCCGAAACGGCCGCCACGTGTCGGAGAGTTCGAAGGTGAACCGCTGCTCTTCGCCGCCTGACACCTTCACGTCGAGGTGCACCGGGGCCCGAGCCCGCTTCGACGCGTTCAGGGTGTGGCCGCCGAAACCCACCACCCGACCAGCGAGCGGGACGTTCGGGAAGCGAACGACGATGCGTCCCTCCTTCGGGGGGTGGGCCCACAGGCAGCGGCGGTTGTGCTCACCCATGCGGTGATATTCGCCGCCGATGTACATCCAGGCGCCGTCCCGAGGGCACACCCACCGCCCCGATGGGCCCGAGACTTGCCACTGGTCGCACCGCTCGAGCTGCCCCGAGGGCCGCTCGAGGAACACCTTCGCGGTGGGGAGCGCGTCGAGCGCCCGCCAGATGGGCACGGCCGTCCCGGTGATGCGGTAGCGGTCCACGACCACCCCGGAGAACCGCTCGCGCGCTTCCCGCTGGTGCCCGGCCTCGTGAAGGCCGGTCCCGTCTTCCCGTCCAGACAAGGAGACCACCTGCACCCGGGGGTGGGCCTCGAGGTCTTCGAGGCGGGGGGCGGGCACGGCGAGCGGCTCGAGGTCCCCGAGCAGCTCGCGGATCTCGGTCGCCCATGGAGGCCACAAGAAGATGGCATCGCCCGGCTGGTGGTGGTCCCGGACGTGCCGAGCGGCCGCCTCGAGCGCGGCGCGGCTCGGTCCGCGGTCTCGTAGCAGCCAGAACCCGGCCCCGTGCAGCCCGAGTCCGAGCGCCACCGCGAGCGCCCCGGCGGCCAGGCGGGGGGACAGCGGTGCCCCCATCGATCGATCCCCGGCCATGCGGCCGCGGAAGCTACCAGCCGAAGGCCGGGGCTGTCGCCGGTTCGGTGCGCGGGCGATGAAAAGCGGTCCCGTGGACAGAGTCGGCCGCGCGGAGACGGTCGAGCAGGTCGGCCAGAAGCGCCGGCTTCAAGGGTTTTCGGAGCACGAGCCGCATCCCCGCCTCTTTGCACGCCCGAAACGAGGGATAATCGACCGACCCGGTGAGGGCCAGGACCGGGGGGGCGGTCTCTCCGAGCTGGGCGATCGCGCGCCGCGCCACTTCGGGGCCGTCCATGTCCGGAAGCTGCACGTCGAGCAACACGACGTCGAACCGTCGCTGCGTCAGCCGCTCGAGGGCGCTGCTGCCGTCCTCCGCCGTCGTCACGTCGCAACCGAGCCGGGACAGCACCCGCTTCGTGATCCCGAGGTTCGTGGGGCTGTCATCGACCAGGAGCACGGAAGGATAGCGGTCCATCGGCCGGACCATCGACCGAATCGAGGCGAGGGGGAGCAACGAACGAAGATCCAAGATCACCGCTGGCTCGAACCGAGGCGTCCGCGGCTGCCTACAGCGGCAGCGCGAAGCCGGCTCCGATCCGCCAATCGTCCACCGGCTCGTAGCCGCGCAGTGGGTCGCCGCGCCACACCCGCGACCACTCGACGTCGAGCGCGATGATGGACCACACCGGGACCCGAGCCCGCGCCACCACCGCGGAGCGCTCGTCGACCTCGAACAGGTCGCCCAGATCGGCCACGTTCACCCGGAAATAGGACGCCCGAAACTGCACCACCTGCAGAGCCGGGACCTCGAGGCTGAGCCGAAACGTGCCGTCGGGGCCGTCGCTGTACTGAAGCAGCTCGCCGCCGAGGAAAACCCACCGGGGAAAGCCGGCCAGCAGCTCGAGAAAGTATCCTTGGCGGGCGTCCCCGCCCCGGCAGTCTCCGTCGGCTGCGGCCTGGCATTGGGCGGCAAACTTCGGGACCGGACCGAGCGGGCCCCGGGTCCGAAGCGAGCGGAACCGCTCGATCTCGTAGATCGAGTTCACGTACGGGCCCATATAGTCGCCGGCGACCGCGCGGTACTCGGTTCGAAGGTCGATCACCAGGGTGTCGATGAGCGCCGGGAACCGGAACTGCCATAGGATCCCGGTGTGAAACCCCCAGCCTTCGGCGAGCGCCGCGATGAGGTTGAAGTCGATGTATGGCCGAATCAGGAGCCCGCCGGTGGACACGACATCGTAGCCGACGTCGAGGCCCCACAGGACGAGCGCTCGGTCCTCCGCCACCGCGGGCAGACCCTCGGCGTCGAGGCCGATCCGGACATTCTCGCCGGGCATCACGTCGCTCGGCCGAAGGCACGTGGGATCGACGTCGCCCACTTCGTTCACTCGGTTTTGGCACAGGGAGACCGGGGCCCGCGCGTCCACCACGAGGCTCGTGCCCACCTCGAGCCCCATCAGCGGCTGCTTGCCCAAGATGAGCTCGAGGGGGCGCACGGTGGCCCGAAGCCCGCTGAGGTACGGCTCGGTGAGATCGCCGACGAACGCGTGGGCTCCGTAGCCTTGGTAGCGGCCGAGCGCCTCGAACCCCACCCGCCACCGGTTCACGTCCACGTCGTTTCGGTAGCGGTGGACGAGCGTGCCGTGGCCGAGCGTGGTGTCGAACAGCTGCCCGAGCCGCAGGTAGTACGGGCCCCGCCGGTCGCGCTGGCCGACGTAGACGTACCGAACGAAGCGGAGCACGTCGGCCACCGTGTCCCAGTCTTCCCGGCGGATGACGCCGAGCAGATCCCCGTCCTCCTGCGGAGGGTTGTCGATGATCCGGAGCCGCACCGGCATCTGAAGACCGATCCCCCAACTGTCGAAGTCGAAGCCAAACGCGAGCTCGAGGCGAAGAAAATAGTCCTCGCCGATTCGCTCGAACCCGAGTCCACCGGTGAGCAGACCCCCGGGCTGCTCGAGGAGCTGCGCCGCGCGGGCTTGGTCGAGCGCCTCGCTCGCGCCGATGTCGTCGCCCGAGCCCATCGGCGTCGGCTGCGGGGGGCCGATCGGATCGAGCTGACCGGCGACGGCGGTAAGCAGGACGCAGAGGGACGCCGGCATGGCTGGAGCGTCCCGGCAATTCGCGGCGCCATCAAGGGCCCCGGTTCCATCCTCCGCCGTTGCGCGCGATCACGGAGCCGGCGTTCGCGCTTGATCCGGGCCGGCGGAGCGGCTTTGGCACGTCCCGCATGCCCCCTCCTTCTCCGCTCGATGGCGACTGGCTCCGTGGCGTGTGCCCGCTCGACCAAACGCCGCTTCACCCGGTGGCGGTCACCCCCCCCGAACAGGTCCGGCCCGCGGTGGATGCTGCCCGCGTCGCCCAGGAGGGCTGGGCGCGGCTCGAGCTCGACGGCCGCTTCTCCGCCCTGAAGGAGGCCGCCGCCGAGATGCTCCGCCGGCGCAGCGAGATCGTGGACCTCGTGCGGCTCGAGATGGGCAAGCTCGAGGTGGACGGCATGTTCACCGAGGGCCTCGGCCCGCTCGACAGCCTGAAGGGCTGGACCCGAGTGGTCCGGGCCGCCACCGCCCGGGAGCGGGTCCGCCTGAACCCGCTCGCGTTTCCGAGGAAGCGGGCCTACGTCGATCTCGTCCCCCGAGGGGTCATCGGCGTCATCGCCCCCTGGAACTTCCCCGTGGCCGGACTGTACCGGAGCGTCTTCCCCGCGCTCCTCACCGGCAACGCGGTGGTCGTGAAGCCGTCGGAGTACACCCCCCGGTCGAGCCGATGGTTTCTCGATCAGCTCGCCCCGTTTCTCCCCGCGGGCCTCGTCGCCACCCTGCCCGGCGGCCCAGCGACCGGGGCGGCCATCGTGGAATCCGGAGTGGACGCGGTCGTGTTCACCGGCTCGACCGCGGCCGGCCGCTCGGTGGCGGGCAGGGCCGCGGCCCTCGGCATCCCCTGCTCGGCGGAGATGGGCGGAAAGGACGCCGCCATCGTGTTCTCCGACGCGGACCTCGAGAGGGCGACCGCCGGCCTCACCCAGTGGGCGCTCCAGAACGCCGGCCAGTCCTGCGGCGCGATCGAGGTGGTCTACGCCGACTCGGCCATCGCCGACGAGCTCGTCGCCCGGCTCAGCCGAGCCTGGTCGGCGCTCCGTCCCGGCCCCGGAGCGGTCGGAGAGGTCGATGTCGCCCCGCTGGCCCACGCCGCCCAGCTCGACACCGTGGAGGCCCACGTCGCCGACGCCCTCTCCCGGGGGGCGGAGCTCGTCGTCGGCGGCGAGCGGCACGGCCCCGGTTTTGGCTACCTGCCCACCCTGCTCGACCGCTGCCGCCCCGGAATGCGGGTGGTGGAGGAGGAGACCTTCGGCCCGGTGCTCGCGATCTGCCGGGTCGATTCGCCCGCCGAAGCGATCCGGCGGGTCAACGAGGCAAAGTATGGGCTGACGTGCAGCCTATGGACCGAGGACGCCCACCGGGCCGAGCGCCTGGCCGAGCGGATCGACGTCGGGGTGGTGAGCATCAACAACCACGGCATGACCGGGGCCATCCCGGAGCTGCCGTGGAGCGGCACCCGCGGCACGGGGTTCGGGGTCGCCGGCTCCCGCCACGCCCTCCTCACGTTCGTCCGGCCAAGGGCGGTGCTGGTGGACAACGCCAAGTCTCCGGACCCGTATTGGCTCCCCTACGACCCAGACGCATGGCACATCGCCGACCTGCTCGCCGACGTGCAGATCGGCCGGGTCGAGCGAGCCTGGCGGCTGCCCGGGCTGCTGAGGTCCCGGATCCGGTCCCTCCGGACGTTCTATCGACGCCGCTGAGACGGATGCCCTCAGGCCCGGTTCGGCGCCGCCCGCTGCACCGCAGGAGCGGTGCGGCGCGCCTTGGGCACCGAGGCTTCTTTTTCGGGCTTCGGAGGGTTGTCGTGGGAGACAACACCTACCGTCGTGTACAGATGCTCCGCCTGCCGGGCGATCGACGCCGCGGTCGCGGCGATCTTCTGGGCCCCGCTCGCGTTCGCGTGCACCACCTGGTCGAGCGCGTGCACGGCTTGGCTTATCTGCCTGGTCCCGAGGTCCTGCTCTCGGCTCGCCACGCTGATCTCCTGGATGAGCTCCGCGGTGCGCTGGATCTCGGGCAGGATCGAGCGGAACAGGGCGCCGGCTTCGGTCGCGACCCCGAGGCTCGAGGCGGACAACTCCGAGATCTCGGCCGCCGCCATCGCGCTGCGCTCGGCCAGCTTTCTCACCTCCGAGGCGACCACCGCGAAGCCCTTCCCATTCTCCCCGGCGCGAGCGGCCTCGATGGCGGCGTTGAGCGCCAGCATGTTCGTCTGCCGGGCGAGCTCTTGGATGATCGTCACCTTTCCGGCGACCTCCGTCATCGCCGAGAGCGTGCGCTCGATGGTCTCGCCGCCCCGCCGGGCGTCGGCCGCGGTCTTCTCCGCGATGATCTCCGTCTCTTTGGCGTGCTCCGCGCTCTGCTTCACGTTCTGGGTCATCTGCTCGACCGACGCCGAGATCTGCTGGACGCTCGCCGCCTGCGCGCTCGCCCCCTCGGACATGCGGGCGGCGCTGTGGCTCAGCTCGGCCGACCCAGCCACCATCTCCTTCGACGTGGCGGCGACCCCGCCGACGACATCCTTCAACCGCTCCTCGTTCGCGAAGCGCTCGACGGGCCGCCGCCGTTGAGCGTTCACCGGCCCGCGGAACCAGAACCCAAAAGCGAGCGCGAACAGGGCCGCGAGCGCCGCGGCGCCGGCGAGGGCGAAGAACAGCTCCTGCTCGGCCTGCTCGGTCACGTCCTCGGCGTAGTCCTGCTCGGCGTGGGCGGCGGCGGTTGCCGCCCGGCGAAGGCCGAGCCCGAGGCCGGCGAGCCGATCGATGTGCTCCGCCCCGGCGCCGGCGAGCAGCGTTCGAGCCTCGTTGGCGGAGTCGAGCGCCGTCGCCTCGAGCACCTTGTCGATGTGCGGAACCCACGCCGCCGCCCGCGCCCGGATCGGCCCCACGCGGTGCCCCAAGTCCCTAGGAACCGCGCGCTCGAGCCCGTCGAGCGCGGCGTCGAGGCTCCGCTTGCCCGATTCGACCTCCGCCCGCGCCCGCTCGAGCCCAGCGTCGTCCCTAGCGAGGACCGCGTCGGCGGCGAGCATGTGGAGCCGGTGGGCCTCGCGGGTGACCCGTGCCACCTGCGACACGAGATAGGCCAGGGTCGACGCCTCGACGCTGCTCGCCCGAGGCACTTGGCCGGCGGCGTCCGCTCGCAGCTGCTGCAGCTCCCGGTCGAACGCATCGAAGGTCGGCTTGCTCCCCCGATGGAGCGCGGTCGCCGCCTCGGCCCGGCTTCGCTGCCGAAGGAGGGGAACCGCGCGCTCCACGACCCCGCCGTAGGCGTTCAACTCGGCGGCGTAGCTCTCCCTGCGCCCCTCGTCGCCCTCGATCTGCGAGAACGCGGCCAGGGCAGCCAGCGCCCGCTCCCGGGCAGCGGCGAGCTCGAGCGCCGCCCGGTCGATTTGCGCCGGTGACTCGGCCAGCACGAGCTGGGTCTCTCGCCGCGACAACTCGAGCTGCGCCGCCTCGAGCCGTCCGGCGAGGCTTGATCGAGGCAGCTGCACGTCCACGACGTCATCGAGCACCTCCCGAACCTCATCGAGCCGGTCGAGCCCGAGCAGCGAAGCCGCGGCGGTCAGTCCGACCACCGAGGCAAATCCGAAGACCAGTCCAAGCACACGTTGCATCGATCGAGCCCCCCACACCGTTCGGAGGGGGCATCGGCCCGATGGGCCCGCGGTGGAGCGGAGAGCCCCGCCCCGGAAGTCGACCGGCTCGGATCGAAGCAACGGCCGGCGCCGGCTCTTGCGGTACGGGCGGGACGAACTCCGGGCTCAGCGCGGCCGGCCCACCGAGACCACGCGCAAACGGCGGGGCGCATCGCCAGCATGGGTCTCCGCGGGGATCGAACCGACGTCCTCGAAGGCTGCGCCCCGGTTCTTGAACGGCTGGAACTTCCCGGACCGGAGGTGCTCGGGGCCTTCCGTCGCGTCCCAATTGGCTCTTCGCATGGCCTCTTGCAGCCGGCTGAGCCTTTGCTGGACCCGGCTACGGTCCGCAGTCGAGCAATCGGATTCCTCTGTCATCGCTTACGAGATGATACCACTCGTCCACCGACGCCTTGAAAACGTGGTGGAAGTTTTTGCTCCCCCGAGCGAATCGACGCCGAATGGCCGGCTCCGGGATGTCGTGACCTCCGGCCGCCACGCGCCTCGCGACGCGCTTCACCGCGAGGTCTTCCGAGGGCAGTTCGACAAAGTACAGGATGACCCGATATCCGCAGCCTCGCCACCGGGGGACGTCTCGAGCGTAGCTCCGGGAGGCCAGCGTCGTCTCGACCGCAAAGCTCTCGCCGCGCTCGACCTGGTGCGCCCGTCGCGTGATGAGGAGCCGGCCGGCGTCCATGATCGACGCCGAGGGGCCGAGCGAAGCCAAGATCTCGTCCGCGTTCAAAAAGGCGGCGTCCGGGTGCTCGAGGGGCAGCAGCTGCCGCGCGAGCGTGGTTTTCCCGGCGCCGTTGGGGCCGGCGATGACGATGGCTTCCGGCATCTCTCGTCACCGGACCGGGCTCATCGACCGAGCAGGCTGCGGGCCTTGCCTTTCGCCTTCTCAGCCGCCCTCTTCTTCGCTTCCTCCAGCTCGGCTTCGGCCTTCTTCATCGCCCGCTCCGCTTCGGCCTCGGCTTTGGCCTTCGCCTTGTTCGCTTCCTCTTGGGCCCGGCGCCGGGCCTCCGCCTCCGCCGCCCGCGCCTTCTCTTCGGCCTCGGCTTTGGCCCGCCTGGCCGCCGCCTCGGCCCCCTTCACGTCGATCCCGGTCTTGTCCTTCAGCCGCCGGGCCGCCTCCTCCGCCGCCTTGCCGCCGAGCTGAAGCGCGAGCGCCTCCGCGGTGCTCTTTGCGTCCACGCCGTCCACGCACGGGCTCATGAGCGTGCAACCGAGCCGAAACGTGACCGGGAGAGGCTTCTTCGGCTTCGCCGTTCCTCCCGTCATCTGGGTGAGCAGGGCGGGCGAGAGCTGCATCGTTCCCTGAAGGTCGAGGCCCCCATCGAGGCCAACGCTCCCTTGAAACTCCGCCTTCTCCCGTCCCAAATCGAGGGCGAGCGGGCGGGCCAGGGTCATGCGGCCGCCCTTGACCTCGAACCGGGCGGCGAGCGTCTTGAATGTCGTCGCCCCTGGGTCCCCGAGCCCGAGCGGGGCGGTCTTCTTCGCGAAATCGAGCGCGTCCCTGAGGGGGAGCGCGGTGGAGCCGAGCAGGTTCAGCCCGTCGAGCCTTCCCTCGGCGAGCGCCATCGAAAACGCCCCGGCGAGCGTAGGCGCGAGCGCGGCGAGGGTGAGGCCGCGGCCAGCGAGGTTCAGGTCGGCGTCGAGCCGACCGGACAGCGCCTCCCCGAGCCCAAAGACGCCATCGAACATCTGCTTGCCCTGAAGACCCTGCAGCTTGGCCTCGAGGGAGAAACCGAGCGGATCCGACCCGAGATCGATTGTCGTTCCGTCCGCCGACACCCGCCCTCCGAACACCTGGAGCCGGGTGCGCACCACGTTCAGCCGGCCGTCCGCGAGCTGAAGCCGCACGTCCACGTCTTCGATGTTCACCCCTCGGTAGCGAAGCTCGGCCACCTGAAGGTCCACGGTCGCTTTCGCGGCCCGCGCCGACGGGGGCAGCAGCGGCCCGGAGCCCGAAGTCTCGGCCGCCGGCTTCGCTTCTTCGGACGGGGGCGGCAGCAGCCGGTCGAGGTCGAGCTTCTTCGACCGGCCCACCAACTCGAGCGACAGCGGGTCGAGCCGCGCGGCCCCGCCCGTCACCTCGAGGTCGCTGTCCGCGGCCGCAAAACGAAACTTCGTGAGCCGAACCGCCCCGTTCTGCGGGGCAGAAGCCGGGGCCTGATACCCGATCTCGGCTTCGACCGTGCTCCCGAGCGGAAGCGAAGGCGCCGACACCCCGATCGAGGCCAGAAACGGGGGAAGCTCGAGCGGCGAGAGCTTCATGTTGGCATCGATCGTCCCGCCGCCGAGTGGATAGATGACCGTCGCACCGACCCGCATCGCCCCGAGCTTGAGCTCCGACCGCTCCACCCGGACCGCGTCCGCGCCGGCGATGACATCGGCTTCGAGGCGCCCGGGCAGCCCCGGCTGCTTGTCGAACCCCTCCCCAGCCACCGCCAGATCCTTGAAGTCGAGGGCGGCAGCGATCCGCGGCTTCTCGACGGTCCCAGATAGTTTCAGGTCGAGGCCTGTCTCGCCAGTGACCCGCAGACCGCCCTCCGCATACGACAACCCAGACCACCGCGCCGAGACTTGGGCGGCGAGCCGTTCGAGGTTCCCGTCGCCGAGTCCCACCGATAGGCCAAGCCGGCCCTCCGGCACCGGACGCCGGGGTCCGGGAGCGATCGCCACCAGCTCGCGCACCGAAAACGGGGCCAAGGTCTCCACCGCGAGCCCCGTCCAGGCCACAGGCAAAGAAACGGTGCCCCGCACTCCCGTCCGCATCGGTCCCACCGCGACCTCGGTGCCATCGAGCACGAAGCGATCCATGCCGGTGGAAGTCCCTACCGCGAGACCGAGCGCGACATCGAAGCGGGAACCGGGTCCCCCTTCCCCGTCGATTCGCAACCCTCGGACCGCCAGCGGTCCGGCCAACCTGAGGCCTCCGACCCCTTCGGGGATGAGCTCGAGATCGGCGTCGAGCGTGGCATCCGCGATCCGAGCCGCGCCCGCGCTCACCGGCACGATGGACAGGGGCAGCGCCTCCGCGTGGATTCGAACCGAAGAGAGCGACGGCGCGCCGAGCTCGGAGACCTTCGCGGCGAGCGGCCCGGTGGCCAGCTCGATGCGCAGGTTCGGCTCGGCAGAGGCGAGCGCCGCGTTCACCGTGGCCGCGATGGGCAGCCCGAGCCCCACCGGGCCGGTCGCGAGCGACAAGCGGCGGACCTCCACCGCGCCCAAGCCATCCGGCGTGCGATCCTCGAAGCGAACGGTGCCGTCCACGATCTGGATGCTTCCCACTTCGGCCCGGCGGAAGCGGTCGGCGATCCCGGGACCGTCCTCGGCCGGAGGCGGCGGCGGCACCTTTTCGGACGGCGGCGGCCCCACCGACTCGATGTCGAGACTCCCATCTTCGAAACGCACCACCCGGATCACCGGCTCCTCGAGCCGGACGGTGGAGATCTGAATGTCTCGGCCGAGCGACCGGAGCGCGGGCCACACCGCGAGCCCCACTTCGACCGCCTTCAGGCCGAGCAGCTGGCCCTCGCCGCCGGCGGCCGTCGCCGTGTGCACCGGCTTCGCGGACACCGCGATGGCCTCTGCCCGAAGGCCGAGCACGGGAAACCATGTGGCCTTCACCGGCCCGAGCTCGACCTCCCGGTTGAGCGCCGTCGTCGCGGCCTCGACCGCGAGCGGTTGGTACCGGGCGATGAGCCCGTTCACATCGACCAGGTAGGCGGCGAGCGCGAGCGCCCCGACGAGCAGCGCCGCGAGCGCCACCAGGGCGACCAGCAGCCGGCGAAGAAATCGCATGGGCAAGAGACTACGACGCCTGGCGCCGGGCGGCGAGCCTCACGCTCCGCCTTCCCGAGGAAGTCGCGCTGCGTGACGCCTCCGTTCACCCACGAGGGTCGTCGGACGCGGATCCACCGAAGCACGACGCGCCCGGAAAGGCGAAGTCACGGTTCGACGGTCCGGGGCCGGTCCGAGGTCGAACGCGCCCTCTGGCCTCCCGAGGCACCCGGCGATCCTGTCCACTGCACCCAAGCGCCCTGGGGCCTGCCATTGTCGTTTCGAGGGACGCCAAGAGGCGCGATAAGACAGACAGAGCGGCGTGCCTCCGGTTCTGGTTCAGCGACCCGGTGGCGCCTTCGATCGATCCCGAGCCGCCGCTCGCAGCAGGCCCCCATCCGACGCGCCAAGCCTCCCGCGTACGCTCTCCACTCGACCGCCGGCTCGAGCCGGATGCCAGCGGACGAAGCGGGAACGAAAGAACCATCAGCGACCATCTTCCGCCTGTGCAGTGAGTTCGAACGGTGCTCCCGGTGGACCTGGCCGAAGCTCGAGCGGATCGTCGAGCGGGGGGTTGCGTGGGCGTCCGTGAACAGGTATCGCTCCGTCATGTTCAGAACGGCTGTGTGTGTGTGTGTGTACTAACGACATCGAGTTCCGCGTGGGCCCAGGCTTTGACGGTGAGCACGCTCGCCGATGACTGCTCGGCACCCCCGAGCGGCAGCCTCCGCGATGCCATCAACCAAGCCAACGCCACGGGGGGCCCGGCCGTCATCACCTACGAGCCCGCCCTCGTCGGTACCATCGTGCTCGTCGAGTGCCCCCTGCTCATCTCGGCGGTCGTGACCATCGACGCCCACCTCGACGTCGAGGTCGACGGGGGCCTGCTCTCGGGCCAGGACATCCTGACCATCCAGCCCTCCGCTGCGGTCCGACTGGACCGGTTTCGCCTCCGCGGGGCGAACAACACCCGGACCATCAAGGTCGAATCGGGCGCGGTCCTGGAGGTGGACCGGAGCGAAATCGGAA
>DAIQNR010000046.1:0-45856 GCA_036788295.1 Myxococcota bacterium
TCTTCTCCGGAGCGCTCGCCGGGCAGCGCATCGTCCGCCTCGAAATGGACGGCACGCAGGTCCTGAGGGAGACAAACATGCTCGAGGACCGGGGCTGGCGGATCCGAGATCTGGCCGAAGGACCAAACGGCGCGATCTGGTTCGTGACCGACAGTCGCGACGGCATCATCGGTCGCATCATCCGCCGGTAGCAGCGAAGACATCCATCGGCCCCGCTCACGATCGCGCCGAAGCGGTCGATGGGCGAGGGGAGGCGAGTCGTGGATGCTTCCGATGCCATCGCCCACCTCGACGAGCTGTTCGAGCTTCGCCGGCTCGAGCAGCGGGATGGGGCGCTGCCGCCGGCTCTGTCGGCGCGGCGGGCGCAGGTGGAGGCGCGGGTTGGGCCGGTGGTGGCGAGCCACCCGATCTTGCCTCGGGATCTCGCGTCCACCGTCCGTCCGTCTCGAAAGAAGACGCGGCGCCGGTGGGCGGCGGGGTGGGCGGTGCCGTTCGTGGTGGCCGCGGGCGCGATCGGGCCCCTGTTCGACCGTCCGCTCGACTCCGATTGGCTCGAGCTCGCGGCCGGGCCGCTGGCGCTGGCGGTCCTGATTTGGGGCCTCATCTATCCGGCTGCCTTCGCTTGGGCGGAGCGGCGGGCGGGGGCTACGGGGGTGCCGGCGGTGGAGGGGGCGCTGCTCGGAGCGAACCTGGTCGGCGTGCTCGCGCTCGGGGCGAGTCACCCGGTGGTGCTCTTGGCCGGGCTGCTCGGGACGGTTGGCCTTGGGGTCGCCGCCATCGCGGTGGTCCGGCCGATGGCCGAAGGCGAGGTTCGGGCCCGGTGGGCGGAGCGGCTCGCCGAGGAGGGGACGGCGCACCTCAGCCGGTTCGAGGCCGGGCCGGCCCGCCGCAGCCTCGAGGGCGCGGTGCTGCTCGTGCCCGCGGCTCCCGGGCCGGTGCTCGACGCGCTCCGGGTGGCGGTGCTGCTCGAGGCCGAGACCCTCGGGGTGGCGGGGCGGCCGACCGAGGCGCGGGCTCTGCTTCGGGCTCGGGGACTCGCCCCGGAGCACAGGGAGGCGGCGCTCGCGGTCGAGCGGTGGGCCCGGGCCAGCCGAGCTCCGCTGCCCGAATTGATGGAAGCGACCGGGCTGCTCGAGCCGGCGGCGCGCCATTTTCGGGCTGGGGGCCGTCCGGCGGAGGCGGCCCGTTGCCTGCGGGCGCTCATCGAGCGCGCGGCCGGGCCCGCCGAGCAGCACCGAGCGGTCCGCGGCCTGCTCGAGGTCGGCGGAGCCCTCGATTCTCGGCTCGAGGCCGACCTCCTGGCCTCGCTGTCGGAGCGGGGCGCGGCGGCGACGGAGGCGGTGGCGGCGGTGGCGGCGCTGCCGGTGGAAGGGCTCGATACCTTCGCGGCGCAGATCGCAGGCTCACTTGCGAACGGCCCCACCGACCGGCTCATCGGGGTCCTCGAGGCGGTCGCGCACGGCCGCGCGGTGGCCGAGCTGCCGAAGCTCCATGCGGAGCTCGCCGCCGCCTACCGCCGAGTGGGCCACGCCGGCACCGCCCGCCGCATCGAAGCCGAGCTCGGCTCGGGGCCGATGGGGGGTTGGCCGGTGCCGAGCGAGTCTGGCGAGCCCCTCGACACTCGCGACCTCGCCCGGGCGCTCTGTGAGCGGTACACGCTGATGGGCCGGCTCGGGGAGGGCGGCATGGGGGCGGTGCACCTCGCCGAGGACCTTCGGCTCGGACGGAAGGTCGCGATCAAGGTGCTGCGGCCCCAGATGGCGTCGGCCGCGTTCCTCGAGCGGTTCCGGGACGAGGCCCGCACCGTCGCCCGGCTCGATCATCCGGGCATCGTTCGCATCCACGACGCCGGCCAGAGCGGGCCCTGGACCTATCTCGTGATGGAGCTGGTCGAGGGCGAAGATCTATCCGCCCGCCTCCAGCGACCGGCGTCTCTGCAAGAGAGGGCCCGGTGGATGGCCGAGGCGGCGGAAGCGATGGCGTACGCTCACGCCCGGGGGGTCATCCACCGGGACTTGAAACCCTCGAACCTGCTCGTCGCCGACCGGGATGGGAGGGTTCGGGTCACCGACTTCGGGGTGGCCCGTATCGTCGACGCCGCCGACACGCAGTGCTCTCGGGCGGGGCTGCAGGTGGGCACGCCCGGGTTCTTTGCTCCCGAGCAGGTGGGCCACGGGGCGACCGCCAGCCCGGCCACCGACGTATATGGCCTCGGGATGACCGCCTACATCGCGCTCGCCGGGCGACCGCCGTTCGAACCCACCGATCTGCGGCGGCTCACCGAAGACCCGCCCCTTCTCGGCGGGGTCTCGCCCGAGCTCGCGCAGGCGGTGGCGTGGGCGCTGTGCCCGCGCCCAGAGGAGCGAGCCCCGAGCATGGCCGCGTGGGCCGCCCGGCTCCGGGCCTGCCCCGAGCTCAGCCGGCGCTCGGACCGCCGCGCCGCGAGCCGCGCCGACCGCCGCACCCGGGACTGAACGGACGGTGGAGGCTCCCTCGGACATTCTGTTGACCTCGCCTCGAGGCTCGTTCTAGACGGTAGAAAAAAGACGGAGGCGACATGGCTCAGCTGAACATCAAAAACGAAGAGACTGTGCGGCTGGCCCAGCGGGTCAGCGAGTTGACCGGGCAGACGCTCACCCAAGCGGTGAACCTTGCGCTGGCCGAGAAACTCGAGCGGCTTCGCGAGAACACTCGAAACGAGCGCAAGGGCGTCTCAGACCGACTTCTCGAGATCGGCGCCGCATGCGCGGCGCTGCCAACGCTCGATGATCGCGCTCCCGACGACATTCTTTATGGCGAGGACGGCCTTCCCCGTTTGGGAGAGGGCTGATGGTCGTCGATACCTCCGCGCTCGTCGCCATCCTGCTGGGCGAACCGGACGCGGCAGAGATGGCGCAGGCCATCGAGGGTGCTGACGCACCCATGATTTCGGTCGCCTCGTTCGTGGAATTGATGCTCGTCATGCGAAAGAGGAAGGGTGCCGAGGGCGAGGAGCTCGCCCAGAAGCTCGTCTCGGCCGCCGGCATCACGATCGAAAAGGTTGACGAGCATCAGCTGCCATTCGCCGAGAAAGCCATCCGAAACTACGCCGTTCTCAACTACGGCGACCTCTTTTCCTATGCGCTCGCCCAACAGCGCAGACTTCCCCTGCTCTTCAAAGGCGACGATTTCTCGAGAACCGATGTCCGCCCCGCCCGGCCGTGAGCCCTCCACGAGGCGAGCGGGCCGGAGCAAGAGCTCTACTTCGAGTAGGTTCGGAGCAGGAGTACGAGCTGCCAGACCTGCTCATCGCTCAGGGCGGCGTAGGGGGGCATCCCGGCCGAGATCACGCCCTCGCGGATGACCCAGAACAGCTGGCCGTCGGGGACGGCGGCCATGGTCTCTTTGCAGGTGAAATTTCGAGGGGGCGGGTCGTAGGCGGCGCCGATGGGTCCGCGGCCGTCGCCGTCGTCGCCGTGGCACTGCGCGCACGCGAGCGGCGCGGCCGAGCGGTGGTACAGCTCGCGGGCGGAGGCGAGGTGTTCTGCGGAGGGTTCGAGCGGGTTCTTCCGTTCGAGCACGTCGGGGGGCGCCGCGGCCGTGGACCGAGTCTGCGGGCACACCGCCGCGCCGCTCTTCGCCGGTCCGGTGAAGGTTTCACGCAGATAGGCGAGCACGTCCGCGATCTGCTCGGCGGAGAGGGTGACGCCCCAGTCTGGCATCAGCGAAGACTTCCCGACCGCGCTGCCTCCGTAGAATACGAGCTCGTAGAGGTACTTTAGGTCCATCCGATCGAGTCCCATCCGGTCGAGCGCGGCCGGCTTTGGGTCGAGCCCGGCGGCCGAGGGGCCATCGCCGCCGCCGCCCAGGCCATGGCACTGGGCGCAATAGGTTCGAAAAACTTCTTCCCCCCGTTTTGCCTCGGCGATGCGAAATGTCTCTCCTTCCCAGGGTTTGGCAAAAGGGAAGCGCTCGATCCCGAGGGTCATCATGTAACCGGTGACCCAGCGGACCTCGCGCTCGCTGACGTCCGGCTCGTACTCCCCGCTGTGGGGAGCGAAGGTCGACGGGGACCGGTTGAACGCGTAGACCCAATCGGGGTCGTACCGAAGGCCGGCGTCGATGAAGTGGGTGCTCACCGGCCCGCCGAGCGGATCCTCTGGTCCGGGGATCTGGTGGCAGCCGAGGCAGGACTTTTCACGAAAGATGCGCTCGCCTTCGCGGGCCTCGACTTCGGTCAGGGAGGCGAGGTCGAAGCTGCCACTCGTGACGAGCGGGCTCTTCGCATGGGCCTCGAGGTGGTCTACGACCGCGAGGGCCTCTTTTTCCCCGAGGGTGGGATGGGTAGGGCGCGGCCCCGGCTGGTCCCACCGGTAGGCGAGCGGGTATGGGCTTTTGCGTTTGCCCTGAAGGTACCCGATCAGCCACGGCCGCTGGAACTTCTGGCCAGCCCACATGAGCTCCGGGCCCCGAATCTCGAACTTCGAGCGAGCTTCGCCCTCGAAGCGGTGGCAGCCGCTGCATTGCTGCTCGACGATCCGCGCCCCGTCGGGCGACGGGCTTGGCGAGGCATGGTTCGGCGCGCCCGGCTCGGCGGCCTCGGCAAAGACCCATGGGTGAAGCATGAGCCCCAAGACCAAGAGGCCTCCCCGCGCGCGCCGAAACGCTCGCCGAGGGGGCGGGCGAAGCTCCACCGGGGGTGAATGCTGGTTGTCGTCCTCGTCGTCCATGACTTCGTTCCTCTCATTTTGGCCCGACTCTCGGGCCCTGGCCTCGGGACACGCGATGCCGCCGCGGCCCTCCGAACAGGTGGAGCCAAACGGCCGGGCAAAGGGTGCGAGCCCCGGATCCGATGACAGTCTCTCCGTTGCGGCCCGTTCGATGGCAGAGATGCGGTGGCACGGACGCGATGGCCGGGATGCAGGCTCGCGGACGGGGAGGTGGAGAGGTGGCGAAAAGAGTTGTGGGGGCCCATGTCGGCAGGCCGACCTCTACTCTCGGGTAGGTTAGACCTAGGACCGTGGCAAAGGCCACTTGGAAAGAGAGCCAGGCGCCGAAACGACCGTGGACCCTCAGGTGGCACGGGCCCCAAGGAGGTCCCATCGAAGAGCCTGTCGCCGTTGCCGCGCGCCGCCGCCGTCCCGCGGACGCCGAACCAACCGGGGGCGGCGCGTGCCACGGTCGCCACTGCGCCGCTTTGAGACAGGACCAGCCGCGATCGTCGGTCCCGGGCTCTCGCCGCTCGGCTCGTGGTCGAAGCGATCCGGGGTGCGCGGAATGTCTCTTGTCGAGGTCCTCCTCGCCACCGCCCTGCTCGGCGGTGCGGTGCTCACCACTGCCCAGGTGATGGCGTCGGGGGCCCGGGGCCGCTACGACGCGCGGCTCCGCTCGCTCGCGACCCACGCGGTCGAGCAGCGGCTCGAAAGGCTCGGCGCAGCAGGAGCCGAGGCGCTGCCGGCGTGTCCGCCCCCCGAGTCTTGCCTGCAAGGCGATGACTTCGCTCCGGAGAAGGGCTCGGTGGGAGGGTACGACTGCAGCGCCGCCATCTCCGAGGTCCACTTCGACGGGGATGCCGCTTTGGGCCCGCTGAGGGTCGATACCGCCGTGTGGCCCCACCCCGACGGCGAGCAGCGCACCGAAGGCCAGATGATCACCGTCTCGGCGTGCTGGCGCGGGGGCGGCGGACGGCTCTACGAGCTGAGCTTGCGGCGGCTGGTGCTGAGCCGCGGGGGCGGAGGATGAGGAGCCGAGGCTTGTCGCTCGTGGAGGTGATGGTGGCCACCGCGGTAGGGGCCTCGGTGGTGGCGTTTGGGCTCGTCGTCACCGGTGACTTCAACCGGGGCTACCAGCGCCACGCCGGGTCACTCGATTCCGCGCGGTCGCTGCGCTCTGCGCTCGAGCTCATCGCTCAGGACGTGCGGCAGGCCGGGGTTGGGGTGGGTTACACCGCGGATGGTGAGTTCCCGGGCCTCGTCACCGGAAACTTCACCGTCCAGGGGGCGGCCTTTTCGGCCGAAGGTCGCGCCGTCTCCACCGTGGACGGACCGATGACGGTGCAGGACCTCGGGCTGAGGCGCGCCACCGGGACCAGGCGGACCGTCCTTTGGCTCGACCCTTCGGGCGAGGGGGAGATCTGCGCCGGCCTCTCGTTCGAACCCGAGGATCTCTCCATCGTCGCCGACCGTGGAGGGCGGAGGAGCCGGACGGTCCGCGTCCTGTCCTCCTCGCCGTCCGGGTGCGTGCGAGGGCTCTGCACGGGGGGCTGCACGTCGATCCAATTCGAGGAGGACGACGCCTGGGTCTCGGATCCCGCCGCGCGCGAGGGGAGGGCCCAAGGCGGGGACCTCTTCTCCCGGTACGAGTCGGTGGTCTGGTTCGTGGCCGCCGACGACCGCGGCCAGCCCGAGCTGCGGCGGGTGGGTTCGCTCAGCCCCCCGTGCGCCGACGCCGACGCCGGCTGCGGGGAGCTCGCCGCGCCGGGGGTGCTGTGGCTCCGGTTTCGGGTGCACCGGCACGATGGCGATGGATGGATTCCGGTGGGGCTCGACCGGCCGCTCATGACCGAAGACCGCCTGCGGGTGGACCTCGAGCTCGCCGGCCGGGCCCCATCGGACCCGGGGGTGGGCCCGATGGCTGCGGTCGCATCCCAGATGGATACCGAGCTCTGCGCACCGGCGCCGTGCGGCTCCGGCTCGGACCGCGTCCCCAGGGCGGTGGCGAGGACCACGGTGGAGGTGAAGAATGCCGGCCAGATGCGCATCCGCTGACCAGAGGGGCTTCGCCCTGTTCGCCGTCACCATGATGGCCGCGCTGCTCGGGGTGACGGCGATGCTCGTGTTCGCGGACCTCATTCACGACGTCGAGATCTGGGGTTGGGAGCGCCGGGGGAGGGAGGCGAGGGCGGCGGCCGCCGGCGGCATCGCCGAAGTGCTCAACGACCGGCGCTTGCCCCTTCTTTTGCCAAAAGAGCCAGGGAAGCCAGCCACCGTGTCCTTCGATGCCCCCGCCGACAGCCCCTTCGTCGAGGCGGAGCGGGGCGGCCGGCGCCGGGCCGAGGTCACCCTGGTGCGAACGGCGCCCCTGCTCGAGAGCTCGCAGCGGCGGGTCCGGGCGGTGCTGTACGAGCTGACGGTCAGCTCGGCCCACCGAGGCGGCGGCTCCAGCGACGTCGAGGCGGTGATCTACCAGGTCGGACTCGCCCCCGAGGGCGAAGTGGAGGTTCACGGACGATGACGCTCGCGATGCTCGCGCTGGTCTTGGCGGCGCCGTTTCCGGACGCGATCGACGCCCTTCGGGTGGGCGGGGCCAAACCCAGGCTGAGCCTGCTGCTCGACTCCTCCGGTTCGATGCGATGGGGCGCCCAACCGACCGTATGCACCTGGTTTGCGTCCGCTCACCACGGCGGCAGCGCCAGGCTGAACAAGCTCCGCCAGATGCAGGCGGTCTTGGTGGGGTGCCAGTCCCCGGACGATGGGATCTTGGCCCGGTGGCACGAGGAGGTCGAGTTCGGGTTGTTCGACTTCGGGGGTCAGCGGGCCCCTTTCGGCGCGAGCCTCGCCGAGCTGTCCGCCGCCGCGCTCGCGGTGCCGGCCCGCGGCGCGACCCCCCTCACCGCGACGCTGAGGACCGGAGGCGCCGCGCTCGATGGCCACAGCACCGGCGCCAACACGGAGGTATGCACTCCGTTTTTTCAGCTCCTTTTGTCCGATGGAAACCCGAACGGGGGCGCGGCGACGTTCGAGCAGGCCTGCGTCGCCCCGCCGGTGACCAAGGCGGTCGGCGCGATGCAGCCTCACGAGGGATCGGCGTACCTATTTTCGGAGCATCCTGACCTCATCTGCTCGGTGGAAGGTGACCAGGTGATCCGCACCTTCACCTTGGGTTTCGGGCTTCCCGGGGACTTCAACCCGGTGTTCTTGCGCCGGGTCGCGGAAGAAGGCGGCGGCGCCTACCATCCAGCGACCACCGTCCCGGAGCTCATCGCTGCTTTCGACTCGATCATGGGCTCCGTCTCGTCGGCCGGGCAGCCAGCGGCGACGGTGACGGTCGGCCGGGATCGGTACTTCAGCGGCAATCGCGTCTACGCCGCCGGGTTCGAGCCGGTGGTGCAGGGGCCTTGGAAGGGCAACCTGCGACGCTTCTGCCTCTTGCCGCCGCGGGACGGGCGCGGCCTCTTTCAGACCTCCGAGCGGGGCTGCGTGTTCGCGTCGCCGGACGGGACCGAGCTCGTCACGAACCCGGGCGTGGTCGACGTGTGGTCCGGCGCCTCGCTCGGGCCGGTGGACCGCGGCGGGGCGGCCGAGCGCATCCAACAACTCCTCGGGGGGGCTCCCTCTCCTCCGTATTGGAGCAAGCGAGAGGTCAGGACCTGGCGCACCGGCCAAGCCGGGTGGGTGCAGGTGCAGCCCGATACATGGCTCGACGCCGACGCCCATGTGGGAGGCTGCGAGCGCAGAAAACTCATCAACTTCCTCCATGGTTACACCCGGCACGCAAATTGCGGGACCGGCGCACCGCGAGCCGTCAGGGACGTGGCGCTCGGCGCTCCGGTGCACGCCGCCCCGCTCGAGCTGCAGTATGGGTCGTGCGACACGCCCAATGGATGCCTCGTGCTCTTGCCCACGAACGACGGCATGCTCTCCGTGATCGACGCCGCGACCGGGGAGGAGAAGCTCGCTCTCGTTCCGCCCGAGCTGTGGCGCCCAGGAACGGTCGCTCGCAGCAGCCTGGCCCAGATCGCGGAGCAGCCGTCGGTCCGGCACCTCCACCGCTACTACCTCGACGCGACGCCGACCTTGGCGCACCTCGATCTCGATGGGGACGGCTTCATCGACCCCGAGGAACCAGCGGTGGTGTTCTTGTCGCTTGGTCGAGGGGGCCGGGCGGTGCATGCCCTCGACGTGTCGAAGCTCGGCGGCGCAAACATCTCAAACCTATCGGTGCGGAGCATCTTGCCTGTCCCTGGTACCCCGTTTGCGCGTCTCGCCGATACTTGGGCGGCGCCGGAGGCGTTTCGCCTCGCGTCTGGGCGTCGGGTGGCGGCTCTCGTGACCGGCCACGAGCCCCAGTTCGATGTCATCGAGCGACGCGAGACTCCGGTTGGTGGGTTTGGTCTCGAGGACGGCGAGACGGTGACCCGAACCATTCCATGCGCCGAGGTCGCCGCGGCGAGCGGGTATTTGGGCGCAGGATTTTGCGAGGAGCTCGCCACGGTCGGGTGCTTGGGCACCGCCGATGACCCGTGCTACGACGGGGCCCTCATTCCGCTCGACGACGCCGCGGGGCCGATCTCGATCCCCCACGACCGGCCGGCGGCGATGCGGTTTCGCTTTGCCCGGTTCGACCTCGGACCCGGGGACGTGCTCCGGGTGGAAGACGACCGAGGGCATGTATTTCATACCTACACGGGGCAGGGGCTCGATGGTCAGTGGTCGGACTGGATTCACGCCCCTGCGATCGTGCTGCGGCGGCTCACGGACGGAGTCGACGGACCTCACGAGGGGGTCTCTATCGACGAGATCGAATACCAGCCCGGCATCCCGTTTGGGCGGGATGATCCTTCTACGGAGCCGGCGCCGCGGCTCGGGGTGGACCACCGGCCGGCGCTGCTCCTCGTGGACCTCGACGCGATCGGGGCCGCTCCTCCGTTCGGTACGGTAGACAGCGACGCGGTCCATCTCACCGTGGCTCGGGACTGCGGCGGGGGCCCGCGCTGCCTCGACCGCACGAGCGCGCCGGACCTCGAGGACTTCGTATGCCCGGTGTCGGCGCCGCCCGCGCCGTACGTTCGAGACGGCCGGGCCGAGCGGTTCTACCTGGGCGACGAGTGCGGACAGATCTTCGAGATCGCCTGGGCGGAGGATCGGTGGAGCGCCCGTCGGGTGCTTCGCCTGAACGACGGCCCGCCGGCGGTGGACCCCGACCACCGAAAACTCGCCGCTCGGATCGAGGTGGTGGAGTCGATCTGTCCCGGCCGGGACGCGGTGGGGCTCTATTTTGGGACCGGAGACCCGCAGCGGCCGCTTTCGACCGACAGCCTCGGCGACAGCGCGATCACCGACGGGCGGGAGGTGGCCGGGGTGGTGTGGGTTCCGCGCTCCGGGCCGAGCGACGCGAGCCTGTCGGACCTCGCCGACGCGACCGATGTCGCGGACATCGATCCGGTGGCGGCGTTCGCCGAAGGCAAGAAGGGGTGGGTGCTGCGCCTTCCCCGCCACGAGCGGGTGCTGCGCGACCCGGTGGTTCTCGAAGGGGTGATGTACGCTCGAACCTTCGCGCCGGCCATCGATCCGAGCGCCTGCGCCGCCGGCTCTGGCATCGACCGGATCTACGCCGTGGACAACTGCACCGCCGAGGCCGTGGACCCGGGCGGTCAACCGGCGGATCGGGTCGTCTTCGAGGCGCCTGCCCGCTTCCCAGCGGACCTGCTCGTGGTGGCGCCGCCTGGCGGGGCTCCGTTCGTGTCCCACGGGGACCTGTCGGCCGAGCGCCCGGCCGTGCTCGGCCGACCGCGCTCGACCCGGCCTGGGGTGTACTTTTGGAGGGAGCTGCCATGATCGCTCTTTTGGTCACGCTGATGGCGGCGCCGGTTGCGGTCGACGCGCCGCCCGCGCTGGTCCGGCTCGAGGCGATCGCCGACGGAGTAGCCGAGATCTCGGTGCCGGTGAGCCCTGCTTTTTTGAAGCGTCTCGTCGCCCGCGGGGTGCCGCAGCTGCCGCCGGGGGCGGAGGTCGGGGGTGAGGCCCTTCGAGACGGGCGGTACCACCGATCGGTCCGGATGCTCGAACCGCTCGCGGAGCTCGCGCGTCCGTGGCAAGGCGGGCCGGTTCGGGTTTGGTTCGGGAGAGACCCGGCCGACGGCGCTCTCTTCATCGTAGAGATGGCGAGAACGGATTGAGGGCGCGCTAGGACATCAAGATGGGGAAAAGTTGGGGACGCTCGCAGCGGGGGGAGGATGGTGGAGGTGCCGCGAGCGCCCCCGGTCATTCACGAGAGGGGTGATAGCTGCGGCGCAGCATGACGGCAAGAAAAAAATGGTGCACCGCAACAGAAGAGCGGAGGCGAGGCGAAGCCGGGGCGCTCGACTCGCGCCCGGACCGGGCAGAGCTCATGGGGAAAGCAGCCGCGACAGCACGGCAAACCCGGCCTGCGCGGCGCGGTCGGCCCAGACCTCCGCCGTCTCCGGAAACCAGCGGGGCGCAGCGAAGAGGGCCAAGAACGGGAGCGCGACCGCGGCGCCGGAGACGACGGCGGCCCGAAATCGAACCGTGCGGATGTGAAGCCGGTCCTCCACCAGGCACCAAACGGTGGGCGGAACCGCGCCAAGGCCGGCGACGAGGGCCGCCCACCAGAGCGACTCCAACAAGCGGGGCGCGTGGCTGACGACGGCGGGACCGAGCGCGACCAGCGCGGCGGCCGGAACCAGGGGAGCGGCGGCGACGCGCGGCCCCCACGGGCGGCGGGTGCGCTCCTCGAGCGACGCCACGAGGCGAAGGCCCTCGTAGGCAAACACGATCAGCGCGAGGCACACCGCCTCGAGCAGCTCGAGCCGCAGGTCGATGCGGAGCCGGACGAGCCCCTGCGTGCGGGCGGCCCAGCCGGACAGGATGATGGCGAAGGCGACGATCAGCGCCACGCCGAGCGCGACGAGCGGCGCGCCGCGGCGCACGTCCTCGAGCGCAAGCTGCCGAAGCCCCGGGATCGCGCCGAGCAGGGCCCGAGCGAGGCGGCCCGGCCGCCACGGCTGCGGGCGCGGGCTCTTCGGGGAAAACAGCGGCTCGGCCCGGTCGCCCATCACCGCTCCATGTCCTGCATGAGCAGCTGATCCGGAGGGGCCTCGCCGGCCCGGGCCACGCTCTCCTTGGGCTCGGTGCCCTGGCGAAACGCCTCCATGACCGAGCCCCTCGCCCCGGGCGGGGCTCGGCGGCCGGTCTTGCCGTCGATCCGGACGGTCACGATGGAGGGGGGCGGCTCGAAGTCCCCGGTCCGGTGCTTCACCGCTTCCTTCATGTAATCGACCCAGATGGGTAGAGCGGCTCGTCCGCCCTGCTCGTAGCGGCCCATGGGGGTGACATAGTCGTCAAATCCCACCCACACCGCGGTCGTGAGCTCGGTGGTGGTGCCGACGAACCAGGCGTCGAAGCTGTCGTTGGTGGTGCCGGTCTTGCCCGCCACCGGGACCCCTACGGCCTTCGCGGGGGTACCGGTGCCGCCTTCCACCACGTTTCGCATCATCTTGGTGATGAGATAGGCGTTTTCGGGGTCGATCCGCGGCTCGCTGACCGAGGCGGTCCACACGAGCGCCCGCTCGAGCTTTCGTCCCACGCCGGCGAACGGGTCGAGCGGCCAGCCGTCGTCGAAGAGGACCCGGCCATCGTGGTCCTCGACGCGGGTGATGAGGCGCCGGCGGGACAGCCGTCCCCCGTTCGCGAAGGTCCGGTACACGTCCACGAGCTCGGCCATGCGCACGCAGGAGGCGCCGAGCGCGAGGCCGAGCTCGGGACGAAGCTCGGTGGTGAGCCCCAAGTGGCGGGCCCACCGGATCGCGCGGCCGATCCCGAGCGCGTCGAGCACGCGAATCGCGGGGAGATTCATCGACTTCATGAGGGCGTAGCGCAGGCAGACTTCCCCCTCGAATCCGCCGCCAAAGTTCTCCGGCTTCCACCGGTTCTTCGCGCTCGCGTCGTTGAACGCGACCGGCGCGTCGAGCACGGTGGACGATGGGGTCCAGTCCAAGATCTGGAGGGCTCCGGCGTAGACGACCGGCTTGAACGCGGAGCCCGGCTGACGGCAGGACTGAGTGGCCCGGTTGAACTCGCTCTTTTCGAAGCTGTACCCGCCGAGCATCGCGAGCACGTAGCCGGATGGGTTGTGCACCGACAGCACCGCCGTCTCGAGCACCGGCTCCTGCTCGAGCACCACCACCGACGGGGCGCTGGGGACGACGCGGATGAGCTCCTCGGGGAGCCTCTTCTTTCGGAGCTCGTCGAGCGTGGTGGCCCGAACCAGGACGACGTCCCCCACTTCGATGCTCGACGGGAGGCGGGTGAGCAGAGCGGCGTCGAATCGCACCTGCGGGTCCACCGGGCGCGCCCACCTGAGGCCGATGAGCGGCAGCGCGGCTCGGTGGGGTCCGATCGCCACCCAGAACGCCCGCGCCTCCGAATCCTTTTCGGTCACGAGCGCCGGGTACAGTTCGCCAGGGACCGGGGCCGAAACCTTCTTCTTGGCCAGTTCCGCGGTATGGGCGGCGAGAAAGGCCTTTCGCTCGGACGGGGAGGAGAGGCGCAGCAGCGGGCCTCGGTACCCTTGGCGCCGATCGACCATCCGGAGCTGCTCGTAGACCGCGTCTTCGGCCGCTCGGTAGCGCTCGACGTCCACGGTCGTGAACACCCGAAGGCCCCGGATGAGCAGGGGATCGACGCCGCCCTCCTCCGGCTCGGGCAGGTCGAGCCGGGCCCGCATGTCCGGGCTGCTCAGCTCTCGCCTCACCTCCTCGGTGAAGTAGGGGGTGGTGCCGCGGAAATGGTTCGGTGCGAGGTGGACCTCGACCGGGGTGTTCTCCGCCTCCTCGAGCTCGGCTTGGTCGATGAGCCCGACCTCCCGCATGCGGCGCAGCACGTACTCTCGGCGTTTCTTGGCCTGCGCGGGGTTCTGGATCGGCGAGTACCTCGACGGGGCCTGCGGGAGCCCGGCGAGCAGCGCGATCTCGGCTGGCTTCAGCTCCGCGACCGGCTTTCGGAAATAGTTCTCGGCGGCGGCCGCGATCCCATACGATTGGTTGCCGAGGAAAATCTGGTTCAGGTAGACGGTGAGGATGTCAGCCTTCGAGAGGCGGGCTTCGAGCCGCCGGGCGAGGATCGCCTCTCGGATCTTTCGTGAGATGTTCTTGGCGGTCCCGGCGCCGTAGCCTTCGAGGGAGATGAGCAGGGACTTTGCGACCTGCTGGGTGATGGTGGAGCCGCCCTGCACCACCCTCCCGGCCCGAAGGTTCGCGATGGCGGCGCGGAGGATGCCGAGGAAGTCGATTCCGCCATGATCGAAGAAGCCGTCGTCCTCGGAGGCGATGAAGGCCTCGACGAGGCGCGGGGGGAGCTCGTCGTAGGGCAGCACGATCCGCTTTTCGTCGTAGAGTTCCCCGATGATCTGACCTTCCTGGCCGAAAATTCGGGTCACCCGCTTCGGCCGGTAGTCCTCGAGGCGGTCGATGTCGGGCACGCCGGCCTCGAAGTGCAGGTAGAGGGCGGCCCCAGCCACCGCGGCCCCGACCGCGGTCACGAGCGCCACGAAGGCGAGGCCCGCGGTCGCCCGACGGAGCCAGTGCCTCGGCCGTTCGCCTTCGAAAATCGCGTTCACCGGCCGCCGGTATACGAGAGCGGTGACGGCTCTGGCCATCCGGTTTCGCCCCGCCTCGAACCGGTCTCGGGGGTCGGCGCGGCCCGTTCCTGCCATTTCCCTGGCCACGGCGGTTTTCGCGCCCCGCCGGCGCCGATGATCGGCCGAGCGAGGCGCCGTTGATCGAGACCGACCGGGCGGCTAGCGTCCGCCCCGGTGTCTCAGAAGCACGCTCTCATCTTCGACCGCGACCGCGAGACCGCCCTCCGGGTCGCGGCGGCGCTCAAGCAGGACGCGCTGAGGGTCACGGTCGCGGAGTCGGGCCGGGACCCCCTCGAGCTGATCCGGTCGGAGCGCCCCGATCTCGTGGTGGCCTGCGCCCCGGCCGCCGGCGAAGCCGAGTCGGGGTACGCGCTGTGCCAGCGGCTCAAGAAGTCGGGGAAGTTCGGGCGGACGACGGTGGTGCTGTACGGCGGCGAGGAAGAGCGGTCCGCCTTCGACGCCCACGGGCGGGGGGAAGGGGCGGCCGACGCGTACGTGCCCGGTGCGCTCGACGGTCTGCGCCCCGAAGTGGAGAAGCTGCTCGCCGCTCCGGCGGGGCCGCCCCCGCTGCCCACGGCGCGGCCGGAGCCGGCGCCCGCGGCCGACGAGGCGTTCATCGAGAAGGTGGCCGGGTCGCTCGCCGGGGTGGACGCGGCCGTGGAAGTGGAGCTGCCGGCGGTTCGGCGCAGCCTCGGCGGGCGGGCCACCGCGGACACGAAGCTCGAGATGCTCCGGGTCCGGCTTCGGCAGCGCGAGTCCGAGCTCGCAAAGCTGATGCAGATGTACCGGGCGAAGGAGCGCGAGTACCACGACTGGAACGAGCGCCTGGTCGAGAAGGACGTCGAGGCCCAGAGCCTGCGGATGAGCCTCGAGGAGCTGTCGCAGCAGGCGGAGCTCGCGCAGGTTGAGCTCGACCGCCGAACCGAGGAGTTCAACGCGAGCTTCGACAAGCTCCTGCAGGAGAGGGTCGCCAGGGAGGACGAGCTGCTCGCGCTCGTCGAGGACAAGGGCCGGGAGCTGGCCGAGCTCGAAGCGGTCCGCGCGAAGGCGGAGACGGCGGCCTCGACCGCGGTGGCCGCCCTCGAGGCGCGGGTTTCGGAGCTCGAGACCGAGCTCGACCGAAAGCAGGGCCGGATCGCGTCGCTCGAGTCGGATCTGGCCGCACGGGCCGAGCGCCTCGCCGAGCAGGAGCATCGGGCCGAGGCGGCGGAGGCGCGGCTGTCCGGGGTCGAGGCGGAGCGGGAGAGGCTCCACGCCGAGCTCGGATCGGCCCGGGAAGCGGCTCTCGGGCTCGAGACCATGATCCTCGACCTTCGCGCGTCGATCGCGGGGCTGCGGGACGAAGCGGAGGCGGCGGAGCGAAACCACGAGCACGTGGCCCAGCAGCGGTCGGCGCTGGTGGCGTCCTTGCGAGCCGATCTCACCGCGGCGGAGCGGCGGATCGAGGCCGAAGAGACCGCGCGGACCGAGCTGCTCGCCGAGCGGGCCGACCTCGCCGAGGCGAGAGCCCGTCTCGAGCAGGAGGCGGTTCGGCTGTCGGCCGCGCTCGCCGAAGCGCAGGCGGGACGGGCCGAGCAGGCGCTTCGGGCCGATGCGCTCGACGCCGAGCTCTCCGCGCTCGCGGAACTCGAGCAGGGGCTGAGGGCCGACCTCGCCGCCCGGGACGCGGCCCGCGCGGAGCTCGACGAACTCCTGGCCGCCGCCCGTTCGGCGGCGGACAGGACCGAGACGGCAAGAAGCGACCTGGCCGACGCGCTCGCCGAGGCCCTGGCATCTGGTGAGGCGAGCTCGGCCCGGATGACGGAGCTCGAGCTCGAGCGGGCCGAGCTGCTTCAAGCGATCGAGTCCGAGCGGAAGGCCCGTGCCGAGGTCGAAGCGGCCCGCCTAGCGGAGCGGGCCGACCGTGAGTCGGCGGACGCGAGCGCTCGGGCCGAGCAGGAGCGGCTCGAGGCGGCGCTCGCCGCGGCCGAGCAGGACATCGAGGATCTCCGGGCCCAGGCGTCGGCGGCGGAGGCGGCGCTCGGGGAGCAAATCGCCGCCCTCGGCGCCCAGAAGGCGGCGCTCGAGACCCAGGTCGGTCAATTCGAGCGGTTGCTCGACGCCGAGCGGAGGGATCGGACCGCGTCCGAGCGGCTGGTCACGACGCTCGAGGGCAGCCTCGAGAAGCTGCGCGAGGAGCTGCACGCCGAGCGGGCGGATCTGCGGGCGAGCGCGGAGCATCTGGCCGACGCGCGGGCGAAGCTCGGCGAGCGAGAAGGCCGCCTCGAGACGGTCGAGGCCGCGCTCGAGCAGGCCCAGCACGCCCACCGGCACGCGGAGGAGCAGCTCGCCGCGCTGCACTCCGCCCACGACGATCGGGGCAAAGAAGTGGGGCGGCTCGCCGCGCGGGTGCAGGGGCTCGACGAGCAGGTCGCGTCGCTCTTGGCCGAGCGAGCGGCGGTGGTCGCTGACCTCGAGGCGACCGAAAACCGGCTCGCGGCGAGGGAGGCGGAGCTCGCGGCGGCCCGAACCGAGCTCGGGGAGCGGTCGGAGCGGCTCGAGCAGGCGGCGGCGCGCACGGCCGAGCTGACGGCGGAGCTGGCTCGGCGGGACGAAGGGATCGCGCGGCTCGGCGACGAGCTGTCCAGGGTCCGGGCTGGCTTCGTCGAGGATCGGACAGCGCTGACCGCGGAGCGGGACCGGGCCCAGGATCGAAGCGAGCGGCTGTCCACCGAGCTCGAGCGGGTGCGGGCGGCCAAGGAGGCGGTCGAGCTCGAGCGGCAGCGGCTCGAGACGCAGGCGAGGCAGGCGGCGGAGACCGGGGCGGCCGAGCGGTCCGAGCTCGAGCAGGCCGTCGAAGCCGGCGACATCCGAAACGCGGAGCTGGCGGCGGAGCTCGAACAGGCGAGCGCCGACCTCGAGCGGACCGAGCGATCCCTCGCCCAGAGCGAGGCGGCCCTCGCCGAGCGCACCACCGCGCTCGAGGCCGAGCGAGAGACACGAACCCAGCTCGAGGCCCGAGCCGAGTGGCATCGGACCGCGCTCGAGGCGAAGATCGAGGAGGTGCGCAGCCGCCTCGAGGGCGAGCTCGAGCGCACCCGATCGGGCCACGAGGAGAGCCAGGCCCGGATGGAACAAGCCCACCGGGCGGCCATGCAGAAGCTGGAGGCGGAGGCGGAGAGCCGATTGCAGGCGGCGGCGGCCCTGGCCACCGAGCTCGAGTCGGCTCGGCGCGAGCTCGACCGGTCGCTGGCCGAGGCTCGCCAGGAGGCCGAGCACCTCGCCGAGACGATCGCGACCGAGCGGAAGTCCCGGGCCGAGGAGACGGCGCGGATGAGGGAGGGCCTCGCCGAGCAGGCGGAGCGCCTCGAGGAGGCGACGTCCAGGGCCGCGACGCTGGCGGCGGAGAAGCGGGCGCTCGAGGAGCGGCTCGCCGCCGAGGGCGGGGAGAAGAAGGCTCGGCTCGCCGAGCTCGAGACCCGGCTCGAGGAGCGGCGCCACGAGGCGGCGCGGGAGCAGGAGCGGGCGGCGGACGCCGAGGCGCTGCTCGAAGAGGCGCGGCAGGCCCGAGACGAGAGCGAGAGCCGCTACTTGAAGGAGATCGAGGATCTGCACGAGACCTTCATGCGTCGCTCGCAGGAGGCGGAGCAGGCCCACGCCCAAGAGGTCGAGGGCTTGCGGGCGCAGCTGCTCGAGACGAAACGGGATCTGCGAACGGCCCAGCTCGCGGCGCAGCGGCTCGGCGAGCGGGTGCAGAAGCTCGAGTCGGGGCGGACGGCGGCCCGAGCCGAGTTCGACAGCTTCATCTCCCGGGTCCAGGGGGACGGCCCACGCCCCGGGAGCCATCGGGGCCCCCGGACCGACCCGTCGGCGCCGCCGCTCGCTTCGGCGCCGCTGTCCTCTCCGGTCGCGCTGCCCGAAGGGGGGGAGGAGGACGACGCGACGCACGTCGGCCCGGCGGAGGGGCCCGCGTCTCAGGACATCGACGAGGCGCTGCGGCTTCAGTTCGAGGGCTTCGAGCGGTGAGCGCCCGCCGTGCGTCAGCCCGCTGGGGCGCCTGCGTCCTTCGCCTCCGGCTGGCCGCGTGCATCGGGCTCATCGGCTGCGCCAACGGCGCTATGGCCGGCAGCTCCGATCCGCTGCCCGGAGAGAGCGCGATCGGCCTCGGCCGCGGCGAGACCTTGCCGAGCTTCACGCCGGCCGAGACCGCGGAGCGAAACTGGGACCTCGGTGAGGCCGCGTTCGCGGCGAAGAACCATCTGCTGGCCCAGCGCTTCTACATCTTCATCCGGAGGAAGTTCCCGTACTCGAACTTCGCGGTGCTGTCCGACCTTCGGATCGCCGACTGCCAGTTCGAACGGGAGCGCCTCCTCGAAGCCATCGACGGCTACCGAAACTTCGTCCGCCTTCATCCGACCCACCCGAAGGTGGCCTACGCGATGTTCCGGGTTGGCGTCGCCCATTGGCAGCTCGTGCCGAACGACTGGTTCTTTCTGCCCCCGTCCCACGAGAAGGACCAAGGCGCGATCCGGGACGCGGCCGAGTCGCTCGCCGCGTTCCTGCGTCGCTTCCCCGAAGACGAAAACGCGGAGGAGGCCAAAAAGAAGCTCGCCGAGGCGCGAAGCCGGCTGATGGACCACGACCGCTACGTCGCTGATTTCTACGAGCGCGAGGGCAAGATCCGGGGCTACGTCGGCCGTCTCGAGCACATCAAGCGCGAGTTCGCAGACGTCGGGCTCGACGCGAAGCTGCTGCTCGAGATCGTGATGGCGTATGTCCGGCTCGAAGATCGCTCCTCTGCGGCGGAGGCGCTCACCGAGCTCGAGAAGGCGTTCCCGAACGCGCCAGAGCTTGCGCGAGCGAAAGCGGCGGTGGCCAAACTTCCGGCCAACTGAACCGGCCTCCGCGGCCGACCTGGCGTTCGCCTGGGATCAGCAGTTCTCGGGCTCGATCGCCCCGAAGTCGAAGTTCGGAATGCTCGCCTTCAGGTCCGAGAAGCTCGGGGCAGCCAGGCAGTGGGTGGTGCAGGTGGGGTAGGTGAGCTGGAGGGACAGCCGCATCTTGAGGGCTGCCACCTCGTCGCTGGCCTCCCAGACCCCCAAGATGTCTCCCTCGTCACGAACGAACAGAAAGTGCGACATGTTTCCCCCTGGTCCGCGGGCGAATTTCGTCCGAGCCTCCACTCGGACCGGGCGCCCCGGCATCCGGCTTTTAGCGTTAGCACCCATCGGTCGCAGGTGGTAAGCCCCCCCCGCCCCCGAGCGGGCGACCGGCCGTGGTTTCTTCGAGCATCGTGCGACGGCACGCGACCGGCGCGACCTTGGTCGCTTTCTTCTCCGCGGCGGCGCTGCTGTCCGTGGCCCCCGTACCGGCCTGGCTGCGACCGCTCGACGCACTGTCCGAGCCCGACCCCCTGGCCGCGCTGGTCCAGCTGCTCCTCGCGCGGCCGGCTTCGATTCCGCTGCCCGACCAGCAGGAAGACCAGCGGCAGGCCGAGCGCGATCCGCTGCTTCCCGAGGAAGACGACGAGCCCGCGGCGCCGGAGATCCCGCCCGGCCCGAGGCGGGGTCCGGCCTGGGTCCCGCCGGAGCGCCCGGCGCTCGACCGCTACCAGAGCCGCCTCGGGCTCGTGGCGCCGCCGGTGGAGCGGCCGGAAGCCCTCGAACCGTACTTCGTGGCCCTGTCCCGGGTGGAAGCGGGCGAGGCGGGGGCCTTCGCCCGGGCGCTCCACTTCGGCGACTCCCTCATCGCTTCGGACAAGATCGCGGATCGGGTGCGCCAGCGCCTCCAGGAGCGGTTCGGCTCCGGCGGGCGAGGGTTCCTGTTTCCGAAGCGCTTCAACACCTTTCAGCGGGGCCAGCGATCCGGTGAGGGCAGCTCGGGCTGGTCGCTCGACGTCATCACGAGCTCGATCGACCGGCTCCCCGACCGGCACTTCGGGTTTTCCGGGGCCTCGTTCACCGCGAGCGCCCGGGGTGAGACCCTCCGCTTCGCCCCGCTCGCGGGCAGCGATCGGCTGCGCGTCCACTTCTTCGGCCAGCCCGGCGGCGCCGAGCTGTCGATCGAGGCGGACGGCGCCGAGGTGGGGACCGTGTCCACCGCGGCCGCCGAGGCCAAGGCCGACTTCGCACCGTTTTCGCTGCCCCCGGGGACCGAGGCCCTCACCGTCACCGCGAGCGGGCCGAAGCTTCGCCTGTATGGGGTGTCGCTCGAGGGGGAGGGCGGGGCGCTCTGGTCCACGCTCGGCCTGCCCGGGGCCACCTCGGAGGTGTGGCTCCGGCCGGATCCCGAGGGCTTTGGCCGGTTGCTCGCCGCCGAGGCCCCCGATCTCGTCGTGGTGATGCTCGGGGGCAACGACGGGCTGATGCTGTCGAAGGGCCGGGTCGGCGCCGACGACATCGAGCGCGACACCGACGCGTTCGTGGGCCGGCTCGCGGCCGGTGCAGGAGAAGCAGCGTGCCTCTTGGTGAGCCCGCTCGAGGCGGTGCGGGCCAAGGCGGGCGGGCGCAGCCTCGTGCCGAAACCGGAGGTGCCGGTCGTCATCGAGCGGCTGCGCCGGGTCGCCGAGCGCCGCGGCTGCGCGTTTTGGGACATGTACGCGGCGATGGGCGGGCGCGGCTCGCTCGCCCGCTGGGTGGAGGCCAAACTCATGCTCGGGGATCTCATCCATCCCAAGAGCCGGGGCAGCGACCTGCTCGGGGAGTTGATGGTCGAATCCTTGATGCGCGCCTACGACGAATGGGCGGAGCGCGGGGGCTGAGGCCCGAACATGCTGTTTCACAGCTTGCAGTTCCTGCTGTTCTTGCCGGTGGTCTTCGGCCTGTATTGGGCTGCGGCCGAGCGGCCGTTCGCGAGAAAGGTGCTCCTTCTCGTAGCGTCGGCGGTGTTCTACGCGGCCTGGAACCCACTTCCGTTTCTGCTCGTTCTGTACTGCGCGACCCTCGACTACGGCTTGGCCCGCCTCATGGCCAACGCGAAGACCGAGCGCGCTCGGCGAACGTGGCTCACGATCAGCGTCGTGAGCAACCTCGGGGTCCTCGGGTTCTTCAAGTACGCGAACTTTCTCCTTCAGACCATCGTGGACGTCGCCGCCTTCGCCGGGGTCGAGCTCGTCTTTCCCCGGCTCGACATCCTCCTGCCCCTCGGGATCTCTTTTGTCGTCTTTCAGACCCTCAGCTACACCATCGACGTGTACCGGGGCGACTGCGAGGCTCGGTCCTCGTGGGTGGACGTAGCTCTGTTCATCGCGTTCTTCCCCCAGATCATCGCCGGGCCGATCGTTCGGGCCAGCCACTTTCTCCCTCAGCTCGAGCAAAAGCCCCAGCTGTCCGAAGCGCAAGGAGCGAAGGCCCTGCTCCGGGTCGCGAAGGGCCTCGCGAAGAAGCTGCTCATCGCCGATCTGCTCGAGGCGGACATCATCGGCCGGGTGTTCTCGAGCCCAGAAAACTACCTTCCGCTCGAGGTCTGGGGCGGCGTCTTCGCCTATACCCTCCAGATCTATTACGACTTCTCGGCCTACTCGGACGTCGCCATCGGGGCCGCGGCGCTGTTTGGCTTTCACATCCCAGAGAACTTCGATCGGCCCTACAAAGCGACGAACCTGCCCGAGTTTTGGAAGCGCTGGCACATCAGCCTGTCCACCTGGCTACGGGACTACCTATACATCCCGCTTGGCGGCAACCGGGGAGGCCCGTGGTTCACGGTGCGAAACGTCATGATCACCATGATCCTCGGCGGCATCTGGCACGGGGCCAACTGGCGCATGGCGCTGTGGGGGGGCATGCACGGGGTTGGGCTCGCTCTCACCCGATTGTTCTGGTGGCGCTACGGCATGCCCGATCCGCGGACGACGCCGTGGTGGCGGACGGCCAACGGGTGGTTTTGGACGTTCCTCTCGGTGATGCTCGCCCGCATCTTCTTTCGGGCGGAGAGCATGGAGCTCGCGTACCGGGTGTTCGCCGGGCTCGTCCCTGGCGATCAGACCGGGGCCGCGCTGCTCGCCGCGCCGAACCTGACCCCCAGGGTGCTTGCGGTGCTGCTCCTCGCGACGGTGCTGCACTTCGGCCCGTCCAACCTCTTCGACCGGCTCGCCGAGCCGTTTTCGCGAGCGCCGATCCCGGTGCGGGTGCTGCTGCTGCTCGCGCTCGCGCTCGTGGTGAAGCAGGTCATGGACTTCGAGGCCCAGACCTTCATCTATTTTCAGTTCTGAACGAGTCAGCGCCGCTTCTTCGAGCTGGCGCCGGCGCGCAGAGAAAGAAGCGAGATGCCGCTCGGCGGCGCGGGGCGCTCGATTTTCGCCGCGCCACCGAGCAGCTCGAGTGCAGCCTTCTTGGGGTCGGCCGACATCGAGTCGGGTCGAAGCGCGGTGAGGCCGTAGCGACGGGGATCGATGGATGGCTCGGGCAGCACGATCAGAGCCTCCCGCTGACGTCCATCTGCACCGACTTGACGTGCGGGGCGTTCGTGAGCGCGCCGTGCAGGGTCTCGGCGGCTTTGCCGTAGCCGGTGAGCGCCGAGACGATCTGGTTCCAGCGGCCCAAATCGCCGCTCGAGATCTCGGCTTTCCCGGACAGCTCCTTGACCGAAGCGCCCAGGCACTTCGCCGCCTGGAGGAGGTTCGAGGCGAGCTGGCCGATCTGGGCCGGGGTGTAGCTCTGGCGCCCGGGGAAGTCTTGGCTGAGGTTTTTCCCCCACTCTGCGAACTGGGCCTTCACCGTCGGGTCCTTCGAGTCGGCGGGCACGGTGACGCGCACCCCGGCCTGGAGCAGCCCGTTGAGGTTCGAGTTCACGGTGACCTGCCCGTGGTTTTGCCACTGGGTCTGCTTCCCGCTCGGGTTCAGCTGGTCGATGTTCACCGGGAGCCGGTGGGCATCGAGGATCGCCTTGGCCCACGGCTGGCCCGCGGAGGCATCCCGCAGCTCGCTGAGGAACTTCGTCCCGAAGTCCACCTTGTCGGTGCCGTAGCGGGCGCAGGGGGAAGGGGTGGGGGTGGCGCAGGTGCGCGTGGTGGTCATGTGTAAGTTTTCGTAGGCGGAGGTCGGCGGTTGCTCGAGAAAGTAACCTACTTCCCAATTTCCGACGAAGAATCGCCGTCGGCGACGAAGTGGCCGAGCCCGAAGTGGCAGCCGTAGCCGAGCGCGACCGGACCGAGCACCGGCTTGTGAAACGTCAGCGTGGCTCCGTAGGGCCGGGGCAAGGGGGCCGGGGTCTTGGCCCGGCTCCGGGCGAACCGAAAGAACTGGCGGGCCCGCAGCTCGGCGCCGTCCCAGAGCTCGATGCTGTCCGGGCTCGGGAGGCCGCGCCGCACCAGCGCCGCTCGGATCTGATCGATCGGGCCGTCCCGTCCCCGTCGAGGATGCCGGGGCAGAAGAATCGGGGTGAGGCTCCGCCACCGGCGAGCCGGGCCGAGCGGCGCCACCGGCAGGTCGATCTCGGGGCCCGGGATCGCGGCGGCGAGCGTGAAGGCCGCGTCTTCGGTGAACCCCGCCGGCAAATGGGCGAGCAAGCCGACCTGTCGGTTCTTCCGGTGGATGGGCAGAAGGTGCAGGTGGCGATGGCCGACGAGCGGGTGGCCGGAGGCGCTGAGACCGAGCAGCCGGGCCCGAACGTCGACCCGGCTCGCCCTCGCTTGGCGGGCGATCGATTCATGAACCCGTTCGGCGAGCCGAAGCGCCCCGGTCAGCGGGGCCGAGGGCACCGCGAAGGCGAGGATCTTGGATGGTGGAACCGAGAGCCGGACGGCCGGACGCTTGGCCCAGACCGACGGCAGCGCCGCGCTCGGGATGTCGTAGCCGACCCAGCGGCTGCCCGGCGGCTGGGACCACCGGCCCGCCCCTACCGCCTCAGGGTCGAGCCGAAGGGCAGAGAGCAGGTCGGCCGGGACGCTCCGAGGGGGTCGCTCCGGCTCGAAGGACCGGTTTCGCCACGCGGCGTAGCTTTCTGCGGGGAGCGGGGCGAGCAGCTCGAGCGGAACCGTCCCCGGAGGCGCCGACGGCATTGAAGGTTGGACGAGAACGCCCTTCGTCGCCGGGTCGTTGCGGAGCCGGCGCGCTGCAACCCAGCACGAGGCCCGTCCGAGGTAGGCGAGCCGCTCGAGCAGGCGATCGAGCAGATCGAGCGCTTCCCCCGAGGCTGCCGAAGGGAACGCGACCTCGATCGGCGACCGGGGGTCGAGCGCGACGAAGGGGTCGAGGCGAAGCGCCCGATCCGGTCCGTAGTGCCGAGTGTGGCCGAGCGTCGGACCGGAGGGGAGGCGATAGCTCGGCGCCGCGGCGGCGAGGGCTTGCACGAGCGCCACCGCCTCTTTTGGCGGGTCGCTCCACCCGAGGCGGGAAAAACCGGTCGATAGCAGCGCCCTCACGAGCCGCCAGGGGCTCGGGGGCCACTCGGCGAGGCCCTCGTTGGGGTGGTGGTCGGGCGGTGTCGCCGCGTAGCGACCGGCGAGGAAGCAAAGCTCGATCCGGATCACGACGTCTTTCTGCCGGCCCGGACCTCGAGCGGGGGCCAGGGGCCCGCCGACGAGATGGCGTCGCAAAGCGCGAGCTCGAGCGCGGCGAGCGGAGGCAGCGGAATGGGGCTCGCCTCGAGCGGCCCGGCGACGGCGAGCGTGCAGCGGCTCCGGAGCCGCAGCGGTCCGTCGAGCCAGGCACGCACCTTGTAGAGCGCGAGCAGCACGAGCAGCTCGGTGGCGCGGGGCGAGAGCCCGAAGCCGCGGAGCTGGCCGAGGTCGAGGCTGAAGTAGGCCCGGATCTCGGAGGCGACGAACTCCTCCCGCACGAACACCACGCCGCCGCGGCCGTTTTTGGCTGGTCCGGTCCGGTCGTGAAGGTCGCGTTTCACGCCGCCGCCGAGGACCGGACGGGCGTCGAGCGCTTCGATGAACCCGCCGAGGCATCGCGCCACCCGCAAATGGCCGGCGACCGGAGCGAGGAACACTCCGTGGAGGAGCGACCCGACGTCGAGGTCGAGCAGCGCCTCCGGGAGACGGCGGCGGTCGAGCCGGGGCCCGAGCCGGCGGTCGAGTTCGGCTCGGACCTGGCCGTCGGCGAGCACGTGGGGGCTGGCGAGCCGGTGGGGTTCGGTCACGCTGCTGCCGAAGAACCCGCCGGCCTCGTCGAGGATTCGAACGTAGGAGAGGCCCTGCGCGGCCGGGATGAGCAGGTCGGTTCGATCGTCCCAGACGGTGGCCTCGAGGTGGTTGGCCACGCTCTGGGGGCTCTCCACCACCAGCCGGTCCCCCCGCCCGGTCGGGTCGGGATAGAGGGAAGAACCGATGTCCGGAAACCCGGTGGGCTGGAATCGATGGCCCTGAATCGGCGCGAGCGGCGCCTCGAGCTGCCACCGGTGGACCGGCTCGAGAGCGGACAGATCGATCGCCACGTCAAGCGTCGCGGAGCTGGCCCACCCGGGCGAGCAGGGCGGTGGCCGCGAACCCGAGCCCCACGAGGGCGAGCGCCCCTAGGATCTGAAGCAGAGAAGGATCGAAGGATACACTCGGGAATTTCGATGGATCGAGCTTTTGGAGCAGCTCTTCGGTGACGCGCTGGCCCTTGAAGAAGGTGCCGAGCTCGGGGGCGACGCCCTTTTGAAACGGCCACAGACCGATGACGGCGCCGGCGAGAAAGCCGAGCAGCACGCCGAGCGTCGCCTTCTCGAAGCGCATGAGGGCGACGCGAAGGGCGTTGGACACCACCAGCACGCCGATCACGACCCCGATGCCGAGCGGGACCAGGGTTCCGAGCGGGCCGAGCGCGGCCCCGAGGTCGCCGGCTTTGAGCGCGAGCTTGAACCCGTCGATCGCGCCGAGGATCGGCACGTAGACCCCGAGCACGAGCAGCAGGTAGCCGCCGCTGATCCCGGGGAGGATCATCGCGCTCGCCCCCGCGACTCCGGCCATGAACATCCACGCCGATCCGGCGCCCCCGTCCCCCCCGCCGTCTCCGCCCGACTGCAGCAGCGCGACCGCGGCCATCAGCACGAAGCCGCCGGCGGCGCCGGCCCACGTGGCGCTGGTCGCCGGCCGGGCGAGCCGCCACACGACCGGGAGCCCGCCGAGGGTGAGCCCGATGAAGACGCTGTACATGACCCAGCGCTGGTGAACGACGAGCTCCTTGACCGGGCCGGCGAAGGCCACGATCGCGAGCCCAGCCGCGACCGCGACCGCCGCGAGGGTGACGAGGGCCGGGACCCGGAAGCGGAGGCGGCTCAAATCGGCGATGGCGCCGATGAAGTTCGGGTACACCCCCGCGGCGAGCAGCATGGTGCCCCCGCTGATCCCCGGGACCAGGTTGGCGAGTCCCATGAGCACCCCCCCGATGACGCAGCGGACGATGAGGGTGGGGAGAGGCTGGTTCGAACCATCCCCGAGAGCGCCGGCTTGCGCATCGGACATGCCCGCCCCGTACACCGACTTCACTCCGGGGGAAACGGTCTCGGCGCTCGAGCGCCTCGAAGCGGGCCCCCGCGCAGTCGTTGACTCCGCGGGGACGTCAGGTGTCCGAGGGGAGCGGGAGCCTCGCCTCGCGCCGGTGCTCGTCGAGCCGGCCAGGCGCCAGCGGGCCGGCCCGGACCGGCCTCCACGCTTCGGCCGCCCGCGCCCACATGCGCTGCCGCAGCGGGGCCCGCGCTCGGGCGTGCTCGCTGAACCCTCCGAGCAGCGCGCCGAGCTCCTCTTCGTTTCCGAGCAGGTCCCCGGCGGCGTCGAGCACCTCGAGCAGCTGGCCGGTTCGGGCCCACGCCGCCTCGTCGGTGCGCTCCGCGAGCACGAGATCGGTCCAGGCGGCGAGCGCGGCCGCTGCCCCGACCTCGGAGAACCGATCCGTCTTCAGCCGCCGAACCCGCGGCGCGAAGCCATCGGTCGGGTTCGGGGTGGCGAGGCTCGGGGCGAGCCCCGGCCACAATCGCATCAGCTCGAGCGCCAGCTCGCCCCCGATTTCGGGGGGCAGCGACACGAACCAGTCGAGCCAAGTCTCGAGCGGCCCGGTCACCACTTGCCCCCGGTCAGCCGGTTCTTGGCCGCGAGCACCAAGCGCTGGTGCATTCCCGTCCGCTTCGACAGCACGACCAGCTCCGACCGAGGCAGGCGGTCCAGCAGCCGCAAAGCGGTTCGCAGCGGGGTCCTGGGGTTGAACACCAGCGCCTTCGTGACGGTAGGGTTCTGGGTGTAGGCGGGGTTTTCAGCGATCTTGTCGAGCACGTCCGGGTTGAGCGACGGCAATCGGGCCATGAACGCGACCTCGTCGAGGGTCAGCTTCGCGTTCTTGAGAAGGTAGTGGTGGATGGCCTTGTTCGAGTCCTGCGCGAGCGCCATTCGCTCCTCCCGGTTGCCGGACAGGGCCATGTTCACCTTCTCTTCGGTCCCCATCCGCTGGAGCCGCCGCCGCAGCGGCATCTTCTCGTCGTCTTCGGACGGCATGGCCTCCTGCACGTAGAGGATCGTTCGCTCGCCCGGCGGGTCCCCCCGGCTCTCTTCCCGCTCCCGCCGGTTTCGGGCCTGGTGGCTGGTCGGAAACAGGCAGACCCGGCGAAATCGCTCGTCGTGCCGGTCGAAGAGCAGCTCGATCGTCGGGCCCGTGGACCCAACCATGGCCCACAGCTCGAACACGTTGTGGCCGGGCAGGGTGAGGCGGACGAGGACGGGGTCGGCGCGGTTCACGCCCTGCGGGGGCGCCTCGACGACGAGCGACGCGGTCGTCTCGAGGCGCGCGGCGTCGGCCAGGTAGCCGATCACGGTCGGGTAGCGGAGGACGACCGCAAGGTAGGCTTCACCGGGCCCCGCCGGCCGCACCTCCGGTGAGCCGGCCGAGGTGGGGAGCGGATCGGTCGGGGGCTCCCTCGGAGCCTCCGTTCGAGCTTCGGGGCCAGCGGCCGCCGGCGACGGGCCAAAGAGCCACCCGCTCGGAGCCTGGATCTGGGGGTCGGTCCGGTCGCCGTCCTCGTCCTCGAGCACCGGCGGCGGGAGCGATCCGGTGCCTTCGGCGTCCGCTTCGGTTCGAAATCCGGAGCTCGTCACCCAGCCGTCGAGGGCCTCGCGCTCGGGCGCGGGGTGGAGGTTCACCAGGAAGCCCAGCCCGGGCGCCACCCGGCCCGCGGTCCCCCGGAAGACGAAGCGCTGGTCCCCGGGCGCGCGCACCTCGATGCGGACCTCCGTTCCTGGCGGAGGGGCCCGAACCTGGTCGGGAACGAGCATCCCGCCGTGGACCCAATAGGCGGCGTGGTCGGCGGCGAGGGCTCGCCGAGACCGGTAGTGAAGCCTGAATGTGCGCAGCGCTGCCGGCACGGCGATCATCATGGCCGAGCGGCCGGGCGAGCGCAAAGCGTCAGACGAGCGGACCGACCTCCGCTTCGACCGCGGCCCGGACCGCGCCCGACCGGATCAGCTCGTCCACCGCCTCGATGTCCCGGTGCAGCACCCGATCCTCTCCAAGATGGGGAACGACCCGGCGCACGGCGCGGTGGGCGGCGGCGACCCCTCTGCCTGGTTCGAGCGCCACGAAATCGAGGGCCTGGCACGCGCACAGCAGCTCGATGGCGAGGCAGATCCTCGTGTTCTCGACGACCTGAGCCGCCTTTCTCGCCGAGGTCATCCCCATCGAGACGTGGTCCTCCCGGTTGGCGCTGGTCGGGATGGAATCGATGGACGCCGGGGTAGAGAGCACCTTGTTCTCGTTCACGAGCGAAGCCGCGGTCACCTGCGCCATCATCATCCCGGAGTTGAGGCCGGGGCTCTCGCTCAGGAAGGCAGGGAGCTGGCTCAGGGAGGGATCGATCAGCTGCTCGACCCGCCGGTCGGAGATGTTCGCGAGCTCGCTGACCGCGATGGCGAGGAAGTCGAGGGCAAAAGCGAGCGGCTGGCCGTGAAAGTTGCCTCCGGAGAGCAGCGCGTCGCCCTCGCCATCCTCCGCGAACACCAGAGGGTTGTCGGTCGCCGCGTTGAGCTCGATCTCCACGGTCCGCCGAACGAACGCGAGCGTGTCCCTGGTCGCGCCGTGCACCTGGGGCATGCACCGAAAGCTGTACGGGTCCTGCACGCGGTCGCAGCCGACGTGGCTCTCCCGAATCTTCGAGCCTTCGAGCAAGCGGCGCAGGATGCTCGCGCTCTGTCCTTGGCCAAGGTGGGGCCTCGCGTCGTGGATGCGCGGGTCGAAGGCCACCGGGGTGCCGCGGTCGCCCTCGAGGCTCGCGGCCCCCACGATGTCGGCGATCGTCGCCAGTCGCTCCGCTTCGGCGAGGGCCAGGGCGCCGACCGCGCCCATCGCCTGCGTCCCGTTGATGAGGCACAGGCCCTCCTTGGCCGCCGGGACGAGAGGGGTGAGCCCGAGCTCCGAGAGCACTTTTTCGGCCGGTCGGCGCGCGCCTCGGTGCACGACGTCGCCCTCGCCGATCATCGCGAGCGCCACATGGGCGAGCGGCGCGAGGTCGCCGGAGGCTCCGACGCTTCCCTTGGCCGGAACGACGGGCAGGACGTCCTGCCGAAGCAGCTCGAGAAGAAGGTCGATTGTCTCTTCGCGAACCCCCGACCTCCCCGAGGCCATGACGTTGGCCCTAAGCAGCATCAGGGCCCGGGTCGGCTCACGGTCGAGCGGGGGACCCACGCCGGCGGCGTGGCTGCGGATGAGGTTCTTCTGGAGCTGCCCGAGCTGCTCGGCCGGGACCCGGACCCGGGCCAGGTACCCAAAGCCGGTGTTCAGACCGTAGACCGGCCCTCCCTCCGCCGCCTTGCGCTCGACGAGGGCACGGGCTCGGCGGACCCGGGCTCGGGCCTCGTCGTCGAGCCACGCGGGGGCGCCGGCAGCGACCGCCTCCACGTCCTCGACCCGAAGACTCGAGCCATCCACCCGGACCCCCTGCTCGGACATGGGCGGTCCTTGCCCAAGCGGCGCCGTCAGAGCAACGCCCACGCGGGCCCCGCAGCGACCTTTGCGGGGGACAGGCCTCGTCGCGAGCGCCGGAGTTTGGGCGAAGACCGAGGGGTCCGCCCGATGGCGTCTTCGGGTAGGGTCCGCGCCAGATGGCTCCCGGACCGAGGCCGCAGTCGGCGGGGCTGGTCGCGGACCTGGCCCGGATCGTGGGCTCGGGGGGGGTGTCCGACGAGGAGGTGGATCGGCTCGCCGCTTCCATCGATCCGACGTTCGCCGGCGTGCTCCGGCTCCGGGAGGGGCAGGTCGCGCCGCTCCCCGCGGCGGTGGTGTGGCCGAGGAGCCCGGCCGCTTTGGCGGAAGTGCTCGCGTTCGCCGAGCGGCGATCGGTTCCGGTGGTGATGGGCGGCTCGGACTGGGGAGCGAGCGGCTGCATCGCGCTCGACCTCGGGCGGATGAAGCGGATCCGCGCCGTGGACGGCGAGGGGCTTTGGGCGGAGGTCGAGGCCGGCTGCAACGGGGCTCGGCTCGAGCGGGCGCTCGCCGCCCGGTCGCTCACGACCGGCCACGACCCGGCCTCGCTCGCGTGCACCACCGTCGGCGCTTGGCTCAGCACCAGGGGCGGCGGCCGGTGCGCCGGGCGCTACGGCAAGCAGGAGAGCATCGCGCTCGGGGTGGAGTGGGCCGTGCCCGGCCAGGTGCTCCGGCACGAGGGCGGATGCCGTCCCGGCCCCGGTCTCGACTGGACCGAGCTGCTCGGGGGCGCCGACGGCCGGGCGGGGGTGGTGAGCGCGGTGGTGCTGCGCCTGCGCCGGCCCCCGTCGGCCCGTCACGCGGCCGGGTTTCGTTTCCCTTCGCTCGATCTGGCTCTCGACGGGCTCCGCCGCGTCCTGAGGGTCGGGATCGATCCGGCCTTCGTCCGTCTTCGGGACCCGGTCGAGACCGCCATCGAGGCTCGGGTCGACCGGGACGTCGGAGACCTGTTCGGCCTCGCTGGACGAAGCCTCGCCCTGCCCGACGCGCTTCGGGGACCAGCGGTCGACCGGTTCGTCCGAGGCGTGGCCCATCGGACCTCGAAGGCGGTGCTCGGCGCGCCCCGGGCGCTGCGCTTCGCCCTCGACCTGTTGCCCACCGAATGCGCGGTCTTGCTCGGCTTCGAGGGCGAGCACGAGTCGGTTCGCGCCGAGTCGGAGCTGGCTCGGGCGCTGCTCGAGACGGAGGGGGCGACCCCGCTCGGGACCGACGTCGCCATGACGTGGTTTCGCCACCGGTACGACGAGGTCTTCGCCCAGCCCCGCGCGGTGGCCGCCGGTCTGTTCATCGAGCGGATCGAGGCCGCCGCGACCTGGGACCGGGTCCTGCCCTTGTACCGGGCGGTCCGGCGGGCGCTCGCCCCGGAGGGCGTGGTGGGCGCCCACGTCGGCCACGCGTACGCGGAAGGCTGCGTTCTGCAATTTAGGTTGACGGGTGCGCTCGGCAGCCGGGCTGGGGAGACCCTGGCCCGGATCGACCGGGCGCGAACCCGCGCGCTGCTCGCCGTGCACGAGGCCGGGGGCTCCACCCTCCAGCCCGCGGAAGCCGGCGCCCTGGCGCGGGAGCGTGGTCTCGGAGGCGCTCGCCTCTTGGCCGCGCTCGCCCACCGGGTCGATCCCCAGCGAATCCTGAACCCCGGTCGGCTCGGCATCGAGCGACCGACCGGGATCCGCAGCGTCGGCCCGGGCGGCGCCGCTCTCCCGGCCGCGATCACGGCGGCGGTCGGGGAGCGAAACCTGCTCGTGCGGGCGGGGCGGCAGGTGGTCCGGCCCCCGGACGAGCGCGCGCTCTCCGCGCTGCTCCGAGTGGCGCAAGCCCGCGGCGTTCGCCTCATGAGCGACCAGAGCCACCTGGCTCGTCGCACCGCTGCGGGGGTGGTCGAGGTCGACCTCGGTCATTTCGAGGCGGTCAGCCGCATCTCGGAGCGGGCCTCCCTGGTCGAGGTGGAAGCGGGGATGCCCGTAGACCGGCTCGAGGGGCTGCTCGAAGCCCACGGCATGACGCTCGGCCCGCTTCACCCCGGGTGTTCGGGCCTGTCGGTGGGGGCCGCCGTGGCCCGAGGCCTGCTCTGCCGCCGGTCGGTGGGCCGGGGACAGCTCGGTGGGGTTCTGCTCGCGGCGAGGGGGGTGCTCGCGAGCGGTGAGCTCATCGAGACCAGGGCCGTTCCCAGCCCATCAGCCGGCCCGCGGCTCGACCGAGCGCTGTTCGGGGCCGAGGGGCGATTCTGCCTCTTGACCCGGGTGACCCTCCGGGCGGTGCGGCGCCCGCCGCTCGAGCTCGAGGTGCATCATCGCTTCCCCACGCTCGGGGCCGCCGTGGCCGCGGCCCGGGACGCGATGCAAGCGGGCGCGGCTCCGGTGGCGGCGCGGCTGCTCGGGGGTGAGGCCCCGGAGCTATCGAGCGCGTTCGTGGGTCCGGCCGCGCCGGTTCTCGCCGGTCGAACCGCGGTGATCGCCGCCACCGCCGAGCGCCACGGCGGAACCAGGGTCTCGGGCGAAGCGGGCCGGGCCACCGGCGGCGCGTTTGGCGCGGTGGTGGAGGTCGAGGCGCCTTGGTCGAGGGTCAGGTTGGTGTTCGAGGCGATCGGCGCCCAAACCCTGGGCGAGGTCTGGGTGGACTTCATGACCCCGGAGGCGGCGACGGTGGTGGCCGAGGTCCACGAAGCGGTGGCGAGAGCGACCCTGGTGGCCGCCGCCAAGCGGGCCGGGGGGAGGGTCCTCGACGGCGCCGGTGACCCCGCGGTCGCCGCGCTCGCCGCCGATTGGGGACGAGCCCTCGACCCGAACCACGTGCTCGGTTGAGCATCTAGGATTTGCCCTCAGCATCGGGCTCGACTCGACTCCGGGCTTGCCCGGGGACCGCGGGCCGACCTAGCGGCCCGTCATGCTCCCCGACTACGAAGCGTTTCTCCTCCCTGCGCTCGCCGCCTGCGGACCGGTGCCCGAGGCGGCCGCGGCCGCGGCGATCACGCTGTCGCTCACGGCGGACGAGCGCGCGGACCGGGTCGCCTACGACGGCAGCTTCACGTTCGTGGCTCGCACGAGAGAGGCCCTGCGCGAGCTGGCTCGGGCGGAACTCGTCGAGGAGAGCTCCGCCGATGTGTTCACCCGCACCGAAGAGGGCGACCGCCTGCTCAGCCAGCGCAGCGCTGGAGGAGGGCTCACCCGGCGGGACCTCGAGTCCTACCCCGCCTACCAGAGCTACCGCGCTCGCCACCTGGCTCGCCGCGGAGCTTGAATCGCCGTCAACGACGGCTTCGGGTGGAGTCACTCGCCGGAGGCGAGCCGGGCCCTGCCGGTCGCGACGGTGCGGGAGGCGACCTTGGCCGCCTCGTTGGCGCATTTGGGGCTCGGTCCGAGCAGGCTCTCGGGCGGCCACAGCTCGTTCACCGCGAACCCGCTGCCCACCAGCGGCAGCTGCATCCCGAGGCGAAGCTCCACGTTGTAGAACAGCGGCGCGAACAAGTTCACGAACAGCCGCCCGGGCACGTCGGCGTTGCGAATGATGACCCGGGTTGCGACGTCCTCGACCCGCTCGGCGCCGATCGGGCCCAGTTCGCCCGGTTTCGGGGCCGGCCGATACTCCAGCAGCAAGTCTCGAATCGGGTCCATGGTCATTAGGGCGATGTCGGGCTCGTCGATGGACTGCAGCCACTCGATCATCGGGGTCTCGTCCCGGACGAACAGCACCCAGCGTTTGCTGCGAAAGCCCGGGAGGCCGTCGGGAAACCGAACCACGGTCTCGTCTGGGATGTCGAGCTCGCCAAAGCGAGGGGTCATGATCCTCATCGCGCGTCGCTCCCCTTCTTCGGACCCTTTTTCAGGGTCGTGAGGGCGGCCGGCAGGTCGGCGCCCTGGTTCGCGGCCAGCAGGTTGGCGGCGCATAGTTCTTCGTAGATTTCTTCGCGGAGCACCCGGACCTGCGGGGGGGCCTCGATCCCGATTTTCACCTGCCGTCCGCGGATTTCCCGCACCACGAGGACGATGTCCTCGCCGATCCGAATCTTTTGCCCTGGGCGTCGTGCGAGCGAGAGCAATTCCAGCCATCCTCCTCGATGGTCGATGGGTCATCAATCGCCCCGCCCCACTCCTCGGGGCGGGCGAGCGTCCGGGCGCCGTCCATCTCGGCGCTCGGCCCCGCTCGATCCAGGGTTATCCCTGGTTCTGGTCCGGGATCTCCGTACCATTGGATGACGGTCGTTTTTCGCCCAGTTGAAGTCCAGCGCGGTCTCCTGCATGGACGACCGCTCCGGCGTCGGTCCGTCCTTTGCGGCGGCGTCATCGAGGGGCATCGATTTTGGGCTCCCCGGTGGCTGGCTGGGACGAGAGGCCAAGCCAAGCGCCGAGGGGCCCGAGGCCAGCGAGCGCGAGCGCGGCGAGGTAGAGAACCATCGCGAGCACGGCGAGCGTGGCAAGCAGCCTCCGGGCCTGGCTCGGCTCGGGGTCCACGACTTCGATCCGTCCCTCGACCACCCTCGCCCGCTCCACCGTGGCCACGCCGAGCCCGGACGAAGACAACGAGGGAGAAGCGGCCTGCGATGGCAACCCGGAGGAGGGGAACCCGGAGGACGGGAACCCGGAGGACGGGAACCCGGAGGACGGGAACGCGGAGGACGGGAACGCGGAGGACGGGAACGCGGAGGACGGGAAACCGGAGGACGGGAACGCAGGGGCGGTCGGCCGCGCCGACGCGGGGGTCTCCATGGAGCCCGCAAACAGGGGCGGGGAGCTGGTCGCCTGGCTGTCCCAAGGTGGGGAGTCTTCCGTGGGACGGTTCCACGGAGGGACGGTCTCGACGTCGTTTGGACCGATCGTTTCCACCATCGTCTCATGGTCTGGGCCCATCGGCTCCACCGGACGGGGAGCCACGCCGAGGTCCAGGGTGACGACGGGCCGCACCGAGAAGCTGCTCGCGTCGGGAAAGAGCGGTTCATCGGCGAGGTCGAACAGCGGCGCGAGCTCGGGGGAATCGAGCGGAGGGGGCTCTGCGGTCTCGGACTCCACGATCTGGCCGGGCTGGGTGGTCTCGACGATCGGTCCGTCGATGGCCGCCAGCTCCGACGCCGATCGCGGGGGTCGGGTGAAGCCCTTGCGGCGAATGACTTGGGTGATCTCCACCCGGCGGACCGGGGCCTCGGGCACCGCGCTCCCGAGCCCGAGATCCACGGTGAGGCTCGAGAAGAAGTTCGGGGGGAGGGCCTGGGCTTCCGCCTGCACCAGAGGCGCGGGCGGAGCCGCCACCGCCGGGGCCGGAAAAGCCACCGAGGTCGGCGCCAGCTCGGAGCTCCCGAGGCGCCGGGAGAGCAGCTCCGCGGCCCGCGCCGGAGCGCCCGCTTCTTTGTACGCCTGGCCGAGCAATCTCAGCCCGCGGCGGTGCTCGGGGGCGACCGCCAGCGCCCGCCGAAGCTCGACATACGCGACTCGGGGCCTTCCGAGCGCGAGCAGCGCCGCCGCCCGCTCGCACCGACCGTCCGCCGACGCCGGGGAGAACTGCAGCCCGTGCTCGGCCACCCGCAGGGCCTCGGCGGCGTGACCGCGGGACAACAGCGCGGCCGCCAGCTCGATGAAGGCTTCCGACCGCGGCGCCGCTCGGAACTTCTCGAGCACGACCCGGAGCGCTTCGTCGGCGTGGGGCATCCCCTCGGGCCCAGCGCCCCGGGCGAGGGCGGATTTGCTGGCCGAGGGCGGCACGGCGGCGAGCTTAGCCCCAAACCTTCGGGCATGGCGAGCGAGCCCGTGCCCGGTCCGGCCCAACGCGATCCGGCTCGATTCGGATCGCGCCGGAGCCCGTCGAACCGCGCTAACCGGCGACCAGGGCGACGGCGCGGTCGATCTCCTCTTCGTCCACGCCGAGGTGGGTCACGAACCGCACGAGGTCGTTGCCCATCGACGCCGAGCGGAGGCCGAGCGCCTCGAGCGCCGCTACCACCGCGCTGGCCTCCCCTGGCTCGGCCGGTCGAAACAGGACGATGTTGGTCTCGACGGGGAGGACCTCTCTGGCCCACCGGCCGCAGCGGAGCGCGGCGGCCAGCCGGGCGGCGCGTTCATGGTCCTCCACGAGCCGCTCCACGTGGTGGGCGAGCGCGTACCGTCCGGCCGCAGCCAGGTAGCCCGCCTGCCTCATGGCTCCGCCCATCCTCTTTCGGACCCGGCGCGCCTCCGCGATGAACCCGCCGCTGCCGATGAGCACCGAGCCAACCGGCGCCCCGAGGCCCTTCGACAAGCACAGCGAGATCGAGTCGAAGGGGGCCGCGTACGTCGCCGGGTCCTCTTTGGTCTTCACCAGCCGGTTCATGAGCCGGGCTCCGTCGAGGTGGAGAAAGAGGCCGCGGGCCCGGCACAGAGAACCGAGCCGCTCGATCTCGGCGAAATCCCACACCGCGCCGCCCCCTCGGTTCACCGTGTCCTCGATGGCGATCATCCTGGTCCGGGCCGCGTGCGGATCATCGGGCTGGATCGCAGTCTCGGCTGCTTCCGCGGTGAACCGGCCTCGGTCTTCGACGGGCAAGAACCGCACCGAGGCCCCGGAGTTGGCAGCGATCCCTCCCCCTTCGTAGTTGTAGATGTGGCTGTCCACCGAGCAGATGATCTCGTCGCCCGGCCGGCACGCGACTCGGATCGCGATCTGGTTCGTCATCGTGCCCGACGGACAGAAGATTGCCGCCGCTTTGCCAAACCGGGCCGCGACTTCCCGTTCGAGCGCGGTGACGGTGGGATCCTCGCCCCACACGTCGTCCCCGACCTCGGCGGCGAGCATCGCCGCGAGCATGCCCGGGGTCGGCCGGGTGAGGGTGTCGCTGCGAAGGTCGATGGGCATGGGCCGACCGAATTCGCCGGCGGGGCTCGCCGTCAAGCCGGTTGTCGCTCCGGAGGCTGTCGCTCGGCACGGAGGGCGCGGCGTGGCACCGTCCGTCCATGGCCAAGATGCCTCCCGGACCGGCTCCGGGCGAGCTGCCCCCCGAGGTCCACGGCGATCCGCTCCAGCTGCTGGCTCACCTGGCCGCGACCTACGGCGACATCGTAAGGTGCCCGAGCCCCTACGGCGTCTCCTACCTCTTGAACCATCCCGACTACGCTCGCCACTTCCTTCACGCTCCTGGGTGGGTTCGGACCCGGCTGCTCGAGATCGCGATCGGGCAGAGCTCTCTTTCGGCCGATGGGCCGGTGTGGCGGCGGAGGCGGCGCATCGTGCAGCCGGCGTTCGAGCGGGCCCGCATCCTCGGGTTCGGATCGGCGATGGTGGAGGAGACCAGGGCGCTCGCCGAGCGCTGGGCCTACGCCTCAGGGCCCATCGCCGTGGACCAGGCCATGATGGAGCTCACCCTCCGCATCGTCGTCCGGGCCCTGTTCTCGACCGAGGTGGACAACCATGTCTCCGCGATCTCTTCGGCGCTGACGACCGTGCTGTCGGACCTCGGATCCCTGACCTCGACCCTGTTCTCCGTGCCCACGACGTTCTCTCCGGAGCGAAATCGGCGCCTGAAGGGGGCGCTCGGCGCGCTGCACGAGGTGGTGCTCGAGCTTCTGCGCGAGCGCCGGGCCGCGCCCAAAGGCAGCTTCCCGGACGACCTGTTCACCCGGCTGCTCGAAGCGCGGGACCCGGAGACCGGCGAAGCGCTCGATGACATCCAGCTTCGAGACGAGCTGGTGACCATGCTCGTGGCCGGGCACGACACCACCGCCACCGGGCTCGGCTGGGCCTGGTACCTCCTGTCCTTGCACCCCGAGGTGGAGGCGGCCTGGCACGGCGAGCTCGACGCTCGGTTTTGCGGCCGGGATCCCACCGCCGAGGACCTCGCCGAGCCGAGCCTCACCCGGCGAATCTGGCAAGAGACCTTGCGCCTCTACCCGCCGGTGTGGGCGGTCGCGCGCCGGGTCAGCGAGCCGGACGAGCTGTTCGGATACGAGATCGAGGGGCCGTCGGCCGCCTTCATCAGTCCGTATCTGCTCCACCGGCACCGCGAATTCTGGCCGAACCCAGACCGCTTCGATCCGGACCGGTTCCTGGTTTCGGAGCCGCACCGCTACGCCTACCTGCCGTTTCTCCGCGGACCCCACACCTGCGCCGGCCAGCATTTTGCGCTGCTCGAGGGGCAGCTCATCCTCGCCGCCTTGGGGCGCCGGTTTCGGCTCCGCCTCGCCGCGGGCCAGGTCGTCGAGCCGTCCCCGCTCATCACCCTGCGGATGAAAAACGGCCTCTCGATGGAGATCGAGCGGCGGGACTGACCCAGCTGGAGGGTTCAGAGCAGCGCCCGGGGGGGGCGGCCGAGGTGGGCGTAGGCGCGGGGTGAGGCGACCCGGCCTCTCGGGGTTCGGGTCAAGTATCCCTCCTGGATGAGATACGGTTCGTAGACGTCCTCGATGGTGTGCGACTCTTCCCCGACCGCGGCGGCGAGGGTGTCGATGCCCACCGGGCCCCCATCGAATCGGTCGATGACGGTGAGCAGGAGGCGCCGGTCCATGTCATCGAACCCAGCTGGATCCACCCCGAGCGCGCCAAGTCCAGTGGTGGCGATCTCACCGGTGATGCGCCCATCCCCCAGGACCTCGGCGAAGTCCCTCAGCCGCCGCAACAGGCGGTTTGCGATTCGGGGCGTGCCCCGGGCCCGGGTGCTGATCTGCTTGGCCCCGTCGGGATGGAGGGTCACCCCCAGCCGCTCGGCGGAGCGAACGACGATGAGGGACAGCTCGTCCGGGCTGTAGAACTCGAGCCGGGCCGCGTAGCCGAAGCGGTCGCGCAAGGGGCTCGACAGCAGGCCGCTGCGGGTGGTCGCCCCCACCAGGGTGAAGCGGGGCACCGGCAAGGTCACGCTCCGGGCGTGGGGTCCGTCGCCGATCACGACGTCGAGCCGAAAGTCTTCCATCGCCGGGTACAAGTATTCTTCGACCGCGACGTGCATGCGGTGGATCTCGTCGATGAACAAGAGATCCCCCTCTTCGAGGCTCGTGAGGATGCCAGCGAGGTCCCCCTTCTTCTCGAGCGCCGGACCGGCGGTGACATGGAGGCGAACCCCCATCGCCTCGGCCACGATGTGCGCGAGCGAGGTCTTGCCGAGCCCCGGCGGTCCGGAGAACAGCAGGTGGTCGAGCGGCTCCCCTCGTCGCTTCGCGGCCTCGGTGAAGACGAGCAGGTTGTCCTTCACCTGCTTCTGCCCGACGTACTCGTCGAAGCCGCGCGGCCTCAAAGCGACGTCGAGCGGGCCATCCGAGGGGAGGGCGGCGCCGCTCACGGCCCGCCTCGATTCGCTCTGCATGGCCCATCCCTAGCAGCCGGGGGGGGCTGCGGTCACCCCGCCGGACGGGACCGCGACAGCGCCTCGCGGATGAGCGCCTCGAGCGGCGCGTCTTCGCCGAGCGCCGCCACCGCTGCCCGCGCGCTCGCCTCTGCCGTCGCATCCTTGAAGCCCAGGTGGACCAGCGCGCTTCGGAGGTCGGCGAGCGCTCCTGTCGGCGCCACCGGCGCGGGGGCCCGGACGGCGGGGGTGCCGATGGCCGCGATCTTGTCGGCGAGGTCCACCAGGATGCGCTCCGCCGTCTTCTTTCCTACCCCGGGCAGGCGGGCCAAGCCGGCCGGCTCTCTTCGGGCGACGAGCTCGACGAACGTCGAGGCGGGGGTTTGAAGGATGCTCATCGCCTTGACCGGGCCCACCCCGGGCACACCGATCAAGAGATCGAAGAGCATGTTCTCTTCTTTCGTCGCGAAACCAAACAGGCTGATGGCGTCGTCGCGCACCGCGGTGTGGATGAAGAGGTCCACCCGCTCCCCCACCCGAAACGGCGCTTGCACCGTCACCGCCACGACATAGCCGACTCCGCCCACGTCGACCACGACGTGGCCGCCGCCCCGCTCGATGACCTCCCCGCGGACGCGGCCGATCATGTCTTCACCGTGCTCATCGTTCGACTCCGGCGAGGACCGCGCCGAACCGAGCCCTCACCGCTCCGGCGAAAGCGACGGCGAGCGCGTCGCTCGCGTTCTCCTCGGCGACCGCGGGCAGGCCGAGCAGAACCCGCACCATCTCTTGGACCTGCGCCTTGTCGGCCCGGCCCCGGCCGGTGACCGCCTTCTTCACTTCGGCCGGGCTCAGCTCCTCGATGGGCAGCGCCCGCCGCGCGCAGGCGAGCATCGCCACTCCGCGGGCGTGTCCTAGCACCAGCGCGCTCTTCGCGTTCTTGTGGTGAAAGATCGACTCGAGGAAGACGGCGTCGGGCCGCAGCGCCGAGATCCGGTGGTCGAGCCCGTCGAAGATCGCCCCCAGCCGCTCGGGCAGCGGCCGCCGCTCGCCCACCGCGAGCACCCCGCAGTCGACCATCGAGAACCGGCTGCCCTCCCGGTGGATGAGCCCCCAACCGGTGAACCGGGAGCCGGGATCGATCCCGAGCGCCCTCACATGTCCTCCAGAGCGTTCGATGGCGCGAGCAGCGAGATGAGGAACGCGTGCTCCACCGCCTTCTCCCTTAGGGATTCGAGCCGGCCAGCCGCTCCGCCGTGGCCGGCCTCCGTCCGCGTCTCGAGCAGGAGCAACCGGTCGTCGGTTTTCGTCGCCCGCAGCTTCGCCACCCACTTCGCTGGCTCCCAGTAGGTGACCCTGGTGTCGGTGAGGCCCGCGAACACGAGCAGGTGCGGGTAGGGCTGGGCCTTCACGTTGTCGTAGGGGCAGTAGCCGGCGATGCGGTCGTAGGCCTCGGCGTCCTCGATCGGGTTGCCCCACTCCCGCCACTCCGGCGGAGTGAGCGGCAAGGTCTCGTCGAGCATCGTGTTGAGCACGTCCACGAACGGGACGTCGGCGACCACCGCCGCGAATAGATCCGGCCGGAGGTTCGCGACGGCCGCGACCAGCAGCCCACCGGCGCTGTCGCCTTGGGCGGCGAGGCGCTCGGGGTGGGCGATGCCCTTTTCGACCAGGCCCTCGGCCGCCGCGATGAAGTCGAGGAAACTGTTCTCCTTCTTCTCGAGCTTTCCTTCTCGGTACCACCGGTACCCGCGTTCCATGCCGCCGCGGACGTGGGCGATGGCGACGACGAAGCCGCGGTCCACGAGCGACATCCGGTGGACTTCGAAGGCGGCGGGCACGCTCGTCCCGTACGCGCCGTAGCCTTCGAGCAGCAGCGGCGCGGTGCCATCGAGCGGGGTGCTCGCCGCGTGCATCAACGACACGGGGACGAGCTCGCCGTCGTGGCTCGGGACCATGAGCCGGCGGCACCGGTAGCGGGCCGGGTCGTGCCCGGAAGGGATGAACTGTTCTTTCTTCAGGACCCGGGTCCTCGTCGCCATGTCGTAGTCGAACACCTGGCGAGGGGTCGCCATCGAGCTGTAGGCGAAGCGAACGGTGCTGGTGTCGAACTCCCGGCTCCCAAGAAGGGTCAAGCTATAGGCCTCTTCGTCGAACTGGACCCGATGGACGAACGCGAGCTGATCGCCCCGCCAGGCATAGATGGCGAGGGCGGGCAGGCTGTCCTTTCGCTCGAGCACGGCGACGTGGCCGGAGAAGATGTGGGCGCCGAGCAGAAGGCGCCCCGGCTCGTGGGGGATGAGCGGCGTCCAGCTCTCCCGCTCGAAGTCCTGGCCCAGCTTCGACAGCGGCATCGCCATCAGAGCGAAGTCTTCGGCCCCGCCGGCGTTGGTGCGCAGCACGAGCCGATCATCGTGGTGCGACACCTCGTATTCGACGTGGGGCGTTCGGAGGGCCACCCGAACCGGGGCGGAGTCGGGGCGGCCCGGGTCGAGCAGCCAGCACTCGGAGGTGTCGTGGGCGTGGGCCTCGATCACGACGAAGCGCTCGCTCTCGGTTCGGTACAGGCTCACGAACCAGCCGATGTCTGGCTCGTCGTACACGACCTCGTCGGTGCTCGGGTCGGTCCCGAGGACGTGGCGCTTCACGCGGCGGGGGCGGTGCTGCTCGTCGAGCACGGTGTAGAGGACGACCTCGTCCGTCAAGAACACGACGTTCCCGCTCGTCTCCTCGATGCGGTCCTCGAGCCAGCGCCCCGATTCGATCTCCCGAAACCGCAGCCCGTACAGCTCGGAGCCGCGCTCGTCGACGGCGACCGCGACCCGGCGATGATCCGGGGAAGCGACGCAGGCGCCCACCTGAAAAAACGTGGCGCCCTGGCTTTCGGCGTCGCCGTCGAACAGCACGGTCTCCGGACCGTCCTCGTGCCGAGGCCGCCGGCAGAAGATCGGGTGCTGGCCGCCGTGCTCGAAGCGGAAGTAATAGCAGTGCGGGCCGTCCGGTTCGGGCACGCTTTGGTCCTCTTCGAGCAGGCGCCCCCGGTACTCCTCGAACAGCGCCGCTTGCAGGGGCTCGGTGGGGGCGAGCACCGCTCGGGTGTACGCGTTCTCGGCGTCGAGGTAGTCCCGAATCTCCGGCTCGAGCCCCGACGGGTCCCGCAGGACCTCCTGCCAGTCGGCTGCGCGCAGCCACGCGTAGGGGTCGATGCGCTCTCGCCCGTGGGCCCACAGGCGCACTGGGCGGGTCGTGGCGACCGGAGGCCGGGGCGACGACGCGCGGGGAGGGAAAAAACGGACCATGGCTCAGGCTCGCGGCGCAGCGCCGGGCCCGGACCCTACCCCCGGGGGCTCGCCTTGGGTAGGCGCGGGTTCGCCCCGGCCTCCGCCGGCGCCGAAAGTCGAGGCCAAACCCCCGCTTCGGCGACCGATTCCCCGCCCTGCGCCCGCGCCGAAAATCGGGGCCAAACCCCAACTTCGGCGGACGATTCGCGGTCCGCGGCCTCGCGGTCCACCACGCGCGCATCGGTGCGCCGCCGCTCGCGAGCGTGTCGGTTGGGAAACCGCAGCGCAAGTCAAGTCGAAGCCGACGTCGAGTCCGTGACCGGCCTGTCGCTTCGCCGGCAACGCCGCCGCATGCGGCCGGGAACGTCGTGGGCGTCGCGCTCTCGCCGGTCGCTTCGTCGGCGATGGGGGCCGTCGCTCGGGGCCGTCGCTCGCGTCCGGCGGGCATCCTCCGCTCCTTGCCCGTTGGCCGGACCCGGGGGCCGTCGCCGCCGCGACGACTTCGAGGGTGGGCCTCTCCGTGGACCGGTGGTCCATCTTTCTGCCGACCAAGACCCCCCGGTTTCGAGCCGGGGCCGCTTGCGCTCCATCCATCTGCATGGCAGCTGTCCCCACGGACAGGCCGCCGCATCGCGGTCGACCTGCTCGGTCGGGGACGAGGCACATGGCCTCGACTGTGTAAGTGGCAACCCGGGCGCCCGAGCGTGCGGCGCCCTTGTCGAAGGAGGACGACGGTATGGAGCATCGATGGGTTGAGAGGACGACGATGGAGGCGAGGATTCGAGGGCGTCAACCTAGAGCACCGATCGGGCTCTACCAACGCCCCAGGCTCGTTTCCCGCGTCCCTGGCCGCCCGGTCGCCTGCGGCGACCCTCGAGGGGCGGCTCCGTCGGTTACGGGGAGTAGCCTCGGTCCGCCGCCGGACGGCCAAGAACGCAGGATCCTTCGCCTGGAGGCGCCGTTCCAACCCGTTCGGTGCTCTAGGGCCATGAGGACGGCGGCCCGGGTGCTGGGCGGGTCGATGGGGGTCGTGGCGCTCCTTTCGATGAGCGCGCTCGCGAGCGAGGATGACGCCGTGCGCCAGGACGCGATGTCGTACGCGGCGGCGGTCGACGTCCCTGTGGACGAGGCGGCGCGGCGACTCCGGCTGCAGGCTCTCGTGGGAGAGCTCGACGAGCGACTGCGCGCCGAGGTCGAGGACATCTATGCTGGACTTTGGATCCTGCACCAGCCTGACTTGCGGGTGGAGGTCCGCTTCTCGGACGTGGCCCGGGGGGCTGAGTTGCTCGAGGCGCTCGCCGGCGAGCTCCTCGCCGCCGGCCTGGTGGCCGTTGGGGAGTTCGAGCTGCCGCTGGTGGAGCTCGAGGCGGTGCAGGAGGCCGCCGTGGAGGCGGCCCGCGCCTCTGGCGTCCCGGTCGATGCATCGCTCGACCTGACCCAGAACCGGGCCGAGCTCTCGACCACCGACCCGGTCGGGCTCGAGCAGGCGATCGAGCCTCTTCTCGAGTCGTACGGCCGCCATCTTCGTGTGCAGCAAGTCGAGCGCCTCTCGGAGCCGGCCCAGGCCCAGCAGCCTCTTCGGGGCGGGCGCCGCCTCTCGACCTGCACTTCGGGCTTCACGGTACGGCGCAGCGGGACCAACGAGCTGGGCGCGCTGACGGCCGCCCACTGCGGCAACGCCCAGACCTATTGGGATACCTTTCAGGCCTTGCCGTTTCGCTCGGAGCGCTACGAGCGCGAGTACGACGTGCAGTGGCACTCCGTGGCCTGCAACATGACGGTCCCGAACGAGTTCGACTCCGATTCTTCGGTAGCCGGGGGTGTCTTTCGCGCGGTGCTCGGTACCCGGGGTCGAAGCCAGCAGTCGGTTGGGCAGTACGTCTGCAAGAACGGCAGGACCACCAACCGCACCTGCGGCTTCATCACCTCCTTGAGCGTCTGCCCGAGCTACGTGCCGAGCTGCCGGAGCCGGTTCATTCGGGTCCGAGAGCAGAACTGGACGAGCAACAACCCGAGGTCGATGGCCGAGCCCGGGGACAGCGGCGGGCCGTTCTACATCGAGAACACCGCCGTCGGGATCACGAGCGGCCGCTACACCACGAGCGGGGACGCGATCTATATGGCCATCGACTACGCCTCGACCCTCGGCGTCAGCGTCCTCACCTCGAACGGCGGCGTGAGCCGCCCCACGGCGTCCATCTCCTGCCAGGCGAGCGCCTTTCAGATCTCCTGCTGGGCTTCGGCCCAGCGGGGAGTCGCTCCGTACACGTACCAGTGGAGCTATTTCGGCGACGCCGCCAGCTTCAGCAGCTCAGGATCGTCGGCGACCGCCGACTACTGGCCGTCTGGCCAATGCACCGAGTCTTCCTACAACTTCTTCTCGGTCCAGGTGACCGACTCGTGCGGAGACTCTTCGTTCGCGTCGGACGAGCCCCTATGCGGCTGCTCCGACCCGTTCGGCCGCGACTGCATCATCTTCTGACCTCGCCGAGCACCGATACCGGGCGGCGCGCACCCATGGGCGTGCCAACCGGTCAGCGAGGACTGCTCGCAATCGGGGGCGAAGGGGCCTGACGGGCATGCGCCCGTCGTCGCATCCGCTCGCGAGGGCTCGCTTGGTCTGCCCGGCCATCAACCGGAGCGGGCGAGCGTCCACCTCGCCGGTGTTCCCCCAGAACTTTAGGCCCCGGCGGCTGGGGTTGCTCCGATTGACCGATGCCAGGCTTGGAGCGAGCGCCTACCTTGTAGGGCGTGCGCTCACCTCGTCGTCTCGCGCCGAACACCGTCTGGTTCGTGACCGCTCGCTGCGCCAGGGCCCAGTTTCGGCTCAGACCCGATCCGGAGCGGGTCGATGCGTTCGGGAGGGCGCTCGGTCGTGCGCTCGAGGTGCACCCGGCGGTTCGGCTCTTCGCGGCGGTCCAGATGTCGAACCACCTGCACCTCGTGGTCGAAGACGGGGCCGGTGTGCTCGACCGCTTCATGTGCCAGTTCCTTGGGCCGCTGGCGAAGGCGGTCAACGAGCTCGACGACGTCTCGGGCCAAGTCTACGAGCGGAGATACTCTGCCATCGAGATCCTCGACGATGGGGCGCTGCTCGACCGGATCACCTACACCCTCAC
>DAIQNR010000047.1:0-45107 GCA_036788295.1 Myxococcota bacterium
GACGCAGGAAACGAGCCTGGGGCGTTGGTAGAGCCCGATCGGTGCTCTAGGTTTTGGCCGCTTTGCCGATCCGATCGATGGCGGCCCCGACCTCGGACAGAGGCGGGCCCCGGCCGGGGGCGCCGAAGCGGGCCGATTCGTACAGCTGAACCGCTCGGGTCGCGGCCGCTCGGTCGGGGTGGGCCAGCGCGAGCAGCCCGAGCGGCCGGCTGGGGGCCTGGGCGCGGCCCAAGCGGCGGTGAAGCCGGGCGCCGAGCCGATCGATTGCCGTCCGCCGTCGCCACCACACCGCCAGAACCCCGGACCCGGCGGCGAACAGCCCCACCCACGGCCCGAGTCCGAGCCCTCGCGCCCGCGGCCCAAACCAGGCCGAAACCTCCCACGGGTCCATCTCCCCGACGTGGCCCGCCGCCTCGCGCAAGGCGCCCACCACCGACCGGCGCCGCTCCTCGTCGAAGTCGATGACGTAGACGTACCAGAGAGCCTCTGCGGCGTCCCAAAGGTCGAAAAGCCACGCGAGCCTCTTGCCGGAGCGCCGGGCCCGTTCGGAAGGCGGGGTCGCGTCCACCCAGGTCCATCTCCCGTCGAGCCAGACCTCGACCCACGCGTGCGCGTCTTCGGCTCCGAACTCGACGCTCCGGGCCCGGCGATTGATCCAGCCGCCATAGTATCCGGTCGCGACCCTGGCCGGCACGCCGGCAGCGCGAAGGAGCTGCACGACCGCTCCGGCGTACAGCTCGCAGTGCCCTGCCCGAGCCTCGAACAAGAATCGGGCGAGAGGGTTTGGGTCGGTGCCCTCGAGCTTGTCGGTCGTGTAGCGAAACCCATCGAAGTGTCCGAGGATCTGCGCCACCCGCTCCCCGTCGTCTTTTGCCCCGTCGGTCAGCCGCCGGGCCAGGGCCTCGATGCGGGGGTCGAGGTCGGACACCGCAAGGAACCGGTCTTCGGCGCCGTGGCCGAGCGCCGCCGCCTCGGTCAACGACGCCTCGTAGCGCAGCTCGAGCGAAAAGGACGCGACCGGCGCGGTCCAGGTCCCGCTCGCCCGCTCCTGAAGCCGAGGCAGCGCCACCGCAGTGGGGGTTCGCTGGCCGATGAGGGCGAGCGGCTGGACCTCGCCGCGCCCGGCAAAGCGGCGCAAGCTGACCATCGCGGTTGGTCCGCCGAGCTCGACCGTCGCGAGCGAGCGCGCCGGCCCGGGCGACTCCCGGAATTCGAGTCCATCTATCTCGTCGAGGGCGTGGATGCGGACATAGAGGCCGTGAAGGTCATCGAGATCCACCCCCGGCGTGGGGGCCACGCGCACGCGGATGGATTGATCCTCGGAGCCGCCCACGCCGCCGGCGTCGAGCTGCATCGATGGGCCCGGCCCGATGAACGTCACGAGCCCGCCTGCGCTCAGCCCGTGCCCGAACCGGTGGCGAGGCAGAAACGAGACGGCAACGTACCCGGCGAGCATCAGGGCGAGACCAAAGCCGGTGAGCGCGCCGCGCAGCCGCGGGATCGGTCGAGAGGCCAAGCGAGAGAACGCGATGGGATCCCGGTTTCGGCCCGAGCCGGACAGCCCGAGCAGGGTCGAGGTCAGCATCAGCCAGAGCGCCGCCGGCACGAAGAGAACGATGAGGAGCAGAAACGAGATTCCTGGGGTCACGACGGTGACCGCGGCCATCAACACCGCGGCGCTGCCGACGACGATCAGGTCGTCGCGCTGGCCGACCCGCAGCCACGTCCGATTGAACATTCCGAGCATCACGATGCCGAGCGCAGCGTCCACGCCGGCGCTCCGCACGACCGTGAGGGCCAGCGCGAGGCCCACCAAGGTCAGCCCGTGCACGGCGGCCAGGCGGGCGGTGGAGCGGGTTCGCGCGTAGAGGTGGGGAACCGCGGCCAAAACGGCGACGGCGAGCAGCGCGCCCGACCCCCGCAGCACGGTCGAGCCGGTGCTGAGCCCGAGCACCGGGAGCACGACGACCGCGATGAGCGCGACCCGGTGGGCGGTGGCGACGGTCATGACGACAGCCCGCTGGGGCCCACCGCGAGCACCCGGCCCGAGGGCGGAAGCGGCGCCCCAGCCGGCACCAGCCACAGCCCCGGGCGGCGAGCGGTCAGTCCGAGCGGTGCTGGGTCGAGCGCGGCGAGGTGGTCGAGCATCCGATCCAGGGACCCGGGCTCGAAGCACTCCCTCGTGGTCGTGAGACCGACCGCGTAGCCCCGCCCCGACCACGCCGTCAACAGAGCCTGCGCCAGCTCGAGCGCTCGCTCGAGCGCCTCTGGGTCCGCGTCCGGGGTGCTCATCACCCCGAGCTCCGCCACCGGTCGATCCGTTCCGTCCATCTCGAGGACCACCGCCCGGCCCAGAGCGAGCGAGCGAAGAGCGTGGACCCGGTGGATCGGGTCGTGCTCGGCCCGCTCCCTCAGCCCGTACACGTCGAAGCCAAGCCCCCTCCTCTTCGCCGTCTCGGTGTCGCCGGCGTCGGTTGGCGGCGACTCGAGCGCCCGAGGGGGCTCGACCCACCGGGGCCGTACGAGGAGGACGAGCCCCGGATCCACGTCCTTCGCTTTCGTGAGCAGACCGAACGGATAGCGGGTGGCGACTTCGCACCGACCGAGCCGGACTTTGCCGCGGGCGGGAAAGGTTCTAGGGGCGAGGACCGCGTCGTGCTGGCCCTCGAGCACCGAAATCGCGGCCACGAGCACGTCGGGCGGCCGCACCCGCCGAAACATCGACCCGCTCTCCCGAAACCGAAGGTCGAACCGCGGCGGTCCAGGGGCCGGGCGGCAGAAGCGCACCTCCAGCCGGACCGGGCGCCCGGCGTAGACTGGGCCCAAGGCCCGAACCCGCACCTCGATGTCCCGGATCGCTCGCTCGGACAGAATTCCGGAGAGCACTACGGTGCCGAGCGTCGCGCCGAGCAGCAAGAACAGCAGGTTGTTGGTGGCCGTGACCGCCGCCACCCCGAGGAAGGTCGGCGCAATGAGCGCGAACCAGCCTGGCCCGGTGGGAATCGCCCTTCGGGGGGGCCTCGGCAGCCTGAACCACGCCATGGGTCAGCCCGGCGCCGGGACGGAATCGAGCAGGGCTCGCACGAGCGCCTCCGCTTCGGACCGGGGCAGCCGCTCGTAGCCCCGCGGCACCACCCGGTGGGCGCAGACCGGCACGGCGAGCGCGTGCACGTCTTCGGGGCTCACGAAGTCCCGTCCTTCGAGCAGCGCCCGAGCCCGGACCGCCCGCCCGAACTGAAGGAGGCCGCGGGTGGACACCCCCACCTCGAGCTCGGCGGATCGCCGGGTCGCCTCGACAACCGCGTGAAGATAGTTCGCGACCGCCACCGATAGATGCACCGACTCGACGGCGGCGATCGCGGCCATGAGCGGCGGCCCCTCGAGCAGCGGGGCGAGCGCCTCCGGCTCCGGCGGTGGGGAAGACGCGCCGGACAGCAGCGACCGCTCCACTTCGGCGCCCGGGTATCCGAGCGCCGACCGAAACAGGAAGCGATCCATCTGCGATTGGGGGAGCGCGTAGGTGCCGTGGTGCTCGGCCGGGTTTTGGGTGGCGAGCACGAAGAACGGGTCGGGCAGCCGGTGGGTCACGCCGTCCACCGAGACGGCCCGCTCGGCCATCGCCTCGAGCAGGCCCGATTGCGTGCGCGGGGTGGCTCGGTTCAGCTCGTCGGCGAGCACCACGTTCGCGAACACCGGGCCGGGCCGAAACCGGAGGCTCTGCGTGCCCGGATCGAGGACGGAGCCGCCGACGATGTCCACTGGGAGCAGGTCCGCGGTGAGCTGGATGCGGCCGAAGGCCCCGCCGATCACCCGAGCCAGGGCCCGCGCGAGCGTGGTCTTGCCCACGCCGGGGACGTCCTCGAGCAGCAGGTGGCCCCTGGCCAGCACCGCCACCAGGGCGAGCCCGGCGACGTCGGCTTTGCCTTGGACCACGCGGGTGACCTCGGCGACCGCCGCCTCGAGGGCCGCGGTGGCGTTTTCGGCCCGGTTCATGCGGTCGGCGGTCATGGGCGAGCGGGTTCTAATCGAGCGCTGGTGCTCGCCGCAAGCGGAGCGACGCGCAGCCGTACCAAGACGAGGTCCGCACGCTGTCGTTGCTCGCTCCCTCGCCACCTCCGCTCATCGGACCGCCGCTCACCCGGCGAATGCTCATCGGACATCGGACTCGGTCGGCCGCTCGTCGGACTCGGGCCGCTGGCGCGCACGCTTGACCCCATCGGCGAGTCGTGTACGCTCGATGGAGCCTCCAAACGCCCGTGACCACGCACGTCACGGATCTCATTTTCTTTGCTTGCATCCACCCGGTGGCCCCGAGGCGCCGGTCGACAGGAGACGCCATGGATATATTGGGTATCTATTTTGACTCTTGGGACGGGCCGGCCCGAGTGATCCTCGTCGGGGTGCCCGCCTACCTCTCGCTGTTGCTCCTGCTGCGCGTGAGCGGCAAACGAACCCTCGCGAAGATGAACGCCTTCGACTTCATCGTGACCATCGCCCTCGGTTCGATTCTCGCCACCCTGCTGACCTCTCGAAGCGTGACCTGGGCCTAAGGCTTCGTGGCGCTCGCGCTGCTCGTCGGCTTACAGTTTCTCGTCGCCTGGACCTCGGCCCGATGGGATGCCGTCGATAACCTGTTCAAGGCCGAGCCGGCGATGGTCTTCTATCGTGGCCGGTTCCTCGAGAGCGCGATGCGCCGGGAGCGGGTGACCAAGAGCGAGATTCTCGCCGCCATTCGCTCTGCCCACATGTCGTCTTCGGACAAGGTGGAGTCCGTGGTCCTCGAGACCGCGGGCGAGTTCAGCGTGGTGCGAAAGCCGGATGGGTCTGCCCCGGAGGCGCACTCGAAAGCCGCCGCCCATTCCTTCGACACGCTCGCCTCGATGAGCCCCTCCGACAGTCGATGAGGACCGGGGTCAGGAGGGATGAGGGTCAGCGACATGAACGAGAGGGAAGTCGTGCAGGACCGGGGCCTCCGCTTCAGAACCGGAGCACCGGGAATCGCGATGGCGGCGCCGGATCCGGCTGCACCGCGGCGACGAGCCCCACCGCGACGGCCGTGAGCACCGCCCCGCCAGCGATCAGCCAGGGCCACCACGGGGCCTCGGACTTCGGCGGCGAAGGTTCGGGCCGGGCCTCCTCGAGCGCGGCCACGATCTGCTCGGCGGCGGCTCGAGGGTCGGCCGGCAGATCGGGGAGCTCGACCAGGGACGGCTCTCCAACCGGGGGGACCCAGGCCCCACCGAGTCCACCGCCGGGCAGAGGCCGCAGCGCGAGCAGGTAGGGTCGGCCGAGCCGGGCCGCCGCCGCCGCCGCCCCTTCGAGCGTCGCCGCCTCGGCCACGCTGACCGCTGGAGGGACCGGCTCCTTCCGCTCGAGCCGGGCCGATTCCGGAGTGGTCGCCCCGGCGAGCACCGAGACGATCCGCGACCAGCCGTGGGCGCGGGGAGCCCTCAGCGTGACCATGTGCGAGCCCTCGGGGAGGTCGAGCCGCTGCGGGGTCCGGCCCCGGGGCTTTCCGTTCACGAAGAGCTCGGCCGGAGGAGAGCTGCCGATCGCCAGCGTGCCCCGGCCTCGCGGGGCCACGACCGCCGTTCGGTAGCGAGCGACCACATGGTCCGGCACATCCCGCGGCTCGTACGAGGCGTCGAGCTCCGCGGCCAGCGCGAACCGAGCTCTCGCCTCCGCGTCCCGGCCCTCGTACAGAGCCACCGCGCCATAGATGAAGGCGCCATGCACGAGCGCGAGGGGAGGTTCAGCCCCATCGAGGGCGAGAAATCCGGCGGTCAGCCCCTGCTCGAGGGCCGGCTCGGCGGCGGCCAGGTCGAGGCGCGAAAACGCGCGCAGGCCATCCTCGATGAGCGTCACAGAGCGGTCGGCGAGCACGATCTCGTCCGGGGGCGGCGGACGGTCGGCGAGGAGACCTCGCGTTCGCTCGAGCCGCAGCCGCACCGCCTCCGCCACCGCCGACGCAGCCGGGGACTCGAACCCGGGGCCCCCGAGCACCTCGACCACCAGCCGGGGCCCCCGCACATCCGTCTCGACATCGAACCGCTCCGCGTCGCCGTCGGGCACCGGGGCGTCCGGGAGCGAGGGCGCCGCGGCCGTCAGCCCAAGCCAGAGCAGCGCGACGTGGCCCACGGGACGCTGACGTCGGCCCTGCGTTGACGGGCCTCTACCCGAGCCGCCACCATCGCGCACATGGTGGGCATCGCGCGACGACGGCACGAGTTTCGAGCGGCGCTCTGGGTGCGGCTCGCGGTGATCGGCGCGCTCGCGTTCTGGGCGAGCCTCGGAGCGTGGGCGCTGGCCTTCGACGCGCTGCCCGCTCGCGCGACGATCGGGATCGCGTTTTTCGTGCTGCTGTTCGCCGGCTTCGCCCTGAGGTACGGGCGCATGGCCTACGTCGTGGACGACAGCGGGGTGACGGTGCGGGGGGCCACCGGGGGCGAGCACTTCCCTTGGGAAGGCATCGAGCGGGTGCGGGCCCCGACCCTCCCTCTGGCCGGCTGGGAGGTCCGGACCGACCGCGGCATGTTCGTGCTCGACGCCTTCGTGGGGGGCCGAGCCCAGCTGATAGACGTCATCGTGGCCCGCACCGGCCTGTTTCCCGACGCCGCGCGCTGAAGCGTCCCCAGCCAAGAGTCCTCGGGGGAGCGTCATCACGCTCAGGAGAACGACAGCAGCATGCTCCGGAACTCGGCCCGGACCCGCTCGAAGGAGGCGCCGTCGAGGTGGGACGCGATCGCGGTGTGGGCGATCGAATCCTTCACGAACACCACCTGCATCTGGCGCACCCGCTCGCCGCCGTGGGCGACGATGATCTGCTCGGTGAGCACCGCCTCGGGACCGCTCGACAGCGCCACCTTCTCCGGTGGCGCCGCCTCCTGCCTGATCACGCCCGCTTCCTTGAGCCCAGAGAGCTGACGCTGGACGTAGCTCTCCGCGGTCTCGTTTGGCCCCACCTGCTCCATGGTGACGATGAGGTTCCGCTGAAACGGGCGGACCGCCTTCGTCGTCAGCATGCCTTGGACCGGAGGGGCCTCGGGGGGCCCGGCCAGAATCACCGAGGACAGCGTCCAGCTGTCCGGCGCCTCCATCGAAAAGGTCCCAAACCTCACCTGCGGCATGCCCGAGGCCTACACCGAACGAGCGGGGCCGGCAAAGGAAGTCAGCCCCCCCGCTGGGCGTTCATCTTCGCGATCTCCTCGGCGAGGTTCTCTTCCTTCTTCTCGATCCCCTCACCGAGCACGAACCGAACGAAGCGGCGCACCTGCACGTTCTCGCCGGTCTTGTGGACGAGCTCGGCCCGAAGCTGCTCGACGCTCATCTTGGGCTCCTTGACCCAAGGCTGCTCGAGCAGGCAGATCTCGGACATCCACTTGTTGATCTTCCCATCCACGATCTTGGCCGCGATGTGCTCTGGCTTGCCCGACTCGACGACCTGGCCCATGAAGATCTCCCGCTCCTTGGCGACGACCTCTTCGGGGACCTCCTCCCGCCGGACGTAGGCCGGCTGCGCGGCCGCGATCTGCATCGAGATCTCCTTGACGAAGGTCATGAAGTCCTCTCCGCGGGCGACGAAGTCGGTCTGGCAGTTCACCTCGAGCAGGACGCCCACCTTTCCACCGGGATGGATGTAGGCGTGCACCGCGCCCTCCGCGGCCACGCGGCTCATCTTCTTGCCCGCCTCGGACAGGCCCTTCTTTCGGAGCCACTCGACCGCGTGGGTCTCGTCTCCCTGGCACTCGTTGAGCGCCTTCTTGCAGTCCATCATGCCCGCTCCGGTCTTCTCCCGGAGGGACTTCACTTGTTGCGCCGTGATCTCCATCGCTCGTTCTCCTTTTGGAAGGGCTCACTGGCCGGGCGGCGAATCCGGGGTGGCGGTCGCGTCCGCCTCCGACATCGCCTCGGGCAGCGCCCGCGACACCTTGTCCACGATCGGTCCGCCTTCGCGCACCACCGGACCTCGGTCCGCCCTCTGCCGGTCGGTCTCGGCCTGCATCGCCTTGCTCTCGGCGAGCGACTCCTGGTGGCGGGACGTGCCTTCGAGGCAGGCGTCCGCGATGCTGGCGGTGAAGAGCTTGATCGACCGGATCGCGTCGTCGTTTCCGGGGATCACGTAGTCGATCATGTCCGGGTCGCAGTTGGTGTCCACGATGGCGACCACCGGGATCTGGAGGCGGTTCGCCTCCGCCACCGCGATGTGCTCCTTCTTCGGGTCCACGATGAAGACCGCGCCAGGGAGGCGGTTCATCTCCTTGATCCCGCCGAGCGCCCGAACCAGCTTCTCCTTCTCGCGGGACAAGGTGAGGATCTCCTTTTTGAGGAGCTTCTCGAAGGTCCCGTCGGTCTCCATCTTGTCGAGGGCGCGGAGCCGCTCGATGGAGGCCTTCACCGTCTTGAAGTTGGTCAAGGTGCCGCCGAGCCAGCGGTTGTTCACGAAGAACATGCCCGCTCGGGTCGCCTCTTCGGCGATGACCTCCTGCGACTGCTTCTTCGTCCCGATGAACAGGACCTTGTCGCCGCGGGCGCTCAGGTCGGCGATGAAGTCGTAGGCTCGGCGCCACAGCCCGACGGTCTGCTGCAGGTCGATGATATAGATGCCGTTTCGGGCGCCAAAGATGAAAGGCTTCATCTTCGGGTTCCAGCGCTTCGTCTGGTGGCCGAAGTGGACGCCGGCCTCGAGCATCTGCCTCATGGTGACGGTGGACATTGCGTCTCCTGTGCGCTCTTCGCGCAGCACGGCGGGGCGTGGCCCGCCGAGGTTCTGGGTTGTTGCCGCCGCCCGAGCGTCGTCCTTCGGTCTTCGACCCCGAGAAACCCCGTGGGCCACCCCGACCGTCGACCCGGGCGTGTGGATTCCGCAGGTCGCCCCGCGGGAGCGCGTCGGTAGCACGGCGATGCCAGCGACGCAACGAGCGATTCCGCCTCCAGGGGGCCGGGTCAATCGGGGGAAGATGCGCCCAGGTGCTCGGCGGCGGCGGCTCCGAGCCGCACGAGCCCAGAGCGCCACACCCGGTCGGCCTCCCGCACGACGAGGAGCCGCGCCGAGGGGCTCGAAGCGGTGAAGCGGCGCCAGGCCTCGACGTCTTCCTCCGGGTCGGCGCCGGCGGCGACGACGAGGACTTCGCCGACCGCGGCCGCCGGCGGTCCCGACGACAAGAGCGAGGTCTGCGGCTGCACCAGCACGGCCCGGGCCCCGCCTCGCTCCGCGCACAAGCGAGCGGCGAGGCAGGCGCCGAGCCCCACGCCGGCGAACACGAGCCCTGCCCCCGTGCCGGTCGTGGCCTCGAGGTGCTCCGCGGCGCGGGCCGCCGCCTCTTCGGCCGCCTCGACCGAAAACGGGCCTGGGCTCGCCCCGACCCCAGGATAGTTGCACCGCAGGGTCGGAAACCCAGCCCGGGTCACCGCGAAGGCGATCTCGGCCACCGCCGGGATGTCCATGCTCCCTGCGTCCGGGCCCACCGACAGCACGAGCGCCCCCTGCGGCCGCCGCCCCCGGTGGTACAGGCCTTCGAGCGGAGGCGTGCCCGGCACGACGACCGCCCGCTCGAGGTACGGCTGGTTCATGGCTGGAGGGTGCGGGAGCAGGGAGGACGGAGCAATGGCTCGGCCGTTGAAATGGCCCCCCTGTCATGGGAGTGTCCGCCGCCATGAACGGATCGAGCCTCGGTCGCGCCGGCTGGGTGTGGATCGTCGCGTCCATCGCGGTCGCGTCGGTCGCCGGCGCCCAGGAGCCGCCCCCTCCCGCGGCCGCCGACGCGCCCAGCGAGGACGACGACCCCGAAGCGGGGGACGGCCCCGAGGCGACGTCGGAATCAGGCGACAGCCCGGACGCGCCGAACGCCGATCCTCGATCCGACGAGGACGTGGCCAAACAGCAGGCGAGCGCTGGCCGCGCGTTCTACCAAGCCGGCAACTACGTCTCCGCCCTGTCCGCGTTTCGCACCGCCTACGACCTGCAGCCGACCGCGGCGCTCATCTACAACATCGCCCGCTGCCACGAGCGGCTGTCCCAATGGGCAGAGGCGGTCGATGCCTACAAGCGCTACGTCGAACTCGAGAGCGACCCGCGGGAGCGGTCCGACGCGCTCGACAAGATCTCGGTGCTCGAACAGCGAGCCGGAGGCGCCGGCGGCGACGACCAGTACGAGGCGCGCATGATGTCGGGCCGGCGCGCGTACCAAAAAGGCGACTTCGAGGCCGCCATCGAAGACTTCCAGGCCGCCTTCGCCGAGAAGCCCGAGCCGGCCCCGCTGTACAACATCGCGAAGAGCTTCGAGAAGATGGCCCGCTACGAGGACGCGCTCGACTACTACCGGCAGTACCTCGAGGCCGACCCGAACGCTCCGGACAAAGCGGACGTCGAGTCGATCATGAAGCGGCTCGCGAGCGACATCCGCAGCCGGTTCCAGGAGCTGTCGATCAGCTCCGATCCGCCGGGCGCCGACGTGTACCTCGACGACCGAAACGAAGGCATCATCGGCCAGACCAACCTCAGGACGAAGCTCCGACCTGGCCCCCATACTCTGTACATCGACCTCAACGGCTACGATCCAGTGAGGCGGGACTTCGTCATGTCCGAAGACAAGCCGCTCGCGCTCGAGTTCGACCTGAAGAAGCTCGAGAACGTGGGGTACGTCACCATCGCGGTCGATCAGCCCGGGGCCCGGATCTTCGTGGACGGCGCGATCGTAGGCCTCTCGCCCTACACCCAAACGAAGGCGCTTCCCGCCGGCGACCACCAGATCCAGGTCGAATTGGTGGGCTTCGACCGCTACAGTGAGCCGTTCGTCGTCGAGCGGGAAGCCACCACCGCCGTGGACGTCCGGTTGAACAAGTATTCGCCTCCGGTCAGCGACGGAACCTTGTCCGACTGGGGCCGAAACCTCGTGCTGTTTGGCCTCATCGGCGGCGGGCTCGGGTTCGGAGGTCCGATCCTCTACCAGGAGTTCATCCTCGATCGGCCCTACTTCACCGACCTCGGTCCGAGCGACGCGAGCGGCCGGCCGTTCTACGACGGCAGCGAGGCCAGCCGCCGCCCGAACGACGACCTCGACACCCTAGAAACCGTACAGATGGTCAGCCTCATCGCCGGGGGCACGCTCGTCGTGAGCGGGCTCGTGGTGTACATGTACAAGTGGCTGCGAACCACGCCGCCGCCCCCGGTTGCCGCGTCGCTCGGTCCGCCCCCCCTCGAAATCACCGGCTTCGGGCTCACCCCTACCGCGGGGGGAGCGGGCGTCGGACTCACGGGAAGGTTCTGAGCCATGGCTCGTTTTCGCGTCCTCTTCGCCCTTGTCCTCATCGGCTGCCTCGAGAGGGTCGACCCGCCGCCGCCGACCGCGCAGGTCGCGGTGCCGCTGTCCCCGAGCGTGACCATCGAAGGCAACGCCGCGCGGCCGCTCTACCTCGCCGGCCCGAGCGAGCGTGGGTTCTGCAGCGGCCTGTTCGACCCGGCGACGCTCGCCTCGCTCGACGGCCGGAACGTGCGGACCTCGACCGACACGCCGCACAACTGCTTCGTGGAGCTCGCCGATGGGGCGCCGGTGCCCGTGGACGCTCACGAGGTGACCAACCGGCAATACCAGCTTTGCGTGGACTCCGGCGCCTGCCGCGCCCCGGACCCTTCGAAGATCACGAAGGGAGACGTCTGCCGGTCCGAAGGAGACTTCGACGACTGCCCGGTCGTCGGCGTCACCCAGGCCCAGGCGAGCTTGTTCTGCGAATGGAACGGGCGCCGCCTGCCCACCGGCGTCGAGCACGCGCTGGTTCGCCAGGCTGGGCTCGACCGCGATCCGAGCACCGGACTGCCCACCCGGATCCCCCTGCTTCCGAACGGAGACGACGAGGTCCCCGCGCTCTGCGAGGTGTCGGTCCTGGCCAACGGCGACTGCCGGCGGCCCTATCCCATCCTCGCCACCGGCGGGGACGCGGCCGGGCGCGGCGCAGCGCCGAGGGATGTGGTTCGCGTCCCCGGTGGCGGGGTGATCTTCGACCTGATCGGCAACGTCGCCGAGCTGCTCGCCGACCTGGCCCCGGCGACTCGGGGGACCGCGCAGAACCTGCCCTGGTTCTGCGTCGCCGACCTTCCCGAACGGGTGCAGGCGAGCCCGGGCGAGAACCCGTTCTCGAGGGAGAACCCCCCTCGATGCCCGAGCGGCGCGGCCTGCGTTCGCGGCCGCTACCAGCCCGCACCCGACCTGCCCCTTCGTTCCGATTGGGCGGTGTGCATCGCCGCCCCGAGCGGCCAGTCCGCCGGACGGCGCCCGGTCGCGGTGGGCGGATCCTACCTCGAGCGGCTGACCACCAACCCGGCGGAGGTGAACGAGCGAGAGGATCGGCTCGACGCTCGCGCGGCCGCGGGGATCTTCGCTCGGCGGGACCTCGGGCTCGACAACCAGGCCGATCTCGCCACCGCCGTCATCGGCCGACGGGTGGGCTTTCGCTGCGTCGGGCAGCGGGCTTCCGCCACCGGCGGCGAGCCCCTGCCCGAGTTCAACGACCGCGTCCGCCTCGTGCCTCGCGGGATGGAGCCCGGGCCTGGCCCCGGACCGACCGATGCCGGCGCCACGGACGTCGGCTCGATGGACGCCGGTTCCGACGACGCCGGCTCCGACGACACCGGCGACGCGGGAGCCGATGGTTCGGCGCCCGACGCCGGCCCCGCCGAGGACGCGGTCGCCGCCGACTGAGACGACGAAGCCGGGAGCAGACGACCCCGCGCCGAGCGACGCCCCATTCTCCCCGCCCCCCGGGGTGACCATGGGTCACAGGTCTGTCACGCTCCCCGAGGTGAGCCGTCCCCGCCTCCGCCCCCACTTCGACCTGCTCGTCTCGGCACCCAGGGAGGATGTGCGGAGCAGGCTCAGCCAGCGGTTCGAGGAGGGCAGCGAGGTATGGGCGGGCCACATGGCGGGCGACCACGCCCAGCTCGTGATTCGAAGGCGCCAGCGCCGGTTTTGGTCCCCTTGGCTGACCTTCGCCCTCGAACCCAGGCCGCAGGGCACCCTGCTCAGGGGCCGGTTTGCACCCCATCCGGGGGCCTGGACGTTCTACATCGCGCTGTACGGCATGACGGGCACGCTGATGCTCGGTCTCGGCTTCTTCGGTCTGTCGCAGTGGATCGCGGGCGAGCCGCCCACGATGGCGTGGAGCGTGCCCATCGGCGCCGTGGTGCTCGTCGCCCTCTATGGTTCCGCCTTCGTCGGGCAGCAGCTGTCGTCGCCCGAGATGGAGAGCATGCGGCGGTTCGTGGTCGAAGGGCTCGCCCCGCTGAAGACCGAGTGGCTGCCGCCGCAGCCTCCGCTCGAGACCGAGGACCCCTCGGATCATTCGTAGAGCGACTGCACGACGGCGCCCGAATAGTAATGAGACAGGATTCGGGCGGCGTCGTGGCCGGCTTCCGCCCGGCCAATGGCGCCAAGCTGGCACATCCCGACCCCGTGCCCCCAGCCTGCCCCCGAAAACTCGAGCCGCTGTACGCGGCCGCTGTCGTCCCGCTCGAGGTCGAGCACGAACACGCCGCTCTTGAGGCCAAACTGGCGGCGAATCGGCAGCTCTCGACGCAGCTCGACCTGTCCATCGGTGCCCCGGACGCGGAGCGCCGCCACCCGCCCCCCGGGCCCCCGGCCCAGCACCTCGAAGTCGGTGGGCGCGCCCACCCCGAGCTGCCGACCCTGCTCGGCGAGCGCCTCGCCATCGAGGATCTGCGTCCAACGGTAGCGCTCGGGCCGGGTGAAGCTCGAGCGCCCGCAATACGTGGGCGGGGCGGTCTTCACGAAGCGGCGCAGGTTCGCGCCGTGAAGGCCGTCCCGAAACGGTTCGAGCTCGGAATGGTCGTCCGGTCCATCGAGCCGGGGCCGCAGGCTCGGCGACGGCTGCTGGTCCCACACCGCTTCGTTCGCCTCGGAGTGCCCCCCGCAGGAGGCCGAATAGACCGAGTCCACGAGCTCGAGCGGGGCATCTGGGTCGACCCCGGGTCGGACCGCGACCTGGCCCCGAGTCGCCCGAACGGCGCGATCGGTGGCGGGGTGGTGGGCGGCGGCGCTCCGGTAGACCTGGCAATGCTGCCCGTCGCATAGGTGATACGGGACGTCGAAGTGGCGGTGCCCGAGCATGGACAGGATGGCGCCGCGAGCGACGATCGCCTGGGCCTCGAGCGCGGCGTCGGGCGCCGAAGCAAAGATCTCGGCCGGCACCAGGCCTCGAAGGAGCTCTTCGGCATCCACCGAGTGGACCACCGCGAGACCCCCGGCCGGGTCGAGCGCGACGTACAGATGACCGCCGAAGCTCCGGTCTCCGTCGCTCGCGTTCACGGTGAGCCGCTCCCCACCGACCGCCGAGGCGGCCACGCCGTCGGACGCCAGCTGGATGACACCAACTTCGCTCGAAACCTCGATGATCCCGCGGGGCCGCTCCTCGAGCAGCGCCCGGACCTCCGCCGACAGCCCTTGGTCCCGAAACAGCTGCTGGGCCAGGTTCTCGGCCGGCTCCGGCCGGGAAAAGCCGCCGATGAGGATCTCGACCGAGCGGGTGTCGAGCACCCGACCCGACACCGCGAACAAGGATCCGTTCTGCTGGACCCGGACTTCGTGCCCGAGCCCCTCCCACCGGCGCCGCGACCGCTCGATCTCCCCGGGCTCACCGGCCGAGAAGCGCTCGACCGGGACCCACCAGGAGCGGCGACCCGGGGTGCTCGACCGGACTCGAAACCGGCGGGTGCCCCCGTCGAGGTTCCGAATTTTCGGGATTCCGTCCTCGTCCAGCCACATCCGCCATGGACGCTCGGACCGGATCTCGACCTGCGACGCCCTCGACACCACCCCGACCGAGACCACGGGCACCCCACCCGAGAACCGAAGCCGCGGGTCGTACAGGGCATCGACGGACAGAGGGCGGGCAAAACCGGGGGGCGAGACCGGAGGAGGAGAGGCCAAGCCTCGAGCCCCGGTGAACGCCGCCAGCGCGCCCACGGCCCAGCCCAACGCTCGTCTCGACCGGGGCCGCTCGAAAGCTGCCCGTCCGCTGGGCTCCCGGGCGCGGGCCGCCCGCTCGTTGGGGGCCGGGTCGCTGCAATCCAGGGCGCGGGGCGCCCCTTCGGCGGAGGCCCGGCCGCTGCGCCCCAGGGCACGGGGCGCCCGCTCGTGGGGGGCCGGGTCGCTGCAATCCAGGGCGCGGGGCGCCCATTCGTCGGAGGCCCGGCCGCTGCGCTCCAGCGCACGGGGCGCCCGTTCGTTCCAGGCCGGTTCGCTGCGCTCCCTGGCGCAGAAGGCGGGCTGGTACCCGGCCCGGGCGGGCCACGGCGAGCCTCGGAGGAGCGATGGGCCAGGCTCCGACGTCGGGGAAGCCACCTCTCGGGCCGGCGCCGCGATCAACGCTTGGAGAACTGAAAGCGCTTGCGGGCGCCAGGCTGCCCGTACTTCTTGCGCTCCACCGTTCGAGCGTCGCGGGTGAGAAAGCCGCCCTTCTTCAGGACGCCGCGCAGCTCTTCGTCCGCTTCCACCAGCGCCCGGCTGATGCCGTGGCGGACCGCGCCGGCCTGCCCCGAGAGCCCACCGCCGTGCACGTTGATGAGGATGTCCCACTTGCCCGACTGCTCGGTGTGCTCGAGCGGCTGGCGGAGGATCATCTTCAGGGTCTCGCGGGGGAAGTAGGCCTCCACGTCCCGGCGGTTCACGGTGATCTTCCCGCTCCCCGGCCGAAGGTAGACCCGAGCGACCGCTTCCTTGCGGCGGCCAGTGGCGTAGTACTGCTCCATCGTCTGTCGCTTCTCCGTTCAGCGCCCCGAGCCACTCAGGCCGGGAGAGATTGGCCCTCGAGCGCGTACGCGAGGGGCTTCTGGGCTCGATGCGGGTGCTCGGCTCCGGGGTAGACCTTCAGCTTCTTCAGCATGTGGCTGCCCCTCGACCCGCGGGGGAGCATGCCCGACACGGCGAGCTCGATCACCTTCTCCGGGTTGCGGGCGAGCATCTCGGTCCCGGTGCGGGTCTTCAGGTTCCCGACGTAGCCGGTGAACTTGTAGTACCGCTTCTTGGCCGCCTTGTCGTTGCCCCGAAACTCCACCTGGGCGGCGTTCAGGACGACCACGAAGTCGCCGACGTCGTCGTGCGGGGTGTACTCGGGGCGGTGCTTGCCCTTGAGCAGCATCGCCACCTGCGACGCGAGGCGCCCCACCGACTGCCCGGCCGCGTCCACCACCACCCAGCGCCGCTCCAGGCGATCCGGGTTGAAGTGCCGGGTGGGCTTGTGGTTCGCGAGCTTCTCCATCCTGCGCGGGGCGACGTCCTCGGCCATGGGACGCGAGGGATTAGAGGGCCAGGCCAGGGGTGTCAAGGAGGATCACGGCGTTCGATGAGGGCCTCGAGCGCCCCCCGGGTCATGGCGGCGACCGAGTCCCGGCCGTCCTTGGTGTCGGGGAAGTCGGCGGTAGGCAGCGGCCGACCGAGCCGGACGGTGATCTGGGCCCCGGAGCGCACCCGCCAATCCCCCGGCGCCAAGACGTCCGAGGCCCCGAGCACGGCGACGGGCAGGATCGGCACCCGAGCCGCGAGCGCCAAGTGAAACGGCCCCTTCTTGAACGGCGCGAGCTGGTGCCCGGCGCTGCGCGTCCCCTCCGGGAACATGAGGACGGAGCGGCCCCCTCGGACCGCCCTCCCCGCCCGCTCGATGGAGATGCGGGCCCGGCGCCGGTCCCCCCGGTCGATCATGATCGCCGCGCCAGCCGCGAGCGCCCACCCGAACACCGGTACGTAGCCGAGCTCTCGCTTCGCGACCGGGTGGAGGTCCCGGGGGAACCGGGAAAAGATGGCCAGGACGTCGAGGTGGGACGTGTGGTTCGAAAGAACGAGGTACGCCGGGTCGGGCAGAGGCCGGTCGAAGTCCTCGGCGTCCACGTGCACGTCGCACACATCGAGCACCGCCCGGGCCCAGTTTCGGGCGATCCCGGTCAGCGCCCCGCCCACCCGTCTCGGGGAGACGGGGGAAAACGGCGCCACCCCGAGGGCAGGCACGGCGTAGGCCATGGTGAGCCCGCCGAAGGCGGCGGCGTTGAAGAGGTGGCGGGGCGTCACCCTTCGACTCCACCAGACGGCGGGCCGCTTGGGGAGGCCCGCCGGCTCAATCCTCGCCGAACGCTCGGGCCAGCGCCAGGTACCGAGCGATCTCGGCCGGGCACGCTCGTTCGAAGGCGCGTCCATCGCTCGCGCGCACTTGGGCGGACGCGAGGCAAGCGTAGAAGTCCATCGCCGCGCACACGAGCTCGCCGTATTCGGCCGGGATCCGAACGTCCCGGATCGACTCGCTGCACGAGCGGTACTCGCGGCCGCAGTCCCTCGAAGCCAAGCAGAGCCAGCTGCAGGCCGGCGAGAGGTCGCACGGAGCCAGAATGCCGCTGCTCGGCGCCGCTCCCGAAAACCGGGTCAGCGCCCCCGACTCGCCTTGAAATCGGCTGCTCGCCCCCGTTCGGCCCGTGAACCTCCCGCTCGCACCGGTGGCGCCCGAGAGCCTTCGACCGGCAAAGCCCACCCTGGCGCGCGCCGAAGGCAGATCGCCGAACAGCCTGTCCAGCCGCTGCGCGGACGCCACCGTCTCGTGGTGAAGCTCGATGTCTCCGGCGGTCTCGACGAGCGAGAGCGTGGCCTGCGGCGTCTCGAGGACGACCGCCGAATCGTATTCGGCCCCTCCGCAAGCGAGCAGCAGCGCGGTCAGCGCAACCCGGCCCCTCACGAGCTCCCCCAGTAGAAGTTCAGGGTCAATCCCGAGGTCAGGGTCCCGATGCGGGCCGAGCTCCCCCTCCCCTGGTAGGCGTCGATGCCGAGCCCCACATAGCCAGAGAGGCTGAGCTCCCGCATGAACCACAGCTCGGCGCCGAGCCCGCCCACGAACGCGAGGTTCACATCGGCTTCGCTCTGCGCTTCGAAGAGTCGCAGGTTCACCTGCCCGAGGATGAACGGCGAGATCCGGTCGCCGGTGGTGAGGTACAGCCGAGCGGCGGGGGCGAGCAGAAGGTCATAGACTTCGTTGGTGTCGAAGTTGAGGCCAAGCCCCACGTTGAACCCGACGTTCAGACGCTCCGAGGCGAGCCACCACAGTCCGGCCGCGCCGCTCGCGTAGCCGTTTCCGCCGCTCGGGATCCCGAAGCTCAGCGACAGGTCGTTCGCCTTCGGGCGCTCCGCTGCCGCCGCCTCGCCGCCGTGCAGCGCCGTGAAGAGCCCCAACGCCAACAGCGCAGGACTCGAATACAAGAACCGAAGCCTCGGCTTCGGCAACGCCGTCGCGATCATTTCTCCGTGCCTCGCACGGGACAGCGACCAGGACAAGCCCCGGCGCCGCACCGGCCCAGACCCCGAGGAGCGAGCGAGCTACGTCGGTCGATCGGAGCCGTCGAGCGGCCGCGGCGGCAGGCGGTCGTCGTAGATCACCTCCTCGAGGCACAGGCCGGCGGCGGGCGCGGTCACGCCGGCGAGCGTTCGCTGCCGCCCGGCGAGCGCGCGGGCCACCGACTCCGGTGCACGGCGGCCGAGGCCCACTTCGACCAGCGTCCCGGCCAGGATCCGGACCATGTTCCGGACGAAGGCGTTGCCCACGACCTCGATCTGCACCCGAGGGCCACAGCCACGGATATGGACGGCGTAGATCGTCCGCACCGCGTGGCGGGCCACGCACCCTCGGGCCCGAAACGCGTCGAAGTCGTGGGTCCCCACGACATCCTTTGCCGCGACCTCCATGGCCGAGAGGTCGAGCGGAGATCGAATCCACCACGCCCGGTCCCGGTCGAGCGCGGTGGGGCCCCTGTCGTTGAACACGGTGTAGACGTAGCGTTTGCCCCGGGAGCAGCGCCGGGGGTCGAAGCCCGGCGTGGCCCACTGGGCGCTTCGGATCGCGATCTCGCGGGGCAAGCGAGGCCCCCGCTCGAACGCGACGAGCGGGCGCTCGCGCTCGGTGTCGAACGCGGCGACCTGGCCGCGGGCGTGCACACCGGCGTCGGTCCGGCTCGCCCCCCGCACCCGGACCCTCTCCTCGCACAGCGCGGACAGCGCGGCCTCGAGCTCGGCTTGGACGGTCCGCGGCGCCGACGGGCCGTCCTGGGCCTGCCACCCGCGAAACGGGGTCCCGTCGTATTCGACGATGAGCGAGACCGTGGCCACTACAGCTCGAGGCTCAGGCCGGCGAACCAGGTCGTGTCCGAGAAGTCGAAGACCCGGCCCCCGAATCCGTCGAGCCACAAGCTCTGGCCCTCGATGAACAGGTAGGTGGCCCGGATCCCGGTGTTCGAGTGGAGCTGGGCGGCGGCCCGCCGGTCGAGCGCGTTGAGGACGACCGCGATCCCGACCGTGCCCACGAGGCCGGGGGTGCCTCCGAGCGCGAGCTGCTCCTCGCCGCCCACCTCCGTCCGGGACAGGCCCCCGTCGTCCCTCGTGTTCCACCACAGCCCGTAGGCGACGCCGGCCCGCACGTAGGGCGCGAGCGGCACGGGGCTTCGCTCCATGAGCATGTCGAAGCGGTAGCCGACGGTCAGGGTGATCGGGACCAGCTGAAAGGCGGAGGACCCGTCCGGTCCCGACACCAGCTCGAGGTTGCCGGCGGCGTCGGCGGAGTTGACGCGCGCAGCGCCGTTCCATCCGATGAACCCGACCCCGCCCCCGACCGACAGCGTTCCATGCTGCGCCCGGAGGACCTGCAGGTCGAGCCCCACGTTCAGCAGCACCCGGCGGCGGTCGTTCCCGTACACCTCCCGCCACGCATCGAGCATCTCCGGACCCCGGCCCAAGGCGGGGAGAAAAGGGCCGCCCTTGAACTCGAAGGCGACCCCCATCCCGCCGCTCGCCTCCGGACGAAGCTCGGCCCGCGCCGGCGCCGACGCGGCCGTGACCGCGAGCAGCGCGAGCAGCGGTCCGGGCCGCGACCGAGTCCGCCGACCGGCCACCGCGCCCACGACGAACGCCGACCCGGCGACGACGACGCCCAAAATCAGGGCGAAGAGGAGCGCCGTGCCCACCAGCAGGGCCGGGCGAACCATGGCCGCCGCCGTCGGGTCCGCCGCCACCGCGCTCGCGAGCGGCGGCGAGGCCTCGTAGTACAGCCGGGTCGCAGCCCGGCCAAACGGAAGATTCCCGAGCACGAGGTCCCGGAAAGTCCGCAGCGCCCGCACCACCGGATGGGCGTAGGAACCGTGGGCGGCGGTGGCGACGAAGCAGAAGCCGCCGTCGAGCTCCCCGCCGAGGTCGGCGTGGCGCTCGTAGAAGTCGAAGGCCGATTCGGTCCGCACCGCGTACACCACGGCCTCGTCGGAGACGTTGAAGAACGGGGCGAGGTCCACGGCGTGCACCGAAAACGCGACCCAGAGGCCCTCCTCGATCCCCTGGGAGAGCGTGATGCGGTTGATGTTCTGTTGGATGCTCCCTCGGACGACAGGGGGAGCGCAGGGGAGCGCGTCGAGGACAAACGCGCGCGTGCTCGTCTCGGTGGTCAGGTCCTCTGGCGCCAATCCCGTTCGTCGCTCGCGAACGTCGTCGTCGGTCAGCGCCGGGCAGAACCGGACCTCGTAGAACTGCAGGTCCGGGATGTTGGCCGGGCGGGCCCACCGCACCTCGAGCGAGCGCTCGCCGGGGCTCACGCTGGTGACCGGAGGGGCCGGAGGCGGCTGGAAGTCGTACCGAAACTGCCAGGTGCCTCGGGCCACGTCGCTGACCTGGCTCGGGTTTTCGTCCACCGTGAACACGAGCAGGTGCAGAGTGAGGTCCCCTTGGCTTCCGAAGGTTTCGACGTTGGCTCGAACGTGGTCGAGCAGGGCCTGCTCGCTCACGATGATCGAGTTTCGGCCGCCGGCCGGCCCCTCCGGCGGGGTGACCCCGATGACCGGCACCAGCTCCTGGGCCTGGGAGCGGATGTCGTCGCGGTCGAAGCTCACCCGGTACCGGCGACCCTCCGCGTTCTGGACGTCCCACTCGAGCAGGTACTCCCGAGGCGGCCGGTTGTTCTCCACCCGGGCCCGCTGCTCCGCGGTGAGCAGCCCGTTCGGGAGGTTCGGGGGCGTCGTGGTGAGGGTGGGCAGGTTCATGGGCTGCGCCGCCAGCTCCCCAGGGAGCACCGATCCGAGGAGCAGGGCGAGCCCGCCGAGCCCCGACCTGAGCGCCACCGGCGCCAGGCGCCGCCGAAGAAACGGTCGCATCCCCCTACCGCTAGCAACCAGCGCACCATCCGTCGAGGCTCGGGCTGCACTCCCTGGCCCGGGACGGGATGGCAGAAAAGCCGCGGTCTCTTGGACAATCTGTCCCTCCTTGCCGGCCGGCGCTGGACCGTGGCATCCCCCCGCCCATGCCGTCGGTCTACAAGGTGGTGGAGGTCTCCACGGTCACCGACGAGGTGCTCGAGGAGGTGATCAACCGCTGGGTCGGCGAAGGCTGGATCTTCGACGGAATGCAGTTCGCGATGCGCGAGTCGAGCAAGCGCCCGGCGATGGCGTTCCTCTTGTTCACGAGGCCGGAGCCGAACTGACCCAGGCTTCGGCGATGAGCGCCCCGGCGGCGGCGCTCGCCCGGATGCGGTCGACGGCGACGAACGCGTCGAGCCGCGGGCCCTCCATCCGGATCCGGCCCACCAGCACGTCGTCTCGATCGACCGCGTCGAGGCTGCTTGGAGCGGGGATCCGGGAGAGGCGCAGCCCGCGGGCCGCGGCGAGCACGTCCCGCACCGTCTCGGCGCCGGGCGGATCGGAAAGCTCGAGCTCGAGCACCGCCGCCTCCCCGGTGAAGACCGGGACCCGGACCCGAGCCGCCCGCACGCGGACCCCGGATCCGGCTTCGATGTCCGCCGCGAACCGAGCGTCCGGCCCGAACGGATCGTCCTCAGCGCCCACGGTGGACGCGACTCCGAAGGCGACCGGACCAGGGAACACCTCCGCCGGCGCGTCCCGCCCGATGAAGACCGCCCTCGTCTGCGCGGCGAGCTCGTCCATGCCCGGCTGATCCCGCTCGGCTGCGCCCTCCATCGCGACCACTCGGACCCCGGCCGGCCCAAACGGGGCGAGCGCCCGGAGCACCGCGACCACCGCCGACGGGAGCGCGGCCGGGACCCGGACGAGGCCCCGCTGCGGCAAAAGACCGCCGAGACCGGGCTCGAGCACCGGAAACAGCCGAAGTCCGTCGGGGCTCGCCCCGGCGAGGTCGACGACCGGCACCGCCAGGCGGTCCGCGCCGGCGGCGAACGCCTCCGCCCACGGCCCATCCATGGCCAAGAACACGAGCCCCGCATCGTCGAGGACGTTCTCGTCGATCGGATGAAGCCCCGGCCCGATGTGCTCGAGCGGCGCCGCCCTCTGCGTCTTGGCCTCGATCGCCCGGTCCTCGAGCGCCGCCGTGAGCGCCTCCCCGAGCGCGGTGTGGGCCCCGAGGATCACGATCTTTGCCATGGAGCGGCCGTAAAGCATGGCCGGCCTCGACGGCCAAGCTTGCCAGGAGGCGACCTCATCGGCCATGTTCGGGCTTTAGGGCGTTGAATCTGCTGCACGAGCTACGTCGAGGCTCCACGGATGGATGTCGAATCTCCCCCCCCCGAAAACAGCGGTTCGAAGCCCAGCCAGCTTGGCCGATTCGAGGTGGTTCGCCCCCTCGGAAAGGGCGGCATGGGCTCGGTGTTCCTCGCCCGGGATCCGGCGCTCGAGCGGCAGGTGGCGGTGAAAGTGCTCGCCGGCCCCTCGAGCGAGGACGGGCGGCAGCGCCTGCTCCGGGAAGCTCGGGCGCTGGCCCAGCTCAACCACCCCCACGTGGTCCACGTCTACGAGGTGGGCATCGTCGGCGAGCAGGTGTTCCTCGCCATGGAGTTCGTGGACGGCCCGACCTTGCGCACCTGGTCGCAGACGCCCCGAAGCTGGTCCGAGCTGATGCAGGTCTTCCTCGCCGCCGGACAGGGGCTCGCCGCCGCCCACGCCGCCGGGATCGTCCACCGCGACTTCAAGCCCGACAACGTCATCGTCGGGCTCGACGGGCGGGTCCGAGTCCTCGATTTCGGGCTGGCCCGTGGTGTCCAGCAGTCCGCCGACCCGAAGGTCTTCGCCGACGCACCCACCCGCAAGACCGGGCCGGAGGACTTGATGCCCTCTGCTCTTCGCGCCGACGGCCGGCTGACCAGGACTGGCGCCGTGGTCGGGACGCCGGCGTTCATGTCCCCCGAGCAGCACGACGGCCGGCCGGTGGACGCCCGCTCGGACCAGTTCTCGTTTGCGGTGGTCCTGTGGCTCACCTTGTATGGAGAGCGGCCGTTCGCCGGGGAGACGCTCGTCCAGATCGCGTTTTCGACGGTGCTCGGCCGGGTCAAGGCTCCGCGACTGGGGCACGGCCATCCCCCAGAGGCGGAGGCGGTGCTGCGCCGCGCACTCTCGGCCCGACCCGACGACCGGTTCGAGAGCATGACGGCGCTGCTCGCTCGTCTGTCGGCCATCGAGCCCGCCGAGGGGGGGCAGAGAGAGACTTCGACGGCTGCGGACCGCCCCGACCCAGTGGCCGAGCGGAGCTCCGTCGGGGCGGTCGTCGGGCGACGGTACGAAGCGTTCGAGCCGGCCCCGCTGCCCGGGACGTTCCGGGCGATGGATCGCCTCGCTGGCGGCACGGTCACCTTGATCGCTCTGCCCCCCGCAGGCACGCAGGCGGCGATGGCGCAGCGGCTCCGCCGCATCGCCTCCTTTCGCCACCCGAACCTCGCTCGCATCCTCGACTTCGGCGTGGACGAGCGGGGCGAGCCTTTCCTCGTAGAGGAGCCGCTCGAGTCCTCCGAAGACCTGGTCTTCTACGCGAGAGGCGCCTCTCCGAGCGTGCAGGTGAGGTTGCTCTCGCAGCTGATTCGCGGGCTCGAATACCTTCACCACCAGCAGCTCGTTCATGGCCGAGTGAGCCGCGCCAGCGTGCGCGTTCTCAACGGCAGGGTGAAGATTTCGGATTTCGCTCGAGCCGTGTTCTCGGACGAGCCGAGCCCGCCGGAAGCCGACCTCGAGGGCGCGGCGGAGCTCGCAGAGGCGATCGGCTTGTGCGTCCCGAGCGGGGCCCCGCTCGCCAGCATCTTCGAGCCGAGAGGCGGAGCGACGGCGGCCCTGGCGCGGCTCGCCGAGACGTTCGGCCCCGACGTCCGAGCGGAGCGGTTCGCGAGGAGCGAGAGGTCTCTCCAGTCGGTGCCGCTCGTGGGGCGCGGCGCCCAAGTGGCAAGCCTCGAGGCCCACCTCGACCGCGCCGTCAGCGGGCACGGCGGGCTCGTGCTCATCGCCGGAGACAGCGGCGTCGGCAAGTCGCGGCTCGTCGAGGAGCTGCGCGCGCTCGCGCTCGCCCGAGGCGCGGTCCTCATCCACGGCCAAGCCGACGCGGAGCAGCGCTACCCCTACTGCATCTGGAGCAAGGTGCTGAGGTGGCTCGCCCTGCTTGGCTGCCCAGACGTCATGACCGCCGGAGTGCTCGCGTCCTACGTCTCGGACATCGAGCGGCTGGTCGGGCGTGCGGTGTCCCAAGCCCCGGCGCTCGACTCCGAGAGCCAGCAGTCGAGGCTCACGAGAGCGGTGCTCGCCTGCTTCGAGCAAATCGAGGCGCCGATGGTGATCCTGCTCGAGGACATCCACTGGATGCGGCCCGAGTCCGCGCGCCTGCTCGCCGAAGTGACCCCGAAGCTCGAGGGGCGACGGGTCTTGATCGTCGGGAGCTTCAGCGGAGACCTGCGGACCGACTGGGGGATCCCCGATTCGGCGGAGCTGCTGCGGCTCGAAGGCCTCGACGAAGCTTCGATCGGGGCGCTGTGCACGGCCGCGGTCGGCGCCGAGAAGCGAAGCCTCGCCGAGGCGCTGCTCCGCGAGACCGAAGGCAACCCGTTTCTCGTCCTCCAGATGCTTCGGGAGCTCGGTGAGGAGTTCGGCGGGTTCGAAGCGGTGCGCGTCTCGGATAGAACCCCTCGAGTCCCATCCGGCGGGGCCCGCCGGGTGCTGAGCCACCGCCTCGCCCAGGTGCAAGAGTGGGCCCGACCCCTGCTCGAGTTGGCCGCGGTGGCCGGCCGCGATCTGGATCTTGGCCTGCTCGAGGACCTTGCCCAGACGGAGCTCGCAGAAGATTGGACCCTCGCCGATTGGCTCGAGCACGGGGCGGGAGCGGCGGTGCTCGAGTCAGAGCCGCGCTGGCGTTTTGCCCACGACAAGCTCCGAGATCACCTGCTCGAGTCCCTCCCCTTGGAGCGGGCGCGGGCCCGAGCGGCGCAGGTCGCTGCCGCGGTCGAGCGACGAGCGGCCGGAAACGTCGATGTCGCCATGCTGCTCGCGCGGCTGTACCGATCGGCGCAGGATGTTGCCAAGGAGGCGCATTTCGCTGGCCTCGCCGGGGCCCGGGCGCTCGAAATCGGCTCGAGCGAGGAGGCAGTCGGGTTTCTCGAGCGCGCGCTCGAGTCGTCTGCACAAGGCCATCCCCTCGCCGACAGGGCCCGGCTCCACCGGCTCCTCGGCGAGGCACGGTATCTCACCGGCGATCGGCAGGGAGCAGTGGAGGCGCTCGAGAGGGCGATCGCCGCGGTGGCCCGTCCTCTCCCTCGCAATCCGGTCCAGCTCGCGCTCCGGGCCGCGCTCGAGCTCGCGCAGCTTCTGACCGGGTGGTACTCGCGAAAGGGCAGGGTCCAGGCGGCGGCGCTGCGGGATGCGAGCCTCGCCGCCGCCCGTGTGGCCCACCTCACCGCGCTCACGGGCGACTCCCTCCGAGGTCTCACTGCCTCGATCACGTCGGCCAACTTGGCCAGCCGGGCCGGGTTCACGAGCGCCTCCGGGCTCGGGGTGATCGGGTCCTCGGCCGCGTACTTGGGGGCGCATTCCACCGCCGAACGGCTGTTTGCCCGTGCCCGCGCTGGCGCCGTGGCCGAAGGGGACTTTCACGGTCTGATCGAGGTGACGCAGATGCAGTGCGTGCTGCTCGCTGGGACCGGCGCCTTCGAGCAGGCCTTTCTCTTGATCGACGCCGGCCAGCGCGTCTCCGAGCAAGCGGGGTTTCAGCTCGGGGTGGATCTGTCGGTGGCGTTGTCGTCCACGCTCCATGCCCTGACGGGGGACCTCGGCCGCTGGGAAGAGGGGATCTTGGCCTCGAAAAGGAACTTGCGAACACCCGAGCATCTGCACCGGGTCTTGTGCCAAGAGGTCCACCTCCGCGTCTTCATCGGCCAGCTCGACGAGGCGGCACGCCTGGTCGAGTCCGAGATCCCGTCCGTCCCGAGCGCCGACCCGCTCGCCGACCTGCTCGCCGCCTCCGCCGGGGCGAGGCTCGCTGCCGTGCGCGGGGACCCGGCGCTGGCGGCGAGAGCGGCGGAATCGAAGTTCGCCCTGGCGGTCGAGGTGCCGCCGACCGCGGCCCCCTTCGTGTACGGAGGTCTGGCCGACGCCCTGTCCGCCGCCCTGCCCGAGCACCCCTTCGCCGCCCGCTCGGCGACTCGGCTGGTCGCGCGGATGGCCACCGTGGCGCGCCGCTTTCCCACGCTCGTGCCGGAGACGGAGCGGCTCCGGGCCGCGCTTGCCTCCCACCGAAGGGACCGCGCCGAAGCAGAGCGCGCGCTGAAGCGGGCGGCGGCTTCCGCCGAGCGGATCGGGCGCCGACTCGAGCTCGGCCTCGCCCTGCGGTCGCTCGCCAATTTGGGCGGCCCGAACGCCGACGCCCACCGGAGCCGAGCCGACGCGCTGCTCCTCGAGGCCGGCTACGGCCGTGAACGCTCCACTGCGGCCTGGACGGCCCGGGTCATGAGCGACCCCTCCTAGGTCTCAAGGGCGCATGGCTCCAAACGAGGCAAGAAAGTTCTGGCCGAGCACGGCCTCGATCCGGCGCGAAGGCCACCCTGCCTCGAGCATCTTCTGCACGAGCCGGGGGTAGGCGTCGGCGCTGCGAAAACCCGGGGGCGGGATGATGAAGCCGTCGAAGTCGGTGCCGAGCCCCACGTGCTCCTCCCCGGCGACCCGGATCGCGTGCTCCATGTGCCGGACGATCTGCTCCACCTCGTCCCGGCCTCGCCTGGGCACGAGAAAATAGCTGGAGGCGATGATTCCGACCACCCCACCCGAGTTGGCGACCGCCCGGAGCTGATCGTCGTCGAGGTTTCGCCACGAAGGATGAACGCCCTTCACCCCGGTGTGGGTGGCGAGCAGCGGGAGCGTTCGGTCGTGGGCATCGACCGCGTCCCAGAAGCTCTCCGGGTGGGCGTGGGCGAGATCGACGAACACCCGGGCCTCGTCGAGCCGCTCCACGAGCGCCCGGCCGTACGCCGACAGCCCCTTCTGCCTTCGAAATCGACCCCAAGGGCCCGACGTCGCCCCGATCCGGGAGTTGGTGAGGTGCATCAGCGTCGCCCGGGTCAGCAGCCGGTCCGGGACGTCGAGCGGACCCATGAGCGCCCCATCGAGGCAATTGGCCCCCTGCACCGCCGGCAAGCACGCCACCGCCCCCCGGGCCCGCACCGCCCGGTACTCGGACAGGGTCCTCGCGAGCCGCAGCGTGCCGCTCGAGGTCGACGCGAGATCCCGGAGCCGCTCGAGGTTTCGAAGCAGGGCCCGCCACCGCCCCATCCGGCTTCGAAACGGGAACGTGGTGATGGACAGCATCAAGCCCTTCAGCCCGCCGTCCGCTGCCCGCGGCACGTCGAAATGCCCAAACGCGACCCCGAGCAGCGGCGACCGCCGGTGCCGGACGCGAAAATCGTACCCCCACAGCCGGTGGGGAATGAACGCATCGACGTGCAAATCCACGAGCTCCGCTTCCCGGCACAGCGCGACCGCCTCCAGGGAGACGCCGAGCCGCCGGGCGAGCTCATCCGCCGGGGTCAACGGCAGCGCCGGTCCCATCCCCGAGGCCATCGCACGACCGCCGGGCCCCAGCAACGCGCCCTTGCCGCCCCGCCCTCGGCGTAGGACGGTCGGGCATGACACGAGCGCTCGAGGCCCGCCGCCTCGCCGCCGAGGCCGCCGCCCGGGAGGCCGGGCGCATCGCCCGTGGCCACTTCGCCCGGCTCGACGAGCTCCAAGTAGAAGAAAAGGGGAGGCAGGACTTCGTGAGCGCCGCCGACCGCGAGGTCGAGGCCTGCCTGAAGCACGAGCTCGACCGGGCGTTTCCCGGGGAGGGCTTTCTCGGCGAGGAGACCGGAGGCGAGCCCGTGGAGCCGCTGTGGGTCGTGGACCCGATCGACGGGACGACCAACTTTCTGCGCGGCATCCCCATGTTCGCGATCTCAATCGCGTTCGTCGCCGACGGACGCTGCCAGGTAGGCGTCTTGTACGAGCCGGCGACCGACCGGATGTTCGCCGCCACCGCCGACGGTCCCGCCACCTTGAACGGCCGCCGGCTCGCGCTGCGCCGGTGCGACAGCCTCGACCGAGCGATCGTCGCCTTCGGGTACTCGGAGCGATCCGGCCGGGAGCCGTTCCTCGACCGCTTCCCCCGGGTGCTGAGGGCCCACGCCGAGTTTCGCCGGTTCGGGGCGGCCACCATCGGCCTCGCCTCGGTGGCGGCCGGCCAGACCGACGCGTTCTTCCAGCTCCACTTGAGCCCGTGGGACGTGCTCGCCGGCCTCCTGGTCGTCGAGCGGGCCGGCGGGGTCACCAAAGACTTCCTGGCCGAGGACGGCCTGCGCCGGGGCAACGTGACGTTCGCCTCCGCTCCCGGCATCGCCGCCCCGCTCGCCGCCCTGCTCGAGGTCCCCCTTCCCGATTGACCCTTGGGTGCCGCGAGAGCAGCAGCCCCACGCCAGCGGCGCGCGAGGTCGACCCTCGGGCGGGATCTATCGATAAGCGAGTGTCATCTCGGACTATTCGCCATGGGCGGCAGCCGTCTGGTCCAGATACAGCACGTTGCCGTCTGGGTCCGCCATCAGAGCCATGAACCCTCCCCACGGCTGCCTCGTCGGGGGCATCGTGAAGCGAACGCCCAGCGCAGCGAGCCGTCGATGCTCCGACATGAGATCGCTGACGTCGAGACCCACTCCGGTGTGCCGTCCGATGAGCTGCGCTTCATCCGGGCCGGGAACAGCGAGCCCAAGCCGAACCGCGCCGGCCGAGAAAGAGGCGTATCCGTGGTCCGCCGAGGACATCTCGAGCCGAAGGCCGAGCTTCGCTTGGTAGAACTCGACCGCCCGATCGAGGTCGCTCACGAAGATGTTGATGTACGCAATCTGCGTGATGCCCCCTATATGCCCAAAAACGGCGTTTGTCTGAAGGTCGTTTGACCGGCGAAGCCCAATGCTCGATCCCGAGCGGGTGCTGTTGAAGCGGGAGACGCTGGAAGGGATCCGCGCTGGGACCATCGACCGGCAGTTCCGGGTCTGGACCCGCCCCACGGTCACTGCCGGCGGCACCCTCACCACGTCGATCGGCGTTCTGAGGATCACCGAGGTCGCGCCCATCACCCGAGCAGCGCTGAGCCCCGAGGAGGCGCGCCGAGCCGGCTATCCGAGCAAGATCGCTCTGCTCGACGGCTTGAAGGGCCGCGACGGGCAGCTCTACCGGATCGGATTGCGGCTCGAGGGCGACGATCCGCGCATCGCCTTGCGGCAGCAGGCGGCCCTCAGCCAGCAGGAGAGGGACGAGCTCGAGCGACGGCTCCGGCGCATGGACGAGGCGAGCCCCACCGGCCCCTGGACCGAGCGCTATCTCCGCCTGATCGGGGAGCAGGAGGGCGTGCGGGCTCCGGACCTCGCCGCGAGAGAAGGCATGGAGACGGCCCCCTTCAAGGCCCGCGTTCGCCGCCTGAAGGGTCTGGGCCTCACCGAGAGCCTGAAGGTCGGGTACCGCCTGTCCCCGCGGGGCCGATCCCACCTCGACCCCTGAACCGACGGCGCAACCGGGAGAGACCCCGCCGCCGCCCCTTGTCCGGAAGAGCGAGCGGAAGGGCTGCACCAGCCCCGGCGATGCGAGGTCATGGGAGCTTCAAGAGCCGCAGCAGAGGGACGGTTCTCCACAGCCGGCGCACGGCCTGGCGCATCGAATCGGGGGCCAGCGGCTCGACCGCAGGCCACCCTTCCGCGGCCCGTTCGAGGGTATGGAAGAAGCGCTCCTGCCCCCGGTCGGCGCCGCAGCGTCTCGAGAACGTGCGAATGTGGTCCCGCCCAAGCCTCGCGAAACTCTTCTCCCTGCCGAGCCCCAGGGCGAGGGTTGGACCTTCCCGACCCACCCAGGGCTCTTCGATGAGGTACGCGAGGGTCGAGACCTGGTCATAGGCCGGGCTGAGCCACGGGCGACCATCGAAACCCCACTGAAATGACCAGTTCTTGAGATGCGCGTCGTCGTTGCCCGACGCGACCACGAACGCGACCCGGGCGATGAAGCGCTCTCGAGCGTCCGCACCGCACGCGTCGCCCACGAGCCGAGCCAAGCCATCGTAGCTCGCCGCCCGACCGTGGTCCCCATACTTGTCCGCCGGCGCCAAACCCAGGGCCTGGGCAAAATCCTCTTGGTGGATCCGTCCATCCGCTCCGCGGTCGAAGCGTTCGATGGCGAATGCCTGGGAGCGCCTCGAGAGCAGCTCTTGCTCGACCCCGTCGAGGCGAGCGACATCGATGACCTGGTGGCGGGGAACCTCGATGCCGCACGCGGCCGCCCATGTCATCGTTGCGTGCTCGTTGGCGGGTAGATCGAACCGCCCCGGGTCGGGAAGCTTGACGATCCACCGGCCCGATTGGCCACGGGCAGGAAACGAGAATCGCTCGTTGCCCATGGACATCGAGAGCTTGAGCTGCAACCCAGCCAGCGAGAAGCGGTACCGGTGCTCGGCGAGAGGCGCCGGCTCTTCGGCCTCCGCATCCTCGTCCACATCGCCCACGACGACCACCGCTCCGGGCAGGTCCCCGCCGAGCGCGCGGAGCAGGCCCGCCGAGTTTGGGGTGCGAAGCCCGAACTTGCGGCAGAGCCATTGGCGCAGAGGACCCTCGGGAAGAAGGTTCTCGAACCACGAGGGCAAGCCGGGAGGGATGGGACGCGGCCGAGGCTCTCGAAAGAACGAGAGCCCGAGCGGCGGCCGCTGCCCTCTCTCGAGCCAGTCGGGTGCGGGCTCGAAGCGGAGCGCCCCATGGGGGTTTCGGTGGATGCGGCCTACCTCGATGGTCCCGAGGGAGACGCGAAGGTGGGTCCCGCCGCTGCTCATGTTTCGCCGGGCTCGAGGTAGGCTTCGAGCGGCGCAAGCAGGGGGGCATCCCACGCGCATCGTTTCGCGAGGAAGAGGTTCACCGTCTCCCGAACGCGCTCCGCGCGGCGCTCGAGAAAGCCCGGAATGTCGCGTTGGCGGAGCCGCTCGAAGCTCGGCTCGTCGATGAGATGGGACCGAAGGATCGCCTCGTGGGTCGAGAAGCGCTCGAGTTTGGCCGCGAGCCCAGTTGCCGGACCGCCCAGCAGGACCCGATTGGCGGCGCTCTTGGCCCGGCGGCGGATCGGCTCATCGGATCCCTCGTACTCGCTCGGCCGAAGCACCTCCCGGGCGATGCGCCCGTTGGCGATCAACTCCTGCACCCGGATCGGTCCGTGGGCATCCCTGGGCCCTTGATCGAGCAGCGCCAACATCTCGATCCGGCTCCTCGCGCTGCGGTGATCAAAGCGCGAAAGCTCCCACTGCGCGTGGCCGTCTCGCTCCACCCGACCGAGCAGCCGGCGGATGGAAGCCTCGCGATCCTCGTCGATGTCGTTCACCTGCGCTCGCATCGCCGACACCTCGGCCCGTTGGTGCGCACCAGTGGCGGCGCCACGCCAGAGCCACTTCGCGAGGCGGCTCTTCGTCGGGTCATCGGTGCCCGGGTGAAGATGGAACCACTTGGAGAGGATGAAAAACACGACCGGATAGGGAATGAGGCTGACATGGGGGATGCCCCCCTCTTCCTGGAGGAACTCGACCGTCCACCGCAAGGCCGCATGCGCGTCCTCGGCCGACACCAAAGAGGGCGAGCCCACGAAGTCTTCGAGCCGCTTGCTCGGGTCGTGGCCGCTCATCGCGAGCACCGCCTTCAGGACCTCGGCCCGCGGCGGCTCCCCGAATCCATCCTGGTCGCACGCGGCCTGGAGCCGGCCAAGGTCCGGGGCCGTCGAGGGCCCGGGCGAGCCGAGCAGCGCCTGAAACACCTCGTCGGCGCGCATGCGGGCGCCGGTGCTGTTGATGCGGGCGAAGACCGCTCGCAGCGCTTGCTCGTCATCCGTCTCCACGATGTAGACAGGGATCGAATAGTCGAGCAGCCGCTGCTGCACGGTCTCGACCGTGGTTTGGGCCTCCTCTTCGAGATCGCAGTTTCGAAGCCACTGGCCGAGCCGGCGCAGGTCCCCGAGCACCGACACCGGCACGTCGATGCCGACCCGAACCGGGCCCACCGGGCCTTCGGCGAACCGACCGGCCTGCGGATCGAACACGACCTCCCATCGATGGTCGGGCCCGTGGTCGAGGGGAAGAAGGCTCGCCGCCAGCGCCACCGTCCGCTGCTGCCCATCCACCAGGTACCAGGCGTCCGGAACCCGGGGCGCGGTCAAGGTCGCGCCCCCGACTCGAACCTCCCCCGCTTCGCCCTCCCGTTTCCAAAAGAGGAGCGAGCCGACGGGATAGCCCCGCCACACGCTGTCGAGCAGCTCGATGACGTCCCTCCGCCGCCAGCGCAGCTTGCGCTGAAAATGAGGCACCCGGACCTCTCCAGCGCGGACCTTCGTCAGCAGCTGCCGGACCGTGATCGTCGTCGCCGTAGACTCCCGATCGAGCGGGGCGTACGGGCTCGCCTCCAGTACAGCCACCGAGGGTGGATACGATGCCCCGCGCAAATCGAGCAAGCTCCACCGGATGCGGTTGCGTGCCCGAAGATTCTGCCGAAGGGGGAGGCGTGACCTCCCGAGAAATCGTGCTCGGTATCGACTTCGGTAGCACCTCGGTGGTCGCCGCAGCGTGCGTCGACGGCCAGCTCTACTTGGTCCCCGATGAGCAGGGAGATCCGTTTCTGCCCTGCCGCGGGCACCCGCGCCCGGCCGATCTGTACAACCGCTTGAAGGAGCTCGCCGAGCGGCGGTTTCGGCGGCCGGTGCTCCGAGCGACGCTCACGGTGCGGTCCGGGGCCAGCGCCGCCGAACGGGCCGCCGTGGAGCAAGCCGCCGTCGCCGCTGGACTCGAGCCGATCGACGTTCTGCCCGAACCGAGCGCGGCCCTGGTGGCGGAGGGGCTCGACCGCTTCTTGGGCCACCGGCGGCTGGTGGTGTGCGACATCGGCGCCGCTCGGTGCGACGTCACCGTGATCGCGCAGCACCACGGCCGGTTCGAGCCGATCGCGACCGCGGTGGACGGGAAGCTCGGCGGCGACGCCTACGACCGGGCGCTCGCCGACCACGGCGCGCAGCTCGCCCGGTCACCGGTTCGGCCCGGCGACGATCGGACCGGGTGGCTCGCCGCCGCCGAGGCGACCAAGAGGGCTCTTTCCGAGGAGCGGTTCGCGCCCCTGCTCGTTCGCAGCGCCGCGCCTCGGGAGATGCTCGTCCACCGGGACGATCTCGTCTCCCGCTGGCGCCCGCTCGCCGACGGCGCCGCCAAGCTCGCCTTCGCCGCGGTCCAGCAAGCCAACCTGCGGGTTTCCGGCATCGACACCTTCGTCCTCATCGGCGGGACGAGCCGCATCCCCGTGGTCCGCGCTCGTGTCCCCCGGACCTTTGGCCGGCCCTGCCCCCGGGTCGCCGAACCGGACACCGCCGTCGCCCGGGGCGCGGCGGTCGCTGGCGCAAGGCGCCTCGCTTCCGCCGCCTGAGACCCGCAGCCGCTCTCGGATCGGCTACGAGCCGAACCGTACCGGTCGCCCGCTCGTGAGCGAGGCGAGCGCCGCTTCGGCGAGGGCGAGCGCCCGTTCCCCGTCACGGGCCGAGGTCAAGAACACCGGGTCACCGCCTTCGATCTCACGGATGAAGTGGTCGAGCTCGGCCTTGTAGGCGGCGGCGTAGCGCTCGAGAAAAAACGACATCGGGCGCTCCGCGATGACGCCGCGCTCGAGGTAGCGCACGAGCGTGCTCTCGGCCTGGTTTTCGGCCAGGAGCATTCCCTTCTCGCCGAACGCCTCGATCCGCTGGTCGTACCCGTAGACCGCCCGGCGGCTGTTCGAAATCTGCACGATCGCTCCGCTTTGGGCCCGAAGCAGCACCACCGCGGTGTCCACGTCCCCGGCGGCGCCGATCGCTGGGTCCACCAGGTTGGCGGCGACGGCGTGCACCTCGACCGGATCGCCGCCGAGCAGCCAGCGGGCCATGTCGAAGTCGTGGATCATCATGTCCCGAAACAAGCCGCCCGACCCGGCGATGTAGCCCGGCGGGGGCGGGCTCGAGTCCCGGCTCGTGATGCTCAGCAGCTCGAGCGCACCGATCTCGCCCTCCACGAGCGCCTCCTTCAGCCGGGCGAAGCTCGGGTCGAAGCGGCGGTTGAACCCGACGAAAAAGGGCAGGTCGCGGGCCTCGATCTTCTCCACCACCGTCCGGGTCCGGTGCCCGTCGATGTCGATCGGCTTTTCGCAGAACACGGCCCGGCCGACCTCGAGCGCGGCTTCGATGAGCGGGACATGGGTGGAGGTCGGGGACGCGATGAGGACCGCGTCTACGGCCGGGAGCGCCTCGGCCAGCGTGCCCACCACCTGGGCCCGTGCCGGACCGGCCACCCGCTCGGCCGCGGACCGGTCCACGTCGAGCACGAACGAGAGCTCGGCTCGGGGGTGCTCGAGGATGTTCTTGGCGTGGATCAGGCCAATCCGGCCGGCGCCGCACAGCGCGAAACGAACCATGGCCGCCCGTGCCAAAACCCCGTCGGGTCGTCAACGGGGTCGAGCGCCCGGATCGTCTCGCCGCCGGCCCTCAGGGCCGGACCCGGTACCCGAACCAGTTGAGGCACGGCAGCGGATCGCCCTCGATCGTCTGCCCATCGGTGGACACGGTCGCGGAGCCGAACCGGAACCACTCCCCCTCTCCGATGTCTTGGCCGTCGGGGAGGGTGCAGATGAGCGGCGACTGCGCGTAGAGGTCCACTTCGGTCCCCGCGGGCAGGCCATCCACGTTGTCGATGCGCAGGGGGACGGCCCGTGGACCGGCGAACACGTCCTGGTCGATGGTGAACGCGAACAGCGCGTCCATCGGAAGGGCCGGATCCTCGAAGCAGGGCCGCGCCTCCGCCGGGGCGAGGCGGCGAACCCCGAGCAGCGAATAGTCCTCCGGGAACTCGAGGTGGGACGGCGTGAGCTCAAGCGTCACCCCGTCGGCGAGACGCACGGTCCGGGCCTCGGACTCGGTCCCGATGGGGGGCAGCGAGGGGTCCGGATCCACGGGGTACAGGACGTAGGGCTCGGCCAGAGGGATGTGGCCCTGCTCCCCCGGATCGACCGGCACTTCGATGGGGCAATAGGTGGTCGCAAACCGCCCACCCGACAGCTTCTGCATGCGCATCACCAGCTTTCGAACGCAGCGAAAGCTCTCCGGCATCTCCCGAACCCAGCGGCCGTCCTCGCAGGTGGGCACCGGAGGCAGGCACGCGGCCCGGTCGTCTTCGGTCTCGACGCAGACCTGGGGGAGCACGTCGGCCAGCGGCTCGCCCCCGCTCTGCACCGTGCCGGACAAGAAGTGCACGTGCGCGCTTCGGCAGCCGGCAGGCCGAGGCGCGACCAGGGCCGGATCCACCTCGCAGACGGGGGCGACGCCGGAGTCTGGCGCCGGCCCACCGGTGTCCGCCGCGCCCCCGTCGGTCCGTCCGCCGTCGGTGACCCCGCCGTCGTCGATCGCCACGCCGCGGTCGGGAGCGCCGGCGTCGCCGGGGGTCGAGGTTGGATCGCCGTCCCCACAGGCCAGCATCGAGGTTGCCCAAATGAAGGAGATGAGCGAGAGCCGCGGCCGCGCCATGGCCTCGACGCCTAGCATGAGGCGGCCGGCCGTGTCTGCCCTAGCGTGGGTGGCTTCGGCTGTGTCGGCAACGGCGCTGGCAGCGCCGCCGGCGTCTCGGCCGGCCGAGACCCGAGGCCTCGTCGCGGGCACCCCCACGACCGCCGTGACCCTCGATGGCCGGCTCGATGAGCCGGCGTGGGCCACCGCCCCGGTCTACGGGGACTTCGTGGAGCGGGTCCCGACCCCGGGGGAGACGCCGCCGGTGCGGACCGAGGTCCGGGTGCTGGTCGGGGCCGACGTGCTGTACGTCGGGGTCGTCTGCTACCTCCTCCCAAAAGAGCGACCCCGGGCGCTCGAGTTGCAGCGGGACAGCTTCGGGATCTTCTCCGACGACGCGGTGAGCTTGAAGCTCGACGTGCGGCGGGACCTGCGGACGACGATCGGCTTCGTCACGAACCCAGCTGGGACCCAGCTCGACTACGTCACGGTCGAGGGGGGGAGCTTTCGGCGAGAGTTCGACGCCATCTGGGATGTCTCGACCTCGGTGGAGCCGGACCGATGGGTCGCGGAGTTCGCGCTGCCGGCGGTCGCGCTCGGGCTCCCCAAGGAGGGGTCGGGGCGGATCGGGCTGAACGTCACCCGGGATCACAACGCGAGGCTCGCCACCTACGATCTCAGCCCGATCCCCCCCGAATTCGGGCCGGCGAGCCCCTTGTTCTACGCCACGCTCGACGGCGTGGGGGCGCTCGGCGGCGGGCGGCCCATCTCCATCATCCCTTATGCGCTGGGCGGGTATGACAGCCCAGGCGAGTTTCGGGGCCAGATCGGAGGGGACTTGCGGCTCAGGCTCGCCGACGACGTCTTCGGTGAGGTCACCCTGTTCACCGACTTCGCGCAGGTGGACCTCGACGACCCGGTCGTGAACCTCGATCGGTTTCCTCTGTTCTTTCCGGAGCGGCGCCCGTTTTTCCTCTCCGGCATCGAGTTCTTCGAGGTCGGAGTCACCGGGGACGCGCAGCTGTATTTCTCTCGCCGCATCGGGCTCGACGAGGGGCGGCAGACCGTGCCCCTGATCGGCGGCGTCAAGGCGTTCGGGACGGTGGGCGACCTCCGCTTCGGCGCGCTCACCGCGCTCACCGACGCTTCCGGCGGGCAGCCCGGCCAGACCGCCTCGGTGCTCCGGGCCAGGCAGAACTTCGGGGAGGATGGCCACATCGGGGTCATCGGAACCCTTCGGACCGACGTCGGGCTGCTGCGGGACGTCATCACCCCCGTCGCCCCGCGGTTTTCGCTCGGCCTCGACGGCGCCGCCCGCAGCTTCGAGCGCCGGCTCGAAATCGAAGGCTTCGCCGCGGTGGATCTCGAGGGCGAATCCCTCGAGGGTGGGGGGCTCGCCCGCGCCCGGTGGAGAGGCTACCACGTGCAGCCGGAGGTGAGCCTGCTCGTGCTGAGCCCGGGTTTCGACCCGGCGCTTGGGTTCGTGCGCCGGCCAGGGCAGTTCACGCCTACCGCGAGCCTATCGTGGATCACGAGGACCACGAAGTATGGGCTTCAACAGATCACGGTCGAGGCGGAAGGTCAGGTGGTCCGCAGCTTCGACACCGAGAGGGTCCTGACCCAGACCGCCGGCCTCGATGTCGACGTGCTGTTGCGCTCGGGCTTCGGGCTCAACCTCTACATCGAAGCGAAAGATGATCTCGTCGAAGAAGCCACCGTGATCGCCGGCGTCCCGGTCGAGCCGGACCGATACCGAGGCGCCTTCTTCTTCGCCTCGCTCCGGACGCCCAGCGGCCGAAACCCATTCGGGCAGCTGTTCTACACCCGGAACACTGCCTTCTTCGGTGGGGTCGCCGATACATTCAGCGGGTTCATCGAGTCCCGGTTCGGGCCCCACCTGTCGAGCACGGTGGGCGGGGATGTGGCCGTGCTCTCGTTTCCGGGCCGCGACCCGCAGGTGGCCATCACCGCCAACGGTCGGCTGAGCGTCACGCCGGACACGCTCCTGCAGCTCGACCTGCTCGCGCAGGCCAACGGGCTCGAGCAGCAGGCGGTGGTGCTCGCTCGGCTCCGGTGGCGCTACCTGCCCGGCTCCGATCTGTTCGCCGTCTACCGGGAGGTCATCGCGTGGGAGGATGGGGCTCGATCGCAGCGGAGCCTGACCGTCAAGATCGCCTACCGCCTCGACGCGCTGCTCTGATCGGTCTCGATGGTGCGATGAAGCCGCTCCACCACCGGGCGCAGCTCCCGAAACAGCTCGAGTTGGTGCTTTCGAGCCAAGATCCGCTCCTGTTCCCATTTCGGCTTCCTCCGGGAGAGCTTCTGCCAGCGCTCCTCGATCTCCGCCGAGCGCCGGGCGATGAGCCGATAGTCGTCGAGGACATCCTTTCGCTCGAGGAGAGCGGGTTCGTCGTCGAGCGCGCGCTCGATCGCGCCGAGCTGGGCGCGAAACCGCCCGTACGGGCTCCCCGGTTCGGGGGAGGCCTCCGCGGGGGCAGATGACCGGTCCTCGGCCGACCGGTCGACGGCCGCCGGGTTCAGGGCGGGGTCCGAAGCAGGGGGCGCAGCGGCGCCGAGGTCCGGGCGCGGCGATTGGCCATCGGGTGGGACCCGGGCCTCGGTGGGAGCGTCCTCGGACGGGCCCGGAGCCTCGGGCGAAGTCCCATCCACCGGCAGCGAGGCGCCGGCCGAGGTGGACACCGTCGTCCGCGCCGGGTCCGGGGGGGGCCGGACCGCCGCCAGGGGTGCGGACGAGGGTCCGTCGTGAAGGATGATGCGAACGGACGCCGCCGCCGAGACCAGGACCAGGAACGCGCCGAGCCCGAGCACCGCCTGTCCCACCGCGGGAGCGGTCGAAAACGCGGACGCCCACTGGTGGGCCAAGTACAAGCCGAGCAGCGCCACGAGCAGACCCCCGAGCACCGGGACGAGCCCGCCGATGCCGAGCGGCAAGCCCGCCGCGAGCGCCCCCACCCCCGCCGGCACCGGTGCGAGCACCGAGAACGCGTAGAGGTTCTTTGCGCACGCGGTCCGGCTCTGCGGCGTGGACGTCCCTCTGAGCCAGCCAACGACCGCGCTCAAGATCGGGTGTAGGAAGAACCCGACGATGCCTCCCACCACCGCGGCGATGGCGGCGCTCGGCAGCGCGGCCAAAAGAGGCCCGGCGCTGAGCGCCCCGGCCAAGGCGGCCGAGAGCAAGGAGAGCGCGGCGCCGATGAGGCTCGACAGCGCGCCGGCGACGAAGCCATAGGCCGCGAGCTCCGCCGCGCTCGCCGCCGGCCCCTGAGCATCGAGCGCCCTTTGGACGGCCCCGGCGGGCCGAACGACGAGCGCGAGCGCCGCTGCCGGGAGGTAGACCACGGCTTTGGGCACCGCGAGCAGGACGGCGTTGATGCTCGACGGCGAGCCGCTCGACGGCGAGCCGATCGACGGCGCAGGCCCCGGTCTTGGCGTCGCGCCTGCGGCGGGGTCGGCGTGCAGCACCTCGAACCGGCGCTGGGCGAGCGTGAAGGTCATCCCCGGGCTGAGCACCGCTGGGGATTGGATGCGCTGCTCCTTGACGAAGGTGCCGTTCGAGGATCCGAGATCCTCGATGAACCAGGCGCCGTCCTCGGAGAAGATCCGGGCGTGCTGCTTCGAGATCGACTCGTCCCGGAAGCTGATGTCGGTCCGGGCCCGCTCCCGGCCGAGCACCGCGCCACCGGCGTCTACCGTGTACACGGTGGACGATTCGAGGTCCCTCAGCTCGAGCTGCATCGCTCGCCTCCTACACCCGAAATGCCTCGGAAAGGTCAATGCGCCGGGCGTCCGGCGCCCGGCCCCGAAGAACGACGACGACCGCTCCGACCCCCCAGCCGGCCCTTCGGCGCCGACCGCCCTGCGTCGAGGTCGGTGCGAGCCGGCGGCGACACCGGCCCGATCCGCCCTCCATGGCCGAGGGGCGCCGGCTGCATTCGCGGCTACCGCGGCCGGGGCTCGGTTTGGTACCGATGCGGGGTGACGGCGGAGGAGCCTTGGGGCCTCGCCCTGCTCGGGGCGGTGGGGCTGCTGGTCGGGGCGGTGAACACCGTGGCCGGGGGCGGGTCGCTCCTCACCCTGCCCCTCCTCATCCTGCTCGGGCTGCCGCCGGCCACCGCCAACGCCACGAACCGGCTCGGGACCTTCCTCCAGTCGGCGGTCGCCACCGTCAGCTACGCCCGGGCCGACATGCTCCCGGTGCGGGCGGCAGCGCCCCGGCTCGCGGCCGCGAGCCTCGGGGCGCTCGCGGGGGCGCGGCTCTCGCTCCTGCTCGCGCCGGAGGACTTTCAGCGCGTCATCGCGGGGATGATGCTCGCGCTCGTGGCGCTGCTGTTGGCCCGGCCGGAGCGGTTCTTGCGCCCGAGGCCCCCGGCACCACCGTGGCTGCAGGCGCTCGCCTTCTTCGTCATCGGCGGCTACGGGGGCTTTCTTCAGGCTGGGGCCGGCTTCTTTCTGCTCGCCGGCTCGGCCCTTCTATGTGGAGAGGATCTCGGCCGAGCCAACGCGGTCAAGAACCTGCTCGTGGCCACGTTCACCATCCCCGCGCTCGCGGTGTTCTTCGCCCACGGCCTCGTCGAGCCCTTGCCCGGCCTCGCCCTCGCCTCCGGCTCGATGGTGGGCGGTCTGTTCGGGGCCCGCCTCGCCCTCCGCCGCGGCGCCGGGTTCATCCGCGCCGTGCTCGTGGTCATGGTGCTCGCCGTCTCCCTCCGCCTCCTCGTCTGAGTCGATCACATCGTCGGTTCGAACGCTTTTCCGGGGGTCGCGCCGATTGCGAGCACCCGGGCGCCCTCCTCGCCGGTCACGAGCTTTCTTTTCACCTCAGGGGCTACGCGGACCATCTCGCCGGCCCGGATGACCCGCTGCGATCCCATTGCCTCCAAATAGATGGTGCCTTCGAGGACGACGTAGACCTCCTCCTGGCCGTCCGCTGCATGGTCATGTTCGGGGTGGCCGGCGTTGTGAGGGTCGAAGTCGAGGACGTTCATCCCCCAAGCGGTGACCCCGAAGGCCGCTCGGGCAGCCCGAAAGCGGATCCCGGGGATCGCGTGAGGACCCTCGTAGGCGGGGATGGTGTCGATGGTGAGGACGTGGACGGGTTCGGTCATGTCATTTCTCCTTCGGTCGGGCCGGGGATCTTGCGGCCGTGAGCCCACCGTACGGGGGGCCGAGGGCCCGGTCTTGAACAAACCCGACGGGGCCTCCGCCTTTGGGGGTTCGACCGTGACCGTTCGAACGCTGGCACCGGGAGGCGAGCCCGGCTACCGTCGCTCCCATGGCGCGCGTGCTGTTCGACGTCGAGGTCGATTGGGCCGCTCGGCACCACCTGGCCGGCTTCATCGTCCGTTGGGACGAGCCGCTGGACCCCCGCTCGGAGGCGGCGGTCTGCGCTCGGATCACCGAGCTTCTCGCCGAAGGCTGGGTCCCACCAACCGCGTTTCCCCGCCCTCGGGCGGACGGTCCGCGCCCGCCGCTGCTCTCGCACGGGTGACCGATTGAACCCCCTCGAGGAGACCGCGCCGAGCGGACACGGCCGGGCCCGCGGGCTCGTATCGAGCCGAGCGAGCGGCGCCCGGGTCGAGGCGCGCACGTTCGCGCCTCCGCGAGAGCTGGAGCCCATCGTCGAGTGTCTGTGGCTCGGCCGCTGGGACCTCCCCGAAGACGCGCCGCACACCACTCGGTTGCTCGGGGACCCCTGCCTGCACGTTGTCCTCGGCGTCGGCGCCTCCGACCTGCCGCCGGCACGGCTCGTCGGCGTGTGGACCGAGACGTGGACCCATACGCTCCGAGGCCGAGGCGCGGTGCGGGCGATCAAGCTCCGGCCCGGTGCAGCGGGAGCGCTGCTCGAGGACGCCTCGACCGCTCAGGACCGGGTCCTCGCGATCGATGCCTGCTTTGCGACCGCGCCGTTTGGGGGCGATCTGTCGGCCGAACCGCTCGATGACGACTCCGCGTTCGCGCGCCTCGTGGGCTGGTTCGGCTCGACCCGGCGCGACGACCCCGAGACGGCCAGCGCCATCGCCGCTTGCGAGCTGGTGCGGTCGGAGCCCCGAATCCTCCGGGTGAGCGAGCTCGCGGAGGCCACCGGCCGGACCGAGCGGTCGCTGCAGCGCCTCTTCAAGCTCCATGTAGGAGCCTCCCCAAAGCTCGTCATTCGCCGCCACCGCCTCCAGGAGGCCGCCCACCGGCTCGAAGGAGGGAACGTACCTTCGCTCGCGGAGCTCGCGGTCGAGCTCGGCTACGCCGACCAGGCCCACTTCGCTCGGGACTGGAAAGCCGCGACCTCGGTCCCAGCCCGGCGCTTCGCCCGCGACGTTCACCGCTGATTCTCGCGAGCCAGGTCGAGGCGGAGCGGCCGCTTCGCACCGACGCGGTTCCTCGGCTTTGCTTGGCGCTGCCCCGACGGCGGCGGCCTGCTAGGGTGAGGCGCAGTGCGGGGGGTGGCCGACGTGGTGGACCTCGAGGTCCTTCTTGCCCGAGACGAGGAGCAGGCGGCTCGCGATGGGCCGGAGGCGCTCTTCGTTCGGGACCAGGCCCTCGGCCGGTCTCTTCCGGACGGCCCGGGGCAGCTCTCGGCCTGGGTGGATGCGCGAAGGGAGCGGACGCCGGACCTGCCCGGGGAGCGGGCCCGCGGGGTCCTCCTCCTCGTCGGGGCCGGGGTCTGCGGGCTCGGCGCCCTGCTCGGGGCCGGGGCCGGGGCCGCCCTGCTCGCCTACGACGGGCAGGTCCCGGTGAACGTGCTCGCTTGGGCCCTCTACACCGCGGCGGTGCCGCTCGCGCTGTTCGCGCTGCTCGGGGTCGGCCTGCTCCTGCCTCGGCGGATTCGGCCCCGGGGGCCGGCCCAGTCCCTGCTCGCCGCGGTGATCGAGCCCCTGCTCCGCCGGCTGCCCGGGGGCGCCCGGTGGACGGCGACCTTGTTCGGGCGGGCCCGGGAAGGGAAGGCGGCGTCCCGGTGGCTGCTCGTCGGGCTGACCCAGGGGTTCACGGCCGCGTACGTCGGCGCCGCGCTCGCGACCCTGCTCGTCTCGGTGGCGGTCACCGACCTCACCTTCGGCTGGAGCACGACGCTCGACGTGGACGAGGTGATGCCGCAGTTCGTGTCCGTCACCGCCGCCCCGTGGGCCTGGATCGTGCCCGGCGCGGCGCCCCGCCCCGAAGACCTGAGCCGCACGAAGTACCACCGGTTCACCGGCCGGTTCGAGGGGACGGACGTGCGCACGCCGGTGCCGCCCGAGCTGTCGGCCCGGTGGTGGCGATGGGCCGCGCTCGTGACCTTGGTCTACGGCTTGTTGCCCCGGCTCGCCGTGCTCGCGCTGTCCCTGTGGGGCTGGCGGCGGGCGATGAGGCGGTGGCCGAGCCCGGATCGGTCCGACGTCGCCGCCCTGCTTCGGCGGCTCGGGCCGGCCGACGGCGTGTTCGCCGCCCGGGGCCCGGTCGCGCCGCCTCCTCCCGAGACGCCGGAGCCGGTGGCCGCCCCCGGGGTGCCGGCCGGGCTCGCGGTGACCTGGGGCCGCGCGGCCGAGAATCCTTCGCAGGTGGCGAGCGCGCTCGGGCTCGACCCGGACACCGCCGTCGGCGCTGGCCTCGATTTCGATCTTTCTGCCGAGCGGGCCGCGCTCGCCGCCGCCGCCGCCCACGAGGGGCCGGTGACCGTGCTCGTGCCCGCCGACGAGCCTCCGGTGGAGGACGTGCTCGCGTTTCTGCGCGAGCTGGGTTTGGTCGCGCGCGACCTCACGGTGGTGGGGCTCGAACCGGGGCCGGAGGGTTGGCGAGCCCGCCCGCTCGATCCGGGCTGGGCCCGAGCCGTCGCTCGGCTCGATGGAGTGAAAGCAGCGTGAGCACATCTTCGACGCCGGCGCTGGCCGTGGTCGGCTGCGTCAACATGGGAAAGTCGTCGATCGTGGCCACCTTGGTCGAAGACGACAGCATCCTCATCGCGCCGGACCCAGGGAGCACCACAAAATGCGCCGCCTACGATCTGCGGCTCGGGGACGACGCGGTCTTCACCCTGATCGACACCCCTGGCTTTCAGAACGCCCGCCGCGCGCTCGACCACATCGAGACATGGAGGCAACAGCACCCCGAAGCCGGCCCCCGGACGGCGGTGAAGGCGTTTCACGAGCAGTTTCGGGACAACCCATCGTTTCGCCACGAGGTGGAGCTGCTGCGCCCGGTGCTCGACGGGGCCGGCGTCCTGTACGTCGTGGATGGCACCAAACCCTACTTGCCCCGCTACGAAGCGGAGATGCGCATCTTATCCCTGACCGGCGCCCCTCGGATGGGGGTCGTCAACCTGCACGGCGATGGCTCCCCGTACGTCGATGCCTGGGAGGAGGCGCTCAGACCCTACTTCAAGGCGGTGCGCTTCGACGCCCACGGCGCGGGGCCGCTCGCCAGGCTCGATCTCTTGGCCAGCCTGCGCGGCGTGGACGACGCTTGGGCTCCGGTGGTGGACGCCGCCATCCTTCGGCTCGAGCGGGAGCGGGCGGCGCGCTCCGACCAAGCCGCGACCGCGATCGCCCACCTGCTCATCGAGGCGCTCGCGTTTTGCGAAGAGGCCCCGGCCGCGCTCGACCGACCCCGGCAGGTGGAACAGCTGTCCGAACGCCTCTTTCAGCGGATGAGGAAGCGGGAGCAGGGCGCCCGGCGGGAGGTAGAGGCGATCTACAAGCACGAGCACCTGAACAGGACCGAGGCCGAGCTCGAGTGGCTCGACAAGGACCTGCTCGACCAGGACCAGTGGCGGCTGCTCGGATTGTCCCAGTTTCAGCTCGCGCAGGCCGGCGCGGCGGCGGGCGGGCTCGCCGGCGGGGTGCTCGACGCCAGCGTCGGAGGGGCGAGCTTCATGCTCGGCACCGCGCTCGGGGCGGCGGCCGGCGGCGGTCTTGCCATGTGGACAGGACGACGCCTCGCGCAGGTCCGGGTGCTCGGGACCCCGCTCGGCGGGCGGATCTTGAGGGTCGAGCCGCCGAAGGGGCAGAAGTTCCCTTTCGTGCTGCTCGACCGGGCGCTGCTTCATTGGCACCACGTCGCGAGGCGGGCCCACGCCCGGCGGGACCGGCTCGACCTGTCCTCGGGTTCAGGTTTCGTGGCGAAGCTTCCTGCCGACCACCGAAACCAGCTCGCCCGGTACTTCGCCCGGATCCGAAAGGAGCGCGGGCAGCTCGACGAGCAGGATCGGACCGGTCTGGTGGAGGCGATCGCGACCATCGGCCTCGAGAGCGAACGGGGCGCTCGATGAGAGGCCGCGCCG
>DAIQNR010000048.1:0-44146 GCA_036788295.1 Myxococcota bacterium
GGCCGCAGCCCGATCGTCCTCATTCATCGCGCGTCCGATGCATAGTCTGAACTCGGGGTGCGGGGATCAGGGTGCGGGAACTCGAATGCGGACCGTGGAGCCGGGCTCGGGCACGAGGCGGCAAGCGAGCCGCGGTTTTCGGGCGCCGGCGGCGTGTCGTTGGAGAAGCGCCGCCTCGTCCGGGGCCGGTGGCGGCGCCGGGTCGTCGAGCACCTCGACCCAGCAGGTGCCGCAGATGCTCGAGCCCTGGCACCGGCTCCGGTGAGGGACGCGAGCCCGCACCAGCGCGTCGCGGACGGTGTCCCTCGGGCCGAGCCGCAACGCGCGGCTGATCTGGCCCGACCCATCCACGATCTCCACCCTGGTCACCGGCCGAGCTTGGGGCCTGCACCGGGCTCGGGCAAGCCGGGAACGAGGGCGGCGCCGACCGCCTCGACCGCGGCCCGGCCGAGCCGCGGGGGCAAAAAGAGCACGATCGCTGGTCCTCCGACCGACTCGAGCTCGAACCGGCGCCGATCCGGGTGGTAGCCCGCCCGCCGAACGGCCGAGGTGGGCACCGCCGAGCGGGTCTGCCCATCGACCAGCACGACCCCGCCGGCCCGGACGTGAACCGCGACGTTTCTTCGCGTCGCCCAAGCGAGGCCGGTCAGGACCACGGCCAAAGCGAGAGTGGCTCCGAAGAACAGCAGCAGGTAGGGGCCCCGGGAGAGGATCGGGAAGCCGAGGCCCGGAGCCAAGAACAGCGCGCCGAGCCCGCCGAGCAGCGCGGATCGACCCCAACGGGAGGCGGGGCTCTCGTCCCGACCCACCGTGCGCACCAGCGGCCCGAGGTGGGTTTCGTCGTCTGCGGCCGGCATCGCCCCGGCATAGCGCACGGTTCGCGTTCGTGGAACGGCGGGGGACCGGGGGACTCGCGAAGCGGGCCGACGCCGGGTACGTTCCGCCCATGAAGATTCGAACCGTCGCCCTCGCCGCCGTCTCCACCGCGCTCGGCATCGCGGTGGTGCAGGCCACCGACGCGGTGTCCGCGCTCTCCTCGTCGGCCTCCACCGCGGGCGTCCCGAGCGTCCCCCGCGGCTACTCCGCGGCCGAGGTCCTCCGGGTGGTCCCCACCGACTCCGGCCCGGTGGTCCTGCTGAGCCCGAGCGGCTCGAGCGAGGCGCTCCCGATCTGGGTGGGACCGACGGAAGGCCTGGCCATCGAGCGGGCCCAGCGGGGCGTGCGCACCCCCCGACCCATGACCCACGACCTGTTCGCCGAGGTGCTCGGCAGCCAGCTGCACCACGTCCGGGTGGATCGCCTGCGGCCCGACGGGGTCTACACCGGAACGCTGTCCCTCGCCGGACCGGAGGGCGTGCGCTTCGTGGACGCCCGCCCCTCCGACGCCCTGGCTCTGGCGCTCCGGACCGGCAAGCCGGTCTACGTGAACGAGGGGCTGCGAGAGCACATGATGCACATCGACCGCCTCGACTGACGAAAATCGTCGGTTTTTTCATATTTTTGCCTCGGTTTTATCGAATCGTGCTGCGGCCCTCTGCGGCGAAAGCCGTTCGACAACCAGGGGCCCGCGTGTAGAGTCCCGCGGTGGTTCAGGAAGCTTGGCTCGAACCGGGGCTCGTGCTGCCCCGGCTGGCCGCGCCCACGGTGGACGCGGTCGTGGAGGCGGTGGCCGACGCGCTCGCCGCCGCTCCCGACGACGTGGTGCCGAGCCCCAACCCGGACGACCGCGCCCGCATCGCCGAGGCCTTCGCCGCGGCGATGGCTGGAGAAGGGTTCTCGGTGGGAAGCGGGGTTGCGATCCCCCACATCGAGCATCGCGGCCTGGACAAGACCAGGGTGTGCCTCGTGACCCTGGAAGAGCCGCTTCCCGCTCGGACCATCGACGACCGCCCGCTCGACCTCTTCTTCTTCATCCTCTCGAAGCCCGACCCCGAGGCCCATCTCAACCTGCTGGCCCACCTGGCCCGGCTCACCCAGAGCCGCACCCTGCTCGAGGGCCTGCGCCGGGCGAACACCAGGGAGGAGGTCGCGGCGCTCATCCGCGCCGCCGAGGGCCGCCACGTGCCGGCTCCCGTTGCCCCCGCTGCCCAAAACGCGGTGCTGCTCATCTCGGTGTGCGGAGAGCGGGCGGTCGATGCCCTGATGATCCACCTCGTGGACCACGGCGTGGGCGACGCGTGCATCCTCGAGACCCAAAACCTTAGGGAGGCGGCGGCGAGGGAGGTCCCGCTGTTCTCGGGCTTTCGCGACCTGTTCGGTGACCCGGGCGGGCGCCGGCTGTTCGTGGTCGAGACTTCGGCCGAAGACGCGGAGACCATCGCCGCCGCGGCGGCGCGCATCTGCGAGGAGCAGCGGGCCAAGGACGCGAGGATCTCGGTGCTGCCGGTCACGAGCCAGTGGGTGCTCGCCCCGAAGGTCGAGGTGCCGGCCAGCGGGGGCCATTGATGGGGAAGTTCCTGGCCCTGGCCGTGGTGGCGGTGCTGGTCGCGGCCACCTATTGGCGGCCGCTGCGGCAGCTGCGCACGGCGCTCGGCCTCGACCACCTCCTCTCCACCGGCCACGCCTTTCTGCTCGTCGGCTACCTGCTCGGGCTGGTGTTCGGGGGCAGCCCGGGCCCGCTCGCCGATGAAATCGGGCCGATCATCGCCGTGGTGGGGGGCTGGATCGGCTTTGCGGCCGGCATGCGCTTCGATTTCCGGGTCCTGCGCACAGTTCCCGGCGAAGTGTACACCCGGGCGATGCTGCCGGCGGTCGGCGCGCTCCTGGCGGTGGTGGGCACCACCGCGGTTGTCCTCCACCAGCTCGGGGAGCCGCTTTCCCGGCTCCTGCCCGCTTCCCTCCTGCTCGGCGCCGTCGCCGCGAGCAGCGGTCCGACGCTGGTGGCGGTCCTGCGGAGCCGCCGGGCCGGCCGCTCCCCCCAGGCCCGGCCGATCCTCCGCATGATCGAGTTTTCGGCCGGGGTGGACGACATCGTGGTCGTCCTGGCCGGCATCGTCGTGTTCGCGCTGTTTCAGCCCGGGCCGGAGCATGCCCACCCGGCCACCCTGCTTGCGCTCGCCCTCGGCGGAGGGGCCCTGCTCGGGGTCATCACCTGGCTCCTGCTCGGTGGGAGAGCCACCGAAGACGAGCGACTGCTGCTCGGGCTCGCGATGCTGACCTTCACCGCCGGGTTCGCCGGGTGGCTCCGCCTGTCTCCGGCGGCGGTGGCCGCGGTGACCGCCATCGTGCTCGTGAACCTCCCCGGGGAACGCATGGCCCGCCTGCTCGCCGCCGTGCGCCGGGTGGAGCGCCCAGCGGTCGTCATCCTCATGACCGTGCTCGGTTTCTATCTGAGCGGCCCGATGACGTGGGCGCTGTTGCCGCTCGTCGCGGTGATGACCGTGGTCCGGCTGATGGCCAAGCGGGTGCTCGCCCCGGGCCAGCCCCAGCCTTTCGGTTCCGCGCCTGGCCTTCACGCCAGCCCGGGCTGGGCCTACGGGCTCGCCCCCCAGGGCACGCTCGGAGTCATGGTCGCCCTGAACTTCTTTCATGTCTGGGAAGATGACTTGGCCCGGACGATGCTCGGGGCCGTCGCCATCGCGAGCGTCGTCAACGAAGCCGCCGCCCCTTGGCTCGTGCTTCGCCTGCTGAAGGCGTCGAGCCTGCCCGAGCCCGACACGACGATTCCCCCAACGAACCCCCCGGAGGCGCCAGTATGAGCCCAACTGGGGAGCGGATCTTCTACCGGGCCCTGCCCCTCGTCCTCGTGGTCGGGGTGGTTTCGTTTCTGCGGTGGAGCGGCTCGGCCCCGGTGAGCTCGGTGAGCACCACCGTCGCGCTCGGTTTCTTGCTCATCTCCGCGTTCATCGGCGGCAAAGTGGCGGTCGGCCTGCGCCTTCCCCGCATCACCGGATTCCTCCTCGTCGGCCTCGCCGTCGGACCCTATCTCTCTGGCCTGCTCACCAAGGATATGCTGATCGCCGCGAAAGCGGTGGAGGGGATCGCCGTCGCGCTGATCGCGCTCACCGCCGGCGGAGAGATCAGGGTGGACTGGGTACGAAAACACGCGAGGCGCCTTGGGCTCGTGATGACGCTGCAGGTCGTCCTGGTCGCCGCCGGGGTCTTCGCGGTGGTGCTGCTCGCTCGGCCGCTCCTCCCGTTCATCCCCGTAGACAACCCGCTGCTGGCCGGGGTGATCGCGATGATCTTCGGCGCGATCGCGGTGGCCAGCTCGCCGACGGTGACCATCGCGGTCATCGCGGAGAACGAGGCGGAGGGTCCGCTGACCCGAACCGTGCTCGGGGTGACGATCCTGAAGGACGTGTGCATGATCGTGCTGTTCGCGATCGCGCTCACGGTCGCGAAGGACGCGCTCGGAGAGGGCGGGGGCGAGTCGCTCGCCGCCACGTTGGCCCGGGAGCTCGGGGGGTCGGTGTTGGTCGGGGTCGCGTTTGGCCTCGTCATCTCCACTTTCCTCGCCCGGGTCGGTCGAGACATCCCCGTATTCGTGCTCGCCATCTCGCTCGCGATTTGGCAGGTGGCGGCAACCCTTCACCTCGAGACCCTGCTCATCGCCCTCACCGCTGGGTTTTGGGTCGAGAACTTCGCCAAGAAAGGCCATGAGCTCATCCAGGGCATCGAGCGGCTCTCGCTGCCCATCTATGCCCTGTTCTTCGCGGCCGCCGGGACGAAGGTGAACATCGGGGCGCTCGCGAGTCTGTGGCCGGCTGCGCTGCTGCTCGTCAGCGCCCGGGCCTTCTTCCTGTGGGCGGGCACCACGGCCGGGGCGGCGCTCGCCCGCACCGAGCCCACCGTGCGTCGGCTCGGGTGGCTCGGGTTCATCAGCCAGGCCGGAGTGACGCTCGCGCTCGCCACCATCGTCGCTCGGACCTTCCCGACCTGGGGGGTCGAGGTGCAAGCGGTCATCATCGCCATGATCGCGATCCATGAGCTGATCGGGCCCATTGGCTTTCAATACGCGCTCGCCCGGGCCGGGGAAGTCGGCGCCGCCCGCAGGACCTGAAGCGCTCAGCCCTGGCAGCCCGGGCAAAAATAGATGCGGCGCCCGGCCGCTTCCGCTCGCTCGATGGGGCTGTCGCAGCGCCGGCACGGCCGCCCCGCCCGCGAAAAGACGTGGTGCCGCATCGTCCGCCGCTTCTCGCCCTCCGCCTTCAGCGCCCGGGCGAGCTCATCCTCGACCGTGATGCCGCCGGTCCGGTAGGAGCGCCGGGTCACGTCGAGGATCGACTCGGCGAGCGCGCCGAGCTGCGATGGCGACAGGGAAGCCGGCTTGGCGCCGGGCAGCAGCCGGCTGAAAAACAGGATCTCGCTGCGTAGATAGTTTCCGAGCCCGGCGACGAAACCCTGGTCGAGCAGCAGCCCGCCGAGCGCCCGGCGGCAAAACCTGGGGTCGAGCAGCCGAGCCTCGACCGCCGCCGCGTCGACCGCAGCGTCGAGCGCGTCGGGGCCGAGCCCAGCGAGAAACGGGTGCCGATCGATCGCGTCCCGGTCGAGCACCTCGATGTCGGAAGCCGAATACAACAGCGCCGACCCGGCCGCGGTGTGGACCGCGAAGCGGAGCTGCCGCTGGGTGCGAGGCGGCGCCGATCCCGCCTTCTGAAACCGCCACCGTCCGTAGAGGTTGCCGTGGGTGTACACCGAGCGCTCGCCCTCGAAGTGGACGAGCAGGGCCTTGCCCCGGCTCTCTACCCCCTCGACCCGGCGCCCCGACAGCTCCGCCGCCGCCGCCTCGAGCCGCGGCAGCCCAAACAGCACGCGCTGAGCCACCTGGCCCCCCATCAACCGGCGGGCGCGGTCGGCTTGGCGTCTCACCTCCGGACCCTCTGGCACCGGCCGAAGAACCGAAGATCGCCGCTTTCGGTCCACCGGAAACCGACGACGACCGTTGGCTCGAAGGCGCGATCCGGGGGCCGATCCACAACCGCTTGCGTCGGCCCCGGTCGACGGACCCCAGATATCGGGGCCGACCCGCGGTGGACGCGAACGCGTTTCGCGTCCCTCGGTCGTGCGACGGTCTGACCCGGGCGGGGCGAGTCCCGAGATCGCTCATGATTCGAGCCCGACGATTTCAACCGACCAGGCGGTCGCAAAAAAGACCGTAGAATCGACGCCGGGACAACCGTAGGTCTCGGTCGATGACCGCGCCCGCCCGTGGACCGATCGGATTGTTCGCCTTCCCGCTCGAGGCTCCGGAGTTCCGACTCGACGACGCATTTCTCGCCCGATTCGCCGGCCGGCAGCCGGACTGGGGGCCGGTCGGCTACGTCACCTACAAGCGGACCTACGCCCGGACCCAAGACGCCGCCGGCCGGGGCGCGTTTCGCCTCACCCACCCCGGTGCCTCCGAGGAGTGGTGGCAGACCCTGGCCCGGGTGGTGGAAGGCACCTACGGCATCCAGCAGCGGCACTGCGCCGTTCACAACCTCCACTGGCGGGACGACCTGGCCCAGCGCTCGGCCCAGGCGATGTACCAGCTCATGTGGGACTTCAAGTTCCTGCCCCCGGGCCGCGGCCTGTGGATGATGGGGACCGACTTCATCCGCACCCACGGCTCCGCCGCGCTCAACAACTGCGCCTTCGTCTCCACGAAGAACATCGACCTCGACTTCGCCCGCCCGTTCACCTTCCTGATGGATCTGTCGATGCTCGGGGTTGGGGTCGGCTTCGATACCGAAGGCCGAGGAAAGATCCGGATTTCGCGCCCCAGGCGCAGCGATGCCCCCCATGTCGTCAGCGACTCGAGGGAGGGCTGGGTGGACGCGCTGCGCCGGGTTCTCGACGCCTACACCGAAAAGGCCGACCTCCCCTGCCGCTTCGACTACGACCTGATCCGCCCGGCCGGGGCCCCGATTCGGGGCTTCGGGGGGACAGCGGCCGGTCCGGATCCGCTCAGGCAGCTGCTCGAGGACGATCTGCCCCGCGTGCTCGACCGGGCCGTCGGCGGCCCGATCTCGAGCGAGGTGCTGGTCGACGTCGCGAACCTCATCGGCCGGTGCGTGGTGGCCGGGAACGTCCGCCGCAGCGCCGAGATCGCGTTTGGCGACCCAGAGGACGCGACCTTTCTCGCCCTGAAGGATCCCGAGACGGCCGGCGAGGCCCTCACCGGGTGGCGGTGGACGTCCAACAACAGCGTCATCGCCCGCCGGGGCATGAACTATCGGACCGTCGCCGCCCACACCGCGAAGAACGGGGAGCCGGGCTATCTGTGGCTCGACAACGCCCGGGCCTACGGCCGCATGATCGACCCGCCCGACCACCGCGACCACCGGGTGGCTGGCGCGAACCCGTGCGTCGAGCAGTCGCTCGAAGATCAGGAGATGTGCTGCCTGGTCGAGACCTTCCCGGCCCGCCACGACGGCTACGATGAGTTCGAGCGGACGCTGAAGCTCGCGTACCTGTACGCCAAGACGGTCACGCTGCTGCCGACCCACGATCCGCGGGCCAACGCGGTCTTGCTGCGAAACCGAAGGATCGGGACCAGCCAATCCGGCATCGTGCAGAACTTCGCCCGGGTGGGGCGAAGGGAGCATTTTCGGTGGTGCGATGAAGGCTACCGCTACCTTCGCCGGCTCGACGCGCAGTACAGCGATTGGCTCGCTGTCCCCACGTCCATCAAGATCACGAGCGTCAAACCCTCGGGGACGGTGAGCAAACTATGTGGAGCCACGAGCGGGGTCCACTATCCGCCGGCCCGGCACTACGTTCAGCGGATTCGGTTCCCCGAAGACAGCCCGCTCGTCCCCGAGCTGGCGTCGGCTGGCTACCCGGTCGAGCCCTGCACCTACAGCCGCGGCACCGTGGTCGTCGAGTTCCCGGTCGAGGAGAAGGACTTCGTGAAGGGTTCGGACACGGTCTCGATGTGGGAGCAGCTCTTGAACGCGGCCCAGATGCAGCGGTACTGGGCCGACAACCAGGTGAGCTGCACCATCTCCTTCGACCCGGAGGAGTCCGAGCAGATCGCGGACGCGCTCGAGCTGCTCGAGGACCAGCTCAAGGGGGTGAGTTTCCTGCCCCGAAGCCGCCACGGATACATGCAGGCCCCGTGGGAGCCGATCTCCGAGACCGAATTTCGTCGCCGGGTCGCCGCGCTTTTGCCGCTCGCGCCGGTGACCGCCGACACCGAAGCGACCCCCGTCCCCTTCTGCGACGGAGAGGCCTGCACACTCGAAATCAGCCCGTCCCGAGCCGCCGGCTGATCTCATTCAGATTTCAGGCGCCCACTGCGCGCCGGACTGGCCTCGGACCCCAGTTGCCGCGCCATAAGTGGCCCGCAATTGTCTCGGATCAGGATCTCGGATACCCAGGTGCTCGTGGTCCTCGACGAAGGCGACATCCTATATCAAACTGTTGGAGATCCGCATCTGCAGCTGGATTTGCCGATGACGGGTCCCCCCCCTCGGGCGGACCCGCTGAGTTCATGACTCGAGCGCCGGGCGCCCGGTTCGCGCGACGCCATCGTCCCTGGTGGCGGAGGCGATAGGCCGGTCGAAGGAGGGCTCGAGCAGGCATCCGAGCTCGAGCAGGCGGCGCTCCTCTCCCCACGGCGCCGCGAGCTGCACCCCGATCGGGAGCCCGGACTCGGTCCGCGCCACCGGGAGCGATATCGCAGGACCGCCCGAGGCGTTCTGGATTGGGGTGTAGGGCACCAGCTCGAGCAAGCGCGAGAGGTGCTGCTCGTAGCTCTGGCGCCCGCCGAGGTGCCCGAGCTTCGGCGCCGGTGCCGCCGTGGTGGGGGAAAGGATCACGTCGCATCGGTCGAACACCCGAGCGTAGATGGTAGCGAAGCGCTGGAGCCGCCACATCGCCCCGGGGATTCGAATCCACGAGCGCCGGGCCCGCCGCGCGAGGTCCCGCGTCCACGGCTCGAGCTTCTCGGGGTCCCCACCGGGCGTGCTGCGCACGGCCGTCTCGACACTGGCGGCGAGAAAGCCCCAGTACAGGACGAAGTCGTCGATGAGCCCTCGGCCGTGCGGCGCCGGGATCTCATCGACGGCGTGGCCCTCGTCTTCGAGCGCTCGGGCCGCCCGGAGGGTCGCGCTTCGGACCTCCGGGTCGACGGCGGTCTTCGCGAGGGGCTCGATGAACAAGCCGATCCGCCAGCGCGTGCGGCTCGGGCCTTCGACCTCACCCACCGGAGGCATCTTGCCTCGGGCCTGTGGAGCCACCGCGGCGAAATACCTGGCGGTGTCCCGGACCGAGCGGCTCAGCACCCCGTAGGTCGATATCTTCACCGGCATTCGCCGCGTGCTCTCCATCGGGACGAGGCGGCCCCTGCTGGCTTTCATGCCCACGAGGCCGCAGAACGCGGCGGGGATGCGGATCGAGCCGCCTCCGTCTCCGCCGTGCGCCACCGGGACGACGCCGGCCGCCACCAGAGCGGCGGCTCCGCCCGAGGAGCCCCCAGCGGAGCGGGAGGGATCTCGGGGATTGCAGGTCGGCACCCCGTGGACCGGCTCCGTGGTGGCGGTGAGGCCGAACTCCGCGGTCGTGCTCTTGCCGAGGGGCACCACGCCTGTGGACAGGAATTGCGCTACGCTCGGCGCGGTCCGCGCCGCCGCCTTCTTCGGGAGCGCGACCGATCCGAATCCGGTCGGCGCTCCCCGGAGCTCTTCCATGTCCTTGATGAAGGTCGGGACCCCGGCGAAGAACCCGGTCTTGGGCTCGGCCGCCTCTGAGAGCGCTTCCTCGAAGCGGCGGTAGGCGATGGCGCCGATCACCGGCTCGGCGGCCTCCGCCCGCTCGATCGCCGCCTTCACCGCTTCGACCGGGGAGATTTCGCCCTTCGCGATCCGGGACGCGGTCTCGGTCGCGTCCCAGCTCCGGGTCTGTTCGGCCAGCGCGCCGAGCCGGGCCGGGGCTCCCCGGTTCGATGGGGATGAGGCACGGCTCCCCCTCACCGCGGCTTCGAGCCCCGGCCGGCCCTCCGGGCGTCGAGCCCGAGCGCTCCTCGCTGCTGCTGCTCGAGCAGCTGCCGGCGAAGCGCCGCGGCCGGGTCGGGCTGCGGGTCGCTCCCGGCCTCGTCAGCCGGGGGCGCGACAGCGCGCCGATTCGGCAGCTCCTCGACCCCGGGCGCCCACCTCGGCACGTGGCCCCCAACCTGCGGACGCAGCCGCTCCGCTGGCGCCGATTCGGTCGTGAAGCCGTCGTGGGCGGCGACCTCGACCCGGTCGGGAGGCAGCACGCCCCCTTGCGCCGCCGCTTCGAACCACGCGGTCACGTCCTGGACCGAAGGGGCCTGTCGTCCGAGGCTTTGGACCGATTCGGCGTCGAGCAAGTCGAGCTGCGGGTCCTCGTCCGGGTGCAGCGCGTAGTGGAGGACTCGCTCGACGTACACGTCGAGCTCGACTCCCAGCTCTTTTGCGACCGCACCGACGTGAGGGTCGGCCCGCAGGTTCTGGCGGGCGATCTCGAGGGGCATGCCCAAGCTTCGTTCTTCGCTCATCGGTTGTCCTCGTCAGGCAGGGTGCGGCGCCACCGCTCGACGGCGGCGTCGGCCAGAGTCAGCAGCGCCTCGGCGGCGATGGCCGCGGTGCCGTCGCTTGGAGCGACCGGCAGAGCGACCTCCATCAGATCCGCGCCGACCACCGGGAAGCGCTCGCCCACCGCGCGCAAGATGGCCTTCAGCTCGTGGGGAAAGAGCCCGTTTGGCACCGGGGTCCCGGTCGACGGGGCGAAGACCGGGTCCACCACGTCGATGTCGATGCTGACGTAGGTGGGCTTTTCGGGATCGAGGTCGAGGAGCGCGGCGGCGACGCCTCGCTCCCGGAGCGCGTCCATCCCGACCGCCGTCACCCGCGGGTCTGGCTCGGTCGGCGTCGCCTCGAGCAAGCCTCGCAATCCCACCTGCACGACCGCGTCGACGAAGGGCAGCTGCTCGAGCACCACGCTGAACACGTTCCCGTGGTGGAGCCCGGTGGGACCGGCTCGCTCGAGGTCGCCGAGGTCGGAGTGGGCGTCGAGGTGCACCACCTGGATCGGACCTGGTGCGAACGCGGCGAGCGCCGGCGCGGTGAGCGAGTGGTCCCCCCCGACGATGAGCGGCACCGTGCCGGCGGCGAGCAGCGTCCGGACCGCCTCGGTGACCCGGGCGTAGAGAACCGGGCCCGCTTCGCCCGGCGCCACCGTGACGTCCCCGGCGTCCCCGAGCGAGAGCCCGGCGAGCAGCGTCTTGCCGCTCGCCGGATCGAAGAAGCCGGCCGGCGCCTTTGTCGCCGGGTCGAGCCGATATCGGATCCCCTCGGACGCGGTCCGCACCGCCGACGGCCCGAAGCGGGCCCCGGGCAGCCCGGTGGTGTTCCCATCGAACGGGACCCCGAGCAGGGTGAAGGCGGGCGGATCGCCGCGATCGAAGGCCGGTGCGCCGTGCCACCTCGGCCGGACCGCCGTGAAGGTGGACGCACGCGGACGCCCCTCGGGGTCGCTCGGGTCCACCGGCCGCAGCAAGCCAGCCTGCCGACATCGGTCTAGGAATCGGCGGGACCGCTCGACCTCGAATGGAAACTCGAGAAGCAGCGACTCCGGGTCGGTTCCGCCCTCGAATCGACCGAGCAGCTCGAGCTGGTAGGCGGTGGCGTAGAGCGGCTCGGAGAGGCTCGGCGCGCTCAGCTCGAGGCCTCGGGCGCCGGCGCCCACCACCGCAAATCCCGGGTCGAGCGCCCAGCGCTCCTGGGGGGCTGTCCGAGAAAAGTCCATGGGCAACGCCCGGTTGATGATGCCTCGCATCGGGCCCCGCGAAAAGGCGCTCCCGTCCGGGCGAAGACCGGATACAGTGTCCCGGCGGAGCAGAGGCTCCGCGAGGAGGACCGACGATCGACCCGAAGATGATGGCGCTCGACGCCGCGCAGGCCGCCCAGGACAAGAAGGGCCAAAACCTCACGATCATCGACCTGAGGGACCGCGCTACGTATGCGGACCTGCTCGTGATCGCCACTGCCTACAGCGAGCGCCAGACCCAGGCGGTCGCGGATGCGGTGGAGGAGGACCTGCGCCGGCAGCACGGCCTACGCCCGCTGCATCGAGAAGGCCACGGGCCTTGGATCCTGCTCGATTACGAGGATGTGGTCATCCACGTGTTTCACGAGGATGCCAGGGCGTACTACGGGCTCGACCAGCTGTGGGCCGACGCGCCCCGGATCCCGGTGCCCGCGCCCGAACGGTACGGCTCCGTCTACGCCGGCTGAGCGAAGCGGCGGTGAGGGCCGGCGCGATGGTGCATATCCTCTCGCGACCGGCCCTAATCTGAGAGCCCGAGCACGTCCTCCATTCGGTAGGTCCCGGGGAGACGGCCCGGCGCGCCCATGAACCGGGCGGCGGCGAGCGCCCCGTCGGCGAAGGCGTCGCGGCTGCTGGCCCGGTGGGTGAGCTCGAGCCGCTCGGTCTCCCCCAGCAAGAAGACGGTGTGCTCGCCGACGACCGAGCCGCCCCGGAGCGCCATCACCCCGAGCTCGTGGTCGCCGCGGGGCCCGGTCTCTCCGGCTCGGGCCATGATGGCGTCCCGCTCCGCGTCCCGTCCGCGGGCCGCCGCCGCCGCCTGCGCGAGCGCCCACGCGGTGCCGCTGGGGGCGTCCCGCTTGTGGCGGTGGTGCAATTCGAGCACCTCGAGGTCGTAGTGGGCGAGCGCGCGCGCCGCCCGCTGCACGAGGTCGGTCAGCACGGTGACGCCGAGGCTGAGGTTCGGAGCAATCAGCACCGGGATCCGCTCGGCGTGCCGCTCGAGGGCCCGGCGCCCCACCCGGTCGAAGCCGGTGGTGGCAACGACGATCGCTCGACCGTGTTCTACCGATCGTTCGGCGTGATGAAGCGCCGTGGCCGCGAGCGCCGCCTCCACGAGCACGTCCGCCCGGCCGAGCGCTCCATCGACGTCGGAGCGGTACCGAGAACCGGCGCCGCCCGGGATCTCGGTGCCCTCGAGGCTCGACCCGGGCCGAACCAAAGCCCCCACCAGCTCGACGTCGGCCGCGCGCAGGCACCGCTCGACCACCCGGGCCCCAAGACGCCCGCCGGCTCCGGACACGGCGACCCGGATCACGACAAGAAGCCCGACAGCGACTCGGTCCCGGCGTAGGCAGACAGCGCGGATCGGACCGTCTTGGTCACCTGCTCATCCGCGGTCTCGAGCGGCAGCCGAGTGGCCGGCCCGCACCATCCAGCGATGTGCAAGCCAGCCTTCAGCGGGATCGGGTTCGACGAGCAGAACAGGGCTCTGCTCAGCAAGACGATGCGCTGGTGCAGGGGCCGCGCCGCCGCGAAGTCCCCGGCGGCGGCGAGCCGCACGAGGCGCGCGGTGTCGCCGGGGCATATGTTGCTGACCACGCTGATGACCCCGCGGCCTCCACAGGCGACGAAGGGGAGAATGGTGAAGTCGTCGCCGGAGAGCATCGCGAAGGGCACCCCCGCGGGGAGGTTCGCGAGCGTCTCGGTGGTCCGGATCATGTTGGCGGTCGCGTCCTTGATTCCGATGATGGAGCGGCTCTGCACCAAGCGCCCGATGGTCTCGGGCAGCAGGTCGCTCACCGTTCGTCCGGGCACATTGTAGGCGATGACCGGGAGCGCGCCGTCCTCCGCGACCGCCCGGAAGTGGCGATACAACCCTTCCTGGGTGGGTTTGTTGTAGTAGGGGCACACCACGAGCGCGGCGTCCGCGCCCCAGCTCGCCGCTCGCCGGGTGCTGGCCACGGTGGCCCGGGTGTCGTTGCTGCCCGTGCCGGCGATGACGGGGACGCGCCCCCGCGCCGCCTCGAGCACCGTCTTGACCACCCGCTCCTGCTCGTCGGCATCGAGCGTCGGGGTCTCGCCCGTCGTGCCGCAGGCGACGAAGCCGTCGATGCCGCGCTCGATCTGGGCCTCCACGAGGCGGCGCAGCGCCTTCAGGTCGAGCTCGCCAGCGTCGTCAAAGGGGGTCACGATGGCGCTGATTGCGCCCTCTAGCCGCTCGATGTCCACGGCCGCGGACGGTGCGCGCGATGGGCTCCGGCTGGCAACCGAAAGGAGGCGAAACCCCAGTTGCGATCAATAGCGAGGGATCGACGGGTCCACTTCCCGGGACCAGGCGTCGATGCCGCCGGCGAGGTTGTGGACCCGGGTGAATCCTTGGCCGAGGAAATACTCGGCCGCGGCCTGGCTCCGGCCCCCGTGGTGACAATGAAAGACGATCGGGGTGTCCTTCGGCAGGTCGAGCAGTTCGGCCCGGAGCTGGTCGTCGAGCAATCGAAAGCCGTCGATCGCGGCCTTTCCCTGCTCCTCCGCCGTGCGTACGTCCACCTTCACGAGCTCCTCGCCGGCGGCGAGCCGGTCGGACAGCTCCCGGGGGGTCACTTGCCGGACCTTCGGGGGCTCGTTCGGATTGTCGATCTTGAACCCGCCGTCGGCACCCTCGACGAAATCGATGCGCAGTCCGTTCGACCGAGAAGCGGAGCCCCGGTCCACCACCAGACGCACCCCGCTCACCTCGACGACCAGGTCGGTCGAGCCTGGGTTGTCGATGCCGAGCGTCGGGCGGAATCGGGCGTCGATGCCGAGCCGGATGGAGGTCGCGCCTTCGGAGGCGAGCGCGGCGCTCAGCTCGCGGGCCGCGGAGGGGCTGAGGTGGATTGCGGGCGGAGGCACGTCGGGCAGCTCCACGCCGAGCAGAGCCTCGAGCTCGCCGTGCTCGAACATTTCGGTCACGATGTCGCAGCCGCCGACGAACTTTCCCTTCACGTACAGCTGCGGGATGGTCGGCCAGTTCGAAAACGCCTTGATGCCGTCCCGGATGTCGGGGTCGGCCAGCACGTTCACGGTGGTGTAGTCTTCGACCATCTGGTCGAGAATGCTGACCACCTGGGCGGAGAAGCCGCACTGGGGCATGCGGCGCCGCCCTTTCATGAACAGCACCACCTGGTCGCTGTCGATGGTCTGCTGGATCTTTTGCCGGGTCGCGTCGTCCATGGGGGTCTCCTCGGCGGAGCCTACCCGAGGCCGGGTCCAAACGCACCCACGCACCGATCGGCGGGGCGTGGCCGGGGGTCGATCTCGTCAGGCCGGCGGGTCTTCGAAGTCGCTCATCGGGGGGCAGGTGCAGACGAGGTGGCGGTCCCCGTAGGCGTTGTCCACCCGCGAGACCGCGGGCCAGAACTTCGCCGTCCGGACCCACGGCGCCGGAAAGGCGCCTTGCACCGGCGGGTACGGCCTCGACCACTCCGGGTCGGTCACCGCCTCCGCGGTGTGGGGAGCGTGCTTGAGCGGGTTGCTCGCCGGATCCATCCGCCCGGTCTCGATGGCGCGGATCTCTTCGCGAATGGCGAGCAGGGCGTCGGCAAACCGGTCGAGCTCCGCCTTCGACTCCGACTCGGTGGGCTCCACCATCATCGTCCCCGCCACCGGCCACGACATGGTGGGAGCGTGATAGCCGAAGTCCATGAGCCTCTTCGCGATGTCGTCCACCTCGATCTGCGCGCTCTTCTTGAACGGGCGCATGTCGAGGATGAACTCGTGGGCGACCCGTCCGTTCTTGCCGCTGTAGAGCACCTCGTAGGCGCCTTCGAGCCGCTTCGCGAGGTAGTTCGCGTTGAGGATCGCGACCTGGCTCGCCTTCACCAAGCCCTCGGCCCCCATCATCGCGATGTACATCCAGGAGATGGGGAGGATGCTCGGGCTCCCGAACGGCGCCGCGGACACCGGGCCTATCGCCTTGTCCGAGCGCGCCTTCTGCATCGGGTGGCCAGGAAGGAACGGAGCGAGGTCCTCGACCACCCCGATCGGCCCCATGCCCGGCCCGCCCCCGCCATGCGGGATGCAGAACGTCTTGTGCAGGTTCAGGTGGCAGACGTCGGCCCCGAAGTCGCCGGGCCGGGCGAGACCGACCTGGGCGTTCATGTTGGCCCCGTCGAGGTACACCCGTCCGCCCCGGTCCTTGACGATGGCGCAGGCCTGCTTGACACCCGCCTCGAACACCCCGTGGGTGGAGGGATAGGTGATCATCAAGGCGGCCAGGCGATCCTTGTGCTGCTCGGCTTTCGCCTCGAGGTCGGAAAGATCGATGTTGCCGTCGTCGTCGCACCGCACCGGCACCACGCGCATGCCGGCCATCACCGCCGAGGCCGGGTTGGTCCCGTGGGCGGAGGTGGGGATGAGGCAGACGTCGCGGTGCCCCTCCCCTCGGTCCTGGTGGTAGGCGCGAATGACGAGGAGACCGGTGTATTCGCCCTGCGATCCAGCGTTTGGCTGAAGGGACACGGCGAAGAAGCCGGTGACCTCGCCGAGCCAACGCTCGAGGTCGAAGAACAACTCGGCGTACCCAGCCATCTGCTCCAGGGGGGCGAAGGGGTGGATGCAGGCGAACTCGGGCCAGCTCACCGGAACCATCTCGGCGGTGGCGTTCAGCTTCATCGTGCAGGACCCGAGCGGGATCATCGCGTGGGTGAGCGACAGGTCGCGAGCCTGAAGCCGGTGCAGGTACCGCAGCAGCTCGTGCTCGGCGTGGTACCGGCGAAACACCTCGTGCTCGAGAAACCGGCTCGTGCGGGCGAGGCCGTCGGGCAGCTCGAGGGAGATGCGTTCGGCGATGGCGTTCACCGACGGCGGCTCGACCCCGCTCGGCCCGAATGCCCGCCACAGCGCCTCCACCTCCGCCGGGCTCGATCGCTCGTCGAAGGACAGGCCGATGCCGTCCGGGTGAGCGCGGACGTTGAAGCCGGCGTCGAGAGCCGCCTTGGCAAGCTGGCCTGCGTCCCCGAACACGCGCACGGTGTCGAAGAACGGCGCGGTGCCGAGCGAGAAGCCGAGGCTCTTCATCCCTTCCGCGAAGACCCGAGCCAGGGCGTGGACCCGCCGGGCGATTCGGCTGAGGCCGTCTGGACCGTGGTAGACCCCGTAGGCGCCCGCCATCACCGCGAGCAGGACCTGAGCGGTGCAGATGTTCGACGTCGCCTTGTCCCGGCGGATGTGCTGCTCCCTCGTCTGCAGCGCGAGCCGATAGGCGGGCCGGCCCCGCGTGTCGCGGCTGACCCCGATGATGCGACCGGGCACCACCCGCTTATGGGCCTCGGCGGTGGCGAGGAAAGCAGCGTGGGGCCCACCGGCCCCGAGCGGCACCCCGAAGCGCTGGGCCGAGCCGATGGCGATGTCCGCCCCGAGCTCCCCCGGCGGAACGAGCAGGGTCAGCGCGAGCAGGTCGGTCGCCACCACCGCGAGCGCCTGGGCGGCGTGGGCCCGCTCGATCGACTTCTTTGGGCTCGTGATGGCCCCGTCGGTCCCTGGGTAGGCGATGAGGACCCCGACGCACCCGTCGAGCGGGTCGGTCTCCGGGTCGCCCACCCGGACCTCGACCCCGAGGGGGGCGGCTCGGGTCTGCACCACGGCGATGACCTGCGGGTGGCAGGCAGCGGAGACGAAAAACGCCTTTCGGTCGGCGCGGTCGAGCGCGAGGCACATCGACATCGCTTCGGCGGCGGCCGTCGCCTCGTCGAGCAGCGACGCGTTGGCCAAGGGAAGACCGGTCAGGTCGGAGACCATGGTCTGGAAGTTGACCAGGGCCTCCATGCGGCCCTGCGCGATCTCGGCCTGGTACGGGGTGTATTGGGTGTACCACCCCGGGTTCTCGAGGATGTTCCGCTGGATCACCGGCGGGGTGATGCAGTCGTGGTAGCCCATGCCGATCAGCGAGCGGACGACCCGGTTCTTCTGGGCGACCGCGCGGAGCCGGGCGAGGGTCTCGCTCTCGCTCGCGGGGCCGGCGAGCCGCTCGAGCGACAGCGGGTGGTCCATGCGGATGGCCGCGGGGATCGTGTCCTCGACCAGCGCTTCGAGCGACTCGGCGCCCACCGAGGCGAGCATCGCCGACAGCTCGTCTTCTCGGGGCCCGATGTGCCGAGGGAGAAAGGGGTCGGTTGGGGAAAGGGCGTCGAGCGCTCGCATCGGGGCCTCGGGACCGGGGTATCGGCCGCCTTGCTCCGACACAAGCGATATCACCGAGCGAGCCGGGGCGAGGGTCTTTCCCGGCCGAAGGATTTGTCCCTGAGGCGCAGCACCGAGCGCTCGCTCGTGAACGCCTCGACCTCTTCGAGCGAGACGAAGCGAACGGCGTGGCTCTCTTCGTTGCCGCGCACCTTCGCGCCCGGCGGGGCGACGAAGCAGAACCGAAGATCGTAGTGAAAGTGGGCCGGCTCGCCCGCGCGAGCGGGGATCGCGTGCACGTCGACGTCGAAGATCCCCGCGATCTTGGGCAAGAGGCCATCGATCCCGCACTCCTCGGTGGCCTCGGCGCGAGCCACCCGGTCGAGCTGCGGGTCCCCGTCGGCGTGGCCGCCCGGCTGAAGCCAGCGCGTCAGCTTTCGGTGATGGAGCAAGACCGCCTGCGTTTCGGAGTGGTCGAGCACCCAGGCCGAGCCAGTCAAATGCCCGTCGAGGTTGTCCCGGAAGAGCCCCCGAGGGCGGGTCCGCAAGAACGCGATCGTCCGCTCCACCCCGTCTCGCTCTTCGGGGAGCACGACCGGGCCGTCCCGGTACCGGGCGAGGCTCTCGATGAGCGGCTGGTGCTCGTCGGCCATCGAGGCCGAGTTGCCCGAAGAATCGACGAAACGGAACCGGCCGCTCGAACATTTCGGCTGTCCTGGTCGTCGAGCCGACGCTGGCCCGGATGGGGCCAGACCGCGGTGAAGTCCCAGCATCGCCATGAAGGAGTCTCCCATGCCCAGCCTGTTCCGAGTTCTCTCGCTCGCCGCGGTGATCACCGCGCTCTCGACCGGCCCTGCGCTCGCTCGGCCAAACCCCGAAGTCCGGCGCGACTGCGCCGCCATCGGCGTCTACGAAGCCGAGTTCCGAAACGGGCCGGATCGTGTGCTCGTCTCGCCCGGGGGTCGGTTCCGCCGCCAGAGCGGACCGGGGGGCACGTGGCGGTTCGAGGGCCGAGACCTGGTCCTCGACTGGGACCGCGGCCGCTCGGAGCGGCTGCAAGCGTCCAGGGACGGCTTCGAAAGCCGTCGCCTACGGCTGGTTCGGCTCGATGAGGTGTCGGGGCGGTACCAGGGCCGGCACCGAGACTGGTCGGACGCGGTGATCCTCGATCCCGGCGGTCGGTTTCGCCGCGGCAACGGGGATCCGGGGACCTGGTGCTCGGACGGAGAGACGCTGGTGCTCGACTGGGACCGATGGGGAACGGCGCAGCTGACCCGGGCCGGCTCGGCGTTCGAGAACCGAAACCAGCGGTTCGTCCTCACCCCCGAGCAGGATCGCCGGCGGCCCCGGCCCTCGCCCCCGGCGATGCCGGCCTCGGGGACCTTCGAGGTCGACGCGGGCGCCATCCGAAACCAGCGCCAGGCCGAGCGGGTGTGCCCGAGCGCCTGCACCGAGCGCGGCGGAGCCTGGTCCGGAGACTGGCGATCGACCGACCAAGGACGCCAGTCTGCTTGCACCTGCCAGTCCATTCCGGGGCCGGCTCCTCGGCCGCTTCCGTCCCCGCCCGCGCGTCCCACCGCCCGGCCCCGGACCGAGCGGGTCGCGGCCGGGCCCCTGTGGAACCAGCAGCACGCCGAGCGCACCTGCCCGGGGATCTGCGCGGCGGCGAGCGGCTCGTGGACCGGACACTGGCGAACCACGGTGCAAAACCGGGCCTCCGAGTGCGACTGCGAGATCACCGTCGTGCCCGAGCAACCAGGCCGATGGGACGACCGGCGGGACCGGGACGACCGCCGGGACCGGGACGACCGGGACGACCGCCGGGAGGCTCGAGACTGCGGACTCGGGCCCGACGATCCCGGGTGCAGCGAGACCCGCGACGGCGCGGTCGCGATGGATCGCGACCTCTGGACCGGGTTCTACGCGAACATCGAGGCGGAGCGGAATTCGCTGTCGCGGGCGAAGCTCATCACGTCGATGCTGGCTCGCCGGCACGTCACGGCCCGCCAGTACATGGCGCTGCTCGACCTCATCACCAACGACCTCACCCGGCTCGACATCGTGCGGGCCACCCACCGGGCGGTGGTGGACCCCGAGCGCGTGCTCGCCTTCGGACCCAAGATCCGAAACGGGATCACGAGGCGCGAATTCGTAGAGATCCTCTCGAACAGCCGCTGAACCCGGCTACCGGGCGACGTACGTGACGTCCGGGTGGAGCACGGCGAGCGCGGTGGAAAACAGCGCCGGCCACACCCACCCGAAGACCTGCCAGGCCACCAAGAGCCCGATGAGACCGAACATCGGCTCCCGAAACTGCTCCTGCCATTGCTCGTGGAGGCGCCGGGGGAGCACCAGGCCCAGGACCGCGCTGCCGTCGAGCGGAGGAAGCGGGAGGAGGTTGAAGCTGAACAGGAGCAGGTTGAGCGAAAACAGCACGCTCAACGCGATGGTCGCGAGGTGGGTGCCGCCCCCCACCATCGCCACCACCCGGTCGGTTCGAGGGGATTCGGGCGCCTCGAACCACCCGGCGGCGACCCCGCCCGCGATCCCCAGCCCGGCCACCAGGACCAAGGCGAGGTTCGCGGCCGGACCGGCGGCCGCCATCAGCGCGGCGCGGCGGGGGAAACGGGCCGCCCAGACCGGGTCATACGGCGCGCTCGCCCAGCCGATCATCCACCGGCCTCCGTTGAGCAGGAAGGTCACGAGCGGAAACACCAGCATGCCCATCGGGTGACGGCGCACGTGGGGGATGGGATCGAGGCTCACTTGGCCGCCGTCGTGGGCGGTGGAGTCTCCGCCGATGCGCGCCGCCAGGGCGTGGGCCGCTTCGTGGCAGACGGTCGAGAGCAGGAAGATGGCAAACCACAGGGGCAGGGTCACCAAGACCTCGGGGTCCATGCCCCCACCCTACCCGAACCCGCGACCGAGCGGTCAGGATGGCTGTCCAGGGCGAACCCGCAGCCCGGCCCACCGCTCGCACAACCGGTACCGGTCGAAGAAGCGGTCGAGCAGCGCGGAGTCCCCCTGCACCGAAAACAACGGCGCATGGGGGAGGGCTCGGCCCCGAAGCAGGCGCTTGGCCTCGTAGTCCCCGAGCAGGAGGCTGACGTCTACGTCTCCTGGCCTGGGGGCCCCGGCCTCGGCCGAGGTCTCCTTGAAGCGAACCTCGAGCCAGCAGTCCCCCGTGGGGTAGGCGACGCCGATCCGCACGCAGCCGGCCAGGCCCGGCGGCGCTTCATCGGCGAGAACCGCCGTTCGGATCGCAGTGAGCAGCGTGCCGCTCGGCCCCAACATGGGTCGGACACTGCCCTACCCGCTGGGGGCTGTCATCGGAAAGTTAGGAAGACAGCCGGTCTCCGTACTGCTGGGCGTAGTAGTCGCGGTAGGCGCCCGATTGCACCCGCTCCCACCAGCTCCGGTGTTCGAGGTACCAGTCGATGGTCTCGGCCAGGCCCTGCTCGAAGGTCCGCTTCGGGGTGAACCCGAGCTCGTCCCGCATCTTGGCCGGATCGATGGCGTAGCGCCGGTCGTGGCCGGGCCGATCGGTGACGTGGCGGATCGACGACTCCGGCTTTCCGAGGCGCCCCAGGATGCGGCGCACGATCTCGATGTTCGGCTGCTCGTTGTGGGAGCCGATGTTGTAGACCTCCCCGGCCCGCCCTCGCTCGAGGACCGCTTGGACGGCGTCGTTGTGGTCGAAGACGTGGATCCAGTCCCGCACCTGCATTCCGTCGCCGTAGACCGGCAACGGCTGATCGGACAGGGCGTTGATGATCATCAGCGGGATGAGCTTCTCCGGGAACTGCAGGGGTCCGTAGTTGTTGGAGCAGCGGGTGACGACCACATCGAGCCCGTAGGTGTGGTGGTAGGCCAGCGCCAGGAGGTCCGACGCCGCCTTCGAGGCCGAATACGGGCTGCTCGGCTTGATCGGTGAGCTCTCGGTGAAATATCCGGTCGGACCGAGAGAGCCGTAGACCTCATCGGTCGAGACCATCGCGAATCGGCGCACCCCATGGTGGCGAGCGGCGTCGAGGAGCACCTGCGTGCCGAGAACGTTGGTCTCGATGAACGCGCGGGGCCCGGTGATGCTGCGGTCCACGTGGGACTCCGCCGCGAAGTGGACCACGAAGTCGGGACGAAGCTCGCCCATGATCCGGTCGATCGCCGCCTCGTCGCCGATGTCGGCCTTCACGAAGCCGAACCGAGGGTCATCCTTCACCGGGTCGAGGCTCTCGAGGTTTCCGGCGTAGGTCAGCGCGTCGACCACGACCAGCCGCTCGACCGCCGTCGCGCCCCCGAGCCGGGTCAACACATAGTTGGCGCCGATGAAACCCGCGCCGCCCGTGACGAGATACTTTGCCATGTGGTCCTCTTCACCCCCCCCTCTGTCGCTGCCGTGACCTATCGCAGTCGGCGGCCGGCGCCAAGACCTCGCCGGTCAGAAGACCGCTTCGGGGACGAACACGATGTCGCCGGGCTGCAGATAGAAATTCTTCGCGTTCCCCTCGCCGATCGCTTTTGCCGGCAGCTCGAACACCTGCTCGGCCCCGTCTACCACGCGGGTGACCCGAGTGCGATTCGGGTTGGCGACGGCCGTGAACCCGCCCGCGCTCGTGATCGCCTCGATGACGGTCATCCCCACCCGAAACGGAAAGGTGCCCGCCCGAGCCACCTGGCCGATCACGTGCACCTTTCGAGAGTTCGACTCGCGCAGGAGCACCGACACCTGCGGCTCCTTCAGGTAGTCCCCCGCGAGGCGGGCGCGGATGATCTCCGCCACCTCCTCGGGGCGCCGCCCCTCCACATCGACCCGGCCAATGAGCGGAAAGTCGATGTCTCCGGTGGCGCTCACCCGAAACACGCCCTCGAGATCCGGCTCGCGGAAGACTCGGACCTCGAGCACGTCGCCCCGGCCGAGCGCTTCGAGGCCGTCGATCCCCGGGGGGACGTCGGGCGCGATCGGTGTCGTAGCGGACGCGCACCCAGCGAGGATCAGCGCGAGCATCACCGTTTTGCAGCTCACGCCCGTGAACCCGCGTGGGTTCGCCGAACCGTGGCGAAATCCACCACCTCGGCCGGCGCAGCGGCGGCGTAGGCTTCCCGGTGCTCGACGAGCGCCTCCGCCACCAGCTCGAGCTGCACCGCGAGGCCGACCGCGTCGCTCGCGGTCCCTTTGGACGGGAAAACGACGACCAGCTCCCCGAGCGGGCCCGCGTCCCCCCGCAGCGGCAGCACCCGAGACCCGGGCAGCGCTTCCGCCCGGTCGAGCGGCCACCCCGCGACCGCGCTCTCCCGCCAGAAGAACACCGACGCCCGCCGCTCGCTGGGAGCATCGGCCGGGGTCTCCCAGCTGAGCCGAACCGCTCGCGCCCCGAGCCTCGCCCACAGCGGCAGCAGGGACGACCACGCCTCGTCGCTGCCCCGGGCAGACCGCACCGCTTTCACGACCCGCCGGACTTCGTCTCGGGGGACGAGCGGCCCGCCGACCGGCGCCAAGCCCACCCGCCGCACGAGGATGAACGCCACCACCACCACCGTGGACAAGGCGATCGCCCGCCGCGTGCTGTCGGTGTCGAGCAGCGCCAGCGCTCCGAGCCCGAACACCCCGCTCGCCGTGTAGAGGGTCAACACCGCCCCGCGGTGAGACAGCCCGAGCGCGAGCAGCCGGTGGTGAAGGTGCTCCCGGTCGGCCTCGAACGGCGACCGGCCCCGGCGGATCCGGCGGATGAACGACAGCGTGGTGTCGAGGATGGGCAGCCCCAGAGCGAGCACCGGAATGAGGAGCGCCGCCGCGGTCGCGCCTTTTTGATGGGTCCACAGCGAGACCGCAGACAGCGTAAATCCGAGGAACATCGACCCCGAGTCCCCAAGAAAGATGCGCGCGGGGTTGAAGTTCCAGAACAAGAACCCCACCAGGCTGCCGCCGAGCGCGACCGTGATGAGGCACAAGAGAGTGGAGCCACTGCTGAGCGCGACCCCGAACAGCACGGCGGTGGCGAGCAGCGCGACCCCCGAGGCGAGGCCGTCGAGGCCATCGATGAGATTGAGCGCGTTCACGACCCCGACGATCCAGAGGACGGTCAGAGGCAGCGAAAAGATGCCCACCGAGAACGCCGGACCGAATGGATTGCCGAGCAGCTCGATGCGAAAACCCACGAACCACAGGGCGAGCGCAACCCCCGCCTGGACGACCAGCTTCTGCCCCGCGCTGGCCCCGCGAAGGTCGTCGTAGACGCCGAGCGCCACGATCGCCGCCGCTCCTGCCGACAAACCGGCCACGAGCCGCAGGTCCCGGTAGAGGAGCTCGGACACCGGGTTGTCCCAGACCGCCAAGGCAGCGAGAGGGGTGAAGAAGGCGAGCACCACCGCGATACCGCCGAGTCGGGGCACCGGGCGGGTGTGCACCTTTCGAGCTTCGCTCGGCTGGTCGAGCCAGCCCCGTTGGTGGGCCAGCCAAGCCACGAGCGGGGTCACGAGGGCGGCCACCAGCATCGCGAGCCCGAAGGCTACCGCGTACGTTCGCATGTCAGGCGCTCCTCTGTACCCAAGCGCCGAGATCCAAATCCCGGGCCCGGGCGAGACGTTCGTAGATGCCCTCGATGTCCCCGATCAACCGTCGGTGGCTGAATCGGGTCCCAATATCGCGTCGCTGCGCATCTTTGGGTGTCCAGGGCAAGGCCAGTAGGTCGTTCAGCGCACGAGAGAGCGCATCCGCGTCCCCTGGCCGGACGATGGTGCCGGCCTCGGGGTCGAGCACGTCCCGTACGCCCCCCACGTCGGTGGCCACCACCGGCACCCCGGCGGCGACGGCCTCGATCACCGCGACCGGCGTGCCTTCGTTGTCGCTGCTCAGCGCCAGCGCGGCCGCATCGGCATAGATGGCGGGGAGGTCGCGCCGAAGCCCGGCGAAGTGGATCCGGGGGTGGCCTGCAGCCTGCTTCTCGAGCGCCGCGCGAAGCTCGCCATCGCCCACCAAGACGAGGTGGGCGTCCGGACTGCGGGGCGCGAGCCGGATGAACGCCTCGATGAGGAGGTCGAAGCGCTTGATCGGCACCAATCGGCCGACCCCGAGGACGATGCGGGCTTCGGGAGGCAGGCCGAGCTCGCGGCGCAGCGGCCCGGGCTCGGGACGCACGGCGAGAAACGGACCGAGGTCGAGCCCGAGCGGGACGACCTCGACCTGCTCGGGCTTCGCGATCCGGTAGGTGTGAACGACGTCCCGCCGCTGCTGCTCGGACAAGACGAGAATGCGGTCGGTCACCCTCGCCAACGCCCGCTCGACGGCCATGAAGGCGCGGGTCTTCGCCGGCGAGAAGTAGCCATCGAAGACGTGGCCATGGAACGTGTGAAGCAAGAGCGGCACCCTCGCGATCCGCGCCGCCACCCGGCCGATCGCTCCCGCTTTTGCGGTGTGGGTGTGAACGACGTGGGGCCGGACCTTTCGGAGGATGCGGGTCACCTGGGCTACGGCCATCGCGTCGTAGAGCGGGTGAGGGGACCGCCGCATGGATGGGATCGTGATCGGCTCCACCCCTCGGGCCAGGGCGAACGCCTCCATCGACGCTTCCCCCGGCTCGAGCGCGCCTCCGAGAAGCACGGTCTGAAACCGCGAGCCGCTCCGCGCAGACAACCCTTCACTCAGCAGGATGGAGTGAAGCGCCGGGCCCCCGACGCAGATTCGGCTCTGGATGCGTACGACCCTCATGATGACCCTGGGGAGCGATTCAATACTCCACGCCGACGCGGGCGAAGACCTGCTGCCGGTCGAAGTCACCGAGCAAGAACAGGGCGCCGGTTCGGTCACCGTCGTTCGACCCTTGGATCATGGACCGGTAGGCCAGCCCACCCACGAGCCAGTCGGTGAAGTAGTAGTCGGCGCTCGCTCCGCCGAAGCCGAGGTGGGCGACCGGGTCGTTGATCTGCGACTCCGCACCTGGACGCTGGGTCCCGAACGTCCTCATCTGGTACTCAGCGTGGAGGTTCAGGACCAGCCGGTCTATGCCCCAGCTCACCTTTCCCCGAACTGCGTCGCCGATGAAGCTCGAAAGCAGGATCACCGGCTGCAGGCTCCGATGGTAGGTGAGGCTGAGGTTGAGGGTCCGCATGGCCTGCCAGCTCACCGAAGCGAGCCCGACCACCGTTCGCTGGTTGCCCGGGTCGAGCTCGGAGAAGCGGCCGCCGCCCGGGCTCCACACCAGCGTCTCGGCGTATCCGGCCCTCAGCTCCGTGGCCACCGTTCGGGTGATCTGGCCGATGAGCCCGAGCTGGATGGTGTAGGGGTTGGACTCGAGGGTCGGGGCCTGGGCGCCGGTCCGGCTCGGGTCGAACGCGCCGAAATCGCCGTACAAGGCGAGCGCGGTCTTCGGCAGAAACTTCCAGCGGGCTTCGAGGAACGCGATGTTGTAGAAGCCGTCGTCGAGCTGGTCGGTCGCCTCCCCGCCGGTGAACACGATGTATTGGTTCTTGTGGCCGACGTCGAACTCGAGGGCCCCGCCCCCGGGTCGGAGGGTGAAAAACGCGCGGCCCTGGTTCGTGAACGCGGGGAAGAGCCGCTCGTCGGCGCCGATGGTCCCCGCCTCCGGGAGCACCGTCGGGGTGAGCATCGGGTCGTTCTCGAGCGTGAAGGTGATCAGGCCCTTGTTGTTTCCGAGCCGCAGCCTCAATCGGCTGTCGAGGCCAAAGAGGGTGTCGCTGCGGGCGGTGTCGCCGGCGCCGAAGAACTGACTTATGGTCGCTCCAAGCCCAAGCTGAAACGATGCGTTGGTCCCGGGCACGTCGAGGGCGAGCCCCGGACGGACGAAGAGACGAACGTCTTCCTGGCCCTGGGCGTCGTCGTCACCGGTGATCGGGTTCGTGCCCCGGCGCAGAGAGTTGCTGTCGAACGCGGTGGCGACCACGAGGCTGGTGTTCAGCTTCGACTTCTCTCCGACCTTGAATCCGAGTTTGGTGGGTTGGGCGTCCGCCGCCGACGGGGCCAAAGACCAAGATAACGCGGCGGCGAGCAACGAGACGAGGGTTGGGAACGAGCGCTTCATCCTAGACCTCGACGTCCTCAAAACGTGCTCGCGACCGGGGGCACGGTCGGCCCAGGCGGCGGGGCGGATCCGGCGGTCGGGTCGGATCCGGCGGTGCCGCCCGCTCCGTCCTCGACCTCGACATCGACCGTCGCGTTGCCCGCGGTGAGAAAATCTTTCCCGACGCACTGCTCGCCCTCGGCCCGGACGACCCGGCTCTTGCGGTGGGCCACGGAGACTTTGGTGAAGGCGTGGTTGCTCAGGTCGGTCGCGGAGTTCGCGATCGCTTCGTACATCTGGAGCGAGGCCTGCTCGGAGATCTTGAGGAGCCCTTTGACCTGCGTGGTCTTCTCGTTGACGCAGTTGAGCTGAACGATGTCCTTTCGACTTCGCGCCTCCGCGACGAGCTCGGTGGCCCGAACCAGGTCGGACCGCTGCTCCTTCAGCATGGTCTCGACCCGCGTCTTCTTCTCCTCGATGGGTACGGCGGCCGCGTCGACGTCCGGCCCCGCCGGGATGGCGGCCGCGCTCGAGGTCAGGGGCTCGACGGTAGCCCCCTCACCAGCGGTCGGCGCGGCCGTACGAGGCTCGGACGCCGGGGCGGCTGGAGGGGGCTCGGATTCCTGGGCCGCCGCCCCCAAAGGCGACAACGCGATCGCCGACGCTGCCCAAACCACCCCTACGGCCCGCGCGAGCCACCCATCCACCCATTCAGCCATGGGTCGAGGCCTGTAGGCCGAGCCAGGCTCCCTGTCAAATGGAGAGCCCGGTCGTCCTCGGCAACGACACATGCGGAGCACAAACCGCCATCCCTCTGGTTCCGAAGCCTCATTTTGCGTCCTGGCGGTCATGTTCACTCCCTTGTCGTTCCTCGAGGCGCGCCCGGGCGCGCGCGGTCCGGTCCGGTTCGGTCGGGTCCACCCGCAAGCGGTCGAGATCCGACCGCGCGAGATCCCATTTGCCCCGTTCGATGGCGCACTCGGCTCTTCGCAGCCGGACCACGTCATCGAAACGCCTCCGCGAGCCGAACACCAGCGCTTCTCCGTAGTGTCGGATGGCCGAACCGCAGTCTCCCAGTTGATCTCGGTCGATGGTGGCAACGATGAAATGAACTCTTCGTTTCTGACGAGGCTCGATCTCGAAGGACAGCCACTGCGCGCACGCCTCTCTCGCGACGGGCCCAGACTGGCGGCTCACCTCGGCATCGCAGCGGATCTGGAGCGCGGTCAGGCGGGACGCCGGATCGAGGCTGTCGAGGCCGAGGGCTCGACCGGCGGCCGCGCTGGCGCTCGCGGCGTCGCCGTCGCGGTACCAGGCCTCCTTGGCCCGCTCGAGTTCCAGCCGCGCCGGGCCCACCGACGGACCGAGCACCTCGACCGAGGTCTCACCTGCGGCCGGCGCCCGCGTCTCGCCCTTCGCCGGAGGCGGCGGAGCGGGGCTCTTCGGGCGAGGCGGGGCGCGCTCTGAAGCCAGCGTTTTCGGCTCTGGCTTCGAATCGGGTCGTTCGCTGGCGGCGCTCGGCGACGGCCTCGGGGGAGCGGGGTGGACCGCTCCGGACGGGAGCCGGGAGCTGATCCCGGGCCCCGAGAGGTTCACATGCCCGGCCCGAACCTCGACCTGGGGCGCCCCGGCGACGTACGCGACCCGAAAGTCGGGGCTGTCGGCCCAGACCTGCAGATCCGGGGTCCGCACGAAGGCCCGTAGACCGAGCTCCGGGGGCGAACGCAGCTCGAGCGCGCCGTGGTCGAGCGACACTTCGAGCGGATCGCCGTCCGGGTCGGTCAGGGTGAACTCGGTCCGCTCGGAGACCGCAAGCGACCAACCGGTGGACAGCCCTACGTCGATCCCGGCTTGGCCGGTCGCGACCAGGGCCGCCCGCTGTACCTCCGCCGAGGGCGCCGGGGCCGGGGCGACGAGCGACCAGAGCCCGAGCCCGAGGCCGGCGGACAAGGCCACCGCGACCGCGAGCCGGCGGGACCACAAGAACGAGCCGTCGGAAGCCTCGATGGGCGGCAAGGACGGGGCGCTCCGGGCCAGGGGCGCGTCCGCCGTGAGCTGCAGCGTCCGACCGAGTCGGGCCTCCATGCGCCGCCAGCTCAGCTCGTCCGGTTCGGGCGGCGGTTCGGCCAGCAGCGAGCGCACCGCCCCGACCCTGGTGAGCACCCCCGGGCAAATCGGACAGGCAGAGAGATGCCGCTCGAGGCGGACCGCGATCGGGGGGGGGACATCGCCCGCCAGGTACGCGTGCCAATCGGCCTCGCTCGGGTGGGACCGCCCCATGCCGAGGGTGGGTGCCGCGGGGGGGCCTCCCCGTTCACGCCCTCGTCCTTTCCTCATCGCCCGATGGGCGGAGCCTCAGCGGCGCCCAAGCTGCTATCACCGAGCCGTGGGTCCTTTCGACGACGCCTGGGCCGAGGCCGTGGCCGAGCCGCAGTGGCCGGAGCGTCTCGTCGAGGCGGTACGCCGGGACCCCGGGGCGCTCGCGACGGTGCGGGCGGTGCGGACCTTGCGAGCGTGGCGGCGCGAGCTCGACGGACCGGACACCGACGCCGCTTGGGCCGCGCGTCGGGCGCTCGAGCGGGTCGGAGCGGCGCTGCTCGAACCCGACCGCGCGGAGCGGCCCCGGGAGGTGCTGCGGCCGATCGAGGCCGACCGGGTGGAGGCCCCTGCGGCCGAGGGCTTCGGCGCCGAGCCGCCGACCCACACCTTTGAACCGAGCCCTGCCCTGCCCCAGAAGTCGCTCCGCGGCCCCTCCGAGGTGGCGGCCATCATCGCCGAGCTGGACGACGCCGACATTTCGGGCGCACGCCGTCTTCCCCGGCCGACAAGCGAACGGTCGGTGCTGGACAGCCCGGGCACCCAGGTCATCAGGGACGCCGCGATCCTGGAGTCTCGTGACGTCGCCGAAGACCGCGGCGCTGCTCGACCGGAGCCGTCCCGGGCGCCCAGATCGAGGGGCTCCCGCCGGCCGGAGCCGCCGCGCGAGGGCAGCGGTAGGTCGCCGGCGGGATCGGGATCGCCGCCGCCCTTTCCCTTGGGGGCCGCCGAGCTCGACGACGGCTACGACCCAGAGCCGCCCACGACGGCCTTCGCGCTGCCTGGCGCCCGTGGGCCAGGATCCTCGCCGGCGGAAGCGCTGGCCCAGCCCGTTGCCGCTCGAACCGGCGGAGGCGGCCCACCCCCGCACCGGCGGCGGGCGCCCGAGGAAGAGCCCCGCCCACCGGCGGCGAGAACGCAGGTCGTTGCCCTGGCCGCGGTGCTGCGGCCCCTGGCCGAAGAGCTGGTGCCGCTGTCGCACCCCCGGCGCTCACGCCGGTTCTGGGCCCGATGGCGGGAGGTCGCGGGCGACCGAGGGGTGCGGCGGCACACCGTGGAGGACCTGCTCGGGCGAGCGACCACGGTCGACGAGCTGCTCGCCGGGCTCATCTCGGAGGCCTTGTGCGCCGACCCATCGAGCGTGCTTTCCGCCCTGCCGAGCCCCGAAGAGAAAACCCCCGACAGTCCGGCCCCGCCCGACCGTCGCCCGGAGCCGCTGGTTGGGTCATCGGCGCTGGTGCGGGGCCTGATGGACGAGGAGAGCTGAGCTTCCGAGGAGCGCGTTGGCCTCAGAGCTTCTTCGGGAAGTTCAGGTTGCCGAGCTTCAGCGAGCCGGCCGGGGCCTTGGCCCCAACCGAGGGCGCGGTTTTCGACCCTTTGCCCGCCATCTTTCCGAACTCGGCCGCGTTCTTCTCGACCGCGTCGGTTCGCGCCGCCTGCTCCTCGGCCCGCATCTCCACCTCGATGGCCTCGACTCGGGCGATTACGTCCGGACGCTTGAAGCAGGACTTCAACGCTTCGGCGGCCTGCGGCGAGCGCTGGTCGTCCCGCAGCCACTCGAAGATCGCGATCAGGGTGCGGACCGCCTCGTGAATGTCACGATCCCCTCGGGCGAGGCTCTCGTCCACCGCGGCGGTCACCCGGCTCCGACCGGGCTCGTCGAGGAACGCCGGCTCATCGGTTCCGTCCTTCAGGGCGTTGGCCACGATGTCGCGGATGGGGTGGGGGTCGAGCTCGACGCGCTCTTCGCTCATGACGTCCTCGAGACTAGCAGCAGACGTCGCGTTCGAGAACGTCGACGCCAAAATGGCAAAGGCGCGCCCCAGACCAGCCGGGTGCGCGCCTTCGCGGTCGGTCGGCGTATCGGGGACTCAGAGCCCGAGGAGCTTCGAGCCGAAGTAGGTGGTGGCGGCGGTGGACAGCTTGGTCGCGAAGAGGGTTCCGCCAATTTTCGAAAGGATGCCAGCGAGAGCGCCTTTGCCAGCGATGGCGGCGACGACGGGAAGAGCCATGGTTCAAATCTCCTGGGGCGCCGCGCGCCCCTCTGCATCCGAAGGCGACCTGCCCTCGGGGCAAAAGAGGTATCGACCGGGGCTTCAGACGGTTGCGCGATTTTCGACCGTCAGGCCCTGGGCACCGCGGCCCGCCACTTGTTGAGCAGCCGCTCGGCCGGGCGGCGGTCCGAGGACGGCTGAAAGCGCCTCTCTTCCCGCCACACCGCCTCGATCGCGTCCTTGGACGGAAAGAGGCCGCAGGCGAGCCCTGCGAGGCACGCTGCACCGGCCGCGGTGGTCTCGAGGAAAGCGGGGCGGATGACCGGCTGGCCAGCGAGGTCGGCTTGCATCTGCATCAACAGGTCGTTGGCGGCCGCGCCGCCGTCCACCCGAATGTCCCGCAGCTCGAGCTGCGCGGCGTCGCTTCGGAGGGCCTGGAGCACCTCGTGGACCTGGCACGCGATCCCCTCCAGGGTGGCGCGCGCCATCTCCGCCCGGCCGGTGCCGCGGGTGATGCCGGTGATCAGGCCTCTGGCCTCGGGCCGCCAGTGGGGGGCGCCGAGCCCGGTCAGGGCGGGCACGAAGACGACCTCGCCGGAGTCGGGCACGGAGGCGGCGAGCGCCTCCACGTCGGCCGCCTTCTCGATGATCCCGAGCCCGTCCCTCAGCCACTGCACCGCGCTGCCGGCGGAGAACACCGAACCTTCCATCGCGTACTCCACCGGCGCGTCCTCGCCGAGCTGCCACGCGATCGTGGTGAGGAGATCGTGGCTCGACCGGAGGATGCGGGTCCCGGTCATGAGCACGATGAAGGCGCCCGTCCCGTACGTGCACTTGACGTCGCCGGGAGAGAAGCACGCCTGTCCGAACAGCGCCGCCTGCTGGTCACCGGCCATGCCCGCCACCGGGATCCCGTCGGGGAGCCCCGGCACCCCGGAGGTGCGCCCGTAGACCTCGCAGGAGGAGCGGATCTCGGGCAGGCACGCCGCGGGCACCCCGAACAGCTCGAGCAGCTCGTCGTCCCAGGCCCGCCGGGAGAGGTCGAGCAGCAGGGTCCGGCTCGCGTTCGTGGCGTCGGTGACGTGGGCCTGCCCGCCCGTCAGCCGGTGGACCAGGAAGCTGTCGATGGTCCCCGCCGCGACCTCCCCCGCCGTGGCCCTAGCCCGGGCCCCGGGGCGCTCGTCGAGCAGCCACGCGAGCTTGGTGGCGCTGAAATAGGGATCGAGCAGCAGCCCGGTCTTCTCCCTCACCCGATCGAGGTGGCCCGCCGCTTTCAGCGAGGCGCACCGGGCGGCGGTCCGCCGGCACTGCCACACGATCGCGGTCCCGAGCGGCCGGCCGCTCGCCCGCTCCCACAGCCCGACCGTCTCCCGCTGGTTCGTGATCCCGATGGCGGCGATCCGGTTCGGGTCGACCTCCGAGGCGGCGAGCACGTCGGACACCGCCCCGAGCACCGACCCCCAGATGTCCTCGAGGTCGTGCTCGACCCACCCAGGGCGAGGGAAAATCTGCCGAAACTCGCGGTTGCACTTGGCGACTACCTCGAGCCGAGCGTCCACGAGCAGCGCGGTGGTCCCGGTCGTCCCCTGGTCGATGGCGAGCACGAGCTCCTTCGTCATGGCGACCAGGGGTACACCCGCCCCCGGCCGGCAGCCAGCCCCCGCCTTCGGTGGCTGACTCAGGGGCTCGGAGGGACGGGCGCTAGCCGGAAGCGTCGAACGGTGCCCTCCGAAGCCCGCCGCACCGAAGGCGTCGCCGGCAGCGCCCGCTCGAGGCAGTCGGCTTCTGGGCCGTCGTCGGGCACGATCGTCCCGTCGGGAGAGACCGCGAGCCGCGCGCCTCCGGGCGGCAGCTCGCAGGTCCGCGCGGCCGCCTCGAGCGCGGCCGCCGCTGGCTCGAGCTCCCACTGCTCGAGGCCCTCGAGATCGAGCCACCGCACCGCGACGGGCGAAGCGCCGCGGAAGCGATCCACTGGGGGTCCCAGGCGAAGAGCGAGGGTAGCGGTCCCGGCGACGAGGGCCGCCCCACCGATCGCGACCCAAGGGCGGCTCGTCCGTGCCCTGAGGGGGGCGGCCTCGAGGCGCTCCGCCAGCCGGTCGAGCTCTTCGTCGGTGGGTTCGGTGGACCGGCGAAAGCGCCGGTACCCCTCGGCCAGCCCTCGGCTGGGCGGTCGGTCGTGCTGTCTTCCCATGCTCGCGAGTACCGGGCAGCGAAACTATGCCACGGCAGCGCCGTTGGCTAGCTCAGTACGGACGGCCCCAGAGGACGAAGCTCGACCAGGTGTCGTCGCTCTCCGCCCTCACCGCCTCCACGAAGGCTCGGCCTGGTCGAGTCGCCCCCCTCGCCTCGAGGAACGCGACCACGAATGCGCGGGCGCCCGCGTCGCGGACCGGTCGGGTGGTAGCGAGGACCGCGTCCGAACCCGTTTGCAGCATTGCCTGCGGAAAGCCAACCTGTCCGGCGAGAGCGGTCCGGCCCGATGTGGTGCAGCCGTCGAGGATGACGAGGCGAGGCGCCGGGGCCGCGCGCACCCAGTCATCGACGGTGAGGACGGCTCCAGGGCCGATCCGGAGGAAGGAGGCCCACGGATCCCGGCCCAGGAGCTCGCCATGGCCGGCAAAATGAAAGACGCTGGCGTCCCGAAGCAGGGCGAGCAGCTCGGACCGCTCGATTCCCTCCCCGATGCGGGCGCGGGCCCCGGGGAGCAGAACGCGAGCGGCGCGGGCCTCCTCCCGAGCGCCGGGGAGATCCCCGACGGTGTCTGCGACGAGAACGGCCGGGCCGCTCGCCGCGGCCCTCGGCTGGGCGAGCCAGCTCGCGTACGGGAGCAGGCTCGCGCTCGGGCCATCCGGCAGCGCGATGAGTTCGGGGATCAACCTCTCGAAGTCCCCGAGATCGTCGCTCACGAGGTAGAGGTGGCCAACGCCCAGGAGATCCGAGGGCTCGAGCGGGCCATGGCGGAGCTTTTTGTCCTCGCCCCCAACATCGAAACCGCGGCGGGGCCCGGTGGTCGAGGTCACGACCCAGAGCCTCTCGCCAGGGCCGAGCGCCGAAGCGACCTGACCGACGAGACGGAGCGGGTCGACCTCGACGATTCGGGAGCTCGACGCGACGGCGCCAAGAGCCCCGAGCTCGAGCGGACTCAGGGCCTCTTCGAGCTCACGAAGGGCCTCTTTGCTCTTCGCGGGGCATTCAGGGCCCGCCGAAGGAGGAAGGCACGCCCGACCGAGCTTCGCTTCGAGGGCGTCGCGGTAGCGCGCCGCCACCTCCGAGACCGGACCGGCCGCTCTCGGCTCGAGCCGCCCGACGACCGCGCTGCGGTGGCGGTCGTCGAGCGCAAAACCGTGGGCGGGGCGACCGGAGCCCACCAGAGCTGAGACCGTCTTTTGGCGCAGCCTCTCGAAGCGCCCGAGCGCGGCCGCGGGCTCGGCGGCGAGGTCGGTCCGGCGCACCCGCTCGTGGGCGGCGCGAAGGGCGACGCCGAGCGCATCGGCAGCGGCGCCGAGCTTCCCCTGTCGTCGATAGGCCTCCGCAAGCAGCGACTGGGCGTCGATGTCGATCGCCCCTCCGAGCTCGTCCCACTCCCCCGGAGGATCCTCCACCAGCTCGAGGAGGAGCGCCTCGGCCGCGTCGGCTCGGTCTTCGAGGAGGTCGAGACGGGCCCTGGTCAGGGTGGGGAGTCCGCGCGCGACGCCGTCCACGTCCGCCTCGCCGAGCTCGCCGAGGGCCGCCCGCGCCTCGGCCGGTTTGCCAGCCAGCGCCAGGGCGTGGGCGATCTCGGCCGAGCGAGCCCGAGCCTTTGGCGGCAGCGGGAGGGCGGCGTAGAGATCGCGGGACGCGCGCAGCAGCTCGAGGGCTCGTTCGAAGTCGTCGGCCTTTCCGTGGCGCTGCCACAGACGGAGCAGCACATCCGCCTCGTTCGCGAAACGGTTCGCTCGGGCCGCGGTGGAGGTGCCTACGGGGAGCGGATGCGTCTCGAGGGTGCGCAGGGCGTCATGAAGGCGCCCGAGCTGCACCTGCACGAGCGCGGTCAAGGACCGAGCCTGGGCCTCGATGTCCGTGGTCCCCGCGCGGGCGGCCATGTCCGCCGACCGCGACAGCACCCGCTCCGCCGCGCCGCCCTCGCCGGCGGTGATGAGGGCTTGGCCCAGGAAGAGGTCCGCGGCCGCCTTTGCCAAAGCCACCCGAAGATGGGCGGCGCGAGCCCGGCAGTCGATCGCCGCCTCCGCCGCCTCGGTGCCTCGACCGGCCCCGCCATGCAAAAAGGAGGCGACGCAAACCGCCCTCAGCGCGGAGTAGTCGAGCTCTCGTCGCTCCGCCTCTTGCTTCCACCGTTGGACCGCGCCGAGCGCGGCGTCGTCTTGCCCCGCGCGCAGGTGCCGACGAAAGCGCTCGAGCCAAGCGGTGGTCGCGATGGCCGGGCTGGTGGCGGTGGCCGCCTGCTCGAGGTCGAGGTCGGCGACGAGAAGGAGCTCTTTTTCGATCTCGGGGCGCGGCCTCCACAGCTCGGCGCGAAAGAGGACCGACCTGCCCGGGAACGCGAAGCCGAGCTGCCCCGGTCCGGGCGTCGAAGGAAGGCGGATCCGAAGCCGCGCGACGCTCTCCTCGGGGTCGCGCTCCACGCTCATGGGCAGCTCGGCCGGCGGTTCGCTGGCGTGCCACTGAACCCGCGGCACCGGCGCGCCAAGAGGGATGAGAAAACCGGCCGCGTCCCCCGCGTCCCATACGTAGACCGCGCCTGGGGCACCGCCCCGAATGTCTCGGACCTCGATCATCACGGGGTCGGGCGGCGGGGGCGCTCGGCACCCTGCCGCACCGACCAGCTTCCCGGCGAAGAGCCAGAGGAGCCACCGGCGCCGTACCCCCGCCCCCACCCCATCGGCCTACCCCACCGCCGCCTCCTTGTCATGGCGATGCGCACGTCCCGATGGCCTCGAGTCGATCCGCCGACTCGCCCCCCCACAGCTCGCCTCGGCCCAGTCCGTACCCACACTCGCCTCCGTACGAGAGGGCGACGTGCCAATCCCCACCGGGGGCGACCGTCAAGTCGGCCGGATCCACCGTCAACGCGCAATGCGAGTTGTCGTCCCACAGGACGAATCGCACGACCTCGGGCACCTTCGCGAGCGCAGGGCCTGACACCTCGACTTCGCTGGCTTCGAACCCGCAGGTGAGTTCCACGCAAAATGGGCAAGCGCTGTCGCCCGCGGTGAGAAGACAGACGAAGACGAGGCCGCTCGAGGCGGCAATTGAAACCCTCTTCATGTATTCCTCCGACCCCACCGAGAAAGTGGCGGCGTCATCGGGGAAGACTCATTGGATGACTTTTGCGATCACGAGAATCGGAGAGTTCTTCAGCGACGAACTAGCCTTTCGTATATATTTATTGCTGGTGCAGGAGCGAAATCAGTCTCCGGAGGGCCCGCCGCAGCTGGGCTCGAAAGCCCGCCGAAGGTGCGGAAATCTCCATGGCGGAGCGCTTTCGAGCTCGATCTGCGGTTTTCGTGATCGGTTTCCGCCGCGGGTCGCTCTCTGTGGGCATTCGACGCCGAAACGCGTGAATGAGAGGAACCCGCGATGAAGACAGGACCCAATCCGACACTCTGGCTCGCCTTCGCTGCCGCCAGCGCCGCAGCGACCGCGAACTCTCAACCCATCCGACCGAAGAGCAGATCTGCTCGCGCTTCGTCGGGGTGCACAGCGACCTAGATCTCCCCCTGTAGGGATACCACGAAGCGCTGGTTCCTGAACTATCTGAGCCTGACCGAGGCTCGATCGCAGAGCGTGCCCGAATGCGCGGGGATGACGATGGCGGACTACCATCAGGAGCACCTCGGACCGGCAATGAAGGACGTGTTCGACCAGATCGGGACCGTCCCGGTGGACCGCGATTGCCCTCTCGTCGCCGGCGGATGGATGGGCATGTATGGCGCCTTCTACGGCACCTACAACCTCAGCGTTCAGTCGAACATCAACGTGCAGGCCCCCAACATCGACCTCAGGACCCCCGACATCAACATCTCCCTCTTTGGCGGCGGCCGTGATCGGCGGTCACTGGCGCTTCATCGAGAACATGGGCGTCCGAGTGGAGTTCGACGGCTCCAACTATGGCGCCGCGCTCACCGCCGGGCTCACCTTCTTCCTCTGAACCCGCCCACCGCCAAAGGCACGCTGCGCCGCAGCGCGGGGGCCGCAACGAGGGTCGTGTGCGGGTTTGCGCACCGGGCAAACGGCGCGTGGCTGCGCGCGGGCGTGCCGGGCAGTGATCAAAAAATTGATCGATGCGCGCCCGACGGCGCTCGGAGCCATCAAATGCCTCGCGTCGAGGACAACGCCCGACTCGGGCTCGCCGTCACGCTGGCCGCGCTCGCCGGCTCGGCGTGGAGGCCGGCCGGAGCCGAAGCCGTAGAGCGCGTCGCCGTGCTCCCTTTTGACACCGCCGCCTTCGAGACCCAGCTCGGCGAGCAGCTCGCCTTCGCCTACGCCGACGTCGCCGCCACCGTGCTCGACCGCCTCGGCCGAAGAACGGTCAGCCTCGCCGACATCCGGGCCCAGGTTCGACTCGCCGAGATGCGTCGCCTCCTCGAAGGCTGCGAAGGGGACGCCTGCGGGGGGGAGACGCAGGCTCTCGGAGCGCAGCTCGACGCGGCCGAGCTCCTGCGCGGACGGATCCTCCGCCAGGAACGCGGCTTCCTCGTGATCCTGACCCGCCTTCGAGTGGATACCGGGGCGGTCGTTCGGCGCTTCGAGGGGTCCGCGGGGTCCTCGAGCCTCCTTCAGGCCACGGTTCGGCGCGGGGTTCGAATCCTCTGGGGAAAAGAGATCGACCCCGCCGCCACCGGCGCCCTCGTCATCAGCACCACCCCTCCGAGCGTTCGGGTGGAGATCGATGGCAAATGGGCCGGACGAACCCCTCTGAACTTCCCGAGCTTCGCCGCCGGCGACCACGAGGTCGTCCTCACTTCGAGCGCGGCGCGGATCAGCCGGGCGGTCCTCATCGAGCCAGGAGGTGTAACCCGGCTCCGCGTCGATATGGCCCGGCCGCCGATCACGGTCCGGGCTTTTTCCCTCCCGGACGACGTCGAGGTCATCCGCGCCGGCGCCGTCGTCGGCCGGACCCCGCTCATCCTCGACGACATTCCTTCCGGAATGGTGGAGCTGACGTTTCGCCGAGAGGGCTACCGCCCGAAGATGGTTCGGGTCGAAGTCGACGGACAAGAGACTGCGGTCGCGACGGTCGAAGCCAAGCTCGAAGCGCGATGGCCCGTGGCCGTGGGGGCGATCCTGGGCGCCGCCGCCGACGTCCGCGACCCGGGCGCCGGGGTGGCATTCTCGGGGGAGGTCACCGTCGACCTCGGCGATGTGGTCCAGCTCGGGCTAGGCGGCACCAACCCCCCGTCGCTGTTCGGCAGCGTCCGCATCCATCTTCTCAGGAGCGACCTCGAGCTCGCGCTGCTCTTGCGGGTGCTCGGCGTCTTTGCCACCGCCAACGACGTCCCCGAGGACGCCCGGGACCCGCGCCTCGTGGGCATGGCCGGGGTGACCGCGGCCTACACCTTCGAGACCGACGTAGGCCGCTTGGGCGTCCTCCTCGAGTCCGGCGCCGCCGTGGACATAGGCGGCGCCCTCGCGGTCCCGGTCACCCTCGCCGGCCTCTGGAGGTTCCGATGAGAATCGCTCCTTTGCTCCTGTTGCCCTGGGCCTTTGGATGTCTACCCTACAGCCCCTTCGACCCTGGTCTCTGTCGGTCCGGGAGCGCCGCGCCCGGGAATGACTTCTTCAGGGAAGAAGGCGGCCTGCTCCTCATCCCGGAGGACCTCTCGGACGAGCTGCGTCGGTGCTCGAAGGCAGGGACCGTCCGGCTCGAGGGGGACCTGGCCACCGCCGATCTCGGACCTATCGGAAACCTCCGCGAAGTCTCCGGGCTCGGCGTCTTCGACACCCGTGGGCTCTCCTCCCTCGGCGCGTTCGGAGGTCTCGAGGTGGTTACCGGCCACCTCGTTGTCTCGGGCAACCTCGGGCTGTCGAGGCTCTCGCTCGGAGGTCTCGAGCGGGTCGAGAGGGCCTTGGTCTTTGAGCGCAACCCCGTCCTTCCCCGGTGCGAGGCTCGCGCGCTCGCACAACGGCTCGAGACGGCTTCGGCGTTCGTTCTGTCCGGAGGGCAGACCTGCGCGGAGGACCCGGAGCGGCTCACCGGCTTCGCCGTCGCCCCGGCCTCCGCGGTGTTGAGCTTCGCGGCGACCCCCGCCGAACGTCTCCTCCTCGTCCGGGGCGGAAGATCCTTGTCCGTGAGCAGCCTCGACGCTCAGCCCATCGCCACGGCGACCTCCTCCGATGGGCGAGGAGCCATGCTGTCGAGCTCCCACGAGGGCAACTTGAGCTGGGCGGTGTTCGTTGGAGGTGAGTGGCCGATCGAGGGCAGCGACGACGGCGCCCGGCTTCGGCTCGCAGCGGACGGGCAGGGCGGGGTCATCTACGTCGGATGGGTCTCCGCCCGCGCTCGAGTGGCGTCCTACGAGCTCGAGGGCCCTGGCTTCTGGTTTGGGAGAATATCGGCAAGCGGAGTTGTCAGTCCACCGGACCGGCTTCTTCCGTTTCAGTCCGGAGTCTCACCGAAGCTGCCGGTGGCGCTCGCGCCGAACCCTGCCGGGGGCTTCGCCTTCGTGTTCCGGGCTGGCTCCGCGCTGGGACTTGCCCCCGTGGACGAGGCCGGCCGAGTGGGGACCTCATGGTTCGCTCCGACTCCAGCCGCGGAGGGGCCGGTGGAGGTTCGCTTCGTGCGCCCCGTCGCCGATGGTCGGTGGGCCGTCGGGGTGCGCCGCTCAGGTCCGGGGGACATCTTGCTTCGCGGCGAGCTCCTCCCCGGCGAACCCATCGGCTTCGTCGCCGTCTTCGACACCGCAACCGGCGCGGTGCAGTCCGACATCCAGGTCCTGGACGAGCAGCGCGCGCCCACTTGCATCGACCTCGAAGGCGGCAGCGGCGCCTTTCTTGGCGGAGGAAGCGCCCGGCTCGAGCTGCGCGGAGCGGGCGCCCAAGTTCGGACCGTCGATTTTCCGGATGGGGTAGACCCGGCCGCGCTGCGCCGCGCCGACTGCCGCCTCGGCACGGACGCTCTCTTCACGGGCGCCGCCTCGACCGAAGAGCGCGGGTTCAGCTGGCGGCTCGGGCGCTTCGGGGAGTCGCTCGTCGTGGAGGACCTCGGACGCTTTGACGCCGAGCCGGGCGATGCCCACTTCGTCGCGCTCCCCGATGGAGGCGCGGCGCTCGCGGTCCCCTCCGGAGAGGGTCTGTCGCTCGAGGGGGAGACGTACCTCGATTTCTTTCCAAACTCGGTGATCGTTTTGGGCCGGCCTGCGCTCCCCAGGTTCGGGAACCCAAGACGATGACGACTCGAACCCATACGCACCCACGAAAGGGGAGAACGGGGAGCGCGGCGCTCGGCGGCGCCGCCCTCCTCGGGGCCCTCACGCTCTTCGCCTCACCGGCCTACGCTCTGGACCTCGCGGTGTCCGTTACCGAAGACGACCCGATCCCGAACGGGTACGTCCACTATCGCCTCGTGGTGAGCAATGTCACCACGGGCAGCCTCTCCAACGTCACGTTGAGCGCCAGCGTCCCGGCCGACATGAGCGCAGACCTGAGATCGGTCTTCGCGCCCGGGATGACGGCGAGCTGCGCTTCGGGGCGGAGCCCCTGCGCGGCGGGCACCGGCGTCAACGTCTCGGTGGGTGCTCTCGGCGTAGGGGAGTCTCGGTCGGTCCAGCTGACCTACTTCATCAGGGCCGCGGCGTCGGGAACGCGCAGCGTGTCCGTCGTCGCCGCGGCGACCGGGCAGGCGGACGTGACCCGCAGCCAGGCTTTTACCATTCAGCCGACCCGCTCCGGCTCGCTCGCGCTGGCGCCGAGCGCGATCTTGGTCGAGCCGACCGGGGAGGTCCGCGTGGACATCCCCTTTGGCAACACCAGCGGCTCGGGCTGGGCGATGACGACGCTCCGGGTCGATCTGCCGACCGGCGTCGTCGTTTCCAATTCCGGAGGCGGCACGGTCACCGGCACCCGTATCGAGTGGGCGATCGGCACCCTGACCGCGGGGAGCGTCGGGGAGCGGAGCTTCGTCTTCGAGCCGCCCACCGGCGCGGCAGCCGGCGACCTGCTCCGCTTCACCGCGGTGCTCGCCGACGGCGCCACGACCCGGGCCGAGTCGAGCGAGGTGGTGGCGGTGGCCTCCGGGCTCGGCCTCGACCTCGTGGCGGCGCGGGTCGAGACGAACGACGTCGCCTCGGGCCGGACCCACTATCGGGTCGTGGTCGCCAACACCGGGAGCAGCGACGCGCTCGACGTCAGGCTGCACGCGCTCGCGGGCGGATACACTTTCATCTCCAGACCGAATCAGGTTCGCGCCAACGTCGCCATCACCTGCCCGGAGGTGACTTCGCAGCCGAGTTGCACCTCGGTGGAGTGGGCCACCACCGGACCTCAGACCATCCCCCCGGGCGAGCACCGGGTGTTCATCGTCCCTCTGACCACGAGCAGCAGCTTCCCAACCGGGAGCGTCAGCGCGCCGCGCTTTCACGTCACGAGCACCAGCCTCCCCGGCGTGCTCGGGGCGCGGGTGTCGCGCGCTTTCGCCAACGACGGGCGCCTGAGCTTGGTGCTCACCCCGAGGGAGGAGGTCTCGGTGCCGGGCGAGCTCGTCCCCTATGACCTCAGCCTGGGCTACGCGAGCACCAACCCGGCCGCGCTCACGAACCTGACCTTGAGGGTGGATTTCCCCCCCGGGCTGGTCGTCGAGCGCGCCTCGCCGGCGCCCGGGTCGCAGAGCAGCGGCGTCGCCAGCTGGTCGATCCCGAGCCTCCGCCCCGGGGACGCCCTCCTCCGGACACTGTGGCTGAGGACCCCGTCGACAGCGGCGGCGGGCACGGTCTACTCCGCTCGGGCCGAGCTCCTCGGGGGCCCGGCCCCCGCGCGGTCCGAGTCCGCGGTGGCCGTGGGAGCGGCCCGAAGCCTCGACGTCCGCGTGGTCGAGGACGGGAGCCACCGCCCGAGAGACGGCGCGACGATCTACCGAGTCGTCGTCTCGAACCCGAGCCCGGCGCCCGTGTCCGGCGTGCGGCTCGCCGCCCACTTCTCCGAGTTCTCGATCTTCATCACCGACATGGCTAGGACCTTCGGGACCGCACCGACCTGTCCTGACATCATCAGCCAGAGCAGATGCGTCGCTACCGAGTGGACGACCTGGCCGAGCTTCGACGTCCCCGCCGGAGGTCAGGTCGTCCACTACGTGCCCGTCTACAGCACCGGCGCCGCTGGGCTGGTGAGCCGGGTGAGCTTCGAGGTGGGGACGGGGCCCCGCATCCGCCGGTCGGTGCAGCGACCTCTCCTCGGCATCGCGGCGCGGGACGAGCTGCTGAGCTTTGGGCTCACCCAGCACGCGGTGGGCTTCGGCGAGACGGTGGAGGCCGAGATCGTGGTCGCCAACGTCCTGGGCACCCTCGCTGCCGGTCAACGGCTCGAGGTCGACCTCCCCACCGAGATCTACGGCGTGGTGGCCGAAGATGGGGGCAGCGCGGTCGGCGCCGACCGGCTGAGGTGGACCCTCCCCAGCCTCGCCGCCGGCCAGAGCGCCGTCCGGCGCTTTCGCTTCCGGGTGGGCACGAGCACGGTGGTGGCGGCGGGCTCCCTGCGGGAATTCGAGGCCCGGCTGGTCGACCCGTCGACCGACGAGGTGCGATTTCGGGCCTCCGACGTCGTTCGCGTCGGGGCGGCACCGGCGCTGCGGATCGACCTTCAGCCGGCCATGGACCCCACCCCAACCGGGGACACCTCGTGGTGGCAGCTGGCGGTGCGCAACGAGGGCAGCCAGGCGATCAGCGGGATCGAGCTGTCGGTGCTCCCCCCGTGGACCGGGTTCCTGCTGAGGCTGGCTCAGGCCGTACCCCCGGCTTCCTCCTGCCCCTCCATCCTCTCCTCGAGCACCTGTTTGTACAGCGAGTGGATCCGCTGGACCCCCGCCGCCCTCGGGACGCTGCCAGCCGGGGCGACCCGGGTCATCGACCTGCCGCTCGGGCTCTACAGCGGCGCTCACGGTCCGGTGGAGGTGCACGCCACCGCCCGCGCTGGATCGGAGGTCGTGGGTGTCAGCCGGGCGATCCGCATGGTCCCCGCGGCCGGGCTCGAGCTTGGGGTGTCGCTGTCCGACCAGCTCATCGAGCCCGGCGCCCGCCGGCGCATCGAGGTCGCTTTCGCCAACGGCGGTGTCGCCCGCACCGGGCAGGTGGACCTCGTGGTCGAGCTTCCGCCCGGCCTCTCCACGGTGCGGAGCGCCCATCGCGGCGCGACCGTCAGCGGGCGAGTGGTGCGGTGGCCCCTGTACAACCCAAGCCTCACCGACATCCCTGTAGGGCGAACCGGAGCGCGCTGGCTCGAGGTGGAGGCGGACAGCGGCCTCCCCGACGCCGCCGCTCTCCCCGTGCGGGCCGCCCTGGTCGGCGCGTCGGGCCCGGTCGCCCGGAGCGAGGACTTCGCGATCGTGCGCCGAGCGCCCGGGCTCGCTGCCGCAGCCGACATCGAGGAGACCCCGGTTCCGCACCGAAACGACCTCGACCGCCACCGCTACATCGTCACCAACCCGTCGAGCTCGGGACGGACCGACGTCCGCCTGCGCGTGATGCCCCCCCGGGCCAGCCAGCTCATCAGGGCAGTGATGGCTCAGCCTTCCTTGCCGCCGGCCGGCGTCTCGGCCCGCTTCACTTGCCCAAATATCTATAACGCGAATACTTGCGTGCACGGTGAGTGGATCACTGGCGAGCTCGGCTCCCTTCAGGCCGGGGAGACGCGCTCGGCCGGCGTCCCGACCACCGGCCCCTCGACCCTCGTCTCCGGACGCCTTCACATGGGTCGATTTCGCGCCGAGGACGTCAATGGAGACTTCGTTCGGGGGCGGCGCTT
>DAIQNR010000049.1:0-43620 GCA_036788295.1 Myxococcota bacterium
CATAGGGAGGGGTGAGGACATTTGATCGACTTCACTGATCCAGGGGACTAGCGCCCACCCGCGATCGGCCAGACCCCGCCCGGGACCTCGGGGGCGTCCCCCGCGAGCTCGGTTCGAAGCAAGTAGACCTGCGCAACTCCCAGCGAGGGCAGCACGATCGGGCTGCGGACGAACACCCGGGGGTGCTCCTCGATGTCGTCGAGCGCGGCGAGCGTGAGCTCGTCCACTTCGTACAGCTCGCCGAAGACCGCGGTGGTGCCGCCGGTCAGCATTCCCGGATACCAGCCGAGACGAACGAGCCGGTACGCCGGATCGGTCCTCCCGCAGCCCAGATAGGGGCAGGAGCCCATGTGCCGGTGGAGCACGCCGCCCCGGCGGAGGGTCCCGTACACGAACACCCGCACCCCAAGAGCTTGAGCCCTGGGGCCCTCGGGTGCCAAGTCTCGGCGCGATGAGGCGAGGGCCGGGGACTTGGTACAGGCGGTGGGCGTCGCTGTCGTTCTTGGTCACGCGGGACCGGGCGGCCGCGCTCGGTTTTGTGGTCCGTCGGCCGCCTCCGCTGCCGTTCATGGACCGCGTCGGGCTGCTCCTCGCGTTCGTGCGGACCACGAACCAGGTCCGGGCCTACCACTCGCAGGCGGAGTTGCTCACCGTCACCGACCGAATCCTGCGTCGCCCCGGACCGGTGACGGTGGTGGAGGCCGGCGCCGGCCACGGAGCGAGCACGGCCAAGCTCAGCCTCGCGGTTCGGGCCCGCGGCGGGAGGCTGCACGTCTTCGACAGCTTTCGAGGCATCCCCGACAATGACGAGGTCCACGAGAACCTCGACGGGCGCACCGTGCGCTTTCGCAAGGGGGCTTTCACCGGCCGCCTCTCGGCGGTGCAGCGCGCGGTCGCCCGCTACGGTGCTCCCGAGGTGTGCGAGTTTCACCGGGGCTGGTTCGAGGACACGATGCCCAGCTTCTGTCAGCCCGTCGACGTCGCGCTGCTCGACGTGGACCTGTGGTCTTCGACCCGGACCTGCCTCGTGCACCTCGTCCCGCGGCTGAAGCCGGGGGGCTCCTTGTTCTCCCAGGACGGCCACCTCCGGACGATCGCGGACCGGCTCGCCGACCCCCGGTTCTGGGCCGAGGAGGTCGGAGTCGAGCCTCCGAAGATCCACGGCCTGGGCCGAGCGAAGCTGCTCGAGATCACCGGGCCCGCTTGCGGCTCCCGTGTCGAGCCCGCACCCGCTCCGCCTCCTGGCGGACCTCGATACGCCGCCGCACCGACTCGAGCCGAGCCCGGGCCGCGGCCGCCGCCCGCCCGTGGTCCACGATCGGGGCCGGGTAGTGACGCCCGATGATGCAGCCCAACTTGCGCTGCAGATCAGCGGGCATGCGCTCCGGTTGGTGCACGAATTCGCCGGGAACTCTCGCCAGCTCGGGAACCCATCTTCGAATGAAGCGCCCGTCGGGATCTTGCTCCCTGGCCTGCTTCACCACGTCGTAGACCCGGAGTCGGTTGATGCCCATGGTGCCGGCTTGCATTTGAAATTGCGCGAAGTGGATGCCGGGCTCGAAGTCGAGGAAATGAGGTGCGAGCGCCACCGCCGGGGCCCGCCAGTGCAGCCACAGGTGGTGGGTGGCGAAGCTCGCGAGCATCGCCCGCATCCGAAAGTTCACCCACCCGGTGCGGTGGAGGCAGCGCATGACCGCGTCGACGAGCGAAAAGCCGGTCTGTCCGTGGCGCCAGGCGTCGAGGCGGGACCGCTCCGACGGCCCGAGCTCGCCCTCGCGCCTCAGACCGTCGTAGCCGCGGTGCCCGTTGCGAAGCTCGAGCTCCGGCTCGTCCTCGAGCTTCTGGATGAAGTGGCAGTGCCAGCGGAGCCGGGCTCCAAACGCCTCGAGGTCGAGTCGGCGCTCCCGCTCGGTGGGGTCGTGGGGTCGGGCGGCCGCCCGTCGATCCCGGGCCAGCGTCGCTTGGAGGACGGTTTTGAGCGACAAGCTCCCGTAGGCGAGGTGCGGCGACAGCCGGGAGCACCCGGTCCATGCCGTCACCGGGCTCGACATGCGCCGCCGATACCCGGCGCCGCGGTGGTCGAGAAAGCCGTCGAGCAACGCCTTCCCCGCTTTGGCGCCCCCCGGCTGCGCTTCTGTCTTCTCGCTCGGCGACAGGCCCAGCTCGCAGGGCGCGAGCCGGCGGCCGAAATCGAATCCGGGGGGAAGCTCGGGGGTGGGGATGCGCCTCGGGGGCTCGACGCAGCCGGTCTTCAGCCGCGCCTCCCACCGCCCGGCCCATCCGTCCCGCACCGGATGGGGCCGAAACACCCCGAATTGCGGGTACTCGCGGAACACCACCCCGCGATCCTGGCACCAGCGGGCCACCCGGCGGTCGCGGTCCCAGGTCGCGAGCAGCCCGGTCTCTTCGTGGGCATGGACCGCGCAAAACGGGAGCTCGGCGTGGAGCCGGTCGAAGACCTCCGGCAGCTCGCCCACCCGGTAGGCGATCCGGCCGCCTCTCGCCTCGAGCGCCGCTTCGAGCTGCTCGAGCGAGGCGTCGATGAACGCAAGATGGCTGGCGTCGAGCTCGGGTCGAGCCCACAGCGAAGGCTCGTAGACGTAGACGGCAAGGGTGGGTCCGGCGGCGGCGGCGGCGGCGAGCGGCCCGTGGTCCTCCACCCGGAGGTCCCGCTTGAGCCACACCAGCCCGCTCACCGGCGAAGGCTCCCGGCAGCCCGCGGCCGCGGTCAACGCCGATGCGGCGGCGCAGCTTTTTCGAGGTCGCCGGTCTCGAGGTCGATGCGGCGGCGCCGCCTTCAGCGCCCTTCCTGCCGCCGAACGTCGAATTCGAGCCGGAACTTGTGGCCTCCGCCCTTCGCTTCGCACCACAGCTCGAGCGTGCCCAGCTCGGTGAGCTTCGCGTGCAGCTCCACCGGGACGACCGTGCCCGCGTCGAGCCCAGGGGCCTCCATCGTGGCCTGAATCGGCGCCGTCTCTTCGAGGTGCTCGGGCCAGGTGAACTCGTCGAGCAGGGTGCCGGCGGGGTCGTCTTTCCTGGTGCTCGACGAGAGGAACCGAAACTCGACCGGCTGTCCGACCACGAGCCCCAGCGTCTTGTTGGGCACGGTCGCCTCGGTGCCCTCCTCCATGCCGAACGGCACCACGCACAGGGCCCGCAGGGGAGGGGGAAGACCGGGGACGGCCGGCCGAGCGACCTCCATCCCCACCCAATAGCTGCGGGCCGTCCCGCCCCGGATGCGAATGCCGCCGCCCTGCCGGACCGCGCCGTACCAGGCCGCGCCGCGGGCGACGGCGAGGTCGTTGTCGGTCCCTTCGAGCACCTCCGGGGGCTCGCCCCAGCTCGAGAGCACGTCGATGAGCCGTTGCCGCAAAAGACCGGCGTTGAAGACGCCGCCGTTGAAGAGCAGATGGGTGGGCAATCGGTCCTGCGCGTGGGTTCCAAGGAACTTCGCGAGGTGGCGGGTGATGGCGGCGTCGGCGACATAGGGCAGCCCGAGCTCGAGGAACCCGGCGCTGCGCTGCTCTGCGGGCCGGTCGTCGCGGCCGCACTTCGGGAAGAAGCCCTCGACCAGGATCTGCTCGAGCGTGGCTCGGCTCAGCTCCGCGGTGATCTTGTTGCCGAACAGCTTGCTGCCCCGTCCGAGCACCGTGAGCGTCTGGGCCCCGAGCGTCGGATCGGAGAGCAAGGCCTCCTTCGCTCGCCTGGCACCGAGCACGAGCGCCCGCTGCTGGCCGACGTCGAGCTTCTTGCCGGCGGCGACGAGCCCTTGGTGGAGGGTATGGGCGAGGGCGAGGTCCATGTTGTCCCCCCCGAGCAGCAGGTGCTCGCCCACCGCCACCCGCTCGAGGTTCAGGCGGCCGGCGCCGTCGTCGGTCACCTCGATGAGGGAGAAGTCGGTGGTGCCGCCGCCCACGTCGCACACCAGCACCCGGCTTCCCGGGGCCAGGTGGCTACGCCAGCTGTCCCCCACGGTGGCCAGCCACGCGTAGAACGCCGCCTGCGGCTCCTCGAGCAGGATGAGCTCCTCGAGCCCCGCTTGCTTCGCGGCCTTGACGGTCAGCTCCCGCGCGACCGCGTCGAAGCTCGCCGGCACGGTGAGCAGCACCTCGTGCTGGGCGAGCGGCGCGTCCGGGTGCGTATCGTCCCAAGCGGCCACCAGGTGCTCGAGGTAGCGCCTCGCCGCCTCGACCGGCGACAACGTCTCCACGCCCTCCGGGGCGCTCGGGGGCAGGATCGGACCCTCCCGGTCGGCCCCGCCGTGGCACAGCCAGGACTTGCTCGAGGACACCAGCCGGACCGGTACCTCGGCGCCCCGGTCCCTGGCCGCTTCCCCCACCATGTACGCTCGGCCGGTCGCCCACGGGAGGTCGAGCGCGCCCTCGGGAAGCTCGCCAGGACCGGCGAGGTACAGAAACGAAGGGAGGCTGCTCCTCGGCTTCACGTCGGCTGGTTTCACCAGCTGGGGCACCGAGAAGATCTCGGGCGTAGACCACCCGTCTCTTCGCCGCTCGACGAAGCCGAGGGTGGTGTTCGTCGTTCCGAGGTCGATGCCGACGATCCGCGCCATGGGTTCAAATCTCCACTTCGGCGGGCACGACGACAAGCGCAGACGGTCCGGTCCGAATCCGGGGCAGCCTGACCTCCTGGGCCCGGTAGCCGGGGTGCTTGAGGGTGCCGGTGAACGGCGGCGCTCCCACCAGGTTGCCGACCAAGCGGAGCTCGGCTGGGTCGAATCCGGCGCCGACGGTCACGTCGCCGCCCTCCGGCTCCGGCCGGATCGGCTCGAGTCGAAAATGGTCCTCGACCGCCTTCTTGCAGCCTCGGTGGATCTCCCGGACCACCTGGCCCACGTCGGCGTCGGGGTAGCCCGAGATGTCCTCCTGCAGGAAATCGAGCAGCCGCCCCTCCTGCTGCAAGAGGCCCAAGGTCTGGGCTGCGACCGCCCTCGCGAACTCGGTCGGGTCGACCTCCGGGGCCGGTTCTTTGGGCTCGGCGCTCGCTGCCGGTTTTGGGGCCTCGAGCTGCGGGGCCGAAGATTCGGGCAGCAACCCGGCCGCCCGCATCTCCGCGATGAGCCGCTTGTCGGTGGGGTCGGGGATGAGCTCCGCCGGGATCACCGCGAGCGGCAGCCGTCGCCCGGCGAGGGCCGCGAAGAAGGCCCGAAAGGCGAGCGCGAATCGCATGGTCGCCGGTTAGGAAGAGCCGGGGTCCTTGTCAACGCTCAGCGGCGAAGCGCAGCGAGCCGGCCTTGGGCCCCGAAGAAGACCACGAGGCCGTCGGTGGAGCTGACCGCGCCCCGAGGGACGAACGGGACCCGGCGGTAGCGGAGCGGAGCGCCCACCGACGGCAAGAGCCCCTCCGCGAGCAGCACCGGGGTGGCGCCGCTGGGCTCGTCGGCGAGCAGCGCGAGCGCCCGCGAAAACCGCACGTCGGCCGGTCCAAAGGAGACCGACGGGCCGTGCAAGAGCTCGGCGTCGCCGCGCCCCCAGCCTTCGTCGAGCTCGAGGGACCACAACTGAAGGTTCGGGATCAGGTTCTCGATGGCGGAGCCAGCGAACCGGACCACGTCGGGGCGAGGCACGAACAGCGCCCTCAGCGAGCCCGACGTGGGGAGCGCGCGCCTGACCCCTCCGGCGGCGGTGAACCGGACGAGCAGTCCATTTCTTCCGCTCGCCCAAGCTGCGCCTTCTCCTCCCGCTGCGCTCAGCCACGGGCTCTCGGGGGGCGCCCCGCATCGGCCCGCAGCGGGGACGGGCTCGACCTCCGGAGCCTGGGTCGCGGGGTCGTCGAACCGCACCGGCAGCGGCTCGGCGGGGCCATCCACGGGAATGCGCGCCGCCGAGGCGCCCGCTCCCAGCACGACAAAGCCAGCCGGCCCCATGGTCGCGGCCCCGGACGCGCGCCCGAGGCGCTCCGGGAGCGAGCCGGTGCGGCGCCGGGCCGGGTCGCCCCCCTCGAAGACCGCATATCGGCCGTCTTCCCCGACCACGAGGACATCGCCGCGGTTCACGTCGGCGGCGAGCGCGACCCTCGGGCCGGAGAGGCCGTCCTCGGCGAAGCGGATCGGGCGGTCCTCGGAGTCGAGCCGGGCCGCTCCCCGGTCCCGCGCGAGCAGCCACAGCGCCCCGTCCGCCCCGGCCGCGCCGCCCCGCCAATCGGGCAGATCGAGGCTCGGCGATCCCACCAGGAGCTCGGGCTCGCCCTCGGTCACGCGGTGCACCCGTTCTCCCGGTCCGAGGAGCAGCAGGGTGCCGCCGGGAAGCAGGAGGGTGCGCTCGGCGCCGGCGGCGAGGCCCCATGCCTCTTCGACCCGGAGCGCTTCGACCGCCGTCCCGTCGGGGCGGACATCGAACAAGCGCCGGCCGAAGCGGGCCCGGACCCCCTCTCCAGAAGGGGCAGGCAGCAGGTCGCCGCACGAGAGTCCTTGGGGGCCCGCCCATAGGACCCGAAACCGGGGTTGGTCGGCGGCGGTCGCGGTGAGCACCAGGGGCCGGGAGGAGCTGCATTCGTCGATCGGGTCTTCGTGCGCGCAGGCGTACAGCGCCCCGGCGTGGAGCCGGACCGCTCGGAGCTCCCGAACGGGGTGCTCAGCGGCGCCGTCGGCCGTTGGGATCTCGTCGGGCAGCGGGACGCACGTCCAAGGCTCGGCCGTGCCTGGGTCGAGGCGGCCTACGAACAGGCCGCGGCCGAATGCGAAGATTCCGAGCCCGGCCGGGCCCTCGAGCAAGTCGAGCGGGGTCGCCTGCCCAGCCGTGCACCGTTCGAGCGGGATGCGGATGCACCCGCGGGGGCTCGCGCACCCTTCGAGCGAATACTCGAAGCCGGTGAGGCGGAATTCGGTGCCATACACCCACGCGACGTCCGCCGCGACGAGCAGCCCGAAGGGCTGGGTGCGGGGCATCAAGGAGAGCGGACGCGGAGGCTGCGGGCGGCCGGCGTCGAGGCGGATCTCGAACAGGCGAGCGGAGTCTTCGGAGCCGCCGTACGCGGCCCGCCCGAGCAGCAGGAAGCGGTCGCGGTCCGGCGCCACCGCGACCGGCCGCACGTCGAGGTCGAACAGGCGCACGACCTGCACCCCATCGTCGCCGGCGGCGACGAGGTTGTCGTCACCGGCGCCGAGGATCAGCCCGTGGCCCTCCGTCCACGCGTGCACGACGACCGGCGGGTCCGCCGGGCCGAGCATCCGCAGGGAGCGCCCGTCGAGGGACCGGCCAGGGACGACCGCGGGCGGAGGCGGACCGGGTGCCCGAAGGCGAAGGCGGGCGCGCACTCCGCCGATCGCGCCATCGCTCGACCCGGGCGGGCACACCGCACCGCCCTCGTCCCCGGTGCACCTCCCATCGGCGTCGATCCAGGCGCCGGGCACGGTCGGAGGGAGGCGACAGGTGTCTCCAGGTAGGGCCATGTAGGGCAAGACGAAGGTCGGCACGGTGCAAGGGCCGCATCCGGGCTCGAGGCACGGTTCGAGCGCCGCGAAGGTCTCCCCATCGAGCGGTAGCCCGTCTCCGCCGACCACTTCGTCCGGTCGAAGCCGAAACAGGGCAAAACCTCGGTCTGGGTCCCCCTCGAGCCGGAGCGGCTCGCCGGCCCGACGCTCGAGCCGGGTGGCCACCTCCCGTCCGTCGACGACGCCGACGGCGATGATGAGGTCGCCGGGGTCGAAGCGATCGACGCGCACCTCGACATCGCGCTCGCACCCAGCGAACGCTGGCCACAGCAGGGCGAGACACACTAGTCTCGAAGGGTGCGCCCCCGGCTTCCCGAGCCCCTGTCGTCGTCTGTGCTGGCTCTCCCCCTCCTCTACGGTCCCCCGGTCGCCGTGATGGCGCTGCTGTGGTGGGCATCGAGCCGGCCGGCGCCCGACGCGATCGGCGGCCACGACAAGCTCGCCCACCTGCTCGCTTTCGGAGGGCTGGCCGCGCTGTGGGCGAGGGCGCTGTGGTTTGGCACGACCGGGCGCTGGCTGCGGGTCGGGCTGCTCGCGGTCGGGATCGCCGCCGCCTACGGCGTCGTCGATGAGTTCCATCAGTCGTTCGTCTCCGGGCGGGACGCGAGCGTGGACGACGCCGTGGCCGACCTGCTCGGCGCGGTGGTCGGCGGGCTCGTCACCGCGGGACTGTACGCGACCTTCTCCCGCGGGGCACCGGGCGCCCGGACCTGAGGGCTCGCGAACGAAACGATCGTTGCCGGCCCTCGCCGCCGTTGGGTTCAATAGGTGGGCAGCTCGATGATCCCGGTCTCGAGGAAATCGAGCAGCTCGAGCAGGACTCCATTGGTCCAGCCGAACCCGATCTCGTTCGTTTCGTACCCGAATTCGATCCCATCCGTCCGCCCGCTCGCCCTCTCGGCGTCGTACTTCTCGCGAAAGACCCCGGTGACTTCGAAGTCCTCGGCGATGCAGGTGACGAACGCCTCCGCCACCCGGCGGGCGTCGGCGACGTAGCCGTAGCGGGCGAGGCCGGCGACCGCGAACAGGTGCAGCGGAGCCCAGCCAAACGGGGCATCCCACTGGCATCCGGTGACGTACGGGCTGGCCATGAGGCCCCCCTGGCGCTCGAACAGGGGCAGTCGCTCCCGGACCCGCGCGGCCTGGTGTTCGGTGGCGAGTCCGGCCCATAGGGGAATGAAGGTGCTGAGAAACGGGTAGCCGCTGCGGGTCCCAGCGTCGAGGTCGAGGTCGAAGAACAGGCCCTCGTTTTCGTCGAAGCAAGCCCCGAGCAGCCGCGTCGCCCGGGCCCCAGCCCAGCGCTCGTACCTCGCCGCGAGCGCAGGCTCGCCCAGCTGGCGGTAGCCCCAGGCGAGGTCCCGCTCCGTCACCCACAGCATGGTGTTCAGGCAGACCGGCGCGTGGCGCACGATGTCGAGGCTCAGCGGACCGAACCGGTGGCTCGGGTCGTACCCTCCCTCCCGCATCGACCGGTCGCCCAAGTAGGCGAGCGAGGTCAGGCCATGCTCGCCTAGAAAACGACGGACATCGTGACCTCGTGCGGCCAGATCCTCCAGATGCTGGACGATTCGCTCGTAGTGGGTGCGTCCGGCCGCGTCGCGCTCGCTGGCGAGGACCTCCGGGGCCGGGCCCTGCCCATCGTCCCGGTATCGGGACAATCCGGTCGCCGGGTCGAGGCGCGGCGGGCAGGTCCAAAGGCTGTGCACCCGCTCGGCGGCCTCGAGTCCGGCGGCGAGCGCCTCCGGATCCGGGTCCGGCCCGAGCGCGTCCCGGAGCATCCGGGTGAACAATGGAGGCTGGGTTCGGGTCAGGTAGTAGCTCCGGTTCGCGTTCAGGACCCGCCCGTAGTGCTCGATCTCGAATCGGATTTGCTCGTATTGCGAGCGAGCGAGCGCGTGCTCTCCGCTTCGGACCAGCCCGCGCTGGATGAACCAGCTGTCCCACCCGTACAGCTCGTTGAACCGGCCGCCGGGCACGACGTAGGGGCCGGGGAGAAACAGCAGGCCGTGGCGTTGTATCGCCTCCGGCTCCGTCGGCAGCGGCCGAAGCACCACTCTTGGGTCGAGCGGCCCGATCCGCGCCTCCGCCTCCGGAAAGCTCCGGGGCAGGTACACCGTCCAGGGCGGGTCCTGGGGCAGCTTCGGGTCGCTCGCCGCCTCCGCGAGCCGGGTGAGGTCCCGGGTCAGCTCGGGCCAGGTCGCGGAGACCGCCATCCGCAAGCGAGAACCATCCATCAGTTCAGGATGTCCACGCAGTTGCTCTCGGCCGCCTGCGTGGGCCGGTAGCGAATCTGGACCCTCGAACCGGGCCCGGGGACGGTCTCGCCGTCGAAGAACACCGCGTTTCCCCCCCCATCGTAGACGAAGCCCCGGGCCCGATCGTTTGCGACCGGAGCGCCGTCGAGGAGCACGCACAAGCGCTCGGTCCGTGCGCAGCTGTCGTCGGGGACGCCCTCTTCGCAGCAGGTGACCTCCTCCGCGCTGCAGGTCGGGGTCAGGGTCAGCGGAAAGCGCCGGGAGAGCCCGGCCGCCTCGAAGCCGAGCGCGGAGAGCACCGGGGCGAAGTCGGCGGCGCAGATCGACCCGAAGACCCCGGCTTGCTCGAGCAAGCCGAGAAAGCGGCGGGGCTCGGCCCGGCACTGGCCGGCCTCGCACGGGACGCACCCGTCGCTGCCGCAAGAGAAGTTGCTGCAAGCGGTATCCGTCGCGCAGGCGCCCGAAGGCACGCAGATCCCGGGCAGCGCCTCCACGGGGACCTGGCAGCTCTGCCCGTCCGCGCAGCCGAGCCGCCCCCCGTCGCAGACCCTGAGGTCGCCGGACAGCCCCCGAGAGTACATCGCGACCCCGACGTAGCGGTCCCCAGCGCCGACCCGAATCGGGGGGCGTCCGTCGACCGGGTTCGGGATCTCGCAGCCGCCCGGGTCGGTGCCGTCCCGGCCGTCCGGGTCGGGATCGCCGACGATGGCCGAGATCGACACGAGGCCCTCGTTGCCCCGGCCCTTCACGGTCTCGAACGCTCGGTAGTAGTAGGCCGGCTCGCCGAACGACTCGTCTTCTTCGTCGGAAACGAAGATCAGGAACAGGGCGGCGTCGGGGCGAAGAAAGCCCTCGTTCTCCGCCGGCGCGGGCAGCAGCTCACCGGTGTCGCGGTCCACGCTCCGGCCGAGAGCGGCGGCGGCGGCGGCGAGGCCTTGCTCCCGTCCCGAGCCGTCGGTGCCCACCCGGACGGCGCGCGAGAACGCGGCCCGGGCCCCGGGGGTGGTCGCGGTGACGAACGGGACCACCTGCGACATGTCGCAGGTGGTGTTGCTGGGGTGGGCGTCCGGGTCCTCCGGGTCGAGCGTGCAGTCGAGGTCGTTGCCTCGGCAGTAGCGGTACCGGTCGGCGGCAGGGGGGGCGCCAGGGCTCGGCGCGCACAGGCCGACCCGGCGCAGCCGGCCTCGGTCGAATTCGGCCTGCATGTCCATGGTGATCACCCCGATGTGGTAGTCGGGCGGGTTGCACGGGGTACCGGAGACGAGGCAGGTGCGGGTGTCGAAATCGCAGCGGTCGCCGCTGACCCCCGTGCCCTGGCAGGTGGTCAGGCCGGCGATGAACGCGTCGAAGTTCGCGGCCAGCGCCCTCTGAAACGGGCCCATCGACCCCGAGCTGTCCACCACCCACAGGATGTCGACCAGCGCGGCCGGTCGCTGCTCGAGGATGTCCACTTGGAGGAGCGGATCGGGCAGGACGCTCAGCACGGGCCCGTCGTCGCAGGCGGCCGCGGCGAGGAGGAGGGCGCACGTTCGCAAGCGCATGGAAGAGCCATACCAGAGGCGGGCCCGAATCGGCCTCCGAAGTCGAGCCGAGCCCGCGGTTGACTGCGCCGGGGTCCTACACGATACCCCGCTCGTGAGCGACCCGACGCCGGAACCCGCGATCGAACCGAGCCCGCCGCCGGTCCGCTTCGACGACATGCCCCTGTCCGAGCCGGCGCGGGCTGGCCTCGCCGCGCTCGGCTACGAGATCGCCACCCCGGTGCAGGCGTCGGTGTTCGAGGCGGCGATGTCCGGCCGGGACCTCATGGTTCAGTCGAAGACCGGGACCGGCAAGACGACCGCGTTCGGGCTGCCCCTGGTGGAGATGGTGGACGTGAGCCGGGAGCGGGTCGACCCGCAGGCCCTGGTGCTGTGCCCGACCCGCGAGCTCGCGATGCAGGTGGCGGAGGAGATCGCCGAGCTCGGGGACCCGAAGGGCGTGCGGGTGCTCCCGGTGTACGGCGGCACCCCGATGAACCCGCAGCTCAACGCGCTGAAGTCGGGCTGCGACGTGGTCGTGGGGACCCCGGGGCGGGTGCTCGATCACATCCGCCGGCGAACGCTGCGGCTCGTCCACGCTCGCCTCGCCGTGCTCGACGAGGCCGATGAGATGCTCTCGATGGGGTTTTGGGAGGACGTCACGGCGATCCTCGACCAACTCCCCGAGCAGCGCCAGACCTTCCTTTTTTCGGCCACCCTCCCGGATCAGATCAGGAAGACGGCGCTGACCCAGATGAAGGACCCGGCGCAGATCGACATCTCGCGGGACGAGCTGACCGTCGAGGGCATCACCAACATCTCCTACGAGACCGACGAACGGCTGCCGAAGCCGCGCAACCTCCTCTACGTGCTCGAGGTGGAGCGGCCCCAGAGCGCGGTGATCTTCTGCAACACCCGCGACGACGCGTCGATCATCGCCGCGTTCCTCCGCCGGCAGGGCCTGCACGCGCTGTCGCTGTCTGGGGAGCTGTCGCAGCGGGACCGCGAGCGGGTGATGCGCCGGATGAAGACCGGAGAGCTGCGCTACCTGGTCGCGACGGACATCGCCGCCCGTGGGATCGACATCTCGGACCTCGGGCATGTCATCAACTATTCGCTCCCGGCCTTCACCGAAGTCTACCTCCATCGGGTGGGCCGCACCGGTCGGGCAGGCAAAAAAGGGACGGCCATCTCATTGGTTTCGGGTCGCGACGAGATGACCTACACCGAGCTTCAGAGGAACTTCGGGGTGAACTTCATCAGGAAGACCCTCCCTCCCTTTCAGGAGATCAATCGTATGCAAGCGGATCGGGTGGGGGCGGAGCTCCTGAAGGCAGCACGGGACACGGAGATCACGTCCTTTCTTCGGCTCGCCGAGCACCTCAAGGCCACGGAGTCGGGGACGGAAGTCATCGCCTTCCTTCTCAAAGGATATTTCGCTCAGCTCGAGGAGGAGCGGGCGCGCGAGCCACAAGACCTCGAGGAAGACACCCAGGAAGAGGAGCATCGGCCGCCCCGAAGAGAGGAGCGAAGGGACGCCGAGCGGTCCCCCCGTCGGCGGGACCGGGCCCGGGACGGGGACCGAGGCGCGGGCCGAAGCGCCGACCGCGGGGGTCGGTCGGATCGCGCCGACCGCGGGGGTCGGGCGGATCGCGCCGACCGCTCGGACGCCGGCGATCGCGCCCCAGCCGACGGCGACGCGCAGGAGCTGGGCCGGAGCATCCAGGAGCCCGGTGAGGCGCGAGCCGAGCACTTGCGATTGTTCATCAACCGCGGCCAGGTCGACGGCTACGACGAGCGGCGCATCCGCGGCTTGCTCGCCGACGCCGCCGACGTGGACGAGGAAGAGGCGATGCACCGGGCGGTGCTGCGCCGAAACCACGCGTTCGCCGACGTGCGGGCCGACGTGGCCGAAAAGGCGATCGCCGCCGCCGGGGCCGGGTTCGAGCGGGAGGACAAGCCGGTGATCATCGAGGTGGCGAGGACCCGAGGTTGAGGCCGCTTCGACCAGAGGTCCTCTCTTCGGTGGACGCGGCGCCTGCCGACCCGATGTCCGGTCCAAGCCCCACCGAGGTGGCGATGGCGGACCGGCTCGGCTCGCTCGAGCCGGGCACGCGCCGGCACCAGGCCCTCGAGGAGGCGATCCAGTTCAAGCGCTCCTGGCTGCGCCTCGCCCGCCAGTTGTTCGAGATCAGGGAGGCGAAGCTGTTTCGGGAGTGGGGCTACCGGACCTTCGAGGCCTACGGGAAACACGAGCTCCACCTGACCAAGGAGACGCTCGGAAAGCTGGTTCGGTCCTACGAGTTTCTGAGCCGGCACGAGCCGGCGACGCTCGAGCAGGCCGAGACCGAGCACGAAGAGGAAGCGGCGCCGCCGGCGCCGGATCTGCCCTCGTTTCAGGTGCTCGACATTCTGGCCGAGGCTCGCCAGAACCCGAACCTCGCCGAAGAGGACTACCGGGAGCTGCGCGACCAGGTCTTTCGGGACGACCCGCCCCCGGCGGCGCTTCGGAAGATGCTGAAGGAGCGGGCGCCGGACCCGGTGCGGCCCGCCAACGAGGATCCCGCGGTGCGGCTCCGCAAGGCGCTCGGCATGGCGGAGCGATTGTACGGCCTCCTGCTGGAGGGCCGGGCCCCTGAGCCGCTGCAGCGGACGGCAGAGGAGCTCGTCGGAGGGCTGCGCCGGTTTCTCGACGACGAATGATCCGGTGGGGAGGAAATCCGAGGTCTCGATGGTTTTCGCTCTGATGAAGAAGCTATGGACCCTGCTCGGCTCCGCCGGGCTCGGAGGATGCCTGGCCGGCGCGTCTGGGCCGGCCTCGGTGGAGGCCGCTCCGGGGCTGCGCCACGAGCCCGCGGACATCGCCGCCGGCCGCTACGAGCGGCCAAGCGATGAGGTCTTGCGCCAGCGGCTCGACCCGCTCGCCTACCGCGTCACCCGAAAGGGGGGCACCGAGCGCGCTTTCAGCCACCCCTACCACCGCGAAAAGGGCGCCGGCATCTATGTCGATGTGGTGAGCGGCGAGCCGCTGTTCTCGTCGATCGACAAGTTCGACAGCGGCACCGGTTGGCCGAGCTTCACCCGGCCGCTCGTCGAGGAGCACGTCGTCGAGAAGTCCGACCGCACCTACGGGATGGTGCGAACCGAGGTCCGCTCGAAGCACGCAGACAGCCACCTCGGGCACGTCTTTTCCGACGGTCCGCCCCCGACCCGGCTTCGGTACTGCATCAACGGCGCGGCGCTCCGCTTCGTGCCGGTGGCGAAGCTCGAAGCGGAGGGCTACGGCGCCTTCCTTCCTCTGTTCGATCAGCGCTCGGAGAGCGGCACGTAAGGCCGGATGGCCTCCCCGGTGTAGCGCTGCCGGGGCCTCGCGATGCGCTGGTCCGGCTCTTCGATCATCTCCTGCCACTGCGCGACCCACCCGACGGTGCGTCCGAGCGCGAACAGTGCCGGGAACATGGAAGTGGGGAAACCCATCGCGTGGAGCATGATCCCGGAGTAGAAATCGACGTTCGGGAAGAGCTTTCGCTGCTGGAAGTAGTCGTCCTCGAGCGCGAACCGCTCGAGCTCCACCGCGAGCTCGAACAGAGGCTCGTCCTTTTTGCCCAGCTCTTCGAGGACTTCGTGGCAGGAATCCCTGAGGACCTTCGCCCGGGGATCGTAGTTCTTGTACACCCGATGGCCGAACCCCATGAGCCGGAATGGGTCGTTCTTGTCCTTTGCTCGCTTCACGAACTCGGGGATCCGATCCTTCGACCCGATCTGCATCAGCATGGTGAGCGCCGCCTCGTTGGCACCCCCGTGGGCGGGCCCCCACAGGGAGGCGCAACCGGCGGCGATGCAGGCGTACGGGTTGGCCTGGCTCGAGCCGGAGATGCGCACGGTGGCGGTCGAGGCGTTCTGCTCGTGGTCGGCGTGCAGCACGAGAAAGCGGTTCATCGCCCGGGCCTGCACCTTGGTGACGACGTAAGGCTCCGCCGGCACCGAAAAACACATGTGGAGGAAGTTGGCCGCGTAATCGAGGTCGTTTCTCGGGTAGACGAAGGGCTGGCCCACCGAATACTTGTAGGCCATCGCGCACAGCGTCGGCATCTTGGCCAGGATCCGGTGGGTCGCGATCTCCCGCGCCCGGGCGTCGGAGACATCGGTGTCTTCGTGGTAGAATGCGCTCATCGCCCCGACCGTGCCCACCATCAGGGCCATCGGGTGCGCGTCCCGCCGGTATCCCTGAAAGAACTGCTTGAACTGCTCATGCACCATCGTGTGGTGGGTGATGGTGTGGTCGAACTGGGCGAGCTGGGCCGCGGTGGGGAGCGATCCATACAACAGCAGGTACGCCATCTCGATGTACGACGCATGCTCGGCGAGATCCTCGATGGGATAGCCGCGGTGGAGGAGAACCCCCTCGTCGCCCTCGATGAACGTGATGGTCGAGTCGCAGCTGGCGGTGGAGAGGAAGCCGGGGTCGTAGGTGAAATACCCGCTGTCTCGGTAGAGCCGGGTGACGTCGATGACCTTTGGGCCATGGGTCGGGGCATGGATCGGGAACTCGAGGGTCTTCCCGCCGGGGAGGGTCAGGGTGGCCTTCTCGCCCTCGACGGTGGCAACGACCGGCAAGTCCAGCAACGTTTTCGACATGGGGGCTGCATACCACCCGCCGGCCCCGCCGGCACCCTTGGGTCGAGCGTTCGCGGTCGATGCGAGGCTGATGCGACGAGCCACCGCAGTCTTCGCGCGCACTTGGCTCCGAGCCGGAGGTCAGGGCCGGTTCCGACCGGCGCGAACGCCGGCCCTCGCTTCGGCGAGCAGGTGCTCGATGAGAGGCTCGGGGTGGCCGGCGAGGCGCATGCCCTCGATGAGCTCTTCGATGTCCGCTTCCCGTTCGAGCTCCGCGGCGGCGCGCAGCGACAACGAGAACAGCTCGGCCGAGGCCTCGCCGAGGTCGAGCGCCTTCTGAAGATGGGCGGCTGCGGTCGCGAAATCACCCCTGCCGCCCGCGGCGCGGGCCAGCCTGAGCTCTGTCCGGACGGTGTTCCCGCGGAGGGCGACCGCGGCCCTCTCGAGCCCGAGGGCGAGTCGAGGCTGCCCACTGGTCTTGGCGAGCTCGGCGACGACCTCGAGCGCAGCGAGGTTTTGCCCCCGCCGGACGGTGTCGAGGACCGGGGCGAGCCGCGCGTCCCAGGCCATCGCGGGAGCGCCGGGGGCGAGGCCGTGCCACAGAAGCCATCCGAGCCCGTCCTCCTCGAGCGGGGGCGGCTCTTCACGGAGCCTCGCCACCACCGCGTCCCGGTCGAGGCCGAGCTGCGCCGCCCACACGTCCCCCTCGTTCGGGGCCAGGGCCAGCGCGGCCGCGCGGCGGGGACCGGCGCGATGGGTGCTGGCGAGGAAGCGGCGAGCACGCCCCTCGAGGTGCGGGCTTCGAACCGAAGACAGGAGCGACCGGGCGCGCTCCCGCTCGCCGCGGAGCTGGGCCAAGCGGCCCTCGAAGTAGGTGCGCTCTTCCTCGCCGAGCGCTGGGGAGAGCCCGGCCAGGTGGGCCGCGAATTGGCGGGTGGGGGCGCGGCGGTGGCCCTCGACCGGGATCTTCCCTCCTGGGGATCCAAGCCATCGCTCGAGCAGCTCGACCGCCGCCGTCCCTCGGCCTTCCACCGGTTCGAGGACGTCGGCGCGCAAGTGGGGGTAGGGCAGCAGGTCCGACAGGTCGGACGCGGCGGTGGCGGTGCGGGGCGCGCGGGTCTCCACCAGCGCCGAATCGTCGGTGTTGATCGGGCCCGGCGACGGGGGGGGATCGCCGGCCCGTCCGGTGGCGGCCACCCTCTGGGCAAGGTGGTAGGCGCTCGTGACCACTCGGCTCTCGGCCAAGACCGGGTTCTCGAGCAGCGCCTCGAGGCGGCCGACGTTCACGGTCAGCGGGGCCTTCGAGCCCACCAGGTAAAGCGCCCCAGCCTCGGGCACGCGGTAGACGATGTAGTTCTCGAAGGTCAGAACGAACGCTCGAACCAAGCCATCGAGCGCGACCTGGTCCATCCGCTGGAGGCCGAACCAAGTGCTGAACACGCCCGTCTCGGTGAGGTTCTCCTTGGCCAGCTCGAAGAATTCCTGGGTGAAGATGCTCGAGGCGACCCAGGGATGGGCTGGCATGGAAGTGATGAGGTCGTATCGATCCTTCCCCTGCCGAGCCCCGACGAGCAGGGCGTGGCGGGCATCGCCGATGCGTACCTCGACCGTCGGGTCGGCGAGCGGGGAGAGGTCGTCGGGGAAGATATGGGACAGCCCCTCGACCACGTCCGGCTCGAGCTCGATGACGGTGGTGCGGCCCGCTCCGAGCCTGCGGAGGGCGTCCACGGTCGCCCCGGCGCCGAGGCCGACCACGAGGGCCCGGTCGACCGCCGGGACATGGCTGAGCGGCACGAGCGCCACCATCAGCGACTCGTGGGCGAGATGGGGGGGCTGGACCCGTCTGCTGCCCTGCCCGAGCCCGTTGAGCCGAAGCGACCGCGAGTCTTTGCTGTCGGTCACCACCACCGTGGCCGATCGCCCTTCAGAGAGGTACGAGACCTGCTTCAGGGCCCGGTCGAGGACCTTCGAGAACCGAGCGTAGCTGGCCCCAGTCGTCATCGCTGGCGAGAAGACCGAGATTCGGGGGATGTCGACCGTAGGCCAGCCGGCGGCGAGCGCGAGCGGCGCGGCGGCGAAGACCGCGCGGGTGACCGGCCGGGCGGTGGCGAGCAGGCCGGCGGCCGCCGCGCCGACGAAGGCGACGGCAACGGCTCCAAGATAGAGCGTCGCCCCGCTGCCCGCGACCGGGATGAGCACGAACCCGGTCAGGACCGAGCCCAAGATGGAGCCGACGGTGTTGGCGGCGTAGAGCCGGCCGAGCGCCCCTCCCGCGCTCGCCGCGCGCCGCTCGACCACCGCCATGAGCAGAGGAAAGGAGGCCCCGGAGGCGAGGCTCGGGACGAGCAGAGCGAGCACGGTGAGCAGCAGCTGGAGGTGAAGAGTGCCCAGGCTGGCACCCGTCTCCGCGACGCTCCGCAGCAGGTACGCCACCCACGGAAGCAGCAGCGCGAGCAGTCCGACGGATCCGAGCAAGATGACTTGCAAGGCAGCGAGCCAGAGTCCGGGCTCGGTGCTGTTGCGGAGCGGCCGCGCGATGAGCAAGCTCCCCAGCCCGATGCCAGCGAGGACCGCCATCAGGACCGCTCCCACCCCGTAGACCGTGCCTTCGAGAAAGATGGAGAAGAGCCGGACCCACACCACCTGCAGGCAGATCGCGGCGAAGCCGGTGACGAGGGCCAGCACCGAGGCGATGAGGCGAATCTTGTCCGGGACCTCCTCGGCGCTGGTCGGTCTCTCGGGCGCTTGGACCTCGGGCGCTGGCTGACGGTCTTCGAAGGCGAGGGCGAGCCCAGCTGCCGCGAAGTTGACCACGGCGACGGTCAGGGTGCTCGCGAACACGCCGAGCTCGGGGATGAGAAAGTAGGTTACCAGGTAGGCGCCAAAGAAGGCGCCGAGCGTGTTGAACCCATAGATGAGCGCGGAACCGGAGCCGACCTCCCGGTCTTCGACCACGACCGCTCGCACCACCGCAGGGAGGGTTGCGCCCATGAGCACGGTGGGTCCAAGCAGCAGCGGGACCGCGAGCAGGGCCCGGACCACCGCCCCCGAGAGCCCCGCTCCTGGGTCGATGAGGGCGAAGACCTCGCCGACGTGGGCGATGAACGGGTACAGCCCGAGCCCGAGCAAGCCGGTGCCGATCTCGAGCAGCGCGTAGACCCGAACCGGGCGCCGCATTCGGGAGGCCCGTCGTCCGCCGAGCCACGCTCCGAGGGCGAGGCCGCCGAAGAACACGGCGAGCACCGTCGAATACGACAAGGTCGTCGAGCCGAAGCCGAGCGCGAGCAGCCGGATCCACAGGAGCTCGTAGGCGAGCCCAGCGAATCCCGACAGCAGCAGGCAGCCAAGGAGGTGGCGGTTCCTCATCCGGGGGCGAACCTGCGGTCAGCCCCGAAGGCGGTCAAGGTCGCCCTGCTCTCCGATGCTCCTCGTCCCCTCCGATGGTACACAGGCGCCGATGGGCTCGGGCAGCGGGTCGAGGTTCCGCCATGCGGGGGCGCGCGGCCGGTCGGGCCGGCGATCCGCGGGCGGGGAAAGCTGACGTGGCCCGCGCCCCTCGCACCGTTGCCACCGAGCTCGCCCGTCTCCTGCGGGGCGAGCTCGAAGTCCGAGACTTCCCCTGGCTCGACCCGGAGGAGCGAAAGGCGCTCGGCGCGCTCGGGATGTCGATGCTGGGCAGCGGCCGAGCCGACGCCGCTGCCGCCGCCTTTCGGGTGCTGACCGACCTCGAGCCCGACCAGGGCGTGCACCACCTCATGGTTGGGCACGCCTGCGCGCTCGGTGACGAAGTGCAGGCGGCGTTCGAAGCGTTCAGCCGCGCGATCGCGCTGTGCGCGTCTCGGCCCGAGGGGGAGTCGGTGGCCAGCGAAGCGTTTCTTGCCCGAGGGGACCTGCTGCTCCGCTTGGGGCGGGTGGTCGAGGCCCGAGCCGACCTCGCCGACGCGGCGAGCCGAATGCGCGACGCGGGCCGGCGGCGGTCGTTGGAGGCATTTCTCGCGTCCTGACCCGACAGGCGGGGCGCGAGCTTGCTTGATGTGTCCTATTGCGGCACAGTGTGTGGAAGGAGGCTACCTTGGGCATCAAACGAACCCCTGCACCCGGTCCCCGTTCCGTCCCGAGCGCCAAGGGCACAGCGCCCTTGGCTTCCCGGGTGGTGGACCCATCGACCGCGGCGGGGCTGGAGTCCCGTCGCGAGCCTCCGCTGCCTCCAGCCCACAGCTCGGTCCAGGGCAAGAGCAGCCCGTTGTCCGGGCTCATCGCGGACGGACTCACCCAGCTCGCCAAGGCGGAAGGGTGGGGAGCGCAGCAGAGCGCGCTCGAGGTCCTCGTCGGAGCCATGCGCTCCGGGGCGCGGGCGGCTCCCGAGCCGGCCCCGCGAGCGGACGGGGCCAGCGAGCTCGCGTTCGAGGGCCTTCTCGGTCGACAAGTGGGCCCGGAGCGCCGCGAGGAGGCGAGGCAGGACGCTCGGCAGCTCGCCCGGCTCGCGGTGGTGGTCCTCGGAACCGCCGGGCTCGATGGCCAGAAGCGAGGCGACCGGTCGGCCCAGATCGCCGCCGACCTCGCCGAGGTCCGCTCCGCGCTCGCTGCGGTGGTGGCGAGCCCCGATCCGGCCAAGACGGCTCGGCTCGAGACCTTGGCCAAGGACCTCGAGTGGGTGGCCTCGGTGCTCGGCCGAAGCAAGGGAACGGCGGCGGCCCAGCCTCGGGTGGACGCGCTGGTGGGTCTGCTGAAGATCCTCGTCCGGTACGCGTGAGCGGCGCGCAAGATGTGTGCGTGAGATCACAAACTTCTCGGCCGTGTCCCGATGGGGCAAACTCCATGCCGATGAAGCGGCTCGCTTTCGCTTTCGCTGTCGCCGTCGGGGCCTGCACGAACCCTACGGTGGAACCGGATGCCCGGCTCTCCCTGGCCGGGGAGGCGCGAGGCCTCGACCGTCGCCCGCTCGACCGAGCGGAGGTCCGCCTCGTCAAGTACTGGAGCTCGGCGAACCTCCGCGTGCCCTCGGCCGAGACCCTCTTCGCTGACGCCCCCGAGCTCGAGTTGGACGGCGACCTACGGACCGAGGTGGTGGCCCGCACGTTCACCGACCGGTCGGGCCGGTTCTCCCTGACGGTCAGCGGGGACGAGGTGGCCAAGCCGGGCGGCGCCATCGACCGCAGGGGCCGGGTCGAAGTGGCGACGACGGTGCTCGTCGTCCGCGATCCTGCCGATCCGAGCGGCCGGTCCGGCGCCTTCACCTACGCGCACACGTTCCAGCAGTCCTCCCGCCACTGGGACGTGGGCCGCTTGGAGCTGTGGGACGCCGACGCCCGCCTCGTTCGAAGGGGCCTCGACTACGAGGCGTCGTGGCGGGCCGGCCCGACCCGGATGTCGTCCTCCGCGCTCCCCTACCGGTGGGTCATCGAGGCGCCGGCCGGCGGGTCTCGGATGACCCTGACGTGCCGAGACGAGGGGGTCTGCGAGCGGCAAGGGGATCGGATCGTCCGGCCGGTCTCGGCGGCGGCGGTGGACCGGTTCTTCTCGGCCGCGGACGGCGCGGTCCTGGCTTGGGTTCAGGTCGACGGCCCGGGTCACCGGGCGGTGGCCGAGGCGGTGGTCGAGCGGCGGGGCTCCCCGGGGGACTGGCAGAGCGTCCCCATCGAGGGGGTCTGGGCGGCGAGCGACCGAGGCGAGCAGGACCTGTCCCACTCGGCCGCGGTCGATGGCAACCCCAGCACCCGCGTGGTGTTCGGGAGCGGGGTCCGCGAGATCTACGTGAAACTCCGCCCCACCGTCATCACCGAGGCTGGGGTGCTCGGGGCCAGGCTGGACCGGCCCTTCGGGTGCGTGGACGTCGAGTTCACCGGCACCGCCCACGGCGAGGTGTCGCGGGCTCGCTCGAGCTCAGGGCGGGATTGGCAGTCCCGGGGTCGCTTTTGCGGGGATGAGTCGGGCGAGGTCGGCGCGCTCGTGTCGTTCGGGTCGGGGGGCGGCGTCACATTCGCCTGGATGCGCCTCGTCGCCGTGGGCGGAAGTTTTCGAGAGATCGGAGAGGTCGCAGTCTTCGCTCGAGACTGAGCTCTACGACGACCTTCGCTTTGCGAATCGACGCGTGTCGGCCTACGAAGCCGCTCGGTGACGGGGAACGGGGACGAATCGATTCGGGCTCGGGTGCAAGATGCGGTGGCGCAGCGATTGTCGGCCCAACTCGTGCCGCTTGGTTTTGTCGTGTCCGGCGCCCACGCGGTTCGGCGGCGGGGGGAAGGCGTGGAGGTCGTCGAGCTGCAGCACGCGGTCTACGGGCCTCGCATCACCGCCAACCTCGGCCTGTCGCTCGAATCGCTCGGCTCGGTGCTCCGATGGCTCCCGACGCTGCCTTTTGGGCCCCACGCCCACGAGTGCGCCCGATGGAGCAGGGTCAGCCTCGCGGAGGCCGGCGGTCAGGATCGCTGGTGGACCTACGAGTCCGACTCGGTCGAGTCCGCCGCGGACGCTCTCGTCGATCGGATCGTCGCGACCGGGGTGCCTTGGCTCGAGCGGGAGGGGACCCAAGACGCCTGGCTCCGGCACGGACTCGCGGCGGTGAGCCGAACCCGGTCGCCTCGCTGTCCGGAGGGCGGATTTTTCGAGCTTCGGTTGATGTCGGCGGTGCACGCCTGGCGCTCCGAGATGGACCTGGCTCGGGCTCGGTTTCGCGAGGCGGCGGCCTTGTGGCCGGACGAGCGGGCCCGCCTCGCCGCCGCCCGGGCGGTCTACGCGAGACGCGCCGATCGCCCCGTGTCCGAGCTTCCGGACCTTCTCGCCGAGCTTCAGGGGCTCATCGGGCCCACCACGGCCGGTCGTTCGATGGTCGAGCGGGAGCCGATGGAGCCCTCTGCACCGTCGCCGTTCGCGTGAGCTCCGGCGGGACCAGCATCGAGCGGTCTTTGTCCCAGGCGACCGCCCGGGCAAACCCGAGCCAACGGCGCTGGCGGTCGAAGACCGGCATGCCCTTTTCGAGCATCAGCGTGCTCCGAAGGTTGCCCTCGAGCTCCGGCGCGTCGCCGAGGTCGAGGAGCAGGCCGAACACGACCCCGCTCCCTGGAGCGGTGGCCACGAGCGCCATCAGATCCATCTCCACTTTTCGCTCTTCGGGCGGGCTCGGTTCGGCCGGCACCAGGCCGATGCTCGCGAGCGGTCGGGCCGAGCGGAGGTGCGCCACCCGGCGCTCGACGTCGACGTGCACGACCTCGGCCGCCATCCGTCCATCCGGGCCCTGGACCCGGACCGAGCGCGCTCCCTTCACTAAGAACGCTTGGCAACGCAGCTCTTTGCGCCCGGTCACGATCGCGAATCCGTCCACGAGCATCGGCGACAAGGGCGAGTCTTCCGCCTCCGGGATCTCCGAACGCACATAAGCGACGTGGCGGCGCAGCGCCGCTTCGAGCGGCTCGACCTGGTCGATGTCGAGGCTGCTCTGGGCGGCAAGCCATGCGAGCACGAGCATGTCCCGACAGTGGGCTGCGCTCTCCCTTTTGTCGATAAGGTGGGAACCGCGGGCGGGTTTCGGCATGCTCCGGCCATGACCTCGAAAACGCGAAGGCCGGCCTCCTGGCTCGCCGGGCTGTGCGTGGCGCTGGCGGCCCCTACGGCGGGGGCCGAGGTGGCCATCGAAATCGGAAAGGTGAAGGGCCCGGGCTGGAGCCGAATCCGGGCCGCGGTGCTGTCCACGGTTTCGGCCCGTCCCGAGCTCGAGGTGGTTCGGACGAACGGGGATGGCCGGATCGATGGCGTCGTGCGTCGAGCGGGCCGAGGCCAGGTCGCGACCTTGACCGTCGTGGACGCGGCCGGCGTGGCCCGGGGGAGCGCCCGCTTCTCCGGGGTCAACGCCGCCGCCGTCGCAGCCGACGTCAAGGAGCGGCTCTGGGCGGAGCTCGGGTCGGTCTTCTCGTCGCTCGAGCCCAAGTCTCGCCCGGCCCCGGCGGCAGAGGCGGCCAAAGGGCCGGCCCAAGAAGACAAGCCTGCGCCGGCGCCAAAGCCCGCGCCTCCTCCGGCCGCAACTCGTCGGGCCGACCCTCGTCGGGTCGAACCTCGCCCGGCCGCGGCGCCCACCGCCCAGGCGACGGCTTCGCCCCCTCGCGCCGAGGCTGGGGGCAGCGCCCGCACGCTGGCCCAGGAGGCGATGCGGTTCCGCTTCGGGCTTGGTTGGTTCGCGCGCGACTTCTCTTGGGTCGATGACTTGTTTTCCTCGCTCGCGTCCTACCAGCTCGCGGGCGCGCCTTCGTTCGCTCTGGGGGCGCAGTGGTTTCCGGGCGCGCACGCGAACTCCGGTCCGCTGGGTTGGGTCGGGCTCGAGGTGGACGCGGAGCTGCCGTTTGCGCTCACCAGCGAGCGACTCGACGACTCGTTCCCCACCGCGGCGAGCGCGTGGCGGGTCGGGTTGATCGGCCGCATCCCGGTTGGGCCGGTGGAGGTCGCCGCCGGCGTCGGCCTCGACGAGCGAAGATTCGCGATCGAGCCGTCGGCGGCCGGCGCGGTCGTCTCCGACTTCCCCGAGGTTCGCTACACCACCCTCTCCACTCGGCTCGCGGTCACCGTCCGCGCGCTCGACGTGCTCGACCTCTCGGTGCGCGGCGGCTGGGGCTTCATGCTCGATGCTGGCGCCATCGGCCGCGAGCTCTGGTTCCCCCGGAGTCAGAGCCACACGGCGTCGGCAGGGGCGATGGTCCGGGTCGAGCTGGGCTCAGGCGTGGGCGTGTATGGCCAGTTCGACTGGACCGGAGCGTTCTTCGACCTCGCCCCGGAGCCCGGTGATGCGCGGGTCGCCGGCGGCGCCGCCGACCACTACTATCTTGGCAGCGCCGGTCTCTCGTACGCGCTCTGAGCTCGAGGCGCCGAGGCGGGCTCGATACCGCCTGGGGTCCGGCTGGGGTCAGACCGCCATGGCGGATCGGCGTCCGCCGGCCTTCTTGGCTCGCGCCTCGAGCTCCTGCCTGATGAACCGCATCCCGTTGTCGATGCAGTTCGTCATCATGTCGGTGAGCAGGGATTCCATGTCCTTCCTCGTGAGCTTCAGGGTCTCGTAGTACCGCTGGCGCTCGGTGGCGTGGAAGACGACCGGCATGTACCCGTGCCGGAGCAGCACGTAGTTCACGAGGAGCCGACCGGTTTTGCCGGTGTTCTTCGCGAAGGGGAAGATCCGCATGAAGTCGTAGTGGAGGTGGGCGGCGAAGCGGACCGCGTCGTCGTCGTCCGGGTCGTTTTCGACCGCCCACTCCGCCAGCGCCTCGAGTCGGGCCGCGATGGCGTCAGGGGGGGCGATGTCGTGAAAGTAGGCCCGATGCAGCGGAATCTCTCGCCGAAGGATGTCGCCCAGCTCGGCGGCGACCGGAGCGCCGCGGGTCAGCGCGCCGTGGAACCGGCCGATGAGGCCGAGGTCGACCGGGGCGAGGCGATCCGCCTCCTGGCGAACGCAGTCCATCGCGAAGCGAAGGTTTCGGATGTCGGCGTACGTTTCCGGGGCGAGAGGTCGGCCTTTCAGGGCGCTCGACAGTTCGGCGTGGCTGAGGACGACCCCTTCGAGCGCGTTCTCGTGGTACAGCCACGACAAGTCGTACCGTCCACAAAAATCGGCCCAGATGTCGGGGTGGCTGGTAGCGAGGTCCCGCAGGTCCTCGGTTCGATCATCGACGTCCCGGAAGCTGTCCCTGAGTCCCATTCGGCATCCTCTTCGCGAGCCCGGAGGCTCCGCGACCTCGAGGTCGCGTCCATTTCCACCGGCTGATGCCGATGGAACCGTTGAGCGGGTCGGCGTTTCACGCCTCGCTCATCGGCGTAACCGGTGCGTAGCGGGTCGTTTCGAAATCTGTCAACCCACCGAGAACACGACCCTTTCCATCTATGTGGGCGCATGTGGGTGAAATCGAGAGTGGTGAAATGTGAACCTTCTTGGAAGATCAAGGGTGCGGGCCATCTCGCTGGCGCGGCGCGTCAGTTTGTGATCTCGGGTGGATACCCGACGGGAGCGCGGTGGAGCTTCGGGCGCGATCGGGGGAACACAGCGTTTCGCTGGCGGACCTATTCGCCCAAAAAAACCATGGAACCGCCCCCAATCCGTCCAATTCGCGCGCAGGCAACGCGCATTTTTTTTCGTGGGAGAAGGCACGAAACGGGTACGGGCCTCGGACGCCGCTGTTTCCGGATCGGACCTCGTTTCCGGATCAGACCTTCGCGATCCACTCGTGGTGGCGAGCGTCGCGGCCTCGGACCGCTTCGAAGTACGTCGTCTGAATGGTCTCGGTGATCGGTCCTCGGCGCCCGGTCCCGATCACCCGGCCGTCGATCTCGCGAACGGGGCTCACTTCGGCCGCGGTGCCGCAGAAGAACAGCTCGTCGGCGGTGTACAGGTCCGACCGGGTGAAGCTCTCTTCCCGGACCACGAAGCCGAGGTCCTTGGCCAAGGTCAGGACGGTCGCCCTGGTGATCCCAGCGAGGATCGAGCTGCCCCGGGGCGGCGTCCACAGCTCGCCCTCCCGGACGAGGAACAAATTCTCCCCGGTGCCTTCGGAGACGTAGCCGTGGTCGTCGAGCAGGATCGCCTCGTCGTATCCGTTTCGCTGCGCCTCCCGTTTGGCCAGCACGCCGTTGACGTACTGCCCCGTGATCTTGGCCTTTTCGTGGTGCTGCCGCACCCCGAGACGGGTGTAGCTCGACACGCACGCCCGAACCCCGAGCTCGAGCGCCTCGGTGCCGAGGTAGGCGCCCCACTCCCAAGCTGCGATCGCGGAGTGGACGGTGTTTTCGGTGGATCCGACCTTGATGGAGCCCTCCCCGAGCCAAATGATCGGCCGGAGGTACCCGTCGCTCAGGCCATTGTCCCGCATCACGGTCCTCGCCGCCTCGCACAGCGCGTCGACCGAGAACGGGGGCTCGATGGTCGCAATGCGGCAGGAGTCGTGCAGCCGCTGCATGTGGTCCCGCAGCCGAAAGATCCCCGCCCGTCCGTCCGGCTGGGCGTAGGCCCGGATCCCCTCGAACACGCCGAGCCCGTAGTGCAGCGAATGGCTCAGCACATGGGTCGTGGCGTCTGCATAATCCACCATCTGGCCGTCCATCCAGATGCGTAGGTCCTTCCGCATGGCGGTATCTGGGTCGGCGTCGAGGACCGAGTCAATCACCGCGGGCGAGTACCGGCGGCACGGGCGCCATGATGCGACGCAGAAAGCCAGCCTGCGTCGAGAGGTCGGCTCGTCCGTTCTGGAGGGCGAGGCTGACCGCGTTCGGCTTTGGGACCAGCGAGGTCGGAGACAGCACCCGCCGGTACCGGAAGAGCAGGTGGGCGAACGGCTCGTCCCGGACGACGTTCAGCGCCGCCACCCGCTGAAGGGGCAAGAACAGCACGTTGCGGCCGAGCTGGGGGGCAAAGCAGTCGAGCCCGAGCACGAACGCGTTTCGGCGCCCGATCCGGCCCAGCTGAACGTGCTCCCACGCCACCCGGGCAGGCACGTTGGCTACGAGCCCGCCGTCGGCGAACACGTCCACCCCGTATCGGTCGAGGGTCTGCCTCATCAGCTCGTGCATCCGCGGGTCGTCGCGGGTGATGTCGTACTGTAGGATGGCGGGGACGGCGGCCGAGAAGCCGACGGCGTCGATGACGTCGAAGCCGAGCGTCGCCTCCTCGTGGCCGAGCGGCACCGGCGTGAGCGCGTCCCTGGCGGCGAGCTCCTGGACCAGCGACGCGACGTTCTGAACGAGGTCCTTGAGGTGGAGCAGGCGGGCGAAAGCCCCCTTTCGGAGCTGGGCGAGGAACATGCGTTCGTACCGCTGCACGTCCCGCATCGCCTCCCGCTCGAGGCCGGTCACCACCGAGATGAAAGGGACCTCGAGGTCCTCGAGCCGCATGGTCTCGCCCCTCTCGCTGATGAAGAAGCGGGCCAGCGTGCTCCGCAGGTGCAGGCGAAGCGCGCCCGGCATCGCGTAGCGGGTCTCGGCGTCCAGCACCCGGAACATGCGCCGGTAGCTGAGCTGGTGGGTCACGGCCCGGACCAGGCTCTCCCGAAACGGCCGCTGCCGAGCCCGAAACAGGCCGAGCACCGCGCCCATGCTCGCGCCCACGATCAGGTTCGGGGTGAGGCCCAGCTCTTCGAGCAGCGCGAACGCCCCCAGGTGGACGTAGCCGCAGCCGCCACCGCCGCCGAGCGCGAGCACGAGCGCCTTCTCGGACAGCTCCAGGTCGATCACATCCGGGGGGACCCTCCCCGCCAGCTCCGCGAGCAAGTCGGCCCGGGCCCTCAGGTACAGTGGAGCGAGGGCCTCGGCCTCCGCCGCGAGACCGGCCGGGTCGGCGGGCGGCACCGACCCGAGCGCCTTGGCGATCGGACGCACCCGGTCCCGAAACGGGGCGAGCCGCGGTCCGACGACGACCGGGCCCCCGTCCGTCTCCAGAATCCACAGTCGGGCGAGGTTCAACGACGCCCTGAGCGCCCATTCGTGGGCCTCCGAGAGCCGGCCCGGGTTCGCTACCACCGCTCGGACGAGCGCGACCTCGGCGAGGTCGAACGGCCGCAGCTGCCGATGGCGCTCCGCGAGATCCGGGCGCACGTCCGTGGGCTTCACCGACCGGAGCTATACCCGGGCCCGGCCCCGCAAGCGACGGCCGGGCTCCGGGCTCCCCGAAGCGCAGGGCCTGTCCGAGGGGCTCGATTTCTGACAAGACGCGGTCGCCATGGACGAGGGGACGCTCGCATTCGGGGGCGCCGCTCGCCGCTACGAGGTGGACGGGCAGTGGCTGCGGGTCCGGCGAATTCGGCCCGGATGGCCGGACGATGGGCTCTTGCTCGGCGCCTACCCGGCCGCGGCCGCCGCCTTCGTCGAGCTGTCGGACCATCACGTGTCGGCGGTGTTCCACGGGGCGGGCCCGGTCCCGCTCGAGGTCGCTGCGGACGAGCGGGAATGGATCGCGCTCGCGGTGGCCCGCCGCCTGTCGTGCTCGGTCCGGTCGGGGACGCGCCCGATGCCGCGGGTCCCGAGCGAGGTGACGCTGCTCGACGCGCTGCCCGCCGACCCCACCGATGCGCCCACCGGTCCCATCGAGCTCGACGCCGGCCCGCGCCGCTCGCGGCTCGTTCGGGACGAATTCGAGCCCCGGGAGGCGAAGGCCGAGGACCAGCGGGAAGTGCCCTCGGCCTTCGCTCCCGCTGCGGAGGAATCCTGGGAGCAGCAAGAGCCCACGTCGCTGTTTTCGGGTCCGGACGGAGGGGGCACCACGGAGGCCACCGCGCCCGAACCAGGGGTCTTTGGGGCGCTCATCGCCGAGTCGGTCGTCATCGGGGCGGCGGAGGTGGGGACGAGCGCGGCCGAGCGGGTCCGGCGCGCGGCGAGGGCCCAGTGGGTGGAGCGGCTCGCTCGCTGGGCCGAGGATCTCCCGAACGCGCCGGTCGACCCGACGGACCCGGAGCGGCCATGATGGGCCCATGCTCGTCGGGGTGATGGCGTTGGCGCTCGTCGCGTCGGTGGACGAGGCGTTCGAAGCGGCGACGCCCATCGCCCGGCTCGAGCGCTGGCTCTCGGAGCGGCTCGGCGACTGCGAAGGACGAGAGCCGCTGCCCGAGCGGCGGGCCTGTGAGGCGGCCGCAGCCCGGTCGAGGCAGGACAAGCGGCGGTGGGCGCTCGAGCTCGAGGATCTCGGCGGCCGGCTCGGCGCCCCGACCTGGGACGCAAAGCGGCGGGCCTGGCGGGTGCTGCTGACCCCAGTGTTCGGGGCCGGAGGGCTCGGGCTCACCGTCGGGCGACCGTCGCGGCTCGACGGGGAGGGGCGCCCGGTCGTCGCGCGAATTCCGCTGTGGCTCGAGCTTCCCGCCGGGGTTCCCGAGTTCGTCTTTCGACGGGACCTCGAGCGTGGCATGGTCCGACTCCACCTGCTGTTCGAGGTCGGAGCGCCTTGGCGACTCGCCCGCAAGGGCAACCCCGCGGTGCGGGGGATTTCGGTGCAGCTCCGGGCGTGGCGCCTCGAATCGAGGGACGGCAGACTCGGAGCGGAAGTGATCGGGAAATGACGGCGCAGCAAACGAAAGGCCCGCCGGGGCCCCCTCCTCGCGGCTGGTCGGCCGCGCTCGAGGACCCCGAGTTTCGACGGGTCGCACAGGCGCTCAGCAGCCAGGAGGACCGGCGAGCGCTCGCCGGTCTGCTTGCCCTCGGGCACGCGATCGCTCGCGTCGGTGGTGACGATGGGGCCGCCGACAGGCTCGCGGCGGAGCTGAACGGCTACGGCGACAACGCCCTCGAGGTGCCTCCGGTCCGCCGCGTCTCCGGTCTCGCGAGCGCGTTTCCGGTGCGGGCGCTCGAGCTGGGGCTGCTCGATCCGGAGGAGATCTTGGCCCCCGGCAACGAGAAGTTCTCCCAAATCCAGCTGACGATCGGGCAAGCCGCGCCCGAGCTCGAGCAGGCTCTGTCCCAGGTTCGCTCCGGCGGCGTGCTCGCCCTCCGGGTCCCTGCGTCCGAAGTGACCCATCGCTCGGCCGAGACCGACGCGGACACCGAGGTCTACATCTACATCCTCCCCCGGGAGGTGCAGAAGATCGTGGACGCGGCCCGGGCGCTCGCCGTCGAGGCGCTGGTGGACCAAGTCGTCGCTTCGGTGGTGGACGGCTGAGTTCCCAAGCGGAGGCGAAGCCGAGAAGCCCGGTCGCGTCCGGCTCCGCTCACCGCTCGCGGGATGTCGAGGGCCCGGTCAAGGCCTGCTCGGCCCGGGCCCGCCAGCGGCCACCGTCTCCTTCATCAGCGCCTCGAAGCCGCGAGCCTCGAACTCGGCCGGGGGCTGGAAGTGGCTCAGGGGTAGGTCCGAGGCCGCGAGCTCCTCGAAGACGGTGCGCACCTCCATCGACCCGCCTCCGACCCGGAGGGTCTGCTCGATCTCGACCGGAAACCCGAACCCGCCGAGCTGCAACATCGCCATCGACGCCGCCGCGCTCCCCGCGCCGAGTTTGGCCATCTTGCCCGCGAGCTGGGCGCTGTCCTTCTCGAACGGTCGATGGTTGAAGGGCAACTTGCTCGCGAGGCAGGCGCGGCCCTTTCCGTCCGGTCCAGACCAGGTGTGGACGACGCAGCTGACGCCGGCCACCCTGCGCCGCTCTTTGGTCGCCTTCGGCGTGGGGGAGCGCTTCGCGGCGGCGGTCGCCTCGGCGAGCTGGGCCTCGAGCTGGTCCCGGATCTGCGGGGGGACCTCGGACAGCTTGGACTTCAGCTCCTTCATCTGGCGCTCGCGAAGCTCGACCATCTCCTCGAGCGTGACGCGAGCGTATTGCCGCCGAACCAGGTCCACATAGACCAGGGCCCCGGTCTCGAACTCGACGATCAGGCGCTGGCCGGGGTTGTCCACCCGCAGCCGGTGGTGCCCGTACGCGACCTGCGATCGCTGCTCGAGGTCCTGGCCCGTCGTCTGGCTCCGCTGCACGGCGGTCCATCCGCCCGCCGCGGCCAGAGTCGGCCCGCCGGCGAGGACGAGCGGGACGGACAGGGCGAAGCCCGGGACGAGCGCCTTCAGCATGCCAAAACGGTACCATGGAGGTCCGGACTGGGCCAAGGCGAGCCCTGTGGCGCCGCTCGGGCAAATCGGGTAAGTCCCGGCCGGTGCGGAAGCCCATCACCCTTCTGTTCCTCGCGGTCCTGGTCCCCGGTGCCGCCTCGGCCCAGACCCACGACCTCCCCTATGCCCAGTCCGGCGTGGCGCTCGACTACGCGGAGATGGAGGCTCGGGTCCTCTACGCGTCGGTGACGGCCAAGCAGTTCGACGTCCCGTTCACCCGCAACATGCTCGAGCAGCTCGGACTGGGCCTCGCCGAAGCGAAGCGGAACCTCGACCGGGCGGAAGCGCTGCTGCCCGAGTCCCTCGAAGGTCGAGCCAACGCGATCCGCGGGGTCCGAGACCTCGTCGTGGCGGCGGAGACGCAGCTCGAGAAGCTACGCGACTTCATCGTGGAGCAGACCAAGCACCTGTCGGCCGAAGAGCCGGACGACGAGGATGAGGACGAGGAGAAGCCCCAGACCGATTGGAAGCAGATCGAGCGCCAGACCGCTTGGCTCTCCGCCGACATCGACGCCGCCAAGGCGGCGCTCGGAAAGCTCCGCGGTCCGCTCGGGGTCAAGCCGCTCAAGAAGGTCGCAAAGCCGAGAGGCGCGCGCGAGGCGCTCTGAGCTCTCCGTTCATTTGGGCGGGAGCGTGGCGACGACGTTCAGCGAGCCCCGGCTGGGCCTGAGCCGCCGGCTCCACGGGCCGTAGCCGTCGAGGGCCAAGGAGACTTCGTAGGTCTTCCCGTCGTCCAATCTCTCCCGCCGTACGAGAGGCGTCTTTCCAACGTACCCCCCGTCGATGAGCACGGTGGCGCCCGAAGGGTTGCTCATGATGGTGAGCATGCCCGCGGCCGGTGCATCGGCCGCCGGGCTCGTGGGCGCGGGGGGAGCCGCTCTCGGTTCGGGCGGACGGCGAGGGGCGACCGGTGAAGGAGCCTTGGAACCCACCCGGTCGGCCGGTGAACCCACCCGGTCGGCCGGTGAACGGGCCCGGTCGGCCGGGGAACGGACCCCAGGGACGGTGCCGACCTCGGCCGTGGGAGGCACATCGGTTTCGCTGTCGCCCGGCCCGCTGCTCCGAAGCACGGCAATCCCCACCGCGAGCCCCAGGACCCCGGCTAACGCCAACGCGGCGGTGAGCACCGCGCGGGGGGAAAGCCGAGCGGCCTCATCGAGCGTGAGCGGCTTCGTCCGGGGCCCGACTTGGGCCTCGAGCGCCCCGATGGGCGCGCCCGGGACCGGACCACGGCTCGCCCCGAGGGGAAAAAGAGGTGCCGGGGGAGCCACCGGTTCTTCGGCCGGGGAGAGTTCGAGGGCGGGCGGGAGCCGGAGCGACCGTGCTGAGGCCGAGGCCTCCAAACCGAGCGCGCTGGACGGCGGGAGCGCGACCGGAGAGCCGAGCCCGCCAGCGGCCGCGCTGGTCTCGGCATCGGTCGCGGGGGCCGGGTCGCCGAGCGCGATGTCGGCCGGCTCCCCGAGCACCGCCGCCCACGCCGACCGGGCGTCGGTCGGGGCAGGCGGGGCGTCGGCTCCCGTCGCGAAAGGAGCGCCGGCAGAGGAGCCGCCGAGCGGGGACGGGTCGGGCGCGACCAGCGCCTCCGGACCCCGGGGGGCGTCGGAGGCGACGTAATCGCTGCACAGCGCGGCCAGCTTGCCCCGGATGGCGAGCGCCGTCCCCGAGGCGGTGAGCGCGCGCTCGAGCTCGGCGATGAACCGGGCGGCGTCGGCGGGCCGGTCGGCCGGGTCGGGGGAGAGGCAGGCTGCGAGCAGCGCTCGGACCGCGCCGGGCACGTTGGCGCCGGACAGCTCTGGCGGCAGCCCGGCCCGCGCGGCGCTGCGCAGCGCTTCGGGCCGGGCCCCGTCGCGGTAGGTCCTGCCGGACAGCAACTCGTACAGCAGCGCGCCGAGACCGAACACGTCGCTCGTCGGGGTGGGCGCGGCGCCGAGCAGGACCTCGGGGGCCCGCCGCCGAAGCCGGTGGACCCGCTGGTCGGGGGCCACCAGCAGGCCCCGAACGACGGGCAGGCCGGGGGCCAGCAGCGCGACGCCGCCGCCTCGGCCGACCAGGATCTGCCGGGGGGCAAGGTCGCCGTGGGCCAACCGCTCGGCGTGCAGAGGCTTCAGACGCGCCGCCGCCGCCCCGGCGAGCAGCCCGGAGAGCCCGAGGCCAAACGCCGAGCCCGCGTGGTCGAGCCCGGCGGCGAGGTGGTCGAGCCGCACCGCGCCCGGGTCGAACGGCTCGAGCCGAAGCCAGAGGATCAACGGGCTCTTGTCCTTCTCCACCGCGGTCGGGGTCAGCGCGCCCGCGCTGCGCCGCCGCCCGAGCCGCCCGGTCTCCCGAGCGAGCGCGGCCTCGAGCGCCTCGTCGAGCGGAGCGCGAAGCTCCACCCGCACCGCGCTGCCCTCGAAGCGGCGGGAAGCCACCAAGCCAGCGATTCGGTCGAGGCCCGATTCCGTCGTCGCGTCGTTCTGCCCCACGAGACCGCGGCAGTTGTAAGGGAACCCGGTGCGAATCGCGAGCGTCTCCGACCTCCACGTGGACTTTCCTGCCAACCGGGAGGCGGTCGTGCGCCTCGCCACCGCGATCCACCGCCGCGGCGCCGACCTCGTGGTCGTCGCCGGCGACATCTCTCACGTGGACGACCACATCGCCCGGGCGCTGCGGGCGTTCGCGCTCGCCGCGCCAAGGGTCGCGTACGTCCCCGGCAACCACGAGCTGTGGTTCGCGAGGCCCGACGTCCGATCCGATCCGAGCCTCGACTCGTGGCGCCGCTACGAAGTGGACCTGCGCCGGATCGCGGAGGCCGAGGGCTGCCACTACCTGCCCGCCGGCCCGCTGGAGCTGGGCCCCGTCGCGGTCGCCGGGGTCACCGGCTGGTACGACCATTCGCTGCTGCGGCCGGAGGTCCGGGGCGCGATCGCCCCCGAGGCGCTCGAGTCCAAGCAGTTGGGCGGGTCGGAGTGGGTGGACGGTCGCTACACCGTGTTTCGCGATGGGGACGGTGTCCCGATGGGCGACGCCGCCATCGCCCGCCGAATGGAGCTCGCGCTCGCCGCCGATCTGGCCGACCTCGACGGAAACCCCGACGTCACCGACGTCGTCGCCGTGACCCACGTCCTGCCGTTTCGAGAGGCGCTCGGACCGGCCCGGGGGCTCCCTTTCGACGGGTTCGACGCGTTCATGGGCAGCCTCTCCCTCGGCGACGTCATTCGCTCGTCCAAGAAAGTAAGGGCGTGCATCTATGGGCATACCCACCGGCCAGGCGCGTTCGCCGTGGGCCCGATCCGGGTCCACGGTACGCCGCTTGGTTACCCTAGGGAGCGCCCCGGGATCTCCCTCGACGCTCTGCCGGATCGCGCGATCGGTTGGCTCGAAATCTGACCCCCACTTTTCTGGCCGGCTCGTTCGGTTTAGGGTTCGCGGCGGGCGACCAGGGCGGCGGCGGGGGCAACGGGGAAGGGAACCCGAGGAGACGAGGGCATGATGAATGCGCGCGCGGCGACCGGGTGGCCCCGGCGCCCGGTCCAGCTCGGGCGCCCGAATTCGGGGGCACGGGCGGGCCATGCAGTGGTGGGGTGGGCGGCGGCCGCGACTCTCCTTCTCACCGGGTGCTTCGATTGGGTCCCGCGGGGGAGCGTCCACGCCGAGGGCGAGGTCCGTGACCGATTAGGACGGCCGCTGGTCGGGGTGGAGGTCCGCCTCCTCAAGTTCTGGCCGGTGCGGGGGGACTCCGTGAGGGAGCCGCCCTCTTCGGTCCTCTTCGCGGAGGTCCCCCAGGCGCCGCCCGGGGCGGACTACGGGGTCGAGCTGGTCGCGGTGGCGGCGACCGACCGCCGGGGCACGTTCGACATGCGACCCGCCGCCCGGGATGTGGCCGACCCTCGGTACCGAGCGGACGCCCGGGGCCGGGTCCTCACCGCCCAGACCGTCCTCGTCATCCGCCCCAGCGAACCGGGGCTCGATGGCTACGGGATCGCCGGCTACCCGTTTCGTTTCGGAGGCTGGTACCTGCACCACTGCGAATTCTTCGACGCCGCCGGGCCGGAAGCGGCGGTCACCGTCGAGGGGGATCGGATCCACTTCGGGTTCGCGGCCGGGGCGCTTCGAACCGATGTCCCGCGGCGCAGCAACCGGTTCGACCACCGGGTCGTGCTCGAATCGGATGGGTTCGACCCGCTCGTCCTGCTGTGCGTGCAGGATCGGGGGCTCGACGGCTGCGAGTGGGACGGAGACCGGATCCGGGTGACGGCGGAGCGCGAGCGGCTTCGGCTCGAGTTCGACGCCCCGGTGGAGTCCATGCAGGCTCGCCTCATCACCGCCGGCCCGCTGATGCGAGGGTTCGCCCGCTTCGCGCCGCCTCCGGACCCGACCTGGGGCGGTCTGGTGCAGCCCCCGGAGGACCCGGGTGAGGACCCGCCCGGTCCGGACCCCACGGACCCGCCCGGTCCGGATCCCACCGACCCGATGGACCCGCCCGGTCCGGATCCCACCGACCCGATCCCGCCCGGTCCGGACCCGATGGATCCCCCGGACCCAGATCCGATGGATCCCATGGACCCGAGCGAGCCCGGGCCGCTGCCGCTGCAGGCGGTGTGGGCGGTCGGCCCCGACGCCCGCGTCGATTTGTCGGGCACCGCGGCGGTCGATGGGGACCCGCTGACCAGGTACGTGCTCGCCGAGGAAGAGGGCTTCACCGACGCCTTGTACGTCCGGCTCGGGGACGTGCGCCTCCTCGAGGCGGGGGTGCTCAACGCGCTGGTAGACGGGATCGAGGACGGGTGCCTCGTGGTGGAGACCACGCCTTCGGTCTACCGAACGCTCCACGGCGCGATCGGCGGCAGCGACTGGACCGGCAGCGGCCGGTTCTGCGGACCGACCGGCGGGCGAGGAGAGGTCAGCGCGGTGCAGCGCTTCGACACCACCCAGGTCGACGGCCGCCGCGCCGGATGGATGCGCATCCGTCCGGCGAGCGGGGCGCTCCGGCTGCGGGCGGTGGGCGAAGTGGTCGCATTCGGACGCCCGGGCTGATCTTTGAGGCCGTTCGCTTCTCCCGAGGGGGGACGACACCGGCCTCGGCGCAGGAGAGCACGAGGGCGGGCGCCCGGCCCGGGGCCCGGTGCGCCCGGCCACCGTTCGTGCCATTCTGCATGGGCGTGCTCACACGAATGCTGATTCCGTTGGTCGCCCTGCTCGCCGCCCCCCCCGAGGCGGAGGAGGCGGCCACGCCGGAGCCAGCCGAAGAGCTCGACTTCACCGCTGTCGAGGCCCAGCTCAACCGCCACACCCGGGAGCGGTACGCGGCCGACCTCGACGAGATCAGGCGCCGGGGCGTGCTCCGGGTCCTGACGGTGAACAACTCGGTCAGCTACTTCATCGCCCGGGGCCAGGAGCGAGGCTTCGAATTCGAGCTCGCCTCCGCCTTCGCCGAGGCGCTCGGGGTTCGGGTCGCGTTCGTCGTGCCCGAGCGGCGGGGCGATCTCATCGGCGCCCTGCTCGAAGGCGAGGGCGATCTCATCGCCGCCGGCACGAGCCTGACTCCGGCCCGAGCGGAGAAGCTCGCGTTTACCCGGCCTTTCCTGGAGGTGCGACGGGTCGTCGCGACGCACGCCGACGCCCCGGTCGAGCAGCTCGAAGATCTCCTCGGTCGGCCCCTACACGTCAGTTTTCGGTCCTCGACTCTGGCCGATGCCCGGTGGGTCGAGCGGAAGCTCGGCCGGTCGCTGTCGCTCGTGGACGTCGAGGACGGGGTCGAGATGGAGCGCATGATGGAGAGGGTCGCGGACGGGACCTACCGGGCCACCATCGTGGACGACAACCTGCTCGCGCTCGAGCAGGCGGCCGGATTCCCGATCGTCGGCGAGCTCGCGGTCGGGGATCCGATCCCGAAGGCGTGGGCGGTTCACCCGGCCGCGCCCGAGCTGCTCGCCGCCGCCGACGCTTTTGTCCAAAAGGAGAAGCGCCTCATCGCCATCCTCAGGGGTCGATACATGCGGCCGTCCCGGGTGGCCCGATTGGCTCGCTCCGAAGAGTTTCGGGCCGACCTGAGCGGGCGCATCTCACCCTTCGATCATCTCTTCCGGTTGGCGGGCGAACAGGAGCGGATCGACTGGCGCCTGCTGGCGGCGCTCGCCTTCGCCGAGTCGAAGTTCGACCCGAAGGCGGAGAGCCGTTTCGGGGCCCGGGGGCTGATGCAGCTTCTTCCCACGACCGCGGCTCGGGTGGGGGTGACGAAGCTCTTCGATCCGAAGCAGAACATCCTCGCCGGGGCTCGGTACCTAGCCCGGCTCATGAAGATCTTCGAAGCGGACGGGGTCGAGCCGAGGCAGCAGATCCGGTTTGCGCTCGCCGCCTACAACGCGGGCCTAGGACATATCTTCGACGGCCGCGATCTCGCCCGAAGGACCGGACGCGACCCGAACAAGTGGTTCAACCACGTCGCCGACGCGATGCGGCTCAAGGAGCAGCCCAAGTGGCACCGATCAACCCGCTACGGCTACTCTCGCGCCAGGGAGACCATCGCCTATGTCAGCCGCATCCAGGCCCAGTATGATATCTTCGCCCGGCACGTCCCGCTCGACCCGGTCGACCCGGCCGAGGCGACCGTGAACCGGTAGCGCCGTCGCCAAACTCATTTTCGGTCGAAAGCGGCGAGCGCAGGGTTCACGACCGGGTCGAGGCAGCCGCCTTTTCGATCGAGGTCGAGAAAGCCGCCCCGTCTCTCCTTCTCTCGGACCAGCAGCGGTCGGGTGGACGGGATCCGGAGCGCGGCGATTCGGGCCACGTACCACCGGCGCAGCTCGCAACTATCGGTCGCGTTCTTCGCGAGTTCTTCGGTGAGAAACGCAAGCGGTCCGACGAGGCGAGTCTCGTTCCTCGCTTCGAGCGCCTCGTAGGCCTGGCGGCGAAGCGCGAAGGTCGGGGCCCCGCGGGCGATCGAGGCGAGCTCGGACCCGGCCTCTTGCCTTTCGTCGGTCTCGAGATCGCGAATGGCGCGGCGCAGCGCGACGGGGTCCCGCTCGGACAGCAGCGACTCGACCGAAGCGGAGTCCTCCGATGGCTTTGGCTCAATGGGTTCTTCCGGGACATCGGCGGGTTCGCCCTCGGGCTCTTCGGAGCTGGCCTCGGGGGGGGCCTCCGGCTGTGGTCCTTCGGCCACGAGCGCGGGCGGGGGCTCGGGCGAGGGTTCGGACGGGATCGTCGGCTCGTCGTTCGGCCACGCCCACAGCGCGAGCAGCATGCCCACCGCGGCCACCGGGCCCAGCCACCGGAGGTCTGGGGGGTTTCTCTTGGTCTTTGGACCCTCGAGCGCGGCGGCCAGCGCAGCGGCAAAAGCGGCCGCGTCCGTTGGGCGCTCCTCCCGGCGCTTGGCGAGCCCCGAAGCGACCGCGGCGGCGAGCCGGGGCCCGTCCAAACCCGGAGCGTTCACCGTGAGCGGAGGCGGAGAGGCCACGATGTGCTGTCGGAGCACCTCGGCCGCGTCCCGGCCGGAGAACGGGGGCTCCCCCGACAGCAGCTCGTGCAGGATGACCGCGACCGCGTACAGATCGGTCCGCCGGTCGACCTCGTCTCCGGTCGCTTGCTCGGGGGCCATGTAGCGCGGGGTCCCGAACACCGCCCCTTGCGCGGTCTTCACCGCGTCCTCGGGCTGCGCGAGCTTCACCAGCCCGAAGTCGAGGATCTTCGCCCGCCGTCGGCCGAGCGCGTCGCGGACCACGAACAGGTTCTCGGGCTTGATGTCCCGGTGGACGAGCCCACGGGCGTGCGCGGCCGCGAGCCCCTCGAGCACGTCGATCATCAGCTCGACGAGGCCCCGAGGGTCGATCGCTCCCGCGTGCCAAGCCGCCCCGAGGGTCTGGCCCTCGAGCCGCTCCATCACGAGAAACGGCCGCCCCTCGTGGTGCCCGAAGTCGGTGACCCGCACGATCCGAGGGTCGTCGATGCCGGCCACCGACCGCGCCTCCCGATGAAAGCGCTCCGCCGCCCCCGGCACCCCGAACAGCCGCGGAGACATGAGCTTCATCGCGAAGCGCACCCGGAGCCCGACGTGCTCCACCTCGTGCACGGTGCCGACGGTGCCGGCCCCGATCCACCGCACCACCCGGTACCGGTCCCCGACCGCGGTCCCTGGCTCGAGCTCGCTCACGGCGAGGACTCTACCAGCCACCGACCCAATTCCGGCGAACGCCCCCGAGAGGTCGAAGTGAGGGTGCACCCGGGGTCAGCCGGTCGTCGCTCACCGTCCGTCGCCGCCCGACCTCACCGAGGCCCGCGCGCGCGCATGGGCGATGCTCTCCACGAGCTTTCGCTCGAGCAGGTCCCGGGGAGGGAGCTCCGTGAGGTAGCGCGCGACCCGCACCGTGCCTTGGTCGAGCTCGAGCAACTCGACTTGCTCCTCGTTCTTGTCGGCGCACAGGATGAGGCCGAGCGGTGGGTTTTCACCCGGCTGCCGCTCGTGCCGGTCGAGCCAACGGAGGTACAGCTCCATCTGGCCCTTGTCGCGGGCATCGAAGCGGCCGAGCTTCAGCTCGATGGCGACGAGGGCCCTCAGCGGCCGGTGGAAGAAGAGCAGGTCCAGATAGAAGTCGTCAGCGCCGATGGGCATGCGCATCTGGCGAGCCACGAAACTGAACCCCGAGCCCAGCTCGAGCAAGAAGGTCTCGAGCTCACGAAGGATCGCCGCCTCGAGATCCCCTTCGCTGAAGTCTGCGGGCAGCCGGAGGAAATCGAGAACGTACGGGTCGCGAAAGACCAGGTCGGGGGTCATCTTTCCCCCGTCTCCTGCGGCGTCGAGCGCCTCTTCGATCACCGCCTGGGGTCGTTTGGCGATGGCCGTCCGCTCGAACAGCATGCCGTTCATCCTCTCCTTGAGCGTCCGGCTGCTCCACCGCTCGATGCGGCACATCTCGATGTAGAACTGCCGCTCGAGCGGGTCGTCGATGGCGATGATCTCCCGCAAGTGCGTCCAGCTCAATTGTCCACGCACCGCGTGGACAATCTCGACATCAGGGAAAACCACGGCGAACTTCATCATGGCGTAAAGGTTGCTGCGACTGAACCCTCGACCGAACTCGGCTGAGAGCGCGGCCGCGACGGCCCGGACGAGCTGCTCGCCGTAGGCGGCCCGCTCGTACTCGAGCACTTCGCTCCGTAGACGAGCCCCCACCTGCCAGTACAGCCAGACCAGCTCGCTGTTGACCGCCTGCGCGACCCGGCTCCGGGTCTCGTCGATGAGGCTTCGCAGCTCGCTCACGAGCGCATCGGGCGCGACCGGCATCATCCCGCCCCCGACTCTACCAGCCCCCCCGGAATCAGTCGAGAATGCTCACCGTCAGGGACTCCGCGGCAGCCACCGGGTGGGGCCGTGGGTGAGCCCAAGAAAGTCAGCAACGAGCGCATCCGGAGCCACGAATGGGTTCGCATACAAACCATCACCGGAGGGGTGGAGCGGGGCATCCGCATGCCTCCTCGAGGACGCCCACTCGAGCCGCGGGGCGGCCGGAAGCTCGCGGCCGGGGTCGAAGAGCCGAGCGAATACCCGCCCTCCCGCGCCTTCGAGCTTCAACTCCATGGCCCGGCCAAACGGGACGACGGCGCCGCCGTCCTGGGTGGCCCGCTGCGCCGCCCACGCCCCGGGGCGCAGACCAAAAGCCACCGCATGAGCGCGAAGCGCAGGCTTCGAATCGGCGGCGATCGCCACCTCGACCTCGGCCCGCAGCTCGGCTCGAAATCCCTCGTCTCTTTCAGCCATGTCCTCGACCACTTCGGCGGCGGTCCCGAACCGGACGTAGGCTCGAATCACCGCGTCGGCCAGGCCCCAACCATCGGTAGGTTCGGAGGCCGAAGACCGCTCGGTCACCGCGAGGATCCGATGAAGCGCATCGTTCAGCCGGCGATGGGCCTTTGCGAAGGGCAGGAACCGGCGAAGGCCAGGGCGAGCGGCGGCGAGCGCGGCCGCGAGCTCTTCGGCGGACTCGATGGCTCGCTCGAGGTCATCGGAGCCCTCGACGTTGGTGGCGTCGAGTCCTTCGGCTGCGTCGATGCCTTCATCGCCTCGTACGCGGCCATCCCAGCGCGGTTCATCGGCCCCGGCCAGGGCGTCCAGCGCTTGGTCCACGAGCGCCGCCAGCACGTTGGCGGGGGTGTTGGCCCAGGCGGCGGCGAGCGGGGCTGGGATCGTCTCGCCCCGGCGCACAGCGGCTCCGATCGCGGCCGCGATGCGGCGGGGTGCATCGTCGGGCGACGGAAGACTCAAGTTTTCATGTCGGCGAGCTGGGGGGTCGTCGGCTTCGTCCATCTACCAGCCCTCGCCTCTCTCGCCTCGTCTTGACGTGTCGTTTCGCCGTTTCTTGACGAGGCTTCGATTTTTTTGGCCCAAGCCGCCGCAAGTTTTCGCCGAACCCGGTGCGCAATCTGGTCCACCTCGTGCGGTTCTGTCCCGAGCGCACGCCCGATCTCGACGCTCGATGCGCCTTCGGCTCGGGCAAGGATGAGCAACCGCTCTTGCTCGGTCAGGACCCGAGGCAGGTCGTTCTCGGGAAACGATAGGGCGTCGATCTTCCCGATGCAGGTCTCTTCCTGCTCGTTCAAGCGGTGCTCGAGGCGCTGGTCGAACTCCATGGGTTCGCCATTCTGCAGGGGGAGAGCTACCAGCCGGACACGAACCTCGGCCATTCGGTACCGGTCCACGTACCGGCTGCGAATGAGGCGCCGGAATTGGGCGATCGGGGCCGGGTGGTCGAGGAGGGGCCCCCACCGCTTGCCCAGCAGCTCGAGGGCGAGGGCGTGGGCGAAGTCTTCGGCGTCCTCGGTGCCGAGCGTCGCTCCGAGCGAAGACCGACGCCACCGGTCGAAGACCTCGACCAGAGCCTCCCACCGCCGGGCGTCCAGATCCTCGCCGGTCGCGGTACGAGAAAAGAGTTCCGTCCGATCCAAGTCTTCCCCGTTGCTCGTCACGTTCCTGTTCGATGTGTAATCAGAACATCCAAAGAACCGCAAGGTCTCGTCCCAGAGAGCTGATGGGGACCAAAGAGGTCCGTCGGGGGCCGAATCGGTGGCATTCGCCCGATCCGCGCACGCAAAGGTGGTGGACGAAGCACCATTTTTGCGCGTTGTTGGAGCGAATAAGGTGCAGATTCGACCAAGATGGACGACTCAATACCGAAATCGTTCGCAGATCGCCTCGGCGAGCGCCCGTCCTTCGAGCCCGGGGAAGGCCCGCTCCGCCTCGCCCGGCCACAGGCGGGAAAACTCATCGAGATCGAGGGGTCTCAACCCGCTCCGGGCCAGCTCGAGGCGGGCGAGCACCCGCTGGGTCGTATCCTGCTTCTCCACTGGTAGCTGGGCCAGCCTCAGCGGGCGCTCGCCGGCGAGCCGGGCCAGCCACAGTTCGCCTCCCTCTTGCACATGAAGCGGACCGGCGGCGCCCTTAGCCGCTTCGAGGTACGCCCGGGCTCGGCTTTCGTCGCGCCCGTTGCGCAGCTGGGCGAACGCGCGGCCCAGGGCGAGGTCCACGAAAGGCCGCCCTTGGTCGTCGCTCTCGGTCGTGGCCCAGCTTCGGGCCCGATCCCATCGCTCTGCGCTCTCTACTCGGGACAGGTCGTCGACAATGCCCGCGACCCGGGCGAGCGCGCACAACGCATGGCTCATGTCCCCCCAATGGCCGAGCTGGGCAAAGCCCTCGAGCGCCTCCTCGAGCACCGGGGCCGCGTCCGCTTCCCGTCCCGACGCAGCTATCGCTCGGCCGATCGCCGACAGGAGAATGAAGTCCTCCCGGTATCGTTCGCCGGGGGCAGCGACGAGGGCGAGGGCCCGGCCGATCTGCTCGTCCACCTGCGAGCGCCCGGTCCCTCGGTCGAGGTCGTGCTGAAGCCGCTGGGCCTGGTCGAGAAGACGGTGGGGCCGCGGCCCTCTGGCCTCGTCGTCGGGCCAGGGGAGCGGCCTGCCGTCGTGCCGGCTCGCGATGGCCGCCACCACCCTCGCCCGGCGCCGGGGCTCGGGGTCGAGCTCTGGCGCGTCCGCGAGTCTCTGCACCGCGGCGACGAGCGCATCCCAATGGTTGAGGCGGACCCGGGCCTCCATGCAGGCGAGGTACAGCTCATCGAGGCGCTGGACCGTCTCGTCCGGCTCGAGCCGAAGAACGCCCCGCTCGGCCACCGCACGGACGACCTCCTCGAGCCTCCGCGCGCCGCGAATCGCGAGCGGGCGAGGCAAGTCTTGCCCGATCCTCGTCGCCTCTTCGAGCTGATCCCTAGA
>DAIQNR010000050.1:0-23858 GCA_036788295.1 Myxococcota bacterium
TGGCTCATCGCCTGCTTGTTCGCGGCGCCGATGACCGCCGTCTTCGGCGCCGTGCGCTTCGCGTCGGGGGCGCCGGTCCTCGGGATGCTCGACTGGATCGGCTCGCTCGGCTTCATCGGGGCCGGGGTGTACTTGTCGCGCACCGGGGACATCGCTCGCAGCGTCCACGCCGCGGGCGCGCTCGCCGTGCTCCTCCTCGTTCAAGCGGCGCTGTTCGGGGGTGGTCTGACCGGTCCGGCGGTGGCCTGGTACGGCGCCCTCCCCATCGCCGCCTTGCTCGGGCTCGGGCGGGAACGGGGGCTGGCGTGGGCCGCGCTCGCCCTCCCGCTGCCCTTTCTGCTCCTCATCGCTTCCCGCATCGGGCTGCTGCCCGCCGGAGAGATCGCCGACGAGGGGCAGGCGCTGCTCCACGGCATGCTCGTGGGGGCCCTCGCTGGTCTCACCTGGACCTATGAGGGGGTCAGCGAGCACGCTCGGGAGGAGAGGGACGTCGCGCTCGCCGAGCTCGAAGCCGAGCGCAGAAAGACCGCCGACCTCTCCACCTCCCGCCAGCAGTTCATCCGCAACGTGAGCCACGAGGTTCGCACCCCGCTCAACCACATGCTCGGGGTGACCCAGCTCCTCAGCCAGGGGCCGCTCGACGACGAGCAGCGGGTCCTGGTTGGGATCGCCGAGGACTCCGGCTCCGAGCTGCTCCGCATGGTCGACGGCGCGATCGCAGCCGAGGAGGCGGAGGGGACGGTCCAGATCGCCGAGGCGCCGATGGACCTCCGCATGCTCTTCGAGCGGGTCGCGCGGGTCTTTGGACCAAGGGTGGCCGCTGCCGGGCTCGAGTTCGTGATCGAGGACGATCCGACCCTGCCCACCCGAGCGCTCGGGGACCCCCACCGGGTCGAGCAGGTGCTCACCGCGCTGCTCGAAAACGCGCTCGCTTTCACCAAGGAGGGCCGGATCCAGCTTCGGGCCCGAGCGCTGGGAAGGGGCAGAATCCGCTTCGAAGTGGAGGACACCGGGGTGGGAGTGAGCCCGGACCAATTCGACCGGATCTTCGAGCCGTTTCGCCAGGGGGACGAGTCGGACGGGCGCAAGAAGGGCGGCTTCGGGGTGGGTCTCGCGGTGTGCAGACGGCTCGCGCGCCACATGGGCGGGGACGTCACGGTGACCAGCGTGCGCGGTGCGGGTAGCACGTTCGCCTTCGACCTGCGGGTGGGGGCGGCCCGGACCGGTCCCACCACCGGCAGCACCGATCTCGAGGCGCGAGCCCGGCCGGTCCGGGCGCTGCTCGCCGAGCGCAATCCGCGGGTGCGAGACGGGTTTCTCTCCATTCTCTCCCACGTCGGCGTCGTCGCGCGCGGGGTGGCGGACCAAGCCGAGCTCGAGCGCGCCTGCCGAGAAGAGAGCTTCGACCTGATCTTGGTCGACTACGGCCTCCCCGGCCTGCGCGTGGACCTTCGCCGCGACCGAACGGCCACCTGGGTGGCGCTCACCCCCCCGGTGCGCGGCGCCGCCCCGCGGGCGCCGCCGGAGGGCTTCGATGACCACCTTCCGAAGCCGCTGCGGCGGGAGCAGGTCCTGGAGGTGCTGAAGCGGAGGGCCCAGCGGGTGAGCGGCTGAGCGGTTCGAGCTCGAGCAGGCCGATGTGATCGAGAAAGAGGAGGAGCCCCGCGGTCTCGGTCCAACCGAAGCGGCCCAGGCGCGGTGGGTCACCGAGCTCGATCCCGAAATGGAGCGGGGCGAGGACCTCGAGCAGGGGTGGAGGGAGGCCGTGGGCGTTGCGGCGGTGGTCGTAGGGGGCGATGAGCCGGGCCCGGCGGCCGGTGGCGCGGCGCATGATCGCCTGCTTCGCCGGCAGCGAGCCGTGCAGGATGAGCCCAAAGCCGATCACCGGCCGCACGTCGATGTGCACCGGATGAAAGCCGGCGAGCGCGTCGAGTCCGGCCTCGATCTCGACCCGGGTGTCCGGCTCGGCGGCCCGCGCGAACAGCCGGCGGTGGGCGTGGCTGGCCACCGCCCGGTCGAGGTCCTCGGCGGACAGGAGCCGCCGCGAAAGAAGCCGCCGGGCGAAATCGGACAGCCCATGGGCGCCCTCCGCGAACGCCTCGGCTTCGGCGGCGGTCAGGTGTCCGTCGCTGCGAAGCTCGCTGCCGAGGCCGCGGGCGGCGGCCCGGCCAGGGCGCTCGATCCCGACGATCGCGCCCTCTCGCGCGAACAGCAGGTCGGGCTCGGTTCGCCCGATGCGCAGGCGCCCGGTCAGTCGTCCGGCGTGGGCGGTGGACAGCACCTCGGCGAGCGGCCAGACCCCGAGCGGGAATCGCAGGACTTCCCCCGGGGCGAGATGCAAGAGCGATTCGGCGAGCCGACCGGACACACGACGAGGCTACACGACCGCGGCTGCCGTTGTCGCCTCGGCTTGCCCGTGGTAGCCCCGCCCTCATGTCGCGAGACCGGCTCCGGGTGTGGATTTGCCTGGCCCTCGTCACGTCGGCGGGGTGCAGCAAGACGCGGACCGTTCCCCCCGAACTGCGTGACTATCCGGTGCCTTCGCTCGACCCTTCCGGCCGCATGGTGGTGGAGGTCGGCATGCTCGGCTTCACGACCGGCGAGCTTCAGCGGAGGCTCGACAAGATGAGCCCGTTCGCGCGGGCCCAGCACGTTGACCAGGAGCAGCTGCTCGCTTGGGTGGAGAACGAGGCGAGATTCGAGGCGGTGGCCCAGCGAGCCTGGGCCGAGGGCCTGCAGCGCGAGCCCGAGATCCTCGACCGGATCCGCGGCGTGCTGGTCGAAGAGTACACCCGCAGGGCGCTGGCGGAGTCGATCCGGGACACCGAGCCGTCCGAAGCCGAGCTGATCGCGGCCTACGAGCGGCGGAGGGTGGAGTTCAACCAACCGGAGCGAGTCCGCCTGTCCCACATCGTTCGCTACGTCGGGACCCCAGCCGACCGAAAGAAGGCGCGAGCGCTGCTCGAGCGGGTCCGCGCCGAGGTGATCGACGGCCAGAAGACGAACGACCACATCCGGTTCGCAAAAGCGGCCCGTGAGCACTCCGATGACGAGGCGACCCGGCTCGGCGGCGGCGACCTGCCGTTTCTCACCAAGGAGGAGCTGACCGCCCGCTACGGCGACGCGGTGGCGGCGGAGAGCTTCGAGCGAGCGTCCGTGGGGGACCTGTACGTCGCCGACGCCGACAACGCGGTGGTGCTCCTGAAGAAGACGGGAGTGCGCCGGGCCGTGACGCGCACGCTCGCGGAGGTCCGGCCGAACCTCCGAAACCAGATCATGGGCTCCCGCCGAGAAAAGGCGGTCACCGAGTGGGGCCGGGAGATGCTGCGTCGAAGCGGGGTCGACATCGATAAAGAGGCGCTGTCCGAGCTCCGGGTGGACGACGCCGGTCGCTGAGCCACCCGACGCGGACGTACACTTGACGAGCCGCGCCCGCTCGCGACTGCATCCACGCCGAGACCCTGGACATGATCGCCCTCCTCCTCGCCCTGAGCGCTGCCGAACCCCGGATCCTGCTCGACGATATCGTCGCCTCCGTGAACGGCGACATCGTGACCCGAAGCGAGCTGGTCAAGACGGCTCGGCAGTACCTCGACGACGACCTCCCTCCAGAGCGGCAGCGGCGGGCCTACCGGGACATTCTGAACGAGCTCGTGAACGAAAAGCTCTTGAACCAGCAGGTCTCGGAGGCCGGGATCAACGTCGGCGAGGACCAAGTCGACGCGGCGATCGCCGACATCCAGAAGACCAACGGGATCGACGACGACCAGCTTCGGGAAGCGCTCGACGCGAGAGGGGTGAGCTGGGCGGCCTACCGGGACCAGGTCCGCTCCCAGCTCGTTCGCATGCAGCTGGTCGCCCAGAAGGTCCAGTCCAGGGTGGTGGTGCCCGAGGCCGACATTCGGGCCGAATACGAGGCGAGGTCGAGGCGCGAACCCCCGAAGGTCAAGGTCGAGATCTCGCACATCTTCCTGCGGCTCGACGAGGGGGCGCCGGCGGAGCGGCGAGCGGACGTGGGCAACCGGATCGACGCTCTCCGTCGCCGGGTCGAGGCGGGCGAAGACTTCGAGGAGCTGGCCCGGGCTCACAGCCAAGGGCCGACCGCGGGGCGGGGCGGGAGCCTCGGGGAGATGGAGCTGTCGGCGCTCATGCCCGAGCTTCGGTCCGCGGTGGAGAAGCTCGGGGTGGGGCGAATCAGCCCGCCGGTGCTCACCCCGAGCGGCGTTCACCTCGTGCGGCTGGACCAGCGCGTCGAGCTCCCGGCGAAGTCCTACGAGGAGCTTCGAGACCGAATCTGGCAAGAGCTGCGTCAGCGACGATCCGAGGAGCAGATGGCGGCATGGATCGCGGAGCTGAAGCGGGCCAGCTCGGTGGACATCCGTCTCGATTGACGGCCCTCCTCGTCGTCGTCTCTCCGATCCGCGGCGAAACCACCCAGAACGAGACGGACGGCGCCGGCGTGCTTGACCGATCCCGGCGCAAGCCGGATTTCGAAGGGGTGTACCTGTCGAGCAACGACGCCCATCTGGCCGTCCGGGCCGGCGCCCTCGTGGCGCTCGAGCAGCAGACCCGGGACCTGTTTTCGAGAACCCAGGCGTGGATGGCCTCCGAGCTGGGGTCACGTTGGGGAGAAGAAGCAGCCGCGGCCCGGGTCGAGCTCGAACGGCTCCTCGATGCTGGGCACCTCGACGGGCTGGTCAGCGCGCCGGCCCAAGTGCTGGCCGATCGTCTTCACGCCGCGTCCCTCGAGTGGGCGCTCGGAGGATGGCTCGGTCCCGACGATCCTCGGGGTCAAGACGCGGAGCGTCGGGCGCGGCGAGCGGTGGCGAACGACGCGAGGGCGCTCATTCGGGCCCTCGATCAGCTCACCGCGGACGTTCGAGCCGACCTCGGGGGGACCTGAGCAGCTCCGCCTCGGTCCCGCGTCGAGCAGCGAACGAGCCTTTCCTTCTCAGCCTCGCAGGCGATCGAGCGCGAGCTCATGCAGGTGGCCGTTCGAGCCGATGGCCGACCCGTCGGTCAAGTCGGTGCCGCCGTCGAAGGTGGTCCATCGGCCCCCGGCTTCCTCGACGAGCAACCGGGACGGAGCGAGGTCCCACGGCTTCACCCCGACCTCGAGCCACAGCTCGGCCCGGCCCTCGAGGACGAGCGTCACCGCGGCGAGGTCGCCGAGGCACCGGGTCGACGCTGCCGTGGACGCCAGCGCGATCACCGCCGGTCCATGGGGACCGCGGACCAAACGGCTCGCCTCTCCGAGGCTGAGCGTCGCCTCGTCCCAGTCGCGGATGCCGGAGACCGAGAGGCGCACCCCGTCCCGCCACGCTCCGAGCTCGAGCCCGGCCCAGTAGATCTGATTTCGCGCCGGCAGCGCCATCGCCGCGGCCACGATCGACCCGTTCTCCTCGAGCGCGACGAGCGGCCCCCAGAATTCACCCCCCCGCGCGAAGCCGCGGGTGCCGTCGATCGGGTCCACGTACCAGCGCCGGGTTTTGGACCTCGCGTGCAGACCTGACTCTTCCGCCACCACGGTGGCGCCAGGGTCCCGCTCGTCGAGAACGGCCAGCGCGGCTCGCTCCGCGTCGAGGTCGGCCGCGGTGACCGGGCTCCTGTCCACCTTCAGCTCGACGCGGACACCGGATCGAAAATGGGGGAGGGCGGCCACGCTCGCCGCCTTCACCGCGGACGTCGCGGTCTCGACCGCCCACTCGACGTGGGAGGGTTCGGGAGGAGAGTCGGTGGTGCTCATCCCCGGGCGCGTAGCAGGGCGGGGGCCTCAGGCGTAGGGGTCGAAGCTGTGCTCGGGCCACCCGAGGTCGAGTCCGGGGTGGTTGCCCACCGCGCTCGGGGCCGCGGCCAAGCCCGGGTCATCGGCCACCGTGAAGTCGGGGCTGACCGGCTGATGGGGAAAAGGGATCTCGCCATACGGCGCGTCGTCGATCTGCATAGGCTCGCGAACGATGTCGCAGCGCATTCGTTTCGCTGTCAAGGGTCCGACGGACGTGCGCGGGCTTGACCGAGCGGAGACCGGACGCGATGGGCAGCCGGTGTGGAAGGCGGCGGCGGTGGTGCCTCGGTCCGGGCCCGGTGAGCGGATGGAAGCGGCGCTCGCCGCGCTCGCCGAGAGTCGGCTGCTCGAGCTCGAGCTATGCACCGTGCCCCGCGCGATCGGGCGCTCTCCTCCGTGGGCGGCGGCGACCCTCTGCCTGCCTTGGATCGCCCGGTCGGCGCTAGCTCGGCCGCAGGTGGTGATCGGGGCGGGGGCGCGAGTCGGCGCGGTGGCGGTGGCGGCGGGGCGGATCGTCGGGAGCCGGTCCGTGATCTGGTTCGACGGCTGGCGTCCCTGGCCCTCCGCGGGGCTGCTGCGGTCTGCGTCCGAGGTCTGGAGCGCCGACGACGAGGCGACGCGGTGGGCGGCCAGCTGCGGCGTACGGGCGTTTCGGGCCCTGCTCACCCCTCCGGCGGCGGCGATCCCCGGTCCCGGTGCGGTCCCCCGGCCGGGCCGGCTCCTGGTCGCGGGGCCGCTGCCCGCCCAGCCGGCGCTCGTGCTCGGCCCGCTCGGCGAATCGCGGGCCCAGGTGTCGGTGCTCGGGCCCCCGTCGGCGGCCTGGGCTCCCCTTCGCCCCCGCCATGTGCCCGAAAACGAGCGGGTGGACGCGCTTCTCGAGTGCAGCGCGCTGCTCTCCCTCAATCCAGACCGAGACTTTGGGGTGGTGGTGGAGGCGCTGCTGCTCGGGCGGCCGGTGCTGGTGCCTGCGGACCGGCGCCCGGCCTGCATCGGCGAGCCCACCGGGGCGGTGTTTTCGAGGGGTCGGCCCGAGTCGCTGCTCGACGCGGTCGCAGAGGTGTGGGCGGGGCTCGAGCGGGGCCGCTTCGAGCCTCGGGCCATGCGCCGCATCGGGGAAGCCGAGGCGCTCGAAGCCCGGCTGCCGGCGTTTGCCCAGCGGCTGATGGACCTCGCGGCGACCCGCCCCCTGTCCGAACCGTAGCCTCCGTGCTAGAGCGCCTCGCCGGCTTGGCCGGCTGAAACGAGCTTGCACATGCACCAAACCATCCGAACCCTGACCCCTGCCGTCCTGCTCGCCGCGCTCGCGTCCGGCTGCAGCTCGACGAAGAGCGCCGACCCTGGACCTTCCTCCATGCCGGCTGAGCCTCCAGCCGAGACTACGGCCGAGATGGAGGCGCCGATGGTCGAGGGCCATGTCACCATCACGAGCGACCACCTGGTCATCGACGACAAGATCAAGTTCGCGTCGAACTCCGCCGAGCTCGACCCGGCCTCCTTCGAGCTGCTCGACGACGTCGCCGCGGTGCTCTCCCGCCACCCGGAGATCGGCGTCCTACACGTCATCGGTCACACCGACGACACCGGGGAGCGGAGCTACAACCTGAAGCTGAGCGCGGACCGGGCCCAGAGCGTCGTCGATTACCTCCAGGAAAAGGGGGTCACCCAGCCGATCGACGCCCGCGGCGCCGGCCCCGACGAGCCCCAGTGCACCGAGGCCACCGCCGACTGCCGGGCGAAGAACCGCCGGGTCGAATTCTTGTACGAGCCGGCCCGCTGAACCCTCCGGCCGAGGCGGACGCCGCGCCGAGCCGAACCCGGGGCATCCCTCAGCCCCCCGCCACGGGGGAGCCGACGTTCGGTCCCGGTTGACCGGGCCTGCCCGGTCCGCGAGCCGAGCGGCATGCGCATCTGGTTGATTGCGAGTCTTTTCCTTGCCCCGCTGGGGGCGACGGCGGGCTCATCCGCCGGCATCGTCGAAGGGGCGCCCGCCCCGGCCGTGACCTTGAAGCTGCACGACGGATCGAGCTTCGACCTCGGCGCCGCCAAGGAGGGTCTGGTGTTCGTGTATTTCTACCCGAAGGACGACACCCCCGGGTGCACGGTCGAGGCCCAAGGGCTTCGGGATCAGTACGAGGCGCTCACCGGTGCTGGCGTGAAGGTCATCGGGGTGTCGATGCAGGACGCCGCCTCCCATTCGGCGTTCATCGAGAAGCACCGGCTGCCGTTTCCGCTGGCGGTGGACGACGGCACGGCGGCCAAGGCGTTCGAGGTGCCGGTGCGGGGCGAGTTTGCGGCCCGCCACAGCTTTCTCATCGCCGACGGTCGGGTGGTGAAGGTCTGGCGCCGGGTGGACCCCCGCGGGCACGCGGCCGAGGTGCTCGCTGCGGCCCGGGCCGCCCGCGGCTGAAGGTCTTCGCTGTACTCGCCGGGGCCGCTGTGGCACCGGGCCGACATGCCGTACGATCCCCGGGCCATCGAGCCGCGGTGGCAGGCGTTCTGGGACGACCAGGGCACCTTCGTCGCGAAGGGTGACCGCTCGAAGCCGAAGTTCTACGCGCTGGACATGTTCCCGTATCCTTCGGGCAAGGGGCTGCACGTCGGTCATCCGGCCAGCTACATCGCCGGCGACGTGGTCAGCCGGAAGCGGCGGGCCGAAGGCTACGATGTCCTCCACCCGATGGGCTACGACGCCTTCGGTCTGCCCGCCGAGCAGCGCGCCATCGAAGAGGGCGTCCCGCCCCAGGTCAGCACCGCGGAGGCGATCGAGAACTTCCGCCGGCAGCTGAAGATGTGCGGCTTCTCCTACGACTGGACGCGGGAACTCAGCACCGCCGATCCCGCGTACTATCGGTGGACCCAGTGGATCTTCACCCGCCTCGTCGAGCGCGGGCTCGCCTACGAAGCCGAAACCTTCGTGAACTGGTGCCCGGCGCTCGGGACCGTGCTCGCCAACGACGAGGTCATCGACGGGAAGTCGGAGCGGGGCGGCCACCCGGTCGAGCGCCGGCGGATGAAGCAGTGGATGGTTCGCATCACCCACTACGCGGAGGCCCTGCTCGCTGGCCTCGACGAGCTCGACTGGCCCGAGGCGACGAAGACCGCGCAGCGGGACCGGATCGGTCGCAGCGAAGGGGCGGAGATCGACTTCGAGGTGCCGGGGCATCCCGAGCCGCTGACCGTGTTCACCACCCGGCCCGACACCCTGTGGGGGGCGACCTACATGGTCATCGCCCCCGAGCATCCGCGGGTGGCGGAGCTCGTGACTTCCGAGACAGCCGAGGCGGTGGCCGCCTACCAGGCCCGGACCGCGGCGATGTCCGAGATCGACCGTCAGACCACGAAGGAGAAGACCGGCGTCGATACCGGAGCCCGGGCCAAGAACCCCGCCACCGGCGAACTCATCCCGATCTGGATCTCGGACTATGTGATCTACGGGTACGGGACCGGAGCGATCATGGCCGTCCCTGGCCACGACGAGCGCGATCACAGCTTCGCTCTCGAGATGGGCTTGCCGATCCGGGCGGTGGTCTCGGGAGGGGATGTCTCGGTGGCCGCCCACGTCGGCGACGGGGCGCTCGAGAACAGCGGTCCGCTCGACGGCGCCCCGACCGAAGGCGGGGTGGCGAAGCGAAGGGCCATCGACTGGATCTCGGCCGAGGGCTGCGGACGGTCCAAAGTGACGTACAAGCTCCGGGACTGGACCTTCGCCCGGCAGCGGTATTGGGGAGAGCCGATCCCCGTGCTCAAGCGGGCCGACGGCGCCGTGGCCCGGGCCCTGCAGCCCGAGGAGCTGCCCGTTGTCTTGCCCGCGGTGGAGAGCTACGCCCCCACCGGAACTGGAGAGAGCCCGCTTTCGGTGGTGAAGGCTTGGGTCGAGGTCGAAGATCCGGATTCGGGCGAGACCTTGTTTCGCGAAACCCACACCATGCCCGGCTCGGCCGGCTCCTCCTGGTACTTTCTTCGGTACTGCGACCCGGCCAACGAGGCCGAGTTCGCGGCGAGGGATAAAAGCGACTTCTGGATGCCGGTCGATCTGTACGTCGGCGGCCCCGAGCACGCGGTGGGCCACCTCCTGTACGCCCGAATGTGGCAGCGATTCCTGTTCGACATCGGCGAAGTGCGGGACCCGGAGCCGTTTCGAAAGCTGCGGCACCAGGGCATGATCCAGGCCGTCACCTACTACGATCCGGACAAGCGCATCGTCCCCTACCCCGAAGTCGAAGAGCGGCCCGACGGCTTCTATCGGGCGGGCACCGAAGTCCGCCTCGAGCAGCGCATCGAGAAGATGTCGAAGCGAAAGGGGAACGTCGTCAACCCCGACGAGGTCATCGAGACCTACGGCGCCGACGCGATGCGGGTCTACATCTGCTTTCTCGGTCCGCTCGACCAGGACAAGCCGTGGGCGCCGCAAGGGATCGAGGCGCAAGCCAACTTTCTTCGCCGGGTCTGGCGTTTGTATTTCGACGACGAGGACCGGCCGAAGGTCACGGAAGATGTCCCCGATCCCGGCCCGTTGCGGGCGGTGCACCGCGCGATCGCGAAGGTGTCCGAGGACATCGAGGGTCTGGCGCTCAACACCGCGATCTCGGCCCTGCACGTCGCCACCAAAGAGGTCGCGCAGTCCGGCGCGACCGCGCGCGCGGTCCTCGAGCCGCTGTGCCAGATCCTCGCCGCGTTTGCCCCGCACCTCGCCGAGGAGCTGTGGGAGCGGGCGCTCGGGCACCCTCCTGGCCTCTCCTTCTGTCCGTGGCCGGTCGCCGATCCGGACCTGCTCGTGCTCAGCACGGTGCGGATGGGGGTCCAGGTCATGGGCAAGACCAGGGCCGAGATCGAGCTGCCCAAAGACGCCGACGAGGCGACCGCGGTGGCGATCGCGCAGGCCGAGCCCGCCGTCGCCCGAGCCCTCGAGGGCAAGACCCTCACCAAGGTGATCTACAAGCCGGGCAAAATCCTGAACCTCGTCGCCCGATGAACGCAAAGGCCGGCGTGCGCTGACCCGAATCCTCCGCGGCGCCCGCGGCCGGATTGGATGCCCCCGCCGCCTCCGCTAGAACCAGGAAAGACCGCGCTATGACCGAGACCGAAGCACCTCCGCCTCCCGCGTCCGAGCAGGGTCCACCTGCCGAGATCAAGCCGGTCCGGTCTCGGGTCCTCTCCGCGGCGGCGTGGATGACCGCGGGCCACAGCCTGGGCCAAATCATCCGGCTCGGCAGCAGCGTCGTGCTCACCCGGCTCCTGTTCCCAGACGTGTACGGCCTGATGGAGATCGTCTACGTCTTCTACACCGGCCTGAACCTCTTCTCCGATCTCGGGCTTCAGCCGAACATCGTGCAGAGCAAAAGGGGCGAGGACCCGAAGTTCCTCAACACCGCGTGGACGGTCCAGATCATTCGCGGCGTCATCTTGACCGTAGCCTCCGCTCTCATCGCCTGGCCGGTCGCGACCTATTACCGGCAGCCCGACCTGGCCTTGCTCATCCCGGCGGTCGGCGTCACCGCGCTGTTCGAGGGTTTGGTCTCCACCTCCTTGTTCGTCGCCGCCCGGAAGGTCAACTTGCGGATCGTCGTGCTCACCGAGGTGGGCGTGCAGGGCCTCATCGTCGTCGCGCAAGTGGCGTTTGCGCTCGTGTGGCCCTCCGCGTGGGCGCTCGTGGTCGGCGCCTGGGTGGGGGCGCTCGCCAAAGCCTTCGTGAGCCACGTGTTCATCCCCTCTCATCGCCATCGCCTCGCCTGGGACCGGGAGGCGGTCCGGGAGCTGCTCCGCTTCGGCAGCTGGATCTTGGGCAGCACCGCGCTCAACTTCGTGTGGATGCAGGGAGACCGGGTGATCCTGGGCCGCCTGCTGACCCTCACCGAGCTGGGGGTGTACGGCATCGCGCTTCGGCTGCGGTCGGCCGTGCTCTCGTTGCAGATGGGTCTCATCCGGTCGGTGGTCATGCCCGTCCTCGCCGAAAAGAACCGGGCCTTCGCCGAGGACGATCCGGAGCGGCTGCCGCAGCTGTCCTTTCTGTACTACAAGGCGCGGCTTCGCACCGACGCGCTGCTCGTCACCGGGACCGGCGTGATGGTGGGATTTGGAGACATGCTCATCCGCATCCTCTACACCGAGCCGTACCACCTGGCGGGCCCTATCCTGCAAGTCTTGTCCCTGCAGCTCGCGATGTCGGTCGCTGCCGGATCGGGGGAGGCGATCCTCGTCGCGCTGGGCCAAACCCGGTTCTATTTCATGCAGAGCGTCGCCCGCTCGCTCGTCGTCGTGCTCGGGGTCCCGCTCGGGTGGTGGCTGTTCGAGTTTTGGGGCGTGGTGTGGGCGATGGCGCTCATCGAGGTGCCGAGCATCGCCATCCTGCTTCGTGAGCTGGGTCGGTCCAAGGTGTTGAATGTCCGGCGCGAGCTGCTGTCGGTGGTCTTCTTCGCCGCCGGTATCCTCCTCGGCTGGCTCATGAAGCTTGGCGTGCAGCTGGCGTGGGATGCCATGAAGGGCTGATCATGGGATGGGCGTTTCTCACCAGGGCAGGCAGCGAGGGCGACCTCGTGGACGAGATGGGGGCCGGGGAGATCTCGGCCGAGGGGCTCGTATTCGCGCCCGAGCGTCGCCGCGAGCCCGACGGGAGCTTCTCCGAGCTCGCCTTTGCCCGGCAGGCGATGCGGGTCGAGGCGGCGGTCGAATCCGGAGGTCCGGAGGAGATCGCGGACGCGCTCGCCCGGGCGATGGAGAGCCGTCGGCCGAGCTCCGGCGCCCCTTGGCGGTGGACGCTGCAGATCGTCGCCGCCGACGGAAAAGACCCCCACGATCCGCGCCGCGGGCTCGCGACCGCGCTGGCCGAGGTCCTCCCCGACGCGCTCGCCGCCCGGCTCTCGCCCGACCTGCGCGCGGCGGCCGTCTCGGCCGAGGAGGCGGAGCGGCTCGCGCAGGTCTGGGTCGCCGATGAGGCCGCGGTCCTGGTCGGGCTCACCGCTGCGCAAGCGGCGTTGTCGCGGGAGCCTGGAGGCAAACCCCGGCTGCGCCGGCCCGAGGACGCGGTCTCCCGGGCGGGGCTGAAGCTCGAGGAGGCGATCCTGTGGCTCGGGGTCGGTCCGGAGAAGGGCGAGCGCTGCGCCGATCTCGGCGCCGCCCCCGGCGGCTGGACGCAGGTGGCGGCCGGGCGAGGCGCGCATGTCACCGCGGTGGACCCGGCCAAGATGAAGGTCGAGCTGCCGCCGAGGCGGTTCGTCCACGTGCAGGCGAGCGCCTTCGACCACACCCCGGAGGAGACCCTGGACTGGCTCTTGTGCGACATGGCCTGGCGCCCGCTCGAGGTCGCGAAGCTCATCGCGAAGTGGGGCCGCCGGGGCTGGGCCCGAGCCGCCATCGTCAACTTCAAGCTCCCGATGAAGAAGAAGGCGGCCGCAATCGCCGCCATCGAGGCCGAGCTGTCGGCCGCGGGTTGGCGCGGTCTGCGGCGCCGGCAGCTGTTTCACGACCGCGACGAGGTCACGATCGCGGCTTGGCTAGATCCCAAGATCGTGGTCCGGGGCCCGCAACCCGCTTTTCAGATGCGCTCGAAAGCCCGCCAAGCGACGGCGCCCCGCCGAAGCGGCCCCCGTCGCGGCGGTCGAAGCGCCGGCCGCCCGAGCTCCCCCCGCCGCCGTTCGTGACGCCGCGGCGCGGTGAATCGGCGCGAGCGGGGAGGCCACGGTTCATCGCCGGCCGCTTCTGTCCTAGCCTCCGCGCCCATGGCACCCCTCTTTCGCCTCACCGCGGCTCTCGTCGCCCTGGGCCTCGCCGCCGGCTGCAGAGCGAAGCCGAAGTCGGACCGAGCGCCGCCGGACCAAGCGCCCACGCAGGAGCGAGCGCTCACGCCGGACCAAGCGCCGGGCTTTCAGCACGTCACCGGAGACCGCTTCGGCGACGCCGCGATCTTGCGCTACGAATCGGCGGGCTTTCACGATCTCGATCTCGAGAAGAAGCTGCTCATCTACCACCTGTCGGAGGCGGCGCTGTACGGGCGGGACATCGCCTACGACCAGAAGTATCGGCACAACTTGGCCATTCGGCGCACGCTCGAGGCCCTGGTCCGGGCCAAGGTCGCCGATCCCAGCACCGAAAACGGCAAAGCGCTGCTCGAATACGCGAAGAAGGTCTGGTTCGCTGGGGGCATCCACCACCACTACGCGTCGGAGAAGTTCGAGCCAGGCTTCGACCCGAAGTGGTTTCAAGCGGAGGTGATGAAGCTCCCCAAGGAGCAGCTGCCTTTGCTCGACGGCGAGTCGAAGGAGGACCTGCTCGCGAAGATCCGCCGCCCGATGTTCGACCCTGACGTGGATAGGAAGCGGGTCGAACTCGACCCGGACAAAGATCCGGTCCTCGACTCCGCGAACAACTTCTACGGCGAAGACCTCACCGCCAAAGAGGTGGCGGAGTTCTACGACCGAAAGAAGGACCCAAAGGATGCCCGCGCCGTCTCCCACGGGCTCAACTCGAAGCTGGTGCGAGAGGGCGGCAGAATCGTCGAGCGAGTGTGGAAGGTCGGAGGAATGTATGGCCCGGCGCTCGAGCGCATCGTCTTTCACTTGAAGGAGGCGATGAAGTTCGCAGAGAACGAGGAGCAGAAGAAGGCCCTGAGGCTGCTCGCCGAATACTACGAGACCGGAGACCTCGCGACCTTCGACGCCTACAGCATCGCCTGGGTCGCCGACACCGATTCGGTCGTGGACACCATCAACGGGTTCATCGAGGTCTACGGGGATGCGGTCGCCCTGCGAGGGATGTTCGAGGGGGTGGTGAGCTTCCGGGATCCGGTGGCCTCGAAGCGCATCGAGGCTCTGGCGAAATCGGCGCAGTGGTTCGAAGACTCCGCCCCGTACCTGCCGGTCCACAAGAAGAAGGAAGTGAAGGGGATCTCGGCTCGGGTCATCACGGTGGTGACCGAAGCCGGGGACGCCGCGCCCACCACTCCAATCGGAATCAACCTCCCGAACGCGGACTGGATTCGGGCCGAGCACGGCTCGAAGTCGGTGAGCCTCGGCAACATCATTCACGCCTACGCCGAAGCGAGCAAGAAGGGGGGGACGGTGGCGGAGTTCAGCCCGAGCCCCGAGGTCGCGGCCCGGCTCGAGCAGCACGGACCGCTCGCGAACGACCTCCTGGTGGACCTGCATGAGGTCATCGGGCATGCCTCGGGGCGCATCGAGGACGGCGTGGGCACGCCGGCGGAGACGCTCAAGACCTACGCGAGCACGCTCGAGGAGGCGCGCGCCGACCTGGTAGCGCTCTACTATCTCATGGACCCGAAGCTCATCGAGCTCGGGCTCGCTCCCAGCCTCGAGGTCGGCAAGGCGGCCTACGACAACTACATCCAAAATGGGCTCATGAAGCAGCTCAACCGGATCCAGCTCGGAAAGAAACTCGAGGAGTCCCACATGAGAAACCGGCAGATGGTGGCGAAGTGGGCGCTCGAAAAGGGGGAGAACGTCATCGAGCGGGTCGAGAAGGGGGGCAAGACGTACTTCGTGGTGAACGACCACGGCGAGCTGCGCGAACTGTTCGGTCAGCTCCTGCGCGAGGTGCAGCGCATCAAGTCCCAGGGGGATTTCGAGGCCGGAAAGTCGCTGGTCGAGACCTACGGGGTCGAGGTCGATCCGAAGCTGCACGAGGAGGTGCTCGGGCGGTACCGGGCGCTCGACCTTCCCAGCTACTATGGGTTCATCCAGCCCGAGCTGACGGTGGAGAAAAGAGGCGAGGAGGTCGTGGACGTGAAGATCGCCTATCCCACCGATTTCGTCGCTCAGCAGATGGCCTACGCCGAGCGCTACGGGGTCCTTCCCCCCTACAACTGAGCTAGGAGAGCCGGCCGAAGTCGGCGAGCGGGGCAAACAGGCGGCCGAGCTCGGCGAGCAATCCCACCCGCCGGGCCCGCAGCGCCGGATCGTCTGCGAGCACCATCACCCCCTCGAAGAACCCATCGACGAGAGGACGCAGCCCGGCGATCGCGACGAACGCGCGGCGGTGGTCCAGACCGGCGGCCTCGACCTCCTGCCGCGCGCCGACGAGCGCGTCGAACAGCGCTCGCTCCACCGGCTCCTCGAGCTCGTCGCGGCTCGGCAGGGGCACGTCGGTGTTCGCTCCCCGCAGCAGGTTCGCGACCCGCTTGAACGTGACCGCGACCGGCTCGAACCCGGGGCTGTCGCGGAGCGCGGCCAGGGCAAGGGCCCGGTTCGCGGCGTCGAGCGGGTCGTCATCGCCGGCCGCGAGCGCCGCCTCGGCGACGTCCGCCCGGACCCCCTCGGCGGTGATCGCCGCCTTGAGCCGGCCCCGAAAGAACGCGGCGAGATCGCTCTCGACCTCGGATCGAGGCCGGGTGAGGCGGTCCCCGAGGCCATCGAGCGCGGCGCCGCACGCGGCGCTCAGCGGCAGGCGCCACTGCCGCGCCCGCACCACCCGCAGCACGCCGAGCGCGGCCCTCCGCAGGCCGAACGGGTCCGCGGTCCCCGACGGCCCCTTTCCGGTTCCGAAGATCCCAGCCAGCGTGTCGAGCCGGTCGGCGAGGCCCACCAGCGCCCCGATCTCCCCCTCGGGGAGGCCATCGTCCGCGCCTCGGGGAAGGTAGTGCTCGCGCACCGCTGCCGCGACCTCGAGGGGCTCGCCCCCGATCCGGGCGTAGTGCTCGCCGATCACGCCCTGCAGCTCGGGGAACTCGAACACCATCCGGGTCCCGAGGTCCGCTTTGCACAGCCTCGCCGCTCGGGCGAGCGCCCAGCCCGGCTCCCCGCTGGGGGCGTCGTGGTCCTTGGGCCCCCCGGCATACCGAGATTCGGTCTGCGCTTCGAGCAGGCGGGCCAGCGAAAACGCGAGCGCGCCGATCCGCTCCACCTTGTCGAGCACCGAGCCGAGGGCCCGGTGAAAGCGAACCTGCGAGAGCTCCTCGACCCGCTCGGGCAGCGGGCGGCGCTGATCTTCGGTGAAGAAGAACGCGCCGTCGGCGAAGCGCGCGGACAGCACCCGCCGGTACCCGGCGAGGCTCTTGTCCTCGTCCTCGACCTCGGTGCCGGCGACGACGACGAAGCAGGGAAGGAGGCTCCTGTCCTCCCCGAACACGGGAAGGTAGCGCTGGTGCTCCATCATCTCGGACATCAGCACTTCCTTCGGCACGGCGAGAAACCGCTCCTCGAAGTTTCCGAGCAGGGGGTTTGGCCACTCGACGAGCTGCGTGATCTCGGCGAGCAGCGCCGGGTCTTCGTGAAGCCGGCCGCCCGCTTCGGTGGCTCGGCGGCGGGCGCCGTCGAGGATCCGGGCCCGTCGCTCCTCGGGATCGGCGATCACCCGAGCCTCCTTCAGCCGGTCCGGGTAGGCGGCTGTGTCGTCGATGAGGTCGATGGGCTCCGGAGCGAGGAACCGGTGCCCGTAGGTCACGCTGCCCGCCTCGACTCCGGCGAAGCGGGCCCGGAGCACCGCCCCGGCGTGCACCGCGAGCAGCCACGCCACCGGGCGAGAGAAGCTCGCCTCCCCGCTGCCCCACCGCATGCGGCGGGTGAACGCGAGCTCGCCGAGCGCGGCCTCGATGGCAGCAGGGAGCAGCTCGGCCGCGGTTTGGCCCCGCTCCTCGACCACCGCGAATAGATAGGTGCCCTTCGGGGTCGTTCGCTCCACGAGCTGATGGACCTCGACCCCCTGGCCCCGCGCGAATCCCTCCGCCGCCTTCGTGAACGCACCGTCCTTCTTGGCCGCGGACAGCGGCGGTCCGGCCACCTCCCGGGTGCGGTCCGGCTGCTGTCCCTCGACGCCCAGGACGAGCACCGCGAGGCGCCTCGGGGTCGCAAACACGCGGACCGGGCCGTGGCCGAGCCTCAGCTCGTCGAGGCGCCGGACGAGGCCGTCGGCGAGCGCGGTCGCCGCCGGGAGCACCTCCTTGGCCGGCAGCTCCTCGGTCCCCAGCTCGACGAGCAGCGGGCCGGTCGTCGCGGCTCCGGGAGCTGGGGCCTCAGAGGGCGCTTCGGGCGTGGTCTCGACCCGCCCGAGCGGAAAGCCGAGCTCCGCCCGGCGCTCGAGGTAGGCTTCGGCGGTCATCCGCGCGAGGTCGCGGATCCGAAGGATGTACCCTTGGCGCTCGGTGACCGAGATCGCGCCCCGGGCGTCGAGCGCGTTGAACGCGTGGGCGGCGTGGAGCAGATGGTCGTACGCGGGGATGGGCAGCCCGCATCGGACCAGCCGCTCGGTCTCCTTCTCCATGCGCTCATAGAGTTCGGAGTACAGCCCCCGGTCGAGCGCCTCGAAGGACAGCTTGCTGTATTCGACCTCGTCCTGCCGAAACACGTCCCCGTAGCGGACCCCGGGGGCGTACGCGAGCTCGTAGACGTCGTCCACGTCCTGAAGATACATGGCGAGCCGTTCGAGCCCGTAGGTCAGCTCCCCGGACACCGGCCGGCATTCGAGCCCGCCGCACTGCTGAAAATACGTGAACTGCGTCGCCTCCATCCCATCGACCCAGACCTCCCAGCCGAGCCCCCACGCCCCGAGCGTCGGCGACTCCCAGTTGTCCTCGACGAAGCGGATGTCGTGCTCCTCCGGATGGATGCCGATCGCCCGCAGGGACTCGAGGTAGAGCCCTTGCAGGTTCGGAGGGGAAGGTTTGAGCAGGACCTGGAATTGGTGGTGGCGGTACAGCCGGTTCGGGTTTTCACCGTACCGACCGTCGGTCGGGCGCCGGGACGGCTCGACGTAAGCCACCCGCCACGGCTCGGGGCCCAGCGCCCGCAGGAAGGTGCTCGGGTTGTAGGTCCCGGCTCCCTTTTCGGCGTCGAAGGGCTGGGCGAGCAAGCAGCCGCGCTCGGTCCAAAACCGCATGAGCCGGAGGATCAGCTCCTGAAAGGTCGATGCGGGGGGCGTCCGTGCCATCGAGCCGGCCGCTACCACCGGGCGCGGCGCGGGGTCATCCGGAAACTCGATCCCGTCCCGAAGGGTTGCGTTCTCCGCGCCCGGGCGGGACCCTGCTCGCCCGGTGGGGGACTTTCAGGCCCGGGCAGAGACGGTCCTGCGCATGGAGCGGGAGCGGGCGCCCCACGGCTTCGTGGGCGGGCTCGACCTGCACTCCGAGGGCAACGCGACCGTCGAGGTGCTCGGCGCCGCCGATAACGAACCGGTGGGCCGGTGCCCGGTCGCCCACCCCCGAGACATCCAGCGAGCGGCAGAAGCGGCGGCGAGGGCCGGCGCAGACCTCGGCCTGGCCGAGGCCAGGGCGGAGCGGCTCGAGGCGCTCGCCGCGCTGCTCGACGAGAGCGCGGTGGACCTCGCCATCCTCGAGGCGGTTCAGACCGGGCGCACCGTCCGGGAGCTGCTCGGCGAAGACCTCCCCCAGGGCGCGAAGCTGCTGCGGGCGGCGGCGGCTTGGGCCCGCACCCCGGAAGGCTCCTCCTTCGGGCTCGGCGACGGCCGGGTCGGCCACGTGGAGGCGGCCGCGTTTCGGGCCAAGGGGGCGGTGCTGCCCGCCACCGAAGCGTTCGGCGCCGCGGTCCGCCAGGTGGCGATCGCGCACGCCGCCGGCAGCGGTCTCGTCCTGCTCGCCCCGGCGGAGGCGCCGCTCACCGTGCTGCGGATCGCCTCCCTCACGAGGGCGGCCGGTTTTCCCCCCGGCGCGGTGAACGTGCTCACGGCGGAAGGCCGGGAGCCGGTGGAGAAGCTGGCGGAATCGGCCGAGCTCGACGGGCTCGACTTCGCCGGGCCCCGGGAGCTGGCTCGGCGGGCCTGGGTGGCGGCGGCGAGGGGCAACCTGAAGCGCCTCAACCTCGAGCTCGACGACAAGACGCCTTGCGTGGCCCTCGACGACGCCGAGATCGGCCCTCTGGTGGAGGTGGTGTGGCGCTCCGCCCTGCGAAGCCCGTCGCAGCTGCCCCGGTCCATCGGCCGGCTGCTCGTCCCCCACCGCATGTTCCCCGACGTCGCGAACCGGCTCACCGCGCTCGCCCGGGCCACCGTGGTCGGACACCCGCTGGAAGAGCACACGGAGCTCGGCCCGCTCGCGTCGAAGGCCCGCCTGCGGCGGGTGCTCTCGTACGTGACGCTCGGGCGCCGGGAGGGGGGAAAGCTCGTGGCCGGAGGCGAGCGCGACGTCGAGGGCAGCCGCTTCGCGGGGAACTATCTCAAACCAACCATTCTGCTCGATCCGGCTCCCGGCGGCCGCCTGGTGCGCGAACCGGTCGAAGGTCCGGTCCTGTCCATCGAGCGCTACACCGACGAAAACGACGCTCTCAGCCGGGCCCACCGAGGTCTGGGCCGGGGCAGCGCGGTGGTGTTCTCCGCCGACCCAGGTCGGGCCCGCCGCTTCGGTCGCCGGCTCGGGGCGGGGGAGGTCTTCATCAACGGCCCCATTCGGCGCTATCCCGCGCTCCCTCACGGCGGAGGGGCCGAGTCGGAGGGACCGCAGCTCGGGCGCTTCGCGCTGACCGCCTGCGGCTACCTGCGGACGGTGGTTAGCCCCGCCGGCGATTGAGACCGGATCCCCTTTGGGGCTACGATTCGCGGATGAACGTCCCCACGGAGATGTACGCGGTGGTGGTGCCCGAGCTCAAAGGCCCGGGCTCGGTGCGGGTCGAGCGAAAGCCGGTGCCGGTCCCTGGCCCGGGCATGGCCCTCATCCGAGTGAAGGCGGCCGGGCTCAACTACGCCGACGTGATGCAGACCCGCGGGCTGTACGTGGGCGGCCCCGCTGCCCCCTTCGTAGCCGGCCTCGAGGCGGCAGGGGAGGTGGTCGCGGTGGGGGCTGGCGTCGCCGCCGAGATCGGGGCCCGGGTGCTCGGCAACGGCCCGGGCGCGTTCGCGGAGTACGTCGCCTGGCCGGCAGCCGGGCTCATGCCTCTTCCGGAGGCCTGGAGCTTCGAGCAGGGCGCGGCGCTGTTCGTGCAGTGGTTCACCGCTCACGGCTGCCTGCGCACGCTGGGACACGTCGAGCCAGGGCAGTGGGTGCTCGTGCACGCGGCGGCGGGCGGGGTGGGCACGGCGGCGGTGCGGCTCGCGAAGCACTTCGGGGCCCGCGTGGTGGCGGTCGCCTCGACGAAGGAGAAGGTTGCGGTGGCGACCGCGCTCGGCGCCGACGTCGGGGTGAACACGGCCGAAGAGGATTTCGTCGCGAAAACGCTCGAAGCGACCGGCGGCCGCGGGGCCGACCTCGTCCTCGAGATGGTCGGGGGCGAGACCTTCGAGCGAAACTTCCTCGCGACCCGCCCCTACGGAAAGATCGTGGTCTTCGGGGCGGCGAGCGCGAAGACCGCCCGCATCGACAACGTGAGCCTCATCTTTCAGCCGGTGCAGGTCATCGGCTACCACCTCCGGGTGATGGCCCAGAAGCGGCCGGAGTGGTTCTTGGCCGAGGTCGAAGAGATGCAGAAGCTGATCGCGGCCGGGGTGGTGAACCCCCAGACGCCGACCGCCTACCCGCTCGCGCAGGCCGCAGAGGCCCTCGCCGCGCTCGAGCAGCGCAAGACCACCGGCAAGCTGGTCCTCGTCCCCTGAACCACCCCGCGCCGCGACCTCGGACCAGCGACCGGCCCGCCGCAAGCGCTCCTGCGCTGCCGCCTGCGATGTCGGTCGGGGCTCCGCGGCTTTGCCTCGGCCGGGGCTCCGCGGCCTTGCCTCGACCGGGGCTCCGCGGCCTTGCCTCGGCGGGGGTTCCGCGGCCTTGCCTCGGCCGGGCCTTGGGCCTAGGGAACCTGGCGTGACCCAAGGGTACGAGGTGGTGCGGGGGAGCGGCCCGCCCCTGGTGCTCGTCCACGGCAGCGCGGCCGACGCCGACGGGTGGACGACGCAGCTCGCCACGCTCGCCTCCGATTTTCGGATGCTCGCGTACGACCGGCGCGGCACCCCGCGCTCGCCGGCCGGTCGTCCGAGCTATTCTGTCGAGGACCACGCCGCCGACTTGCTCGACGCCGCCCGCCGCCTCTGCGACGGTCCGGTGTGGGCGGTGGGTTCGAGCTTCGGGGCGGTGTGCCTGCTCGAGGCCGCCCGCCGCTCGCCCGGGGCGTTTTTCGGAATCGCGCTCATCGAGCCGCCTCTTCCGGAGAGCGACGCGGCGCCGGCGGTGCCGGAGAGCTATCTCACCGAGCTCGAACGGCTCGCCCAGGAAGAGAGCGGAGAGGCTTCGGCCGAGTTCTTTCTTCGGTACGTGCTCGGCAAGGAGGCGCTCGACGCCATGCCCGCCCGGTGGCGGGCCCGAGCGGTGGCGCTGCACGAGGCCATCCGGCTCGACTCGGCCGCGCTCGCCGCGTACCCACCCCGGTATTCGGAGCTGAAGTCGCTCGACCTGCCGGTGCTGCTGCTCGGGGGCGGTCGCTCCGCGCCGCACTTTCGGATCACGCTCCGGGCGCTCGCCCGGGCGCTGCCCCGGGCCCGGCTCGAGATCCTCCCCTCCGCTGGTCACATGCTCCACGCCGATGCGTCCCGGCGGTTCGCGGCGCTGCTCCGGGAGTTCGCCGGCCTCTCGCCCCGAGCCGACGACTCAGATCGGCGGTGAGGCGGGGGCAGGCTCGAGGGAGCGGGCGGCGGCGAGCCGCTCGAGGCCCCGCTCGAACGCGCCCACGCTCGAGCGCCGCAGGGGGATGAAAGTCTTCTTGCTGCTCGAGCAGGCCCGCTTCACCTCGCTCACCGCAGCGTGGCTCACCCGGTCTACGGGACAGAGAACCGCGTCGGCCCGGGCGAGCAGCCGACCGAGGCTCCCCAGTCCGTCTTCTTTTCCCCCGTCGTGGTGCAGCAGCTCGAGCTTCTCTCTTTCGGCGAGTCGGCGCAGGTGGGTGAGCATGCCCCGATCCCCGCCCACATAGAGCACGACGCTCCCCTCGAGGCGGCAGCGGTCGCACCCAGGGCAGGCAGGGGTCCACTCGGCTTCGCACTCCGAACCACCGCCGAGCGAAGACGGCTCGAGGTCAGCGGGCTTCTTCGCGCTGGCTTGGGCCGGCTCTTTTCGCAGCCCGTCGAGCTCGGTTCGCAGCGACTCGACCGTGTCGAGCGCGTAGGCCAGCTGCCGCTCGGCCCGAGCCAGCGTCCGGGAACCTGGCGCCCGGGCGTCGGGGGCGGCGCGGGTCTTCAGCTCGGCGACCTCGGCCTCGGCCGCATCGGTGCGGGCCTCGAGCTCGGCGATCCGGGCCTGCGCGACCCGGCGCTCCTCCTCCCGCTCCGCCTTCACGCCAGCGAGCTTGCGCTCGAGCTCGGTGACCCGCGCCGACACCGAGTCGAAGCGCCGAAGCCGGGTCCGGTTCATGCCGCCCACCTGGTGGGACAGCATGTGCACCACCCCGAAGGCGCGCTCGATGAGCGCGTCGGAGGCCAGCGGGTGGGTGACGAGCGCCCAGTACGCCCCGGAGACGGTGCCCCGCTCCACGTCCTCCTTCCACGCCTCGTCGAGCTCGTGCTCGGTCCGAAACCGGGCGTAGCGGCGCAGGGTGACCGCGTGGGCCCGGTCGAGCGCCTTGTGCAGCAGCCGGGCGACCGGCCCGTCTCTTGCGGCGAGCCCGACCGCCGCCCCGTGGATCTCGTATTCGCTCCCCCGAGGGGGAAGGCAGGCCGTCTTGCGAAGAACCCTCGTCGTCTCATCGAGCGAGAGGCAGGTTCCGAGGATCGAGCACGCGAAGCCTCGCCGGACCTCCCAGAGGCGGCGGCGGCGATGGCCCGGGGGCGCGGGCGCCGGTCCGGTCGAGCCCATCGGTCAGGCCTCCGCGATCGGGGCGTGGCCCACGAGCCCGTGCTCGGGCCGAACGGTGCTGCGGGCCACAGCGAGCCCGTCCACCAGGTGGTCGAACGTGTTGCGGTCCAGCCGCATCGAGACCGGTCCGACGTGGAGGTGAAAGGTCCCGCAGTGCGGGCAGTGGTCCACGGCCATTTGGGGGGAAGAGAGGAGGCGGCGGGTGCTGCAGGCCTTGTCAGACATTGATTATGCTATGCGTTCTCAACAAACGAAGGTCAAGCGAGAGCGAGCCCTGGCCCACGACGCCGGCGTCGGGGCCGCCCCGAGGCCGAACGGGATGCGCCTACGGGGACGTCCTGCGTTGGGCCGGGGGAGCCGGTTTGGTGCGGATCTGCGCCGGTTTGGTGCGGATCTGCGCCGGTTTGG
>DAIQNR010000050.1:23958-43583 GCA_036788295.1 Myxococcota bacterium
GCGGATCTGCGCCGGTTTGGTGCGGATCTGCGCCGGTTTGGTGCGGATCTACGCCGGTTTTTGCTCGGACGAGCCGTTCTTCAGCCCGACCCGCTCGGCGGCGCGTCCAGAGGGGCGCCCGACACGGGGTCGAGCGCGGTCTGCACGGCCACGAGCAGCTCCAGCTTGCGAAACGGCTTGGCGAGGATCCCCACCCCTTCGGGGAGGCGGGCCACCGCCTGTTGCCCGTAGCCGGTGGCGACGATCACCGGCAGCGTGGGGCGCAGGGCCCGTATCTGCTCGAGGCAGCTGAGGCCGCCCATGCCTGGCATGCCGAGGTCGAGCACCACGAGCTCGAGCTCAGTGTGCGCGGCGAGCACCTCGAGCGCCCGCTCTCCGGAGTCGGCGGTGAGCACCGGGTAGCCCGAAGACACCAAGATCCGCTGGTAGTAGGTGCGGAGCAGGGGCTCGTCGTCCACCACCAGGATCGGCGGCTTGCTCCCTTCGCTGAGCAGCTCGAGCTTCGGCGCAACATTGGGTGTGGGCAGGGTCAACGGAGAATCCGCGCCCGGGAAAGCGATGGTGAAGCGCGTTCCTTCTCCCACCCAGCTCTCGCAACGAACTTGGCCCCCGTTGAGCTCGACCAGCCCGTGGACCATGGACAGCCCGAGGCCGGTGCCAGAGCCGATCGGCTTCGTGGTGAAGAACGGGTCGAAGACCCGGGCCAGCGTGGCTTCGTCCATGCCCGAGCCGTCGTCCGTCACCGTCAAGTTCACCCAAGAACTGTCCTCGGGGTCCACCGCCAACTCGAAGCGGATGGTTCCTGGCCCCGAGAGGGCGTCTCGAGCGTTCGAGGCGAGGTTCAGCAAGATCTGCTCGATCTGGCTCGCGTCGGCCCGAACCAGCGGGACCTCGGTCTCGATGCGGACCTCGAGCTCGATGTCTTTGGGGAGGGTTCGCCTGAGAATCGCAACCATCCGATTCACCGGCTCGCTCAGATCGAGCACCCGGGGGGAGCTCGGGGTCTTCCTGCTGTAGGCCAGGATCTGCTCGACGAGCGTCTTTCCCCGTCGAACCGCGGTCAAGACCTCCTGCAGGTCGGCCCGGGTGGTGGCGGCGGTGTCCGCGTCGTCGAGCACCACCTCGGTGAAGCCGAGGATTGTCATGAGCACGTTGTTGAACTCATGGGCCACCCCGCCGGAGAGGGTTCCGAGCGCCTGGAGCTTTCGGGCATGGCTGAGCTCTCGCTCGAGCTCGCTTCGCTCCTGCTCCTCACGCTTTCGGTCGGTGACGATGTGGAAATGGACCGCGATTCCTCCGTCTAGGGGGTAGACCCGCACGTCGAACCACTCAGCGAACGGAGCGAAGTAGGTCTCGAAGCTGTCCGGCTGCTGCGTCGCCAAGGCGCGGCGGTAGCTTTCCTCGAAGACGCTCCCCTTCGCATCGGGGAACGATTCGAACAGCGGTCGGCCAATGATCTCGTCCGAGCTGCGGCCCAAGAGCCGGGCCGCGGCCTCGTTCCAGTGGGTCAGCACCAGATCTTGGTCGAGCGTCATGAACCCTTCGCTCACCGAGTCGAGGATGCGCTCGGTCCGCTCCTTCTCCGCTTTCAGGCGGTCCTCCGCCTCCCGCTCCGCGGTGATGTCTCGGGAGATGCTCAGGACGGTCTCGACGCTTCCGTGGGGGTCGAGCTCGGGCACGAGCCGGGCGTCGAGAACCATTTCACCGGCGGGCCCCACGTGGCAAAACCGGGCCGACATTGGGCGCCCGGTCGAAAACACGGCCTCGATCGCGGTCTCGATCGTTCGGCACAGTTCTTCGCCGAGACCGAGCTCCCGGTTGGATTTCCCGAACCATTCCTCTTTGGGTCGCCCGGTGAATTGCTCGAGCGCGCGGTTGACGTACAGATGGCGCCCGTCGCGGTCGAACCGGGCCACGACGTCGGGCGCGTTTTCGACGAGCGAGGCGAACTCATGGGCCCAGCGGCTGGCGTCGGTGATGTCCTCGGAAAAGAGCAGCGCCCCGGCCCCGGCCGGCAGCGGCTCCACCCGGGCCCGCCACCGCCTCCCAGCGACCGAGACGTCGCGCTCCACCGGCTCTTCGCGCTCGAGCGCCTCCCGCAGGAAGGGCAAGAGCGCCGACAGCAGAGGTCGGTCGCCGAGACCGGACAGCGGAAGCCCCCGGCTCTCGGCGGTGAGGCGAAACCGGTCGGCCGCGATCCGGCTGTACCTTCGCAAGCGAAGCTCCGAATCGACCGAGATGAGCCCCGTTGGGGCGTGCTCGAGCAAAGTCTCGAGCTCGGCGTTGGCGTCGCCGAGCTGAGCCCTTCGCAGCTCGAGCTCCTCGTTGAGCCGCTGCAACTGCTCGTTGGCGCACTGAAGCTCCTCGTTCGCGGTCTCGAACTCCTCGTTCGCGGACTGGAGCTCCTCGTTGCTGGAGGAGAGCTCCTGGTTCAGCTGCCGTAGGTCCAGGTTGGCTGCCTCGAGCTCCTCGACGGAATCGTCGAGGTTCTCTTGAAGCAGCGCGAGCTCCTCCGCGAGCTCCCGGAGCCGCTCCGGGTTCTCTTCGTGCCGGTCGGCCTCGGCCTCGCTCGACGGCCGCTCCTCGAAGACGACGAGCAGCGCCCCCTCTGGCCCCCGGTGCTCGGCCACCGGGCGGACGAGGATGTCCACCACCCGCTCCACCCCGCGGCGCGTCCGCACCCGGACCCCGAGCTTGCTGATGGGAAGAGCGTCCCTCGCCGCTCGAAAGAGCGCACCCCGCAGGGCAGCCTGCAGGTCGGGAACCGCGAGCTCGGTGATCGCGAGCGGGCGGTCGCCCTCCCCGATCGTTAGGTAGTCGGTGACGTCGCCCCGGACGAACAGGATCTGGCGGCTCTGGTCCACCAGCACCGCAGGGTCGGGGACCAGCTCCGCGAGCGCGTGCGCGGCGGCGTCCGCGGCGCTCACCGCGGAACGCTCGGACCGGCGCACCGGCGCCGCCCGGTTCCACCTCCGGTACCGGCGAGGACCGAGCGGCTCGGCCGGGACCTCCCGCCTCCGGTAAACGCGAAAGGATTTGGCCACCGGGGCGAACAGATGGTCGAGCCGGCCCGGGGACTCCGACTTCCCCAAGAAGAGCAGCCCCTTTCGCTCGAGGGCAAAATGGAACGTGCGCAGCACTTGAGCCTGGGCCTCCGGCTCGAGGTAGATGAGCAGGTTTCGGCAGGTGATCAGGGAGAGCCGAGAGAACGGGGGGTCGGCGAGCACGTCCTGGGTTGCAAACACCACCCGGTCCCTCAGCGTCTTCGCCACCAAGAAGTGCTCTTTGTCCGGGACGAAGTAGGCCTCCCGCATCGCGGGCGACAGCTCGGCGACCGCGCTCGCGGTGTAGAGGCCGCGTCGAGCGTAGGCGATCGCGTCGGCGTCGAGGTCGGTGCCGTAGAGGATGACCCGCTCGGGCCCGACCAGATCGCACAGGAGCGCGGCGATCGAGTAGGCCTCCTCCCCGGTCGCGCAGGCCGGAACCCAGGCCCGGATCGGCTCTTCGCTTGGTTTGGCCGAAACCAGCGGGGCGAGCGCGACGGAGAGCGCGGCGAAGGCGTCGGGGTCGCGAAAGAACCGGGTCACCGGGATGAGAAGATCCCGGGCGAGCGCTTCGAACTCTTCCGGCTGCGCCCGGCACAGGTCGAGGTAGGCCTCGAGCCCGTCCACTCGGCGCAGCACCATCCGCCGGGCGACCCGGCGCCCGCGGGTGGTCGACTTGTAGGCGTGGGGGTCGGCCCCGGTGTGACTGCGAACCTCCACCCACAGCTGCTCGAGCAGGGCCGAGGGAAGCGAGGGGTGCTTCGGCGACCGAGCGATGCGCTGCAGCTCGACCGCCGCCTCCCGTGGAGCGAGCACCGCGTCGGCCGCCGAGATCCTTGGCGTCTTCGGTTCGAGCGCGACGTCTGAGTCGGAGAACTTCGGTGACTTCTCGAAGTCTGCGGTCGACGGCGGGGAGGCATCGAAGGTCCAGCCCCCGGACGAGCGCACCAAGCGCAGCCCGCGGTGCGAAACCTCGCTTTCGGGGGCGAGAACGACCACCGATCCCCGGGGCCCGAAGAAGTCCGCCACCATCTCGGCGAGCTGGTCGAAGCTCAGCGTCCCTGGCTCGGCGACGAACCGCTCCCCGTCGATCCCGATGTCGGGACCGAGCCGCCACCGGTTCGCGTCCCCGATAGAGAGCCCGGGGGCGGCGTCCCTGGCGCCCGGGACCCGCTCGGCGCCGGCGCACAGGGCCACGACCCTATCGTCGAGCGGCTCGAGCAGCGCCGCGATCGCCGCCGGCTCGCCCCCCCAAACGAGGACGACGAGGCTCTTCGAGCGATCCGGCGGCGATGTCGGCTCGTTTCTCACTCTCAATTTCCCTTAACCGATGGGGGCTCGCCCGGGAAGTCCGGCGATTCGAACCGTGGAACCGGGGCGACGTTGGGCGGCAACGGCACGGGTCTTTTGGGAGAGGCTGAGCCGAGTTCAGCCCGTCCGCGCGCGGTCAGAGAATTCCAGCCCGCGTTCGAGGGGGAGCGCTCCGATCGGAGCCTCAGGAGGCTCAGGCGAGCGCGGCGCTGACCGGCCGTCCGAGGCGAACGGCGCCGTCGAGGACCTCGTTCGGGATCCCGAGGGCCGCCCCCACCGTCTTGGCCATCGCCCCGAGCGTCGCCTCGAACCGGATGTCCCCGCCGGAGGCTCCGGTCTCGGCGTTGATCGACGTGCAGCGGTAGTCGTTGCCGCTGCGCTCGAGACCGCCGATGACCGATCCACGCAGCCCTGGCCCCATCAGCACTGCGACGTGGTGACCGCGCTGGTGGTCTCGGCCGTCGGTGCCTCGGGTCCGCAAGGTCCGGCCGAAGACGTTCAGCGACCCCACGATGACCTCGTGCCGCAGGACGCCCTGCGAGCGCATCGCGTCGAGCTCGGCCACGAGCCGACCCATCCGGGCCACCCCGGTGAGCGTCTGCGCGGTCTCCCGCACGAGCCCGAGGTCGTTGTGGTTGTCGCCGCCGAACGCTCCTTTGAGGGTGATGACCGGGGTGATGTTCATCGCCGCGAGCACCGAGGCCGCCGCCACCTGATCGTCCAGACCATCTCCCGCGATCCCGTCGAGTCGACCGAGCAGCGCCTCGCTGACCCCTCGCACCTCGTCCCGGGATCGGGCCCACGCGTCGAGCAGGCCGATGTCGTGGCGGTTTCCGTGCTCCCGGTACAGGTTGTAAATCCGGTCGATCTCCCGGTCACGGAGCGGCTGCAGGCCGGCCAGCGGCCCCTGCGGCCCGCCGAGCGCCCGCCGGATGCTCCGGGGGCCTACGTTGGCCAGCAGGCGCCCTTGCGCGGTCAGCAGCTCCGAGCCGGAGCGCGCCCCGAGGCTCAGCGGCACCGACTGCACCGAGCCCTGCCGCTCGGCGAGGTGCCGGGCGAACACGGACACCACCATCTGGTCGTTCTCGGTCGCGCCCATGAGGCGCATCACCTTCGACTGGTCCTGGTGCACCGGCGTGTACGTCGCGTGGTGAAAGAACACCGTGCGGTCGAGCAAGCTCTGGGGCAGCTCCGCCCACGGCCGAGCGGCGACGTAGGTCCGGCCGGACAGCCGCAGCTCGGTGGGGGCCATGCGTGGGTCTTCGGGGTGCGCGATCTCCTCGACCCCCGGCCCGTAGCAGCCGGGGACGTTCGCGTTCACCGGGTCCCCGGCCGAAGACGTGAACAGCATGAGCATGCGCCCCGGTCCGGCGGCGCGGGGGTCGGCTTGCGCCCGGCCCGGGCGCGGAGCGAGCAGTAGGCTCGCCGGGAGCCCGGAGGCCACCGAGCGGAGGGCGAGGCCACCGAAGGCGGAGCGAAGCAGCTGGCGTCGATCGATTTTCATGGTCGCCTCCTCAAAATCCGATCCCGGCCATGCCGGGGGCCATGCACGCCACCACGAGCGCCGACTGAAGGGCCACCCGCTCGCTCGCCCCGTCCTCCCTGGCTTCTCGGACGTGATCGCGCAAGATGTCGAAGGCGGGGTCGCGCCGGGGGTCCCCGGGAACGAGCCCCATCACCCGCTCCACGAGCAGAGGCAGGACCGCGTCTTCGCCTTGGTTTCCAAACGCGGTGGCGTAAGCGCGCTCCGCCACCACCGTGCACGCCACCTCTCGGCTCGCCCTCGTGAACAACCCGGTCTGCGAGATGACGAGCGGGTCCGGCTCGCCCCGGGCGAAGGTATCCTCCGGGATGGAGACCACCGCTGCGGCGACGTCTCGCTGCATGGGGTTTCGGCGCGCGGGGTGAAGCGAGGCGCCGCAGATGTCAGCTACTCCGAGCCGGGTGGACAGCTGCGCACACAGCTGGTCCCGCCTCGAGATCGAGCGAAGGTGGCCGGTTCCGCCCTCCACGCACGCGTCGTGGGTCACGAGCGGCGACGAAAACAGGGTCCTCAGCAGCACCCGGAAGTCGAGCCCGCTCGAGGTGAAGGCCTCGAGGACCGCGGCGAACTCGGGGCTCTCCTCCGGGCACGGGGCCCCGTTGGCGTACACGCAGAGCTTCTGGGCCCAGCCCCGGGGAAAGTCGGGGTGTTCGGCCAGGGTCCTCGCGAAGTCCCGAACGCCCTCGCCGGTTCGCCGGACCCCCCGGAATACGAAGTGGGGTTCGAGCGTGCTTCGGACCGCGTCGCTTTGGCGCCCGTAGTTGAAACTATAGCTCTGGCGGAAGAAGTCCCGCATCGGGTCGAGGGTCTGGTGGCAGCTGTAGCAGGCGGTGCCCGGCGCCGAATGCTCCTCGTCGAGCGTCGTCGGTGAGAAGTCGGTGACCGTCTCGCCGTCGAAGCTCGCCCCCAAAGCGACGATGAGGGCCTGGTTGACCGTCACCCGGGCCGCGTTGTCCTCGTTGGTCGGCCAGGTCGAAAGAAAGCCGAGCGTGGTGGCAAAACCCACCCGGTCGGTCCGAACCGCGAGCTCGGTGGCGCCTCGCAGCTGGTCGAGCCGATAGAAGCGGGAAGGTTCTTCCCCGGTCCACTGCACCGGGCGCAATCGAACCGGCCGCCAGTCTTCGAAATCGGCGCGGGTCAACAGCGGCGGCGAGTTCATGTTGTTGGCCGCGACGCAGGGGTTGCCCGGGCGCCCCTGGTTCGCGGCGCGGTTGAACACCGCCGTCGGGCGGCCGACCATGAGGGAAAATAGGAAGAAGACCTCGTCGCCGCCCCCGATCCAGCTCAGGGGGGCCTGAACGCGGTCCTGCTCGGCGGGCAAGCAGAGGTTGTCGAACCCGGGGATGTAGAACGTCAGGAAGTTGGGGCTGCTCGGGTCGAGCGACTCGGAGACCGGCGGTGCGTCCGCGACGTGTCGCACGAACGTGAAGCCCGACACCTCCGGCATCGTGGTCTTCTGCAGCCGGTTTTGGTCGTCGGCGTGACGCTGCTCGATGAGCGCGTGCAGCACGAGCATCGCCGTCGTCATCTCGAAGGTCTCGGTGGTCACCGTCTCCGAGAACGGGCGACCTTCCCGTACGAGGCCCATCGCGGTGCGGGCGAAGCTCTCCTGGAGGTTCCGGATCATCAGCTCCGATAGGTTCTGGTTTGGACCGGTGAACCGCCCCCACGTGAGGTTGTTGCGCCGGAGCATCTGGGGCAACCCATCGACGTCGATCTGGTTTTGCTGAAACGCGGTCGCGAAGAACGTGGTCAGCACCGACTCGGCCGCCGGAGTGGTCATCCACTGGTCGATGAGGTCCGGGAGCTGCTCGGGCGCGGTCTGAAGGGCTCCGAGCTCGCCTTCGGTGAGCGCCTCACCGGTGAGCAGCGTCTTGACCTTGCTCCCGTAGACGTGAGGGCCGGACAGCAAGTCCACGTCGCAGCCCCTGGTGGATCCGGCCAAAGTGGCGCTGGCGCCGTGGGCCGGAGGCGGGTCCACCGGCGTCACCGGGTCGATCGGCTCGACGGGATTGGGGTTCACCGGATCGATGGGTCCAGGACCCACCGGGAACCCAGGGTCCACCGGGCGGGGGAGGGTCGGCCCGCCCGAACCGGGGGGTGCCCCCACCTCTCCGGTGCACGCAAAGAGGAGGAGGAGCGCGGCCCCCCCCGCTCGGCCGTTCTGCCGGTGCCCGCACGGGCGGCGACCGGTCTGCTGTCGGCTTCGCCTCCCTGCGCGCTTTGCTTGCGAGTTCATGGCCCCATACCTCCGCCGAGCCATTCGTCGATGACCCGGACCAGCTCCGGCCCCCAGCTCGGTTCTCTCGACGCCGGGGGGGGCATGTCCCGGCGTTGCACGACCCGGCGCCGCAGCGCCTGATCGAATTCGACCCACGCGGCGCGCGAGTCGAGGTTCGGAGCGAGGGTCGCGCTGCCGTCCACGTGGCAGCCGCTCCCCGCGCAGTGCGTCTCGTAGATCGGCCGGATGTCCGCCTCCCAGCTGCGCGCCACCGGAGGGTCGCGGCGCAGGAAGACCGGCCGCTCGTGTCCCCGCCAGGACAGGTCGAGGCGGTTCCACCCAAAACCGAGCGTCCCCCGAAACCGCAGCCCGTCCGGTTCGGCGGCGGCGGGCTCGATCGTCTGGCCGTTGAGCCGCAGCTCCACCGCTTCGTCGGCTGCGGGCGTGGACGCGAGCAGGTCGAAGCGCTCAGCCGTGCCTCGGTCGCCAGAACGGATCCCGCGGACCCGAACCGGGGCCTCGGCGACCGCGCACGTGCGCTCGGCACCGACCAGCCAGACGCCGCCAGCGGAGAAGGGCACGATCGAGTGGAACTCGCCCGCGGGCTCGGCCCAGGTCGCGTCGTCGGTGCCGCGGCGGCGAATCAAGCGATCCCCGGCGAGCACCCACAGGTGGGAACCGGCAGCGGCGATCGCCCGCACCGGACCAGCCGCCACCCGGGCCCCGCCGTTGGCCGAAAACAGGTGCTCCCCGTCGGACGAGAAGGCCACGCCGCCGCCGACCGCGACCGTTTGGCCAAGGACGACCGCCTGCCTGACGATCCGCTCCGCCTCGAGGGCCCAGATCTCGATGCCCTCATCGCTGGGCACCGAAAACAGGACCGCGTCGGAGCCGAGCGCGCAGGCCCCGTCCTGTTCGATGAGGCTCGCGCCCGGTCCGAGCACGGCCTCGGTGCCCTCCCACCGGAGCCACATGTCCCCCCTGCGTTCGAACAGGCCGGCCCCGCCGAGCACGAAGCCCGCCTCGCCGAGGCGCCCGCAGGCACCGCTTCCCGGTCCGGGGACGAAGGGGGTCTCCCAGCGGCGCCGATTTCCGTCCTCGACGGTCCACACCGCCCCGTCGGCGAGCACCGAGGCTACGGTGGCGCTCTGTGCGACGAGGCGGTCGATCGCGCCGAACCGGTTCGGAAACCTGAGCTCCCCGGAAACGTCGAGGGCGTTGAGGACGCGAAGGGAGGGAGCGGAGGTGGCGGTGTCGACCACCCACAGAAAGCCCTCCGGCGAAGACGAGAGCGCGCGCTCGGTGGGCGCAAGGGGAAAGCACCTGGCCTCGGCCCCGAACACCGGGGGATCGAGCACCGGGGTCACATCCGAAGGGCCGGCGTCGGACAGGTCTTGTGGGTCCGCGTCGGGCTGGCCCCCACCGGCATCGCGAGGGCCTCCGGACGCGTCCGTGTCGAGTCCGTCCCCGCCGATCCATTCACCTCCGCAGCCTAACGCTGCAGATGCGAAAAGGAGGGCGACGAAACCCAGCGACCGTGGATGCACCATTACTCGAGGCGATGATGCGGGCTCGGGCCGGCGGTTGATATCCGCCGATGGGCGCTCGGACATTCGCTCACCGGACGCCGCCCGGTTTTCGTCCGCGGGATCGCTGGAAGCCTCGGACCTTCGCCGGGGCTTCATCGAGCACCGCGCTCAAATACAGCGGGCCGGCGTCCTCCTTGATGGGAGCGGCCATGATGGCTCGGAGGGCGACGAGCAGGTCGCGGCGGCTCACTTGGCCAAGCAGGGTTCCCTGGGCGTCCACGACCGGAAGCCTCCGAAAACCCTTGGTCGTGAAGAGATGGGCCAGGGTCAGCAAGGTGGTGTCGGGGGTGACGGTGACGACGTTCCTGGTCATCAACTCCACGACATCCAGCGGGGGCAGCTGCTCGGTGGCCCGCTGGCACATGTGGTTCACGCAGTCGAGCTCGCTCAGGATCCCCACCAGGCCCCCGGTCTGGTCCACCACCGGAGCCCCGGATATCTTGTGGGACAGCAGCAGCTCCACCGCGTCCATCACGTTCATCTCGGGGGTTACGGTCACGAGCTTCGTGACCATGACATCAGCGGCGGTGGTCGTTCCTGGCATGGGGTTTCTCCGGTCTGCGGCCCAGCGCCCGCAACCGCGGCGGACCGTCGCACATCCTCGGTCGTCGAACCAGGAGTCGCTCGAGTTTCGGTCGGTGTCGACGCTCAGGGCTCGAGCTGCAAGTGATGTTGCGGGGCTCCCGGGAGCAGCGGCGTTGGTCTGCCGGTCTCCCAGTCGCCGTGGCCGGCGCCCCAGAACCGTGACAGCGGATGGCCGCTCGGGCCCGACGGGACGTGCAGGATGCCGTCCTCTTCCCGTCCCGGCGACACGACCATTCGCTCGCTCGCGCCGAAGCTCGGGCCCTGGACCCGCGGAACGTGGTCGTCGCCCGGAAGCGGGGTCTTCGGCATGCAGAGCCGCGGGCTCAGCCACTCGGGCAGCGCGGCGGCGAGCGGGTGGCAGATGCGGGCCGTGTTCGCTTCGCCCCACGTCCGCTCGGCGAGGCTCGGGCCCTTCGATTCCCATTCGGCGATGAGGGTCCGGGTCGCCGATTCGAGGACGGCCGGGCCCCGGTCGCCGTCGAGCAGCGCGATCACCACCGGCTCGAGCTGGGCCAGCCGGCCCGCTCGCCTGCCCCCGAGGGCGGTTCGGACCCGGCCGTGGACCCGAAGCCGCAGCTCTCGGGCGGCGCGGTAGCTCACCGAGTCCACCGACGCTCGCTCCGGCGGGGCCCGGGTGACCTCCTCCAGGGCCCGAAACTCGTCCTTGCCTTCGACCGTTCTTCGGAGCCGAACCCACCAATCCCGAAGCAAGAGGGCCCGGTCGTCGAGCTGGATCGCCAGCAGGTCGGTCTCGGTGAACCGCTGCTTCTCCCGCAGTTGGTCCCGGATCTGCCGCTGCCTCGCGCCGAGCGCGTAGCCGCCATCCCCCACGACGGCGAGCCCGGCTGCGTCCACCACCCGAGAGTTGGCGGTCTGAATCCGCCCGTCCGGCGGGTCGAGGACCAAAGGCACGCGCTCGCTGGGCAAGAAGCGGTCCGTCCACCGGCACCCGAGCACGAGCGGGCGCTGCGGATCGCACCCGCCTTCGCGTTCCGGGAGCCGGCCCATCAGGGTCCACCCCAGCCGGCCCGTGGAATCGGCGAACACCGCGTTTTGGACCGGGATGCCGCTCCCGTGGGCGATCGCGACCGCCTCGTCGAGATCCATCGCTCGAAGCAGGCGGATGAGCCCGAGGTCGATCGCCCCTGGCCGGTGCGCGGTCCAGGCGAGCGCGAGCGGTCGGCCTTCGGGCGATCGACCGAGCACGGGCCCCCACCGGCTCTCCTCGACCTCGAGGACCTCGTCCGGCTCCCCCTTCACCTCGATCCGCTCTCTGGCGACCCGGATCCCGGCCGCTGCCTCGTCGGCGAGCTCCACCCAGTCGAGCCAATCGCCGTTGCTGTTCGTGAACCCCCAAGCCACGTGCCCGTTGGTCCCCACGACCAGCGCCGGGACGCCGGGGAGGCTCACTCCGGTCGCGTCCACCCGTCCGCCCGGGGCCTCGGGGTCCGGATAGATGAGGCGGGCCCGGTACCAAAGCCCAGGGGCGCGAAGGCCTAGATGCATGTCATTGGCGACGATCGCCCTCCCATCCGCGGTGAGTTGGCCGGACACCCCGAAGTTGTTGCTGCCCGGAGTCTTCGGCTCGATGGCGTCTCCCTCCCCGAAATCGAACCGAGCGAGCTCGTCGGCAATCGCCGCCGAATCGAGCGGCGGCCACGGCTCGCCCACGAGCGGGGCGTCGAGCGCCGTCCCGGGGGCGGCGAGCGCAAAGAACAGCCGGGGCGGCAGCCGGCGCTCGAGCTCGAGCAGGAGCAGCTCTCGGTCGTTTTGCCCGTCCTGCAGGTCGAAGAACATGGCGAGACCGGCGAGCAAGGCGTCTTCCGGGAGCCACCGCCGTGGCTTCACCCGCAGCAGCAGGTACGGCCACGGACGCACCGCGAGGCCATCGAGGCCGGCGTTCACCCCCTCGGCGTAGGCCGCGAGCAGGGCCTGGTCCTCGGCAGGGAGCGCGGCGAGGTGGTCGGGCATGCGGGCGCGAAACCGATGGACCCGCCGGCTCTGGTCGAGCGGCAGCGCGGCCCGCCCCACGAGCGCCGACAGCTCGCCGGCCGCGGTGCGTCGCAGGAGATCCATCTCGAAGAAGCGGTCCTGGGCGTGGGCGAAGCCGAGCACCCGGACCGCGTCGTTTCGGCTCTCGGCGCTCACCGTGACCGTCCCCAGCGAGTCGCGGGCCAGCGCCGCGCTCGCGGACAGCCCCTCGAGCCGCGCTCGTCCGTCGAGTCTCGGCAAGCTGCCTCGCAGGAGCAGCCACCCGCCGCCAGCGGCCCCGCCGGCCACCGCCAAGAGGACGAGGAGCGCGGCCAGCCCCCACTTTCGAACCATGGCCGATGTCCTAGCACGAGCAGAGTTTTCGCCGCTCGTGCCCGCGGGGCTCGCCTCTTCGCCGCAAGTTTTGTACCGAAGAGGAGATGACGACCGACGCCGACCGCGACCCGGAGCTGTTCGAGGCGCTCGCTGCCGCCTACGCCTTGGTGGCCACCGCCGACCTCGAGGTCCCGGAGGTGGAGATCTCGAGGTTTCAGGGGTGGGCAAGAGATGTCGGTTTCGGAGCCAGGGACGCGGAGCGCCTCTGCGAGCGGTGCCGAACCCTCGCTGCCCGCCTTCTCGGCGACAGGCCGGGCCGGGCCGAGGCGCTCGAGCGGGTCGCTTCGATCAAGGGCGGCGGCAAGCGGGCGAGCCTCGTGCTCGGCGCGGCCCGGGTGGCGGTGGTCGCCGACGCCCGGCTCGAAGAGGTGGAGGAGATCGCCCTGCGCGAGGTGGCGACCGCGCTCGGGATGGACCCGGACGCGGCCTGAGGGGCTGCAGATGGTCTCGGCGCTCAGCGGGTTGCGGCCGGCTTGGCGGATGGCTCCTTGGCCGGCGGCGGTGCAGCGGGCGCGAGCAGAGCCCGCGCGGCACGGAGGTGCTCGAGGCCGTCGGCCCGATGCCGATCCCACAAGAGCGACGCGGAGCGGAGGGCCTCCTCGAGGGCCGTGGCTGCGGCGGCGGCGTGGGCCCGGTCCGCGTCTTCGCCATCGAGCGCGCATTCGGCGATGAGGCGGTCGAGCTCGCCCCGAAGGCCCCCGAACAGCTCGAGGCTCTCGGGGACCGGCGACATAGGCTCCGAAACCGCGCCGAAGCGCTTGGACAGGGTGCCCCGGATCCCCTGTTCGACCGCCGACAAGCCCGCCCGGCAGGCGTCGAGCGGCGCGACCGCCGCAGGTGCCGGCCGGCTCGGGTACAGGGTGTTCACGATCCCGCGGAGAACGGCGCCGAGCACCACCACGGACAGGACGACCAGCGACCACGCCAGCGCTCGTCGGTACGGGCGATGCTCGGACGACGGGCTCGACATGCAGCGATCGTAACAAGGACGAACGAACCGGGCCAAGCGTCTGCGGCCGTGGCGTGAGGGCCCCGGTCGTGAAACCTCCTCCCACCGTGGTCGAACTCCTCTCGGTCGAAGTCCAAGTCGACGAGGAGTCGTTCTCTCCCGGTGTCAGGTGCCTGGCCCCGGCGTCGGCGGTCGATCGGTCCGAGCTCGGCCCCGGTCCGGCCGCGTCGGCGGTGCTGCTCGGGTTCCTCGAGCGCGCCGCCCGGTGCGCTCGGGATCTCGGTGTGAAAGGGTCCCCGGTGTGACGGCGAGCACAGCTTGCTCCCGACTCCGGAAGTGGGCAAGTCGTCGTCCATGCGCGCTGCCGTGCTCACCCCTCTGCTCCTCGCTACCGCCTGCGCCGCGCAGGTGGGGGTCATGCCGGCGCTTTTGCCCAGGGACGCGGCGGACCAGTGCCAAAAGCAGTGCGACTCGATCGGGCTTCGGATGTCCGCCGTCGCCATCATGGCCAACCATGTCGGATGCATCTGTGCCGACCGCGACGAGCCCTTCTCGGGGGCTGGGACTGCGGGTGGCTTGGCGGCCGCGCTCCTCACCAAGGAGAACGATGAGCGGGACCGCAAGAGCCGGGATCGGGACCGGGAGCGGAATCGAAAGAACCAGCGCCGTTGATGCAATCTAGGGGCACAGTTTGGGTAGGCCTCGGGCCGAAGCCCACCGGTTGTACACGCTGATGCCGATCTTGATCGCGGCCGGGAGGCGGTCGAGGATCGCGCTCTCGACCTCGCCGCAAACGAAGGACGCGACGGTCGTGGTGGGATCGGTGCCGGGCGGTGGGCTGGGAGCGAGGCCGCTGCCGAGGCTCGCGATGGCGGCGGTCGCGTAGGCGATCTGCTTGGCCTTCGCGACCTCGAGGTTGAGCCAGACGCCGCCGGAGAGGCCGCTCAGGGAATAGATGAGCGAGAGGGTCTCGCCGACGGACACCGCCGGCGGGGTGGAGCCGCCTTGGCCCGGTGAACTCCCTGCGCCACCGCCGCCCTCGAGCACGGCGATGGCGGTGCCGGTCGCCTCATGAATGGCCCAAAACGCGACCGGCTCCGCGGTCGAGGGGACGACGAGCGTCCAATCGCGGCCAAAGTGGCGCGCGCTGCGGGTCCAAGCGTCGAGCCTTCTCGCGCCCGCGAAGTGGGCGCTGAGGGTCTCGGCAGGGATGGCCTCGAGCGTCGCGCCGTCCCGAACCGCGGCCTCGAGGTCCGAAATCGTCGAGCGAACGAAGTATTCGCGTTCGAGGACCATATCCTTCACCGAGCGCCGAAGCGCGCGCCGAAACGCCTCGGCCCGTTCGCCGTGGACGCCGACCCAGCGAGTGAGGGGAAGGATGTCGATTCGCAGCTCGCTGTCTTCGACCAGGGAGGCGGGCCGCTCGGTGGACAGCACGAAGCGGGGGACGACCGGGACCGCGTCCGCCTCGACGGCCAGGGCGGCGAACATGTGCCGATAGGCGGCGTAGGGCATGCTGGGGACGCCCTCGTCGAGGCGCGCGTGCACCGCGCCGGCGTCGTCTCGCGCGTCGTAGAGCGGCTCGAACGCGAGCAGCGTGGTGAGCTTCTCGTCGAGCACCTCGGCCCAGGAGTGCGCGCCGCCCTCCACGAGCACGGTTGCGCTGCCAAAGAAGCTGCTCTCGACCTCCTCGATGGTGGCGTCCGTGGCGGCGCTTGCTGCATCGTCGAGAGGCAGACCGGCCAGGGTGCGGGTCACCGACTCACCGTCGCGGGTCAGGGTCAGGTAGAGGCCGACGTAGCCGGTCGGGGGCGGAAGAGGGGCGGGAACTTCGTAGGTGGCCTCCACCTGCCGACGCCGGTCGCGGGTGGACAGGCGCACCCGCCGGGTGGTCGCGCCGGGGCGGGGCGCTCGGTAGCTCAGACCGTAGGGATGAATGGATGTCTCGAGAAAGCCGAGCACCGCGGCCTGCGCGGCCTCGGCGTTCACGACCGATACATGGCGTCCGCCGGATAGGTCCGCGAGCTGGGTGAGGGTCGCGGCGTTTTCGGCCCCGACGCCGAGCACGAGCGCCGGGACCCCGCTGGCGCGGATCTCGGTCTCCTCCGCTTCGGTGAGCGCTCCGCCCTCGAGCTGGCCGTCGGTGATCATGACGACGACGTTCGGCCGGCGCCGCACCGCCCTCGACAGCGCCTCGAACAGCCGAGAGCCGCTGCCGTGGCCGGAGGCGAACTGGGCCCGCACCGCGCCCGGGTCTCGGGTGAAGGGCTTCTTCTGTTCATCGCGCTCGCCGATGCCCATGACCGAGACTTCGCCGTCCGGGCTCGAAAACACCGCGCTCGCGATGGCCATGCCGAGCTCGGTGAGCCCCTCGCCCCGAAACTCGGCGGGCACGCTGGTCGAGCGGTCGACGAGGAACAGCACCCTCGGCGCGGATTGGTTTCGCTGGAGCGTCCCCCAGACCTCGACCCCATCTTCGTCGAGCAGGAAGTGCTCGCCCCGCAGGCCGCCAACGAGCCGGCCCTCGCCATCGAGCGGAGAGATGCGCAGGCGAAGCAAGGGAAACTGGTTCGGGTCGACCTCGACGGAGAGTCGCTCCACCGAGGAGAAGCGCTCGTCTTCGCCGTCTTGTGCAGCGAGGCGCTCGCCGTTCACGGTGACCCTCGGCGCTCCGCCGACGTCCTCGACGGTCATCCGATCCCCAGAGTGGGTGATCACCGGACCTACGCGCAGCAGCGCAGCGCCTTCCTCCGTCCCGAGCCCGAGCCCTTCCACCGACAGGCTCGGCAAGAAGCTCTGCACCTGATCCACTCGGGTGACCAAGAGCTCGCTCAGGTCGAGCGTCGGCCGCATGCGAAAGACGACTCGCCGGCCGCAGAGCTCGGCGTCGGCCCACGTGCCCTCGACGAGTGTCTCCCCAGCTGGGTCCTCAAAGAGGCGGTGGCGCGCGAAAACTCGGATGTGGGTGGCCGGGGTCGCGGCGGGGTCGGCATCGGCGATGAAGTTTCCGGTGCCGGTGTCTCCGAAGGACAGGTCACTGAAGAGAGGGTTTGCGTACCGCGGGCCCTGGGCGGTCTGGACTTCGAGCAGCGGGATTCGGGACGCGGAGAGGTCGGGCATGAAGTCCATCGCCGACTCGGATCCGATGAGCGCGAGCAATGTCTCCGCGACCTCGGCGGCGGCGGATCCGTCGGGGTCGGTGACGGTGGTGGGGGGGCGGCTCGATGGGCCTCCTGTCCCCCCTGTCCCCCCTGTCCATTGGGCCCACTCCGCGAGCTCGTCGTCCGTGAACGGGGGTGAAAAGTCGGGCGCTTCGCGGGGCGCGAAGAGCAAAGTGGGGTCCCGGTGGGCCTCGTCGGCGAAAGCGACCTTGACCGACGATTCGAAGCCGGCCCGAGCCAAAAGATGCGCGAGCAGGTCTACCTTGTCGCGCGGGGTGCCGACCCCTCCCCGAAGCGTGGCCCGAGGCCCGAAGCGCACCCGGTCTTGAAACGGCTCGAACCGGCGGCTCTCCGGCGGGGCAGGAGTGGCGCGGATCTCGTCGCGAACGAAGCGAAAGATCCGCTCTGGGTCGCCGGTTTCCACCAGGCGCTCGGCTCGCGCGGTGCGGTGGTCGGGACTCTGCCGCACCCGCTCCCGCAGGGCTTCGAAGGCCCGAAAGGCCCGGTCCGCGGTCGCTCCGCCGTCCGCGGTCGCTCCGCCGTCGCCAAGCCCCGAATCGCCTCCATCCACCTCGATCCCGGCCTCGGCCGGGCCGCTGCCGCTTCCATCGTCGCTGCACCCGAAAGCGAGCCCGAGCGCAAAGACGTACGCAATCCAGCATGCGGATCGGAACAACCGGCGCCCCCCGCCGCGGGCGCGACGAAAACTCTCGGTCTGTGCGACATCGGCGGGGTTCCTCACGGTGTCGGCAGGAGACGCCGAACTGCGGTTCGGGGCAAGAGCGGAGGATCGCCGGAGGGCCCGCTCGACGGTTCCCTCTTTCGAGAAGGTCGCGTAGGGTCATCGAGTGAAAGGCCTGAGCCCTCTTTTCCTCCTCGCCTTTCCGGCGGCGCTCGCTTGCTCGAAGCCGCCGGACCCTCCGACCCCTCCGACCCCGTCGGACAGACCGGAGCGGTCGAACCCGAGGGCGTCCACCCCTGCCGCGGCGCGGAATCCCCCGAAGACCAAACCGGGAAACGACGCGGACCGACCGAGCGAGCAGGCCGGCCAGCCGCCGCGCTCCATAGAAGATCTGGTGGAGGCGTACTTCGAGGAGTCCCTCGAGCGCAATCCGGTCCAGGCCACGTTCATCGGGGACCGTCGTTACAACCACTTGCTGCCGAACTTTCTATCCCCGTCGTATCGGGCCGGCGAGCGGGCGTTCGTGCGGCGGTGGCGAGCGGAGGCGCTGGCGCTCGACGCTTCGAGCCTATCTGCCGCGGACGGGATCACGCTCGATGTGTTCCTCGCGATGCTCGACATGCAGCTCGAAGAGGAGCGCTTCCCCGAACACCTGCTTCCGCTGAGCCAGTTCTTCTCGATCCCGAGCTTCGTCGTGCAGCTCGGTTCCGGGACGAGCGTTCAGCCGTTCAAGACCGTAGAGGACTACGAAAGCTGGATGGTCCGAGCAAGAGCGGTGGTCCCGCTGCTCGACCAGATCGTCATGAACCTGAGGGCCGGCGTCGCGGCCGGGGTCGTCCAGCCTCGGGTGCTCATGGAGAAGGCGCTGCCCCAGCTCGCGGCGCAGCTCGTCGAACCCAAGGAGAGCCTGTTCATGCGGCCGGTCCAGAACTTCCCGGAGTCGGTCCCCGAACCGGAGCGAAGCCGCCTCACGGAGGCCTACCGCATCCTATTCGAGCAGGGGCTCCGCCCGGCCTACCAGCGCCTGCATGACTTCGTGCAGCGGGAATACCTCCCTGCATCCAGAGAGACGCACGGCTACTGGGCGCACCCAGATGGGGATGGGTGGTACGCCTTCATGGTGAAGAAGAACACCACGACCACGATGTCACCCTCCGAAATCCACGCCATCGGGCTCTCCGAAGTGGAGCGGATCCATGGCGAGATGCGAGAAGTCATGAAGGCGGTCGGCTTCGAGGGGACGTTGAACGACTTCTTCGCCCACGTCGAAAACGAAGAACGCTTCTACTACGACGAGGAAGAGGCCCTCCTCGAAGGGTACCGCGCCCTTCAGGCCAGGGTGAACGAGCGCCTCCCTCAATTGTTCGATCTGATGCCGAAGGCCGACTACGAGGTCCGCCCCGTCGAGGCGTTTCGGGCCAAATCCGCCGCCGGCGCCTCCTACATGCCGCCGTCCCCGGATGGATCGCGGCCCGGGGTGTTCTACGTGAATACCTTCAATCTGAAGGCACAGCCCAAGTTCGGGATGGAGACTTTGTCACTTCACGAGGCTTCACCTGGTCACCACTTTCAGATCTCAATCGCCCAGGAGGTGGACTCTCTGCCTCGGTTTCGGCGCTTCGGTGGCTACACGGCGTACATCGAGGGCTGGGCGCTCTACGCCGAGTCGCTCGGAAGAGAGCTGGGATTGTATGAGGACCCAATGGCATACTACGGCACGCTCGCCGCCGAGTTGATGCGAGCGATGCGCCTGGTCGTCGACACGGGGATGCACCACCAGCGCTGGACCAGGGAACGGGCCATCGAATACATGCGGAGCAACTCGTCGATGGCGGAATCGGACGTCATCGCCGAGGTGGAGCGCTACCTCGCTCTTCCCGGGCAGGCGCTGGCCTACAAGGTGGGCCAGCTCACGATAAAGCGCCTGCGCGCCGAAGCCGAGCAAGCGCTCGGCGACCGCTTCGACATCAAGCGCTTCCATCGGGCGATCCTCATCGACGGGGCGCTGCCGCTCACGGTGCTCGAGGCCAAGATGAAAACGTGGATCGAGGCCGAAGAATCGCGCTAGAGCACCGAACGGGTCAAAGCGGCGCCTCCAGGCGAAGGATCCTGTGTTCCTGGCCGTCCGGCGGCGGACCGAGGCTACTCCCCGTAACCGACGGAGCCGCCCCTC
>DAIQNR010000051.1:0-43087 GCA_036788295.1 Myxococcota bacterium
ACTTCTTTCACGGCGAAGAGACGCTTCGAGTCCTGGGCAGCACCGTCTCCGCTGGACGCCGCCAGGTTCTCGTCGATTTCGACCAACTGTGGTAGATTTCCGCTCCGCGGTCATTCGCCGCCGTCGTCTGGCTCGAACAGGCCCGGGCATCGGGTATCGATCCCGGCGCACGACGCTGGGGGATCGGTATCGAGGTCTTCGAACGACATCATCAACAGCGCCTCACAGGAGCGGCCGGCGAATTGGCCGAGCAGAGCGGTTTCGGCGGCGAGTTGGTCCGCGAAGCAGGTTCGCATCTCACCCACCGTCACGTTGCAGTCCTCCGGGACTTCGTCGGCGCTAGCCTCGTCGCAATCGAAATCCTCGAGCGGCTGTGAGAGGCACGACTGAAACGTGGCCTCGCACGCGGTGACGCGCTGACCTCGGATACGAAAGCCCCGAACAAGACCCCCGCGAGTCGGCACAAGCCGTCCTGGTTGGCGGTGTTGAAGGCGCGCTGCTGCGCCTGAAAATCGATGCAGAGCGAGCGCAGACCGGCGTTGTCGAGGCTGGACACCTCAGCCGAGTCGGAAGGCCCGTTCCCACCGTTCGGGCGACCGTCCCCCGACCCGTCGTCGCCGCAGGCGGCAGACAAGAGGAAGAGAGCCGTGAGAGCGATTCGATGCATGAAGCTCAGCTACATCGGGCGCCGGTGCGGGAGAAGCTGGTGCTCGCCGTCACACTTCGGGCCCTTTTGCGGCACCCCTGTGCCGCCGCGCCCCGAGCCTTGGGCGGTGGGTTTCACTCAGCTGGGCTCGATCACCTCGAGGGATTGAACGCGGAGGCCTCGGGCCTCGAGCCGGGCCCTGAGCTCGCCGGCCTCTCCCCCGAGCTGCCAGTAGACCTCTCGGCTGGGAGGGTACAGGGCAGCGGCGATCCGCCCGTCGTCGAGCCGGATCCTGAGCTCGGTTCCGGCGAAGAACTCGTCCTTCAAGCTGATGCGGATCTCGGTCGAACCGTCTGGGCCCTCGCCGATGAGGAGGCCTTCTGCCATCAGCGAGAGCATGCCGTCGAGGTCCCCCGCTTCGGCGCGAGGCGGGCGGGGCGGGGGGTTCGCAATGAAGGTCCCGGGGACCGGCGGCGGAAGCGGCTCGGGGAGGGGGTCGCTCCCTTCGACCACCAGGCTGGGATCCGCGAGCAGCGCCCGCATCTTGGGGTACAGCCGAGGGGGCGATGGCAACTTCTGTCCCCGGCGATCCTCCTTGGCCCGGTCCGCTCTGCCCTGGCGCGCCAAGGCCGACCGGTCGGGGCTCTTCGAGTCCTCGTTCGAGTGCTTCGGTCGTCGCCGCTCCAGACGGTGGGCCCGCACGGCGCCGACCCGGGGTTCGCCGAGAGGCTGCGCTCCGAGCCCGGCGGTGCGCACGCCGAGCCTGGAGCTTTGGTCCCCGAGCCCAGGGGCGCGGTCCCATGAACCGCCGGGATCGACCTGGGCCCGAAACCGGTCCACGCCGGCGATCGCGGCCTCGAGGGGGCTTTCTGTGGCCACCGCCGGGAAAGGGCCGTCGCCTCGCTCCGCATAGGACGCAACCGGACTTTCGCTGTCCCAGAGATCCCCCTCGGGCGGCGAGAACACCCCGAGCTCTTCGTCTTCCTCCTCCCAGGCCTCTTCGGGCCGAACCGCGTCGAGAAAGCCGTACGAAGGCTCGCGCCCCTCGCTCGAGTCATACGCTTCCGCGTCCGGCCACGTCTCCGATTCGGCTGGGACCGGGCGCCGGCGGCGGTCGTCTTCCCCCATCGCTCATTCCTCGACCGGCAGCGGCGGCGCCCGCCGGAGCACCACTCGAGGCGGTACCGGAAGGTCTTCCGAGATCGGCGACGGCTCCACCACGAGGTCGGCCGAATCGACCTCCGGTTCGGGCGCTGCCGGCAGCGGCGACGGATCGTCGGCCCAGGCCAGCATCGTCCCCCGCTCGAACACGAACTCGGGACCGAAGGCCTCGTGGATGCCGTCGAGGACCTCGTCGATGGTGCCGTATCGCTCATCGACGTCATCGCGGGTCATCCGGTCGAAGACCTCGTCGAAGGCGGCGGGCACCCCCTCTCTGGTCTCCGACGGCAGCGGCGAGCGGCGCCCGGGCAGGCGCCCGCCGAGCATCTCGTACAGGAGAATCCCGAGCGCGTAGACGTCGGCCGGGGGGCCGAGATCCGGGGGCGGCCCGGGCTGAAGCCGCTCGGGGGCGAGGTAGGCCACGGTGTTGCCCCCCACGAGCACCGGCGCCGGTCCGGACCCCTCCGGATGCTCGAGCACCCGGGCGAACCCGAAATCGGCGAGCTTCACGTTGCCGAGCCCGTCGAAGAGCACGTTCTCCGGCTTGAGCCCGAGGTGCAGCACCCCGTGGTTGTGGGCGTTTCGCAGGGCGTGGGCGAGCTGCGTGACCACTCGGACGGCGACCCGGAGGTCGAGCTGCCGGTCTTTGGCGGCATCCAGCCGGGCCCGCAGGTTGCCACCAGCGGCCAGCTCGAGCACGAAGTAGGGGTGCTCCCGCTCCGGGTTCTGGTCCAGGATCTGGAGGATGTGGGGGTGGTGCAGGCGCGCCTGCGCCTCCACTGCGGTCCGGAGCCGGCGCACGACCTCGTCGCGGCGCAGGTAGCTCGCGTACTGAAAGACGGTCGTCGCCTCCTTGAGGGCGACCGGTCGGCCGAGGCCGACGTGGGTGCCGCGGTGCACCACGCCGAGCGAGCCCTGCCCCACCAAGGAGCCGCGCCGGTACCGCCGGTCGAGCACCTCTTCCGGCGGACCCCCGAGCGGGCGCCGGGAGCGGGTCACCGCCGTCACCCCTTCGAAGCTCGACGCCAGCGGGGGCGCCGTCGGCTCCGATCGGGGGCGTCCGCTCGCCGCGGTCAGCTCGCGGGCGAAGTGACGAGCGAGCCGGGCGTGAAACTCGGCGTCGTCCGAGACCGCGGCCTCGATCCCTCCGCTGGTGACGGTGACGATCCCGTCCTCGAGGCGCAGGTACCCGTATTTCGTCAAGAAACTGGAGAGCTCGGCAAATCCTACGCTCAGCGATGGCTCGAGCACCCGCTCGGCCTCGGCGTAGGGCACCCGCTCCCCGAACACGTCGACCCGCTGAAGCTTCTCGAGCAGGAATCGCGCCTCCTCCACCAGCTTCTCGTGGGTCAGGGTCGCTCGGCGCCGCATGCGCGCGATGTACGAGCCACCGGGAAGCGCTGTCAAACCGGCCGAAGGCTGACTATGTTCCCGCCAGCGAGCCCCCCGTGACCCGAGACCCCTACACCCTTCTCGGGGTGAAGAGCACGGCCACCCAGGCCGAGATCCAGGCCGCGTACAAGCGCAAGGCCCGGGAGCTCCACCCCGACGTCAACAAGGCCGAGGACGCGCAGGAGCGCTTTCGCGAGCTCGTCGACGCCTACGACACCCTCCGCGACGAGGAGAAGCGGGCCCGCTACGACGCGTTCGGGCCGGCGGGGCCCAAGTCGCGCCCGAACCCGAGCCGCCGGCGACGCCCTCCGCCCCCTGGGGGCCGAAGCCCGTTTGCAGACCTCGGCTTCGAGGACATCCGGGTGGGGCAAGACGACCTGCGCAGCTCCTTCGAGGATCTGCTGCGCCGAACCGGCGGAGATCGGAGCCGACGGCGGACGAAGACCGCCCCGGCCACGAGCCGCGAGATCAAGATCGCCATCCCGCTCGCCCACGCCTTCACCGGCACGACGCTCGACCTGTCGGTGGACATCCCGGACGATCTCGGCCGCCCGCAGCAGCACAGCTTGCGGCTGAAGATCCCGCAGGGAGCGAAGAACGGAGACCGCCTCAAGCTCTCCGATCCGGAGGTCACGGTCGTGCTCGAGCTCGAGGCCCCCGACGGGGTCGAGGTGGAGGGCCGCGACGTCCGCACTTCGGTGGAGCTGAGCCCGTGGGAGGCGGCGCTCGGGGCCGAGATCCAGTTCGAGTCCCCGAAGGGCCCCCTGCGGCTGAAGGTCCCGCCCGGGACCTCCACCGGCCAGAAGCTGCGGGTGCGCGGGCAAGGCATCCCCCAGAAACCAGGGCGGGACGGCGACGCGGGGGACCTCTATGTGAAGGTGAAGATCGTCGTGCCCCCGCTGCTGACCGAAGAGGAGCGGGAGGCGTTTTCCCACCTCGCCTCGGTGAGCCGGTTCGTCCCTCGCCGCTGAGGCTCGACACCGGGCCTCGATCGCCGCACCTTTTCCCCATGGATCGTGCGCTCGACGCGGCCCGGCGGGCCCACGCCGCGCTCCTCGCCGGATCGCCCCGGAACGCGGCTTGGTGGTCCCTGTACGGATGCGAGCTGGATTCCGGCTGCGGGCTGGCGGTCGCGATGGTCGCCCGCACGCTCGCCGCGGTTCGGGCTGACCCGCTGGCCACGCTCGGGACCCGCCACGCCCTGCAGCTCGGGGTGCCGGAGCCGGAGCGGGCCGACATCGAGCGGGAGCACCGGGCGGATCGGTGGTCGCGCGGGCTGCTCGCCCACACGAGCGGCGAAGCGGTGCTGCCGTGGGCCGCGTTTTCCCAGCCGGAGAGCTTTGACGTCACGGGGGAGCACGACCCGTGGTTCGAGGAGCGCTACGCCCGCTGGGGCTCACCCAAGAGCGCGACCCGGGCGTTGATCCGCCTCGTCGGCGCCCTCTCCGACGCGCTCGAGAAGCCGGACGGCGGCGCGGAGAGCCTGCGCTCGGAGACGCCGTGGCCCGACATGCCCGCCTACGCGGCGTGGAAAGCGGAGCGGCCGCTCGAAGACGCTCCCCCCGCCGTCGAGCTGCGGCCGGATCCGGACGACGCGCTGATCCTGTCCGACCACTGGAGCCGGATCGAGCTCGAACGGCTCGAAGAAGCAGGCCAGCTCGCCGCGGCCGCGGATCGGGCAGAGCGGTGGAAAGACCTGCGGCCGGGGCAGCTCGCCCCGCTGCTCGCCCTGCTCCGAATCGCGGAGGCGACCGGGCAGGCCGCAGCGGCGGAGGCGCTCGAAGCGGAGATCTTGGCCGAGACCGGCGAGCGCGACCTCGACGAGCTCGAAGAGGCGAGGCTCGAGCTCGGGGCGCTCGGTCGGTTCGGGGCGCAGCTCGCGGTGCTCGACCGCATGGACGCGCTCGCGCCCGGCCATCCGGTCATCCTCGCCAACCGGGGGGCGGCCCGGCTCGAAGTCGGGGACACGAGCGGCGCCGAGGGCGACCTGAGCCTCGCGCTCGCTCTCGATCCGAAGAGCGGCCCGGCGCTCGCGAACCTGGCCGTGCTTCGCATGCAGGAGGGAGACTTCGGGGTCGCCCGGGGGCTGCTCGAGCAAGCCAAGGCCCTTCACCCGGACGAGCCCGCCGTCCGCCACGATCTCGCTCTTTGCCTCGAGGCCCAAGGGCACCGAGATCTCGCGCTCGCAGAGGCCCGGGCCGCCGCGGCGCTGATGCCGGGCTGGGACGGGGCCGAGGCGCTCTTGTCTCGCCTCGAGGGCTGAATCAGCGCCGGCGCCGAATCCAGAGCAGGGGCAGCAGGGCAAAAACGAGCGACGCCGGCGGGACCGCGGTGCAGCCGAAGGTCTGCGCCTCTTCCGGCTCCTCGCCCTCGGCCACGTTCGGGTTGGTGCCGTTTCGAAGCTCGGTGATGTCGTCGATCCCGTCGCCGTCGCTGTCGATCCCCATCGATTCGAGCGCATCCAGCGCCGCCCGGAGGCTGGCCGCGTTGCCAGCCACGAGGCCGTTGTCCCGAAGACTCCGACCGAATGGGTCGTTGACCGTGCCCCGCATGGTCGGGCCTGCATGGCAGAGATTGCAGAGCTCGGGCGGCTGGCCAGCGAGGCCGAGGTGGGTTTGGATGACGCCCGGATATTCGGGGTTTGCCTGGGCAACCCCCGGGTGGAGGGCGGCCAGGGTCAGCAGGAGAAACAGCGTTCGAGCCATGGTTCGGGCCTCATAGAAACGCGTGGACCTGGATGAGCAAGCCAAGTTCGGTGTCGTCCCGGCCCAATGACTCGCGGACGAACCCGTCGAGGCGGGTCTCGATGTGGGGAAGCGGGTACCAAGCCGAGCCCAGCCACACCCCTACCCGGTCGGGGTCGAGCTCGGCGTCGAACGCCTCCGCCTCCAGGGTGGCGATGAGGTGCAGCCCCCGAACCGGCTCATAATCGACCTGCCCGAACGCCACCACGCCCAGCCGATCCCGTTCGCTGAGCTCAGCCAGGACGTTTGCTTCGGTGAGCAAGACGAGCTCCTCGCTGAGCACCCATCGGGAGAACAGGCCGTGGGCGTGCCTCGTCTCCGATGCGTTGGTGCGGAGGCTCCGCTCGGCTTGGGTGACGAGGCTCGAGACCCCGATGAAGAATCGCTCGCCGAGCGCGAACTCGGCGAGGCCGGAATAGCCCCGCTCCCGCAGCTCGTCGGGGGACACGAAATAGTTGCCCAGGATACCCATCACCTCCATCCGCGCTTGCGCGGTGGAGAAGGCCGCGGCGACCCCGAGCGACTGCCCGACGTGGACGTCGGTCTTGGTTCGGGTCCGAACGAACGTCGTGTGCTCGACGTTTCGGAGGCCAAACGGCAGCTGGATTCGGCCCGCTCGAACCGTCACTGCGTCGTCGGCGAGCCGGAGGCCGAGCCAGTGGGTGCGGGACACGAACGACGGCCCGCACTGCTCTTCGGTGCCGGCGACGCAGCGGGGGGCCACGATCACCGGCCCGTAGAAGTCACGGATGCCGAAGCCTCCCGTCGCGTGGGCGAGCACCGGGCCGACCGATACCGTCGCCGATAGATCGAAGGCCATCAGCAGCGGGATGACTGGGGTCTCTTCATTGTTGCGGACTAGGCCGCCGATGCGAATGTTGCCGCTCGGCTGAAACGCGTCGGGCATGTCCGCGAACCACAGGAAGCCGGCGGTGCTCGGGACCTCCCCGGTCTCTTCGTCGAGCGCGGCGTTGAACTGAACGAGGTTCACGGCCTGCGCCCGGCCATATTTGGTGAGTTGCCCAGCTCCAGAAGGATCGACATGGCAGGCGGCGCAGTTCATGTAGCCGTGCTTGACCATCCATGGGTAAGCCTCGGCGTGGGCCGAAACGAAGAGAGAGCCCCCGAGCGCGAGGGCGACCAAGCGATGCATGGCGGTGGCTCGTCGGTCAGCGGCTCAGCTCGAGCTTGGCCGCGATCCCCACGTCGTTTTTGACCGTGATCCCAAGGTACGACCGGATCTTCAGGTCGTGGGCCCGCATGTCGATCTGGCCCTGCGCCTCGACTTTGCAGGTCGTCTCGCAGGCCATCTCGTAGTCGAGCTGGATCGGCCTCGTCACCCCGTGCAGCTCGAGCCGGCCGTCGAGCTTGCCCTTGGATTTCGTGCCCGGGTCCGAGGCGGGGATGGCTTCGGTGGGGATGAACAGCCGGACGACCGGGAACTTGGCCGCCTCGAGGTCCTCGAGCATGTGCCGGTTCCTGAGGCTCATCCCGGTGTCGACCTCGGCGAGCGGCACCTCGAAGGCGAGCCCGCCCTCCTCGGGAGCGAGCTTCAGCGCTTTTGCGGTCCCGTTGATCTTGAACCCGGCCGGGCCGGTCGCCTTGAACGTGACCTCCGGCGTCTTGGCCAGCTCCCAGGCGAGCGCGCTTTGGGCCGCGCCTAGGCTCGCAGCGAAGAAGAGGGCGGTGAGGGTCAGGGGTCGTCTCATTGGGTCTCCAGAGGGCCGCGCGCAGCTTTCGCCAGCGGCGCCCCCGACGCTACGCGCCTCGGCGGCTCCGGTTGCGGGCGTACGTCGATCGTCCGATGGGGTGGGTTTTGGGCGTAACGCTCGGCGAGGATGGACGTAGCAGGCCGCGCTCGCCACGGCGAGCGAACCTCACCATGAACCAGTTCATTGTGCTCCCGCTCACCCTCGCCGCCGCGCTCACCGCGTGCGGCGACGAGACCGGCCCCGGCGAGTTCCGGGCCGACTTCAAGACCAGCGACGACTTCTTCACCCAGATGAGCGCCCGAGTGGCCGGCTCGGCGCCGCACGGGGCCCAGCAGACCTGGTACTCCACGAACCTGCGCGACCTCGTGACCGAATCGAGCTTCACCGCTCCCGAGGGATCGGTCGCGATCAAGGAGTTCGACTCGGACCAGGACGGCAATCCTGACGGGCTCGCGGTGATGATCAAGCGCGAGAGCGGCTTCGACCCCGACAACGGGGATTGGTACTACGAGATGCGGGACCTGAACGGCCAGGTCAGGGCCATGCCCGCCGCCGGCGCCAACCCGATGTGCTACAGCTGCCACGTCGGTGCCTCGGCCACCGATTACCTAGCTGCTACCAAGATCCGCTGACGCTCATGGTCCGCCGTGGCATCGGCCGCTGCGCGGGTCAGCCGGAAAACAGCGCCGTGCTCAGGTAGCGTTCTCCGCACGAGCAGCCGATGGTCACGATGAAGGCGCCCGGGTGCTCGGCCGCGACGCGGGCCGCCGCCGCGACGTTGGCCCCGGTGGAGATGCCGCCGAGGATCCCCTCTTCGACCATGAGCCGCCGGGCCATCGACAACGCCTCGTCGTCGGTGACGGTCTTCACTTCGTCCACGACCGAGCGGTCGAGGTTCTTCGGCACGAAGCCGGCGCCGATCCCCTGGATCTTGTGAGACCCAGGAGAGCCGCCGGACAGCACCGGGCTCGACTCCGGCTCGACCGCGACGCAGCGCAGGCCCGGCTTTCGTTCCTTGAGGTAGCGGCCGGCCCCGCTGATCGTGCCTCCGGTGCCCACCCCCGCCACGAGGATGTCCACGGCGCCGGCGGTCGCCTCCCAAATCTCCGGTCCGGTGCCCCGGTAGTGGGCGTCGGGGTTCGCTGGGTTTTCGAACTGCTGCGGCATCCACGCCCCTGGGGCGTTCGATAGGAGCGCTTCCGCCGTGGCGATGGCCCCCCGCATCCCATCGGCCGCGGGGGTCAGGACCAGCTCGGCACCGAGCCCGGTGAGCAACGCGCGCCGCTCGAGCGACATCGACTCGGGCATGGTCAGGGTGAGCCGGTAGCCTCGGGCGGCGGCCACGAACGCGAGCGCGATCCCGGTGTTCCCGGAGGTCGGCTCGATGATCCGCGTCCCGGGGGCCAGGCTGCCCTCTGCCTCCGCCGCTTCGATCATCGCCTTGCCGATGCGATCCTTCACCGATCCGAGCGGATTGAAGAACTCGAGCTTCAGATGCACCGAGCGCGGCGCGACCCGGCCCAGGCGGACGATCGGCGTGTTCCCCACGGTGTCGACGATGCTGTCGAAGATCCCCACGCTTCCCGGATACCCGAAACCCCGGCGGCAAGCCATCGTCGCCGAGGGGCTTGCGCGCGAGGGCGGGGTTCGGCAGACCTCCGGGGGTGCAGGCCCGGACTTTCGCGGAGCGGCTCGGCATCGCGCCGGTAGACCTCGAAGAGCTGCTGTCGAAGCATATTCCGTGGAATCTCTCCCAGATGCTCGCGGTGGCCTTGCTCGAGGCCGGAGCACCCAGGCCTATCGAAGAGGTCGCCTGGAGGCTCGAGCAGCTCGGGGTCAAGAGCCGGATCGGCAACCTCGCGACCTCTCTGACCCGGTCCTGGAGAGGCCGGCGCCCGGTGATGCGGACCAAGGACGGCCGCGTGACGCTCGACCTCGACCCCAGCGAGGAGCTCTCCAAAATTCTCTGGTCCATCGGAGAGAAAGAGGCGTCCCTCCGCTCGAGGCCGCGGCCCCCCGTCTTCCACCCGCCCGAAGGGATGACCGGGCCCTTTTCCCCGGCCCTGGTGCTGCGGCCGCTGTTCAAGAGACGGGAGTTGCTCGCGCTCGCTGGGCTCTGGAGCTTCGAGGGGGCGGAGCCTTGGGTCCTTTACGGCAAAGGCTTCGAGGCCGAGGCTCGGCGCCACGTCGCTGGAGCCAAACTGGTCGTGGGCCTCGAGCTTCGCCCCCTGCTCGATGCGCTCGACCTTCCGCGACAGGAGCGCTTTGTCCGAGAGCTGAAGCTCCCCACAGGAGAATACGCGCACTCCCGGTCGAGCTCGGCCCGGAGGGTCATCTTGTACCGCCTGCTCGGGTGGAGCGCGACCGGTTCACGTCCGCTCAACTCCCCTCAGCACCTTGAATATCTTCACGCACTCGGCCCGAGCCGGCACCTCGGGGAGACGCTCGCGGCCGACGTCCGAACCCTGCGGGCCGCCTACGACTACGCCGTGCTCCATGGAGGATACCGGTTCCGAAGTCCAAGAGGGGACCGGATCCTCCCTGTCCGCGGTCTCACCGAGCCGGGGATGCGTCCGCTGGCGAGCTTGCTGCGCGAGGCCCACGGCGACGGCTCCGTCGTCGAGCTCCGCGTGGGGGCAAAATCCGCCGATGTCGTTCGGGGCCAGGTTTCGGCGCTCGACCCAGACGAAGTGACGCTCGACGATGGGGTCGATCCCATCTCCATGCGCATCCCCTCGGTTCGGGGGGCCCGCGTCGTCGGAGAAGATGGGGTCGAGCGGCGTCGGGCCGGCGCGATCCTCCCCAGCTTGGAGATCCCTTCAGCCAAACCCATCGAACCTCTCACGTTGGTTTTGTCCAATGGGTTCGGCGACGGCCTCGAGACCGAATCGGCCGACGACCCGGAGGCTCCGCCAAGCCTCGTCCTCGAGACCTCCGGGCATCTTCGGCTCGAAGGCCACCGGGATCCGGCGCTCATGGACGTCTTTCGGCGGGGGGAGTCCGAGGGTCTTTGGGCCCTCCTGTGCGCGCCGGAGCAGGCGCGAGCCGCTCCGAGCCTCGGATTTGGGTTTCAGGTCGCGGAGGACCTGCTCGAGGCCCTGCTCGAGCTGCCGGAAGAAAAGACCGGCCCCGCGGAGGTTTCATCGGCCCGGCCATCCCAAAAGACCGCGGCGCTTCGGCTCGCGTCGGCGCCGCCGTTTCCTGGGAGCGAAGGCCTCGACCTCGAAGCGCTCGACCGGATCTGGGGTCGTCTCGCCGAGCACCTCGCTGAAAGGGTGGCGCAGCATGGGTTTTCTTCGGTGCTCGCCGAAGTGGGTCCGAGCCGCCACGCTCGGGGCCGGGTGTGGCTGCACCTAGCCGAAAACAAAGAGGACGAAGGTCATCCCTTTGGCTTTCTCGCTACCTTTACCCCGCTCGAGTCCCCCGGGCGGCACATCCCACTTGCTGAAGCGTTCGCCCTTCACGCCGGCGACCGGGCGGCGCTCACCCAACTGTTGACGCCAGTGGACCGCGCCGCCGCGCAGAGCCCGTGGTTTCAGGATCTGCTCTCGTCGAGGTTGCTGTTCGAGCCCCTGGCCTGGACGGCGGAGGAAGCGTTTCGCTTTCTGGAAGCGGCGCCCGAGCTCGAGGGCAGCGGAGTCCGGGTCCGGCTTCCAAAGAAGTGGCAGAAGCAGCGCAAGCGGCCGATGGTGCAAATTCGCGTCGGCGAGGTCTCGGTCGGCTTCGGCGTCCGCTCGCTCCTGAACTTCGACGTGAACTTGACCCTCGATGGGTCCCCGCTCAGCGAGGCCGAGCTCTCCTCTCTGCTCGAAGGGGTGCCGCGGCTTCAGCTTCTTCGCGGGGAGTGGGTGGAGGTGGACCCCGCCGCCCTCGGGGCCACGCTCGAGGCCTGGGCGAAGAACGACCAGGCGGTGCCATTGGCGGAGGGAATGAAGCTGCTCGCCGAAGGCGAACGCGACGGGGCCGAGGTCGTGGCCGGAACCTGGCTGCGCGGCGTGCTCGATCGCCTGCGGGCCCCCGGCGCGCTCGAGCCGAGCCCGGGCCTGAAAGCCACGCTCCGCCCCTACCAGCGGGAAGGTCTCGCGTGGCTTGCCGTCGTCACCGAGCTCGGGCTCGGGGGCTGCCTCGCCGATGACATGGGCCTTGGAAAGACCCTCCAAGTCATTGCCCTGCTCCTGAGGCGGGCCGATGCCGGGGCTGGCCCCGCGCTCGTGCTCGTGCCCGCATCCCTCATCGGGAACTGGAAAGCGGAGCTTCAGCGCTTCGCGCCGAGCCTGCGGGTGGGGATCATGCACCGAAGCGAAGGCAGCGACGCCGAGCAAAAGGCGCTGCTCGCGGCGCTCGACGAACACGACGTCATCATCTCCACCTACGGAAGCTTCGCCCGCCATGAAGAGTTGCTCGGGCAGAACTGGTCTGTCGCCGTGCTCGACGAGGCCCAGGCGATCAAGAACCCCGCGACCGCGGTTTCGAGCACCGTGCGAAAGCTGCGGGCGCCGGCGAGGATCGCGCTCACCGGGACCCCGATCGAAAACCGGCTCCTCGACCTCTGGTCCCTGTTTTCGTTTCTGAACCCGGGGCTGCTCGGCACCGAGGCCGAGTTCCAGCAGTGGGTGGAGTCGCTGTCGCCGCCCCGGGGCAAGGGGTACCGCCCGCTGCGGCAGCTCATCGAGCCTTATCTTCTGAGGCGGCTCAAGACCGACCGCAAGATCATCTCCGACCTTCCGGAGAAGACGGAGCTGACCGCCCGCTGCCCGCTCAGCCGGCGGCAGGCTGCCCTCTACGCTGACGCGGTGAAGCAGCTGGCCAAGGCGCTTCAGGTCGCCCCAAAAGGGAAGCGAGCTGGGATTTTGCTCATCTATCTCACCCGCTTCAAGCAGATCTGCAACCATCCGAGCCAATGGCTGCAGGAGGGTGAATATCGACCCGAGGACAGCGGAAAGATGCAGATCCTCCAGAAGATCGCCCGGACGGTCAAGGCCAGCCGAGAAAAGATGCTCGTCTTCACCCAGTACAAGGCGATGACCCAGCCCCTGCACGACCTGCTCATGGCGCAGTTCGGCGCTCCGGGGCTCATCCTTCATGGCCAGGTGTCGGCCAAGGATCGCACGGAGCTCGTGAAGCGCTTTCAATCGGACGCAGGCCCGTCGTTTTTCGTTCTGTCCCTCAAGGCCGGCGGCACCGGGCTCAACCTCACCGCCGCCTCCCATGTCGTCCACTTCGACCGCTGGTGGAACCCCGCCGTGGAAAGCCAGGCCACCGACCGAGCCTTTCGCATCGGGCAGCGAAAAAACGTGCTCGTTCACCGCTTCATGTGCGCCGGGACCCTCGAGGAGCGGATCGACGCCCTCATCACCGCGAAGCGCGGGCTCTCCGAGGAGGTCTTGTCGGAAGGGGTAGGCGCCGCGCTCGCGGGGCTGAGCGACGAGAAGCTGCTCGACATCGTGCGCCTCGACCCAAAGCGCGCCCTGTTCTCGGAGGCTTGAGAGATGCGAAAGGTCGATGCCGAGCCCCCGAGACTTCTGACCGGCGTACGGACCAGGAAACGAACCATCGGCGAGAGCGTCTGGGGCCGAGCCTGGGGCCGGCACCTCGAGCGGCACGGGGATTTTGCAAACCGACTCCCCCGGGGCCGAAGCTACCTGAGAAACGGATCCGTTTTGCATCTTTCGATCGGGCCGGGGCGGGTCGATGGAGTGGTCCAGGGCCGCCGGGTGTACGAGCAATCCATCCGCATCCGCCCGCTCGATCCGGAGGGCATCGAGCAGCTCGTCGATCTGTGCGCCGGGCACGTCGGGGCCGCGCTCGAGCTCGTTCGAGGCCAGCTCCCGAAGCCGCTCTTGGCCACCCTGCAGAACCCATCGAGCGGCCTGCTCCCGGACCCAGGGCAGATGGAGCCGAGCTGCTCCTGCCCGGACTGGGCGAAGGTCTGCAAGCACGTCGCCGCCGTCCTGTACGGCGTCGCCCTCCGCCTCGACGCCGAGCCGGAGCTCTTGTTCGTGCTTCGGGGCGTGCATCCGGATAAACTCGTGCGCGGGGTCTCCGCCGCGGTCGCCGCCCCCGCCGCCCCCGCCGCAGAAGGGCGGCGGTTCAAGCGGCTCGAGGCCCAAAACCTCGGCGCCCTGTTCGACATCGAGCTCGAACCCTCCGCTTCCGAAGAAGAGGGAGAAGCCGTCCCAGAACCCTCGGACCCGGAACCTCCACCAGACGGCCCCCCCACCCTGCGGCGCGCCGAGCTGCTCAGCCTCGGCGTCGCCTCCGGGCGCATCGAAGGATGGCTCCGCAGCGGCACGCTCCTTCGCACATCCATCCGCGGAACCTACGCCCTCACCGAGGAGGCCTTCGTCGCCATCGAGCCCCTGCTCGACCCCTGAAGACACTTCTCGAGAAGCACACCCCTCTCTATCGTCGAGCACGTCCGGCCGCCACGGCGCGTCCTGGCGTGCCCCCGACCGCTGCGGTCGCGAGGTCCCGCTTCAGGGTGTGAGGGCGCACCGAAGGCCGATGGAGGCGTCGCGGGCGGATGGGTCGAGGCCGTTGCGCTTGGTCGAGCGCGCGTTCTCCGGACTCGAGTTCCACGCGCCGCCCCGTACCGAACGCAACTTCCCTGGCTCATACCAGTCTTCGACTCACTCCCAGACATTTCCGATCATGTCCAAGGCCCCGTTGACAGATGAACCGTGGGGAAACTGGCCCACCGGCGCCGTCGCCACGAAGCCGTCGTCGTAGCGTCGGGCGACAGAGTGGCCGCGATGCTTGCGCCGAAACGACGAGTCTGCGATGTTGGCGACCGGTGGGCTCCGGAACCCGCGGTTGCCCCAGGGATACTTCGAGCCGCTATGGGTTCTCGCCGCCTTCTCCCACTCGGCTTCCGTCGGCAGGCGCTTCTTCGCCCAGCTGCAGTATTTCCGAGCCTCGTTCCAATCGAGGCAGTTGATCGGGTGTTCCCCGCGGTCGCTTTTGCCCCAGTTGCAGTATGGGGCCCCGTCGGGTTGCTCCTTTCCAGCCCAAAACGGGACGGTGAGGCCGGAAGTCGAGCAGGCACCAGCCTTCACGCACTCTGCGAATTCGTTGACGGTTACCTCCGTCCGATCGATGAGATATTTGGGAAGCGTCATCCTGCGGAGGGGCGACGCGTCCTCGTCGCACTCGCGCTCCGCTCTGGGATCGCACCCCATCACGAAGCGGCCGGCCGGGACGGCGACCATGTCGGCGCCCACCGTCAACAGGCGCACGAAGCGCTCGACCTGGTCCCGGTAGGGATTGCCGTCGGGAAATTCTTCGAGGAACTCGACCGCGACGCTCACCCGCTCCTCCGCGGGCATCGCTTTCGTTCTGACGACCTTCGACACGGAGGCCCACGCCCGATCGAGCCGGTTCGCCGGATCTTCTTTGGCCGCGCTCGCCGCCGCCTCCGCTCGCCTCAAGGCGTCCTCGTAGGGGTCGACGGCGGCCACCGACCGGGGACTCGGTACATCCCGCGAAGCCACCCGCTGGGTGAGGTTTGGGAGCTGGGGCATTGGCTGCTTCAGCCTCGCGAGAAGGGCCGTCACGCCCCGGTCCACCGACCGGTTGGGCTCCTCCGGATCCCACGCCACGGCGATGTCCCGGGTGCGGCAGTGGCTCTCGATGGATATGAGCCCGAGCCGAAGCTGCATGTCGCGGCCGGGGGTGACTTTTGCCTCCAGGATCGAGTTCGGACTCACCTCCTGACCGATGGCGCAGGCGGTCACCTCATCGACTCCGAGGCCCAGCGAGGCCCTCGCCATCGACCGCAGCCTCTCTCGCTCTTTCTGCGATACCACGACGGAGAGCTTTCCTTGCCGGGACAGCTCCGACTCGATGAGACCCCGCAGGCGGTCCGGCTCGAGGCCCACGTGCTCTGAGTGCCCGGTCACCTCCACCTCCACCCGAGGGAGCTTCGCCATCCATCCTGCGATCTTCTGTTCGACCTCCTCGACATGAACCCTCTCCTCGAGGACATTGCCCTGCCAGGTCCAAAGGAAGGCCGCGGGAAGCGCATCCACCCCGAATTCGTTGGCGATGGACCCGTCTTCGTCGCACAGCAGCACGTCCGGACGCCAGGGTACGTTCTTGCACTGCTCCACGTCGTCCTTCACCGAGACCACCACGAAGCGGAGCCCCTTGTCGGCATACCTTCTCCGCAGGGCCTCCCACCGCGGCACCGCATCCATGCAGGGTCCACACCACGTCGCAAAAAGTTCTACCACCAAGAGCTTCGTCCCCGGCACCGAAAGCTCGGCCTCGACGTTGAGGTCCCCCGCGCTCGCCGGCGAAAGTGGCATCGTGAGCGCCGTCACCAGGATGAGAAGCGTGAGCTCGAATGACCGCCGTTTCTGCATTTGGGGTCCTGGGTACCGGGCCTTCGGGAAAAAGACAACCATTGCACGGCGGTTCGAACTGGGGCAGGTTTGGGTGGGCGGCAGCCCCGCCTTGGGAGGAGAACATGCGGCGCATCGAGACCCTGCTCGACATTACCCTGGACGCGTTCTCGGACGCGCTCACCATCGCCGCCCGAACCCGGGCCGCGTTCGGACGGGACGAGCCGCGAGAGCGGGAAGGGGGCGGCCGGGCCCGGGCAGCGCTCAACGGGATGTGGGGCGACCGCCTCGACCGGCGGGCCCACCCGTGGGCAGAGAAGATGGGCTTTCGCCACCTTGGAGAGCGGAGCGAGACCGAGCCGGAGCTTTGCTCCCGTCCGCGGGCGGCCGTGTTCGTGCATGGATGGAGCGGGACCGAAGCGGTGTGGATGCCGCCGGCGGCCGACGGGCCAAGTCCCACCTTCGGGGACCGTCTACGGGAGGATCTCGGGTACGCACCGCTCTACGTTCGGTACAACACCGGCCGCCATGTCTCCGAGAACGGGCGCAGCCTCTGTGCGCTGCTCGAGGACCTGCGCGTGCGCCATCCCCTTCTCGAGGAGCTCGTGCTCATCGGGCACAGCATGGGCGGGCTCGTGGTTCGAAGCGCCGCCCAGCACGCGGCCGAATCGAACGCGGGGTGGGTTCGGCTGTTGAGCCATGTCTTTTGCCTCGGCTCACCGCATCTGGGTTCGATGCTCGAGCAGGGCGCCCATGTATTGGCGAGCGCGCTCGGCTCGGTGGACCACCCGGTGGTGAGGGCGTGGACCGACATGCTGAACACCCGCAGCAGCGGGATCAAGGATCTCCGTTTTGGGTACACGCGGGACGAGGAGTGGCAGGGAAAGGATCCGGACGCCTTCTTCGAAGATGGGCGGGTCGAAACCCAGCTCGTCCCTGGGGTCGGCTACCACTTCGCGGCCGCGACCCTGACCCGGGCCCCGGAGGGCCCGTTCGGCCGGCTGGTCGGGGACATCTTCGTCCGGACCGCGAGCGCGACCGGGCACGCCTCTCAGCCCACCCGGCGGGTGCTGTTTCGGTCCGGGCAGGTCCTGGGCGGGCTCGACCACTACGCGCTCGCCCGCCATCCCGCCGTGTACGAGATCCTGCGGCTGACCCTCTCCCCCGACGCGCCGCCAGCGCTCGCGGCCCCCTGCCCTCCCTGAGCCGGCTCGGGCCGGGCGCTCGGTCACAAAACGACGCAAAGCGGACGGCGGTGAGACGCCCCATCCCGGACGGCCCCGCCTTCTTTGCCGCCGGCGCCCGAGCATTCGGCTTTCGAGACCGCGCGGGCCGTGGCAGGAGGGGGGCCGATGGCGGCCGACAGAGAGTTGCCGGAGGTGGTGGCCGGCATCGACCTCGGGTCCAACAGCTTTCACATGATCGTGGTGCGAGCGGAAGCGGACGGCCGGGTCCACGTGCTCGACAAGCTGAAGGAGCCGGTGCGGCTCGCGCTGGGGCTCGGGGAGGACCGGATGATCGACGCCGAGGCCGAGGGCCGGGCGCTCGAGGCCCTCGCCCGGTTCGCCCAGCGGCTCGAGCGCCTCCCCGCCGCCCACGTGAGGGCGGTGGGGACGAACACCCTTCGCCAAGCGAAAAACGGGGCCGAGTTCCTGAAGAAGGCCCGCGCCGTGCTCGGACACGACGTGGACGTCATCTCCGGCCCGGAAGAGGCGAGGCTCATCTATCTTGGCGTGGCCCACGACAGCTACTTCGAGGGCCGCCGCTTCGTCATGGACATCGGCGGAGGCTCGACGGAAGTCATCATTGGTGAGGGTTTTTCACCGATCTTCCGGGACAGCCTCTACATGGGTTGCGTGAGCTTCTCGCAGCGGTTCTTCGGCAAGGGCCGGATCACGGAGAAGCACTTTCGCCACGCCGAGGTCGCGGCGCAGCGGGAGCTCGTCTCGGTGGCGGAGCGGTACCGGAGCATGGGCTGGGACCGCGCGAGCGGAGCCTCGGGCACGATCCGGGCCATCGACGCGGTGCTCCGAGGGGAAGGATTCAGCCCCAAGGGCATCACCCTGGCTGGGCTCGACCAGCTGAAGGCGGCGCTCATCGACGTACGCCGAGTGGACCGCCTCTCGTTTTCCGGGCTCGAGCCGGACCGGGCTCCGGTGTTCGCCGGCGGAGTCGCCATCGCCCGGGCCGCGTTCTTGAGCCTAGGCATCGAGCACATGGAGGTGAGCGACGGGGCGCTGAGGGAGGGCGTGGCCTACGAGCTGCTCGGCCAGCGGCGGCACGGCGACGTGCGGGACCGGACCGCCCGCACCTTCGCCGAGCGCTACCGGGCGGACCTCGAGCAGGCCGCGCGGGTCGAGAAGACGGCCCTTCAGCTGTTTTCGCAGTTACGAGGCCCGTGGCAGATGCAAGCGCATCGGAGCGAGAAGTACCTCCACTGGGCCGCCCTGCTCCACGAAATTGGCCTGTCGGTGGCGTACGCCGGGCACCACAAGCACGCGAGCTACCTCGTGCGGAACTCGGAGATGCCCGGGTTCTCCCGCCAACAGCAGGCGATGCTCGCCGCGCTGCTGCGAAACCAGCGCCGCCGCCTGCGCACCAAAGCGCTCGCCGAGCTGAGCGAGGACCGCAGCTCGCTCGCGCTGCATCTCATCGTGGTGCTGCGGCTCGCGGTGGCGCTGAACCGCGGCCGGGCCGGCGACGTTCCTGCGGTGGTGGTCGAGCGGGCGTCGCGCCGGCACCTCGTCCTCCGCTTCCCCGAGGGCTGGCTCGAGAGCCACCCGCTGACCAAAGCGGACCTCGACGAGGAAGCGGAGTGGCTCGAGGAGGCCCAGATCGAGCTCGAGGTCTCTTGAGGCGCTTGCGCGGGGCGGTGAAGCTCAGGCCGGCTCGGCCTCGTCCACCTTCACCTCGACGAGCAAGGTCTCGTCCCCGCCCCCTTTGTAGAGGGTCCCGCTGGTCGGGGTCGCGTCACCGTAGTTTCGGCCGCACGCCACCCGGATGTGATCGACGTTCACCAGGACCCCATTGGTGGGGTCGAAGCCCTGCCAGCCGGTCCAAGGGAGGTACAGCTCGGCCCAGGCGTGGGAGGCATCGGACTGGATCTGGTTGTCGTAATCCCTGCCCGTATAGATGTACCCGACCCGGTATCGGGCGGGGATGTTCAGCAGGCGAGCCAGACAGATGAACAAATTCGCAAAGTCTTGACACACCCCATCTCGGCTGACGAACACCTCGAACGGGGTGGTGGCGACGTGGGTCGAGCCGGAGACGTACGAGAAGTCCCGATAGATGCTGATGTTCATGTCGAGCAGCGTCTGGACGAGATCGAAGTCCTGCCTCTCGACGAAGCTCATCGCGAAGTCCGACAGCTCTCGGAGCTGGGTCTCCGGCAGCTCGGGCGGCAGCAGGTACGGGGTCATCATCTGCCGCTGCCAAGGCATCCAGACGAGCGGGATCTGAAACCTCCGCGACGGTGAGTGCAGGTCGTCCGGCACGTCGGCCCGAACCCGGACCAAGGAGCGCGAGCGAACCTTCAGCTCGGTGTAGGGACGCTCGATGTCGGCCCGCACCACCTCGTTGCCGAAGACGTCCTCGTAGCGGCGCAGGAGGCCGTCCACGGAGATCTCGAGGTCGTGGTCGAGCAGGTCCTGGCCCCGGTCGTGGACCGGCTCGAGCCGAAACAAGTGAAAGCTCTTTTCGACCGGAGCCCTGTACCGATACGTCGTGCTGTGCTCCACCGACAAGAGCCGCCCCTCCGAGCGCTGGGCGTGGTGATGAAGCCGCGGCACCGATAGCCTCCGCACCGCCCCTGTGGATCCGCTCGGGGATGCATGTCTGCCGCCGGCTTGCTGGTTGGCCGTCGCGCCAGCGTCAACCCCATCCTGCGGCGCGTAGCTGGTCTGGGATTCGGCCGGCGCGTCCACATCGGCGCGGTGCTCGACGGCCGGCGGAGACACAGGATCGAAGCCAGGCGCGTCCTGGGGGGGGACGATCCGTTGGCTTTGTGGGTTGTTAGGAGTGTGGGAGTGGGCTTGGGTCTGGACCGCTGCCGGCCGCTGCGTCCCGGACGGCGCCGACGCCCGGTCGCTCGACCGCACCAGCGGCGGGACCATGCGGCGCCGGGCCTCTGGGTCGGCGTGGGAATCGTAGATGACGGCCCCCCGCCGCACGACCATGAGCTGCCCTGGCTTCATGGGCGAAAACCCGGTCTCGGCCAGGGGGAGGGTCGAAAACAAGGCCACGGTTCGGGTCCGATCCCGCGCGTCCTCGAGCCCCACCGACAGCTCGGCGGTGCGGAGATCGCGCGGCACCCAAGGGGGGACGAACCGGGCGTGATGGACCGCGTTGTAGCCGTCCTCGTCTGCGTACACGGCGAGGTCCCGGCCATCGCTCAGGAGGAAGTTCGCCGTCCCCAGCTGGTCGAGGGTTCGAAACCACCGGTGCAGTTGCTCGAAACCCACCTCGGCCAGCGTCCGGGCCATGATGTTCCTGGCCTCGGTGAGCAGATAACAGAACGCGCGCTCCGAGTCGGTGCGGCCGATGGGCTCGTACACCGGAAACTCTCCGAGCGGCAGGGCGTCGGCGAGGGTCTGGCCATCCGGCGGATCGAGGTCACCGTTGTGCGCGAACACCCAATCCCGGCCCCCATGGGCCCGGCCAAACGGGTGGGTGTCCTGCTCTTGCAGCGCCCGGGCCGCCCCCCGAAGGTGGGCGATGAAGGTCGTGGACTCGAAGCGCTCCCACTCTTGCAGGAGCTTGGTCATCGCGTTCTCGCCGAGCGAGGTCGCGTCCTTCACCACCAGCGCCGATCCGCTCTGCTCCGGATACCAGGCGAAGCCCCAGCCGTAGGCGCGGCCCTCGGCGCAGCGGTCGAACCCCCCGAGCCGAAACGTCGGGGACGCGGCCGAGTCGAACGAGAGGGCCACGAGACGGGTGGCCTGATGCTCGCGGGGGGCGAGGCCAGGGCGGACGGGCAAGTGGCTCGGCATCGCCTGGCATTCGAGCACGGCGGGGCATCGGTGGCGAGCCCCGGCCGCTCCCGCGGCTCCGCCGGCCTTTGGTCTCCTACCTTTCACCTCACCCGCAGCTCCGGTTCCCTGCTCGCCGCTCGACTCGGCCGTTGCTTTGCCGTAGGAGGCGAGCGCAGTGCGCGTCCGCATCCACCACCGGACCTCCTATTTCTACGAGGAACCCACCACGTTTGGGGCCCACGTCGTCCGGCTTCGGCCGGCCGATCACGCCCGGGCCCGGCTGCTGTCCTACAACCTGTCCATCGATCCGGCCCCGCACGTTCATTGGCAGCAGGATCCATGGGGCAACCGGGTGGCCCGGGCGGTGTTCGACCCTGCGATGGCCACGCGGCGGCTCGACCTCGCGGTGGACGCGGCGTTCGAGGTCCGGCCGGTCAACCCGTTCGATTTTTGGGTGGACGAGCGCTTCTCCAAGCTGCCAGCGCCGTATGAGCCTCGGCTCGCCGCCGAGCTCGCCCCGTTTCTCGCCGCGCCGGCGCTCGGACCGCACGGGCGGCGCTTCGCCGAGCTGCACCCGCCGAGCGGCTACGTGGTCGACTATCTCGTCGCGCTGAACCGGGCGGTGGCGGATCGGGTCCGGTACATCATTCGGGCCGAGCCCGGGATTCAGACCCCGGAAGAGACCTTGGTCGTCGGCTCCGGGAGCTGCCGGGACTCGGCGGCGCTGCTCGTCGCGGTGCTGCGCCACCACCAGCTCGCCGCCCGTTTCGTGAGCGGCTATCTCATCCAGCTCACCGACGAGGGCAACATCCCCGACGAGGCCAAGGGGGTGGACCGGGACGTGGTCGATTTGCACGCCTGGGCCGAAGTCTACATCCCCGGCGCCGGGTGGGTTGGGCTCGATGGTACGAGCGGCCTGCTCGCCGGGGAGGGCCACATCCCGCTCGTTGGTGCCGCCGATCCGGCGCTTGCCGGGCCGGTGGACGGAACGGCGAGCAGCGCCGGGACCCATTTCGAGGTGCAGATGGAGGTGGTCCGGCTCGGCCACGAGCCGAGACCCCGGCGCCCGTACACCGACGCGCAGTGGGCGAAGGTGCTCGAGCTGGGGTCGGCCGTGGACCAGGCGCTCGACCGGGCTGGGCTCCGGCTCACGATGGGCGGCGAGCCGACGTGGACCTCCCGGCTTCATCCAAAAGCCAAGGAATGGAACGGGGACGCGCTCGGGCCCACGAAATGGACCCAGGGGGTTCGGCTCGCGCGAGAGCTGCAGGAGCGTCTCGCCCCCGGCGGCCTGCCCCTCTTTCGCTTCGGCAAGCAGTACCCAGGGGAGAGTTTGCCCCGGTGGGTGATGCACATCGTTTGGCGCCCGGACGGACGCCCGGTGTGGAAGGACCCGCGGCGGCTCGATTTCGGCTCCGGCGGGCACGCCGCGGTGGACGACGGCCGGCCCGCGCCGACCGGATTTGGCCCCGGGGCCGCCGATCGGCTGCGGTCCGCGCTCGCCCGCTCGCTCGGCCTAGCCGCGGATCGATGGATCCCCGGGTACGAAGATCCGTGGCACTTTCTGCGGGAGGAAGAGAACCTCCCCGTCGATATCGACCCGCTTCAGTTCGACCTCGAGAGCTCGGAAGAGCGGCGCCGGCTGTCCCGGGTGCTCGGGCGCGGCCTCCGCACCCCCGTCGGCCACGCGCTGCCCCTGGGTCGGCTCGGGGGGGTTTGGCTGAGCGACCGGTGGACCTTTCGCCGAGGCCACCTGTTCCTGCTCCCTGGGGACTCCCCAATGGGTTTGCGGCTTCCGCTCGAGCGGATCGGCGGGACCCCGATCGAGAGCGGGCAGCAGGATCCCTCTTCGCTGCGCGGGGCGCTCCCCGACGAGCCGACGCAGCCGTTCGTGGCCGTGACGAGCGAGCCACAGGGGCCGAAGAAGCGGGTCCGCACCGCCCTGTGCGTCGAGCTCCGAGCGGGTGTGCTCCATGTCTTCTTGCCGCCGCTGCCCACGACCGAAGACTTTCTGATCGTGGTCGCCGCGGTCGAGGCCGCCGCCGCCGAGGCCGATGTATCGGTGAGCCTCGAAGGCTACCCTCCGCCCCCCGACCCGCGGCTGAGCGGCTGCCTGGTCACCCCCGACCCGGGAGTGATCGAGGTGAACCTCCCCGTCTCGGAGAGGTTCCCCGAGTACGTTCGGCTCGTCGAGACGGTGAGCGAGGCCGCAAACCACGCCGGGCTCACCACCGAGAAGTACCAGCTCGACGGTCGCGAGGTGGGCAGCGGGGGCGGCCACCACCTGACGCTCGGCGGCCCGACGACCGCCGAGAGCCCGTTCCTGCGCGCACCTGGCCTCACTGCGAGTATCCTTCGCTTCTTTCAGAACCATCCATCGCTATCCTATCTATTCACCGGGTTGTTCGTCGGGCCCACCTCGCAGGCGCCGCGGGTGGACGAGGCCCGCCACGACGCCCTGTACGAGCTCGAGATCGCGCTCGCCCAGCTCGATCGGGCCAAAGACAACCCACCTCCGTGGCTCGCGGACCGGCTGCTTCGCCACCTGCTCGTGGACGTCGCCGGCAACACCCACCGCACCGAGATTTGCATCGACAAGCTCTACGACCCAGACACCGCGAGCGGGCGGCAGGGGATCCTGGAGTTTCGGGCGTTCGAGATGCCCCCCCACGAGCGGCTGGCGGTGGCTCAGATGCTCATCGTCCGGGCGGTGGTGGCCGCGCTCGCTACCGCGCCCTACCGCCGCCCCCTGGTGCGATGGGGCAGCCAGCTGCACGACCGGTTCATGCTCCCTCACTTCCTATGGGAGGACTTCAAGGACGTGCTGCGGGAGCTGCGCGAGGTCGGGCTTCGGTTCGAACCAGAGCTGTTCTTTCCATTCCTCGATTTTCGGTGCCCGCTCGTCGGGCGGCACGAGCTCGAAGGAATCGAGATCGAGCTGCGCTCTGCGCTCGAGCCGTGGCCGGTGCTCGGAGAGCAGGGCGCGGCCACCGGCACCGTGCGCTACGTGGACTCTTCGGTGGAGCGGCTCGAGGTGAAGGTCCGCGGCCTCACCGAAGGCCGCCATCGCGTGATCGCCGGCGGGCACGCGTTGCCGCTGAGGAGCACCGGGGTCCAGGCCGAAGCGGTCGCCGGGGTCAGGTTCAAGGCGTGGCAGCCCCCGCAGGGCCTACAGCCGACGGTGCCCGTCCATCATCCCCTCCGGGTGGACGTGGTCGATACCTGGGCGCGGCGCAGCCTCGGTGCGGTCACGTACCACGTCTGGCATCCCGAAGGCCGGGCTTTCGACGAGCCACCGCTCACCGCGTTCGAGGCCGCCGCCCGCCGGGCCCAGCGGTTCACCACCGAGGGCCATGCCCCATTCCCGGTGGCGATCGAAGCAGCCGAGCCCCACCCGGAGCAGCCGTTCACACTCGACCTGCGCCGCTTCCCCAGCCCCGACTGAGACGCAGCAAGCCTCGTCGGCGCGGCTCAAAAAACGTCCTGAAAATACGCAGCGCGGACCTCGAAGCCGGCGGCCTCGAGACGCTTCACGAGTTCGCCCTGTTCCGAGATCGGGATCTCGACCCACTCGTCCCTTGCCATGTTCCCCACGCGCTCAGCCACCTCCGCGACGATGGCCTCCGCCTCGGGAGGCAGGGTGTCATGGACCATCAGCACCTCGGGAACGATGGGCTCATCCTCATCGAACACACCCTTGAACGCATTGTCTTCCTCCTCGTCCGAATCGTCCTCATCGAGGTCTTTGTCCTGGTTCTGGCGAGCTTCGTAGAGGCGCTCGTATTGGTCGTAGCCATTGGCCGACAGACACGCGACGCGCTGCTGCGGCGTTTCTCCAACATAGATAGCGGGTTTGCCTGGCATGTCTGCTCCCTTCGTGGAGGCAGCGTTTCATGGCGACTGTCTCCTTGTCAGCACCCATCCCCAGCCCCAGCCGTTCGACTGCAAGCTTTGCCTCAGATGTCGATGCTGGCACCCTGGGCAAACTGGGACCCGAGGCCGCGGGCGGGCCTTGCGGCCGGTGGGCGAGCGCCGTAGGGTACCGGCCGATGGCTGCCCTGCCCCGATTCGACTTCCTGCACCGCGCCCGCAGGCCGCGAGGCCTCGTCCCCACCGCTCGCTCGGTGGCTGGCTCGGTGGAAACGAAGTTGCGCTTCACCGCGCTCGGTCTCGCTTTGACCGGCGTCCTTGGCGTCGCCTGCAAGTCGAAGGCCGAGCCGGAGGCTCCGCCCTCGGCGGTCACCAAAGCGGCCGCGCCGTCCGAGGCGGTTTGCTTTTTGCCCTTCGACGCCAGCGGCGATCCCTCCGAGATGACCGTCGCCGGGGTGAAGTTCGAGCGCCGGGGCAGCACGCTCGCCGCCGACATCTCCGGCCCGCTGCGCTTGGGCGTGATCGGAAACACGAAGGAGTTCACTCCGGCCGTCGAGCAGGCGCTCGCCGCGTACGTGACCCACTTTCGCGAGAAGAAGGTGCAGGCGATCGTCGTCACCGGAGACATCGCCGAGACCGAAGAAGGGGTCGAGAAGGTGCTCGCCGGGCTGGCGAAGGCCGAAGTCCCGCTGCTCGCGCTCATGGGCAACCGGGACGGGCGGGCAGCGTTCTCCGTGGGCGTGGCCAAGGTGCCGGCGGCTGTTCACCTCGGTGAGTTCCGGTCGGTGCGCTTCGGGGACCACGTGCTCGTCCCGATTCCCGGCTACCATGACCCGAGCTACCTTCACGCCGAAGACGGGTGCCAGTTCGCAGAGCCGGAGGTGGCCGAAGCGACCAAGGCGATCGACGCCGCCGGGGACCGCACGGTGGTGCTCGTGAGCCACGCCCCGCCCCGGATGACGGCAGAAGCAGGAATCGACATCATGCTCGAAGGCGATCACGTGGGCAGCCGAAAGCTGGCCGCCTTGGTCGAGGCCAAAAACGTGCGCTTCGGCGTCGCCTCGAACATCCAAGAGTCGGGGGGGCGGGGAAGCGACCGCAAAGGTGAGACCGCCGTCGAGCCGGGCAGCATGGCCGACGAGCTGTTCTTCAACCCGGGCGGCGCCGATCCCACCCCCTGGAAGATGCTGAGCGGTGACTTCTCCTACGGCCAGGCCGGTGTCGTCACGTTCGAAGCAGGAAAAGCGAGCTTCGAGGTGCTCGCGAGGCCGGCCCCGACCGAGTGAGCCTCGCCGCAGGATGAGGTGGGCGCAAGCACCAGCGCCCACCCCGGTCCCGCTCGGCCGACCCTTTTCGCTTCGCGGGGGGCCGGCCGCCGCTCATCCCCGGTGGGAGCGGTCAGACCTGGGTGTTCATCGTCTGCTTGATGGTGGACGTGCCCTTCTCCACCACCTTCGAGGTCAGCTCGAGCTCTTGGGTGAACCGGTAGACGCCGGCCTGCAGGGCCAGCAGCTCCGGGGTGGAGAAGTTTCGACCGGACAGCGAGAGGTTGATGATCTCCTCGAGCTTGTTTTGCCCCTGCATCACGTCCTCCATGATGCGCTGAACCCCGCTCGCCACCGGCGACTGGTCGAGCGAGCGACCGACCGCGGGCACCGACGGGGCGCCTCGGATCGGGCCCACCCGGGCGGCGGAGATGACATCGGCGGCGAGCGGCCTCGTCCCCTGCACCTCGTTCACCCGCTGGGCGTCGAGCACCTGGTCGAACGCGACCTGCGGGGTGTTTTGGGCCTGCGCGAGCTGGTCGGCCTGCTGGGCGGCCTGACGCACCTCTTCGAGCATCTTTTCGGCCACTTGGCCGGCGCCGGAGCTGAGCGGGTCGGTCATTGTTCGTCTCCCCTCGGGAATTCGCGAGCCGGCGCAGGCCGGTTCTCGCTCCCGCGTCGGTTATCGGCCGGCGGTGCCCACCGGTTGCGCCGGGCGTCGCCCTCCCGGTTTTTTGGCCGGGGGAAGCAAGGAGCGCTCGTCCTCGTATTCAGCGAGCAGATCCTTGAGCAGGCGACCGAGCTTCTCGACGGCTCGGGTGTGAAGGCGAGAGGTCCATGACTTCGACAATCCGAGCACCTTGCCGACCTCCTCGAGCGACTGCTCCTTGTAATAGTACAGGGTGAGAAGGGTCCGCTCCTGGTCGGGCAGCTTCTCCACCGCCTCCGACACCAACCGCCGGGCCTGCTCGACTTCGATGGACTGGTCCACGGACGGCCGGGTGTCGTCCGCGATCTGAAACCCCTCGAGCGCGTCGAGCGCGGTCACATAGATCGTGACGAGGCCCTCGACCGCGTCGGCGATCTCGGCGACCTCGTCGTCGTCGGTCTTTCGGACCGAACCTCCCACCGCCTCCTGCTCGGCCACGTTGCGCAGGAACTCGTTGGCGTGCTGCTCGAATCGAAACTTCTGGTATTCGGTCCGGCTGACCCAGCCCATACCCCGGAGGCCGTCATAGATCGCGCCTCGCACCCGGTAGTAGGCAAAGGTCATGAAGTTCGCTCCGAAGCGAGCATCGAAGCGATCGGCGGCCTCCATCAGGCCGAGCATTCCGTAGCCGAGCAGATCGTCGAACTCGATGTCCTTCGACAGCGTCTTCTTGATCTTGCCCGCGATGGATCGGACGTAAGGCCCGTACAGGTTCGCGAGCTCGGCCCGGGACATGTCCTTCGTCGGCGGAGGCAGCCCCTTGAACCGCTTCGGCTCGCCGGCGTCGGCCATCAGGGCCTCGGCCGCTTCCTTTGGACCGAGGCTCTCGCCCGAGATCGGTTCGGGCCCCGTGGGCGCGGAGTGGCCCGCCGGCGACAGCCCCGGCGCAAGGACCGCCGACTCCCGCTTCGCCGCCGCGGGCGAGGGAGCCGCGGGCGAAGAAGCCGCGGGCGAGGAAGCCGCGGCCTTTGGCCCGCCCGCATCCGACGGGCCCGGGGTCTTCGGGGCCGGGCGAGGCCGGCGAAGCGGTCGGCCCGAGCCGCTCTTGACGTCAGCCACCGCCGTCCTCCTTGCCCGCCAGCTTCTTGAACTGGGTGGTCAGCCGCTGGGCGAGCACGGGATCCTGCTCGATGAGCTCGGTCACCGCCTCCTCGAGGCGCTCTTCCGCGGTGCCCTCATCCTGCCTGTCCCGCTGCTTCTTCTTTCGCCGCCGAAAGTTGGGAAAGCGCTCCTCGATGACCAAGGCCACGAACTCCCTGGTCGCCTCCCGCTGGTCGACCTCGCCCGACTGCAAGCGTCGCGCGATGTCTCGGGCCTTCCCGGTCAGCCGGGCGCTCTGGGTCTGCTTGGCCTGCTGGGTCCGCGCCGAGTCCGTCCCCTGCGCGGCCGCGGTCTGCACCTTGCTCGCGAAGTCGGTCTTCGCCGCCGACGTGGCCTGGGCGCCCTGAGCCGGAGGGGGCGGGACCACCGGACCACCTCCGCCGCCGATCCGCGGCATCCTAGAGGACCCCCGCCGCCATGGCGTCGAGCAACGACTCGGCGAAGGTGGCCGCCGGACCGCTCTCGTCCATCTGCACCGCCCGCTCGAGCGCCTCTTTGGCTTCGGGCCGCTTCTGGGAAAACAGCAGGGCCTCTCCGACGTGGGCCTGAGCGAGCGCGCTCGCTGGGTTCTTCTTGAGGGCGTCGCGATGAAAGCGAAGGGCGCGCTCGTAGCGGCCCAAGCTGAAGTGGAGGTTGCCGAGGCAGACGAGCGGCACCTCGGAGTGGGGCACGAGCGCCGCCACCCCGGTGAAGACCTCTTCGGCCTCTCGAGGCTTGTCCATCTCGAGGAAGAGGAAGCCGCACTCGAGCAGCAGCGCCACCTCTTCCGCCGGGACCTCCACGAGGCCAGGCACGACGTCGTTCCCCTCCATCGACGTCGCGAAGCCTAGGGGCAAGATCGCGAGCAGCGCAAGCCGACGTCAGGGGGACCGTGCGCCGGTGCCGTGCGGTCTCGGTCCCGGGGCCTCTCGGCGCCGGAGGTCGCCGACCGGCGGGCTCGGTTCGTCGGTCCGATCCGCGGCGGACCGGACGCGATCAGCGGACGTTGTTGAGCGCGTTCTTGGCCGCGTCGTGCTTCGTCTTCATGATGTTCGAGATCAGGTTGAACTGCCGGGTATCGACCTGGATCTTCTCTTGGAGCTGCAGGTACTGAAGGTTGAAGCTGGCGTTGAACTCGGCCATGTTCTGGGTCGCGGCCATCATCTGGTTGAACGAGTCGCCCGGGCCAGCGCCGGCGCCGGCCACCCCGCCGGTCGCGGCGAAGTTGGTCGCGGGCTGGTTCACCGCCGTGGTCAGGCCCGGCCGCCGGCCCGGGATCGCCATGGCCCCGCCGGCGCCATAACCGCCGGCGACGGTGCCGTTGCCCATGCCCGACACGCTCATCCCGATGGCGGGCGACGCCCCAGCGGGGCTGGCCATGCCGTTGGCGTGGTTCATCCCGGCGAGCGCGGCGGAGACGATGTGCCCCCCGGGCACGAACGGGGCGGCGACCTGCATGCCCTCGGCCGCCACCTGGCCCGCCTTCAGAAGGCCGGTGTGCATCACCGCTCCGAAGTCGGTGCGCGGGGTCTGCCTGGTGGTGGTCGCCACGGTGGACAGCCGGAAGGAGTTGGTGCGGACGGGGGTGTTCGGGGTTGCCATGACTGCTCCTTGGGCGACCCGCGGTTTTTGCGGGGCGGTCGGGCCTCGGTTGGGGGTCGTCCCAACTGGGCTCGGGGAGACGTATCGGCGGGGATGCCGAGCGGTTGCGGCGATTGTGCGCTCGGCTCCGTCGGTTGCCGCCGCTTTCGGGGGCCCCGGTCGGTGTGTAGGGTCCGAGCACCTCGATGCGTATGGAGAGCCAGCCCGGGATTCCCCCGCCCGCCGACGTGGACCCCACAGAGACTCGCGAGTGGCTCGATTCGCTCGAGTCGGTGCTCGAACGGGACGGCGCGGAGCGCGCCCACTTCCTCATCGAGCAGCTGGTCACCCGAGCCAGGGAGCGGGGGGCCGACCTGCCGTACAAGGCGACGACCGCCTACGTGAACACGATCCCGCCCGAGCACGAGCCGATGTACCCCGGCGACCCGGAGCTCGAGTGGCGGATCCGGCGCCTCACCCGGTGGAACGCGATGGCGATGACGGTACGGGCCAACGCAGACGGCTCCGGGCTCGGCGGACACATCGCGAGCTTCGCTTCGTCGGCGACGCTCTACGACGTGGGCCTCAACCACTTTTGGCGGGGCAAGAGCGACAGCCACCCGGGGGACATGGTCTACTTTCAAGGTCACTCGGCCCCCGGACTGTACGCCCGGGCCTTCCTCGAGGGGCGGCTGAGCGAAGAGGACCTGCTCGGGTTTCGGCAGGAGATCTCGAAGGGCGGGCTTCCCTCGTATCCCCACCCGTGGTTGATGCCCGATTTTTGGCAGTTTCCCACCGTCTCGATGGGGCTCGGCCCGATCATGGGCATCTATCAGGCCCGGTTTCAGCGCTACCTCGAAAACCGAGGCCTCGTCCCGCAGACCGACCGCAAGGTCTGGGTGTTCCTAGGCGACGGCGAGACCGACGAGCCGGAGAGCCTGGGCGCCATCGGCCTCGCCGCCAGGGAGCGGCTCGACAACCTCATCTTCGTCATCAACTGCAACCTTCAACGGCTCGACGGACCGGTGCGGGGCAACGGCAAGATCATCCAAGAGCTCGAAGGAACGTTCCGCGGGGCCGGCTGGAACGTGCTGAAGGTGATCTGGGGCTCGAACTGGGACCCGCTCATCAACCGCGACAAGGACGGAGTCCTGCGCCGGCTGATGACCGAGTTCGTCGATGGCGACTACCAATCCTGCAAAGCCAAGGGCGGCGGGTTCACGAGGGAGCACTTCTTCGGGCGCTACGAGGAGACCCGCCGAATGGTGGCCTCGATGACCGACGACGAGGTCGGCCGCCTGCGCCGGGGCGGGCACGACGCACAGAAGGTCTACGCCGCCTACGCCGCCGCCACCCGCCACATCGGCCAGCCCACCGTGATCCTCGCGAAGACGGTGAAGGGCTACGGGATGGGTGCCGCCGGCGAAGGCCAGAACATCACCCACCAGCAAAAGAAGATGGACGGCGACGCGCTGCGGGCGTTCCGCGACCGGTACAAGATCCCGGTCTCCGACGATCAGCTCAACGAGCTGCCGTTCGTGCGGCTCGAAGACGGCTCCATCGAGAGGAGCTACCTCGAAGAGCGGCGGCTCGCGCTCGGCGGACCGGTCCCGAGCCGCAGCTCCGCGGTGGAGCCGCTCGAGATCCCGAAGCTGGCCCACTTCGGATCGCTGCTCGACGCCTCCGGCGACCGGCAGATCTCGACCACGATGGCGCTGGTCCGGCTCCTGAACGTGCTCCTTCGCGACAAGGAGCTCGGGCCCCGGGTGGTGCCGATCGTCCCCGACGAGAGCCGAACCTTCGGTATGGAAGGGATGTTCCGGCAGCTCGGCATCTACAACCCGCTCGGCCAGCAGTACCTCCCGGAGGACAAAGAACAGCTCATGTTCTACCGAGAGGACAAGCAAGGGCAGGTGCTGCAGGAGGGGATCAACGAGGCTGGCGGCATGTCCGATTGGATCGCGGCCTCCACCGCCTACGCAAACCACGGGGTGGCGATGATCCCGTTCTTCATCTTCTACTCGATGTTCGGGTTTCAGCGGGTGGGCGACCTCGCCTGGGCCGCCGGGGACAGCCGAGCGCGGGGCTTTCTCATCGGCGGCACCGCCGGGCGAACCACGCTCAACGGCGAAGGTCTTCAGCATCAGGACGGCCACTCTCACCTCATGGCGGCCACCATCCCGAGCTGCGTGGCCTACGACCCGACCTTCGCCTACGAGGTCGCGGTGATCGTGCAGCACGGCCTCGTGCGCATGTTCGAGCAACGCGAAGACATCTTCTTCTACATCACGGTGATGAACGAGAACTATCCGCAGCCGGCGATGCCGGAGGGCGCCGAGGACGGCATCCGCAAGGGAATGTACAAACTCCGCCCCAGCGGGAAGGGCGACGCCCCGGCCGTGCGCCTCCTGGGTTCGGGCACCATCCTCCGGGAGGTCATCGCCGCCGCCGAAATGCTCGAGGAGGAGCACGGGGTGGGCGCCGAAGTCTACGCCTGCCCGAGCTTCACCGAGCTGGCCCGGGAAGGTCACGACGTGGAGCGAACGAACCGCCTCCACCCCACGGCGCCCCCGAAGAAGAGCCACGTCGAGACCCTGCTCGAGCCGGGGCGGGGCCCGGTGGTGGCCGCGACCGACTACATCCGGGCCTACCCGGACCAGATCCGAGGCCTCATTCGAGATCGCTACGTGGTGCTCGGAACCGATGGATACGGCCGATCGGACCGCCGAGAAGTTCTCCGCCGGCACTTCGAGGTGGACCGAGGCCACGTGGTCGTCGCCGCTCTCAAGGCCCTGGCCGACGACGGCGCGATGGACCGAGGCAAGGTTGAGGCCGCGTTGAAAAGCTACGGGATCGACAGAGACCGCCCGACGCCAAGGCGGGCCTGAGGGACGGCATGGCGAAAAGCGTTGAAGTCAAAGTCCCCGACATCGGGGAGTTCTCGGACGTCGAGATCGTGGAGCTCTTGGTGGCCGTCGGCGACCGGATCGAGGTCGAGACCCCGCTCATCACCCTCGAGAGCGACAAGGCGAGCATCGAGGTCCCGTCGAGCGCGGCTGGCGTCGTTCGCGCGCTCCGGGTCGCGGTCGGCGACCGGGTGAGCGAAGGCGACGTGGTCGCCGAAGTGGAAGAGGCGGCTTCGGATGGGCCCGAGGGCGAAAAGGACAGCCAGCCGTCGAGCCCGGCCCCAAGGGACGAAGAAGCGAAGTCGCCCGCCGAAGAGAAGCAGGCACCAGAGGAGACAAAGCCGGCGAAAGGATCCCACCGGGAGCCGGCGCCGCCGAAGGCCGAGGCCGCCGAGCCGAGGAAATCGGAAGCCCATCGAGGCGCGACCCCCGGCCCCGAACCCACCTCGCGGGACGGGGGGCCAAAGAGCCACGCCTCGCCGGCGGTTCGGCGCTTCGCGCGGGAGCTGGGCGCGGAGCTTCATCGCGTCCACGGCACCGGGCGAAAGGGCCGCATCACCAGGGACGACATCACCGAATACGTCAAGAGCCGGCTCGCCCAGCCCGCGGCTGCCGCCGAAGGAGGAAGCGGAATCCCGCCCATCCCAGAGGTGGACTTCTCCGAGTTCGGTCCGATCGAGACCCTCCCGCTCCCGCGGATCAAGAAGATATCGGGGCCCTTTCTTCACCGATCCTGGCTCAACATCCCCCATGTCACCCACCATGACGAGGCGGACATCACCGGGCTCGACGCGTTTCGGCGGGAGGTGGACGAGGCGGCAAAGAAGGACGGCTACCGGATCACGCTGCTGTCGTTTCTGATGAAGGCCGTGGCCCACCTGCTCGAGCACGAGATGCCCGAGGTGGGGTCGTCGCTGAGCGCGGACGGGCAGAGCCTGATCCTCAAAAAATACGTGCACATCGGCGTGGCGGTGGACACCCCGAAGGGCCTCGTCGTCCCTGTGGTCCGCGACGTGGACCGAAAGGGGATCCGGGAGCTCTCAAAGCGCCTCGGCGAGCTGTCGGCCAAGGCCCGCGACGGAAAACTCTCTCCCAAGGAGATGCAGGGAGGATGTTTTTCGATCTCGAGTCTCGGCGGGATTGGCGGCACGGGGTTCACCCCGATCGTGAACGCGCCGGAGGTCGCGATCCTCGGGGTCACGAAAGCGAAGATGGCGCCGGTGTGGGACGGCTCCGAGTTCGTGCCCCGCCTGATGCTTCCGCTGTCGCTCTCCTACGACCACCGGGTCGTCGATGGAGCGGCAGCGGCCCGGTTCGTGGCCCGGCTCGCCGCGCTGCTCACCGACCCCCGCCGCCTCCTGCTGTGAACGCCACGCAACTTCCGACGCGCAGTTCATGGGCCGGCGTTCGATCTTCCGTCCTGGCCGCATAGACAAGGTGTGTCCATCAGGTTGGCCCCGCTTCGGGGCGTCTTCAAACCGACCGGCTGTTTCCTTTGCGTGGCTGCGGCCGGGTGCGTACCCGCAGCGACGCCCGGCACCTCGGCGCAGGCCGCCCGCGAGGGCGCCGAGGTCCGGGTCCTGCTCGCCCCCTTCTCCTCCACCGAGGCCGCGCTCGTCGTCGAACCCGGCCCCGGTCCGCACCCCTCGAGGATGCGATGGTCCCACGGACGACGGCAGGTCGAGATCAACGACGAGGGACGGGATGCCGACGCCCACGCCGGCGACGGAGTGTTCACCGGCATCACCCCCTTCGACGCGGCCGACTTCCACAACCGCCGCACCCAGTGGAGGAGCCGGATTCGGGCCCATCGCGACCCGAAAGGCGCGATCTTCGATGGCCGGACGGTCCAAAGCTCTTTCGTCGCGACCGAGCGCCAGCTCGACGCCGCTGTCACCGCCGTCCACATCCCCGCGCTCGGGGGCACTCTGACCGCGTTCCCGCTGTTCCCCGCGCTGAACGCCGGAGGACAGTCCGCGAGCTTCGCGCCGACGGTCGACCCCCGCCGCACCCTCGTCATCAACGACCCGTCGGTGGTGAGAAACCCGGCCTACACCGGCGTGTGGGTGAGGGCGACGGACGATCATTGCGAGCTGACCGGCGACCCCGACGGGCCCTGGGGCATCCGGCGCCTGCTCTCCGGCATCGCCAACGGCACCATGTCCGCCGACGAGCTCGGCTCGGCGTGGATCGCCGAAAACGCAGTGGATCGGACCGTGAATGGCTACACCGCCCCGGGCGGAGTCCAGGGCGTCTACGATCTTCATGGGGGCTCCCCCTTGGGCCCGCCCGCCGTTCCCTGGCCGAAACTCTGGGACGACGGGAACCCGATGACCTTCAATGACATTCTCGACTTCAGCCAGGCTCCGCTTCAGCTCATCGCGATCGTCAACCGCATCGACCTTGCCGCCGGCGGGTACGCCGGGCCGCGCGAGGGCGAGCTGCGCTTCGTCTTTGCGTTCATCCATGAAGAGACGTGCGAGCCGATGAACGGGAACATCATCTTCGAGTACGCAGTCCCGAGCGAATGCGGCCAAATAGAAGCCCTCGCCCACGCGTGGTTCGACCTCGACACGCACCCGCTGGGTTCGCCGTCGTACCTGGCAGCGCTGAGAGACATAACGGACCCGATCGTGCAGGCCGGGGCCGACCCGAGCCGGCCCAATGAGAGCGCGCTGAAGGTGCTGCGAACCAACGACCAGGTGTTTCGCTGGCCCCACTACACCTCCCACTGGCCAAGCAATTCGGGGCAGGCTTGGTTCATGGAGGAGTGGGTCATCGACCCGGCTACCCACCGCTTCACGAACCAGCTGCTCGCGCAGCAGCCGGGACTCGACTGGGAGCTGCCGGACTTCGCCGCTGGGGCACCGTACCCCCAGGATATCGATGGCTGGATCATGGCCCACGCCCCAGACATCGTGGGCGGCACGCACGAGGTCACACCGCTCGACCCTGGGGGCCTCCGCTTCCAATCGGTGTTTGCGGTCTACGGAGGCTTTTCGTCGTTCTCGTTCCCATACCCACAAAACGGCATCACCGCCCCCTATCTTCCCCCGATGACCTGGAGCGGGTTTCGCGGGACGACGTGGGGCTCGGGCAACGTCACCGACATCGAAGCGCGCCAGCGGTTCAGCCTAGCGACCTGCGCGGGCTGCCACTTTGGGGAGACCTTCGAGGACGGAGAGGGAACGGGCGCGTTCGAGAGCATTCACGCGGGGCTCTCGACACCGGGGGGCGTCAGCGAGGAGCCCTTTCGCCACGTCCGGGCCGACATGGACCTGAGCCAGCCCGCGCATCTCTCGCGCTTCCTCACTGGAACCAACGCCTCTTGCACCCCGGGGGCCGAGTTCGTGGCGCCGCTCGGCCCGCTCGCGACGTGCTCGAGCCCATCCTGTTGCCCGATCGGCGACCCGGTGTTCGGCTATGACATGGGGCAGTACCACTACAACGAGTTCCTGAGGCGCGGCGCCTTTCTCGAAGACCTCGTGGTCTCCGGCTGCGCCGCCCTCGAAGGACACCGCGCCTCACCGGTCGTAGCCTCCGCCCACTGAACCCCGCTCGTCATGGACGCGAGACGGCTCGGTCCGAGCCTCCCTCGACGGGCGCCGCCTGCCCGGTCGGACCGTCGAACCGGGGCGACGGGCCGCCGTCTCGAATTTCCCCCCACGCTCGACCGGCGGCGAAGGTTCGAACCCGCCGCCTCCAGGCGTAGATGGCGTCGCGGCTGAGCCCGAACTCGTTGCCGACATCGGCCACGTCTCGCTCCTTCACAAACAGTTCCACGAATAGGCGCCGGCCCCGTTCGTCGAGCCAGCGCTCGAGGCTGGCGATGGCCATCGATAGTTCGACCCGGTCCTCCTGGTTTGGGCGCTCGGCCCGGTGTTCCTGCAGCTCCGCCGGGTCGACCGGAGTCTCCGTCCACGGAGCACGGCGCCGGCTCCGAAAAATCATTGCCGCCTGCTGCCGGCACACCAACCGCAGGTAGCTCTCGAAGCCAAGGCCCCGCTCCGGGTTCCAGCCGTCGAGCAGGGCGCCCCCGTCGCTGAGCAGCCGAAGCGCGACCTCCTGCACGAGATCATCGCGCTCTTGGCCCGGATCGCGACCTCTCGGCAATGCGACGCGGATGAGGAAATGTCTCACCTCGGTCGAGAGGACAGGGAGCACCTTCTCGACAAAGGAGGAGACGTGGCGCGGAGCCGGGGACGGCCGCTCGGCCGAGGACGTAGGGCTTTTGGCGGGGTACTCCATGGCGATCACACCCTGCCTCATCCTGGCGATGCAGTCAGGGTAGGGAGGCGAGAAATTCCTCCACTTGCGGTGGCGACCACGCATAAACCCCGATGCTCGGAATCATTCGATCGTCAGTCGCTAGCGGGGTGACGTGAACGACCAGCTGATCCTGACCGCTGACCCCACTCCCGAGCAATCCGAGCAGGGTTGCTCGGTCGAGCGGACCGATGGGAGGAAACTCCGACGGGGCATCTCCCGATAGGAGACCGCGCTGGTGCTCTTCCCCTGCGCGTTCGCGACCGGGCTCCCGAGCAGGAGCATCCAAGAACAGGTGATCCACCTTTTCATGTGGTTCCCTATGCGGAGGAGGCCGCTGATCGACCGCAGGGAAGAGCGGCGCAACGCGCAGCCGAGCAGAACCCGGGCTCGTCCGGCATCGCCTTCAAGCTCCCGACCGACCGGGGCGCCGGCGCGAGCGCCGGGTCCGGGTCGCACTCGCCGGTGTGGGTCAGACGGTCCCGAACATTCGGTCGCCGGCGTCGCCGAGGCCGGGGATGATGTACCCCTTCTCGTTGAGCCGCTCGTCTACCTTCGCGACGTAGATCGGGATGTCCGGGTGCTGCTCGTGAAAGTCCCGAACGCCCTCGGGGGCGGCGAGCAGGCACACCAGCTTGATGGACCGCGGTTTGGTGCGCTTCAGCTTGTCCACGGCGGCCACCGCCGAGTTTCCCGTGGCGAGCATCGGATCGAGCAACAGGCAGTCCCGATCCTGCATCTCCCCTGGGACCTTGAAATAGTACTCCACCGCGCGCAGCGTCGCCGGATCCCGGTACAAGCCGATGTGACCGACCCTGGCGGAGGGTAGGATCTTCAGCATTCCATCGAGCAAGCCGTTTCCGGCCCGAAGAATGGACACGAGGACGATCTTCTTGCCGTCGAGCACCGGGGCGTCCATCTCGGCCACCGGCGTCTCGATGCGCTCCGTCACCGTGACCATGTCCCGGGTGACCTCGTAGGCGAGCAGCATGCTCACTTCGCCCAGGAGCGCCCGAAACGAGGAGGTGCTGGTCTCCTTCTTTCGCATCATCGTCAGCTTGTGCTGCACCAGGGGATGGAGGATTTCGTGGACCTCGCCCATGCGGCTGCCGTCCCACGGACGACCCTTGCGCGCAAGCGCTCTGGCGCCGTGCTAGATGACGCCCATGTCCTTCGCGGTTGACCTCCTGCTGCGCCGCGCCCGGCTCTGCGGTGACCGGGTGGCCCTGATCGGAGCCGGCGACGGCGAGGCCACCAGCTACGCCGCTTGGCACCGGCGGGTGAACGGCGTCGCATGGGCCTTGTGGGCTCGGGAGGGGGTTCGGCCCGGGGACCGGGTGGCCCTGCTCGCCGAAAACAGCCCCGAGTGGCTCGACCTGTGGCTCGCCTGCGGGCGGATCGGGGCCGTCCTTCAGGCCCTGAGCCATCGCCAACCCCCGTCGGGGCTAGCCCCGATGGTGGAGGCAGCGGACCCGCGGGTGGTCGTCGCCTCCGCCGCCCACTTCGTGCTCGCGAACGACGCGGCCGGCGGCAGGCTGGTCCGCCCGCTCGAGGAGCTCGCGCTGCCGCCCGCGGACGACGGCCCTCCCGCCCCGTGCCCGAGGCTCGACGACCCGTGGGTGCTGTGCGCGACCGGCGGGACCACCGGCCGTCCGAAGCAGGCGGTCCTCACCCACGGAAACATCCGCTGGAACGCGGCGGGCACCGCGGCGAGCTGGGAGCTCCACCCGCGGGCAGTCGGTCTGCTCAACGCCCCCCTGTTTCACACCGGTGGGATGAACGTGCTCACCGCGCCCCTTTTGTGGGCCGGCGGAGCGAGCGTGGTGTGCTCGGGCTTCGACGCCGGGCAAGCCCTGGATCTCATCGACCGAGGGGCTGTGAGCCATGTCTTCGGCGTACCGACGATGCTCTCGATGATCGCGGCGCACCCCCGGTTCGCGCACACCAACCTGACCGGGCTCGAGCTGCTCATCAGCGGCGGCGCGCCCTGCCCTCCATCTCTCGTCGACGTCTACGCGGACCGAGGGATCCAATTGAGGCAAGGCTACGGGCTCACCGAAGCGGGGCCGAACACCTTCTGGCTACCCGAGCCCGAGCTCGACCGAAAGCCTGGCTTCGTCGGCTATCCGCTGCTGCACGTCGAGACCCGGGTCGTGGCCCCATCGGGGCGAGAAGCGCTCCCTGGGGAGGTCGGCGAACTCCATCTCCGCGGGCCCCATGTCACCCCTGGATACTATGGAGACGAAGAGGCCACCAACGCGGCGTTCGTGGACGACTGGCTCGCGACCGGGGACCTGGTCGTGCGTGACGAAGACGGCGCGTTTCGGGTGGTGGGTCGAAAAAAGGACATGTTCATCTCCGGGGGAGAGAACGTCTACCCAGCCGAGGTCGAAGCCGCCCTGCTCCGCGTTGCTGGGGTGCTCGAGGCGTGCGTCTTCGGGCGACCGGACCCAAAGTGGGGCGAAGTCGGCCACGCCTTCGTGGTCGCGCCCGGGCTCGACGCCGCCGCGATCGCCGCCGGACTCGACGGCCTCCTCCCCCGCTTCGCCCGGCCGGCCCGCTACCACCTGCTCGATGCCCTCCCGAAGACGGCCGCCGGCAAGGTGGACCGCAGCTCGCTGCTCGGCGCGGACGACCCCTGATCTTCGACCTGTCGGCGCCAGCCGAAAGATTGTGGGCCTGTCGGCGCCAGCCGACAGATCGTCGCCCTGTCGGCGCCAGCCGACAGATTGTCGCCCTGTCGGCGCCAGCCGACAGATCGTCGGTTCAGCCGGACAGCTCGGGCGATCGTTGGGCCCGTCTTCTGCCGTCGGGTCAGGCGAGCGGTTCGTACCGGCCTGGCACGGTTCATGGTGAGCGTCGTCCCATGACCCGCATCTCCGCGTCGGCCGAGAGGCCGCCTCGACCCGAAACCAGAGAGGCTCGTTCGCGCCCAGCGATTCGGGATCTTGGACCCAAGGCCGAGCAGATGAAGAAGGGCGCTCAGGACGCCGCCGAGCGGCTCGTCGATGGATTCGAGCGGGTCCGAAGCGGCGTCGGGGAGCAAATCTCGGAGTGGTCGCGCCAGGCGGGAGACACGGCGCGGGGCTGGGTCTCGCTCGAGCACGAGGTGGTCCGAAACCCATCGAACTCGAACCACGACGGGCGGCTTGGGCCGGATGACATCGCCGACGTGAACGGCGACGGGCGACACGACCTGTCCGACGTTCGGGCGTTTCGGGCCGACCCCGCGCACCGAGCCAGGGTGGAGTCGGCCGAGGGGCGGCTCTCCGATGGGCAGAGGGCCCAATACGACGCCGTGGCCGAGGCGGTGCGGACCGATCCGAGGGCGGCGCTCGCCCTCGACCGGCTTCTGATCGACGACCGGCTCGGCGCCACCGCCGCCGATGGCCGCGACTTGCTCGAGATCCTCTCCGATGGGGCCAGCGCGCCCGACCGGAGGGCTTGGCTGCCCGACCTCGTGCAGGAGCTGCAGGATCCGGTAACCATGACCCAAGGGAGCATGAACACCTGCGGCGGAACCACGGTGGCCCTGCTGCTCGCGATGGAGGCGCCCGCCGAGTACGCCCGCCTCGCGGTGGGTCTGCGAAAGGACGGCGCCGTCGAGACCCGAAGCGGGGACGCGCTCGTGCTCGACGACCGGGTCGACGCGGTCCATCGGCGCTTGCCCGCCGCAAACCGGCCGAGCCTCGGCGCGCTGTCGGTCATCGAGGCGATGATGGAGCTCGGGCTCCCGTCGTCGGAATACGACCCGGCGCGGGACGGCCACGAGCACTTGGGCGGTCTGTTCACCAGCCCCGGCCTCATCCCCGGCGAGCTCGCCACCGCCTACCGGTCGGTGTTCGACCGCCCGGCTCAGGCCACCAATGGGTTCGCGAGCTTCGACGAGCTGATCGAGTCGGTGGAGAGGGGAGAACCCTCCCCGGCGATGGTCGCGTACAAGGACGGAACCCTCCACTGGGTGGTCGTCACCGGAGTCGAGGATGGCCAGGTCCGATTCACCAACCCATGGGGCCGAGAGGAGACGGCCGAGCGCGACGCGTTTCGAGGCCGCCTCGTCGGCACCGTCCTCCCCGGTGGCGGCGAGCGCGGAAGCGAGCCGTGAGCTTGCATCCTCCCCGACGCTCGACCGAAACCGAGGCCCCCTTTGGCTCGGTTCGATCGACGCACGCCCTCAGGGTACGCCTTCACAACCGAGGGTTCCTCTGCGGAGAACGCCGAGGATCTCGGCCATGACGCGGCAGTGGACCTCGTTGTAGCGCTCGATGGCCTGCACGAGCTCGTTCGCCTGATGGACGGGCACGACTGGGAGGCGGAGCTCGCGCGCCTCGACGAGGAGGAGGCGTGAGCCGCATCCACCTCGACACGCACCTTCGGCCGCACGCGGACGAGCTGAAGTCTTCGTCAAAGCGGTCGCTACGCGGGGCGTCGAGCGAGAAACATCTGCTCGAGGCAGCGGCGAGCGACGCGCTCATCCAGATGAGCGCCGTCGCCTGGTACGAGTTCGCCCGGGGGCCTCGCACGCCCGAGCACCTCGCCCTGGCCAGCCTGGTCATCGAAGAAGAGGACGTCGTCCCCTTCGACCCCCGCCTCGCACAGCAGGCCGCCGAGACCTTTCGGCGCTTGGGCTCCCCCCGGCGGAGGGCGAACGACATCGCCATCGGAACCACGGCGGCCGCCGACGAGGCGGAGCTCTGGACGCTGAACGCGAGCGACTTCGACGGCATCCCGAACCTCCGCCTCGGTCCGAACTGAGCCCAGGCGCCCTACGAGGCCACCCTCCGGACGAACACGCTCGGGACCAACGAAACTCTCCCGGGAGGGGTGGAGCTCGGCCCGCGTCCACGGCGCCTCGTGCCCGGAGAGCATGAGATCGAGCATGGCCATGAAGTGCGACTGCCGGACCCGAAGGAGCCGTAGAGGTACGACGCCTGGCTGCGCCCGCCTTTGAGCCCCGCGTCGGCGAGGCCGAGGGCGCGGTCGAAGGTCTGCACCAGGTTCGAGGTCAGGCGTAGTCGGCCACCGTCCGCGCGGGGTCATCGACCCCGGCGGCGAGGCTCATCACGAAGTCGCCCTTGCGGACCGCCTCCGGCAGGTCGAGAAGCGCACGCAGTGTCGTCCCCACGGGAGTCCCGTAACTGCGGCTCCTGCCCGCATCCACAATGGTCGTCGGCCCTAAGACCCAATCCGGACCTCGAATGACCGGCTACGGAGCGCTCGGGTCGAGGGCGCGGCGAGCGATCGGGTGGGGGTCGTCGTCGCCGTCGGTCTTGACCGGACCAGACCAGGTCTGGTCTCACTGAGGCATGCGGGTGCTCACCGTGACCGAGGCCAAGACCAGGCTCTCCCAGCTCCTGGAAGAGGTCTTGGAGGGTAAGGAAGTCGTCATCGGGCGTGCCGGAAAGCCCGTCGCCAAGCTGGTGCGGCTGGACGTCGACCCCACCCCGCGAGCGCCCGGTGCGCTCCTCGGGCAGATCCAGATCAGCGAGGACTTCGATGAGCTGCCCGAGGAGCTGCTCGAGGCTTTCGAAGGCCGCTGATGCGCGCCGTCCTCGACACGCACGTCGTGCTCTGGTGGCTGTCGGGGCCCGATCAGCTCGCGGAGGCCGCTCGACGCGCCATCGAGGATCCGGAGAACGAGGTGTGGCTCAGCGCGGTGGTCGTCTGGGAGATCGAGGTCAAGAAGGCGCTCGGTAAGCTCTCGATGCCACAGAACTTCCGGGATGTGCTGGCCCGCGAGCGCTTCGAAGAGCTCGCGGTCACTGTCGCTCACGCCCATCGGCTCGCGCACCTCCCGGTGCTCCATCGAGATCCTTTCGACCGGATGCTCGTCGCCCAGGCCATCGAGGAGGACGCCACGCTCATCACCCGCGACGCCCGGCTCGCCGGCTACCCCGTCCGAATCCTCGAAGCCTGAGACCGCCCGAGTGGTGTCGAGCCGGTAGAGGTTGCTCATCCGATGGCTCGGACGAGCTCCAGGAGCTGGGCATCGCTCTCGTCGCCTGGCCAGGTCCCGAAAATGCGGAGACACCCGCAGCGTTGGCTCGCTCACCGACGTCGATGACGAGCCTCTGCCGAGGCGCCACGGGAGCTCGGCGGAACACGGCGTCCTCCGGGCGAGCCCGGTCGAGAGCCTCCACCTCGAGCATCATGAGGCGGCCGGAGGGCCGAAAGTGGGCCACGCCCGAGACCACAACCTCCTCGCCGAGCAGTGTGCGAAGGGCCTCCAGGTCGTGCGCCTCATCCGGGCATGGACGCGCGTCCCGTCCGCAACCACGAGCACGACATCCGATCCCGATGCGGAGACGGTGTCGATTCGCCCCACGACGCGGGCTGCGCGTGGTTGCCGGATCAGATCTCAGGCACCATTGAACGAGCCCTTCGGGGCCGCAGCCCGATCGTCCTCATTCATCGCGCGTCCGATGCATAGTCTGAACTCG
>DAIQNR010000052.1:0-42628 GCA_036788295.1 Myxococcota bacterium
CCTCAGTCCGCCGCCGGACGGCCAGGAACACAGGATCCTTCGCCTGGAGGCGCCGTTCCAACCCGTTCGGTGCTCTAGCGGCGGGCGAAGAAGGCTTGCATCGCTTCCATCGCCTCTTGGGACTTCAGCCGGTCGAGGAACTGCACCGCCTCCCGGTCGAGCGCCGCGAGCACCTCTTGTTCGGTGGCGTGGCGAAGGAGGGCCCGGGCCGAGCGCACGGCCTCCTTCGGCATCTCGGCCACGGCCTTTGCTCGCTCGATGGCCCGCCGCAGGGCCTCGTCCGGATCCGGGAGCACCTCGTTGACGAGCCCGAGCTCGGCCGCCTTCTCGGCGCCGAAGAACTCTCCGAGCAGCAGCATCTCCGCCGCCCGCTGGGGGCCGACCAGGCGGGGCAGAAGCACACTGGAAGCCCCCTCCGGCACGAGGCCCAAGGGGACGAAGGGCAGGCGGAGCCGGGCGTCGGCGCTCGCGAAGACGAGATCGCAGTGCAGCAGCATCGTCGTGCCGATGCCGACCGCCGGGCCGTGGACCGCGGCGAGGAGCGGCTTTTCGTAGGTCGCGATGGTCCGGAGGAACCGGAGCACCGGATGGTCGCGGTCCTCTGGGGGGCGGGTGATGAAGTCGCCGAGGTCGTTGCCCGCCGTGAACGCGCCGCCGGCTCCGCGCAGCAGCACCGCTCGGACCGCGTCCTCACCGGCCGCCCGCTCGAGCCCGTCCACGAGGGCCTCGTACATGGCCACCGTGAACGCGTTCTTCTTCTCTGGCCGGTCGAAGACGAGCACCCGCACCGCCCCGTCCGTGGTCTCCGTTATCCTCCCGCTCATGGGCCGAGCATCCGGTCGCCCGCCGGGGGAGTCAACGCGAGTCCCGTCAACGGCCGCCGCGGCGAAGGATGACCTGCTCGACGTAGGCCCTGGCCGCGGGCCTCGCGTCGAGGATGCGGGCGACCGCCGCCGCTGGCAGCTCGACCGCGAACACTTTGTCGAAGGCGCGCACCGTGGCCCCCGCCGGCTGGCCGAGCAAGGAGCTCACCTCCCCCGCGATCTCGCCCGGCCCGAGCCCGCCGATGCGCTGGCCGCCGCGGATCGCGACCGCGCGCCCGGCGAGCAGGATGAGCAGGCCCTCCGGCTGGCTCCCTTCGACGAGCAGATCCGCGCCCGGCTCGGCCTCGAGAAAGCGAAAATGGGGCCGAAGCGCGTCGTGGTCCCGAGGACCGAGCGTCGAGAAGAGGGGGCTCGTCCGGAGCAGGCGGGCCACCGAGCGATCGCGAAAGAACCGGAGCAGCGGCTCGAGCACCGAGGCGTGGGCAGATAGGAGCTCGGCCATGACCGGCCGGTCGATGGCGATGAGCTCGCAGTCGAAGACGGCGGCGCAGGTCGCGCTGCGGGGCTGCTCGGCGATGAGCGCCATCTCTCCAAAGAAGGCGCCGTCCTCGAGCACCCCGAGCCGGCGGGGGGGCGGGCCCTCTTCGATGACTTCGACCGCACCTTCGGCGATGACGTACAGCGCGTCGCCGGCGTCGCCCTGTCGAAACACGACTTGCCCCCCGGGCACCGACCTGAGCCGGGCGGCGTCGATGAGCGAGTGAAAGGCATCTTGCGGCAGACCCTGAAACAGGGCGCTGTCCATGAGCGCGCGCTCGGTCCGACCGAACGCGGCCAGCTCTTCCGCCACCTCCAGGACCGCCCGATCCTCGGCCGGCATCGCGTCCGAAACCTGTCCCCCGACCACCTGGGGAGCGGCCACCCCCGAGGGGAGCACGGAGAGGGGAATGGGTCCGGTCCGCTCGTCGGCGAGCGGAATGCTGTACACGCCCGCCCGGGACGCCACTCGGGCTCCGGGCACCATTTCGTGCAGCGGCAACGCTTGAAGCCCGGCCCACGGAGCGGACGCGGGACCTTTCGCCCCGGCCCGAGGGGGGGCCGGCCCTCGAGCAGGGGCCGAAGCCGGTCGCGGTGGGGAGGCCGAAGCCGGTCGCGGTGGGGAGGCCGAAGCCGGTCTCGGCCGAGCCGCGCGCAGCCGACCGAGCCGGGCCCGGGTCTCGGCGTTCTCTGGGTCCGCGGCCAGAATCTGTTTGCAGACCGCGGCCGCCTTCAGCACCTCGCCGCGGCTCGCGTACCGGTCCGCGGCCCGACCCAGGGCGTCGATCATGTCGAGCGTCCGGCCCATCGCCTGGCAGACGAGCGCGGTGGACCGGGCAAACGACGGCTCCTCGGGCTGGGCTCGCTCGAGCCGGATCGACTGGGCGAGCGCCTCCTGGTACCGGCCGGCCGCGAAGGCCCGCTCGACCGCATCCCGGAGCGCCCGGACCTCGGCGTCGTCCATTTGCCTACCCTATGCCGGAAGGCCCCGCCGGTCAGCGCCCGGCGCGCGTTCTCGCGCCGAAAGGAGCGCCGATGTAGGGTCGCGGGCATGAGCGAGAAAGCTCTGAATCGTCCAAAGAGCGCTCGAGAGGCCCATGGGCGACAAGCGGTTCCTCACCGTCGGCACGGTGCGGCGCGGGAACTCACGAAGTTGTCGGTGACGGCGCCGGTCGAGGCGCTCGAGACGGTGCGGGCGTACTTCGCGAGCACGCCGCGGCGGACGCGCGGGGCAAAAGCAGGTTGGGCCCGGGCACGCTCGGCCAAGTCGGCCTGGTCGATTTCGAGCGTGATCTCGCTCGAGGTGGCGTCGATGGAGATGGGATCTCCGTTCTGGACGAGACCGATCGGGCCGCCGGTGGCCGCCTCCGGGCACACGTGGCCGACCACGAACCCATGGCTTCCGCCGGAGAAGCGGCCGTCCGTGACCAGCGCGACCTGGCCGCCGAGGCCGCGGCCCATCACCGCCGAGGTGGGGGAGAGCATCTCCCGCATCCCTGGGCCTCCGACGGGGCCCTCGTTGCGGATGACCACGACGTGCCCCGCCTGCACCGCCCCGTCGAGAATGCCTCGGAGCGCCGACTCCTCGTCCTCGAACACGATGGCGGTCCCTCGAAACCGCTCCCCTTCCTTCCCGCTGATCTTCGCCACCGCCCCCTCCGGGGCGAGGTTGCCCTTCAGGATCCGAAGATGGCTGTCGGCCCGGACGGGGTCCTCGAAGCTTCGGATGACCTCGTTGCCCTCCGGATAGGGGCCCGCGTCGCGGACGTTCTCGGCGAGCGTGCGGCCGGTGACGGTGAGGCAGTCCCCGTGGAGGAGGCCGCGGTCGAGGAGCATCTTCATGAGCGGCGTGATCCCGCCGGCCTGGTGCAGGTGCACCATGTGAAAGCGCCCGCTCGGCTTGAGGTCCGCGAGCACGGGGACCCGCCGACCGATCTCCGCGAAGTCATCGAGGCCGAGCTCGATTTCGGCCTCGTGCGCGATCGCGAGCAGATGGAGGACGGCGTTGGTGGAGCCGCCGAGGGCGATGACCACCGTGATCGCGTTTTCGATCGCGGCCCGGGTCACGATGTCCCTCGGGAGGATCTGCGCCGCGCCGAGCGCGACCACCGCCTCGCCGGCCCGGCGGCACTCGTCCCGCTTTGCCTCCGAGGTGGCCGGGAAGCTCGAGCCGTTCGGGAGGCTCAGCCCGAGCGCCTCGATCGCACAAGCCATGGTGTTGGCGGTGTACATCCCCCCGCAGCTGCCGGGGCCGGGGATGGCGCTCGCTTCGATGACCTTCAGCGCGGCGTCGTCGATCTGCCCTGCCGCGCGCTTTCCCACCGCCTCGAACACCGACACGATGTCGAGGTCCTCACCGTCGTGCCGGCCAGGGAGGATCGTCCCCCCGTACACGAACACGGCCGGCCGGTTCAGTCGGAGCATCGCCATCGCGCAGCCGGGCATGTTCTTGTCGCAGCCGCCGAGCGCAACGAGCCCGTCGTAGCCCTGCGCGCCGACCACCGTCTCGATGGAGTCGGCGATCACCTCGCGCGACACGAGCGAGTAGCGCATCCCCAGGGTGCCCATCGAGATCCCGTCCGAAACGGTGATCGTCCCGAAACGAATGGGTTTGGCGCCCGCCAACTCAGCCCCTCGCTCGATCTCGGCGGCGAGGCCGTCGAGGTGCATGTTGCAGGGGGTCAGCTTGCTGGCCAGCGAGGCCACGCCGATCTGCGGCAAAGAGAAGTCGGCGTCCGAGAATCCGACGGCGCGGAGCATGCCCCGGGCCGGCGCCCGCTCGGTTCCATCGACGACCTCGGCCGAGTGGGACCTGGGTCCAAAGCCACTCATTGGGTCGAAGCCTCGGCCAAGAATGCCTCGCGCAGGCCGTCGGGCCCCCGGGGGATGACCACGACGCCGCTGCGCGCGATCTCCACCGGCTCGGCCTCCTGCAGGACCATGGTGATGAAGTTCGAGATCTTGTCCGCGCTCCCGACGATCTCGAAGGTGATGGTGTCGGGGGTCATGTCCACGCTCTTGGCCTTGAAGATGCTCGCGACCTCGAGGAGGTCGGTTCGCCGCGAGGGGTGGAGGCGGACCTTCAGCAGCACGAGCTCCCGCTCGACGTGGGGGCGCTCGGTCACGTCCTCCACGATGATGACCTCGGCCATTCGGGCGAGCTGCTTGCGGATTTGATCGACGATGCGGTCGTCCCCGCCGAGGCACACCGTCATCCGGCTCATCGTAGGATCCTCGGTGGAGGATACCGTGAGGGAGTCGATGTTGTAGCCGCGGGCGGCGAACATGCCGCTGACCCGGGTGAGCACTCCGTGGCGGTTCTCGACCAGCACCGACAGCACGTGGCGCCCCGCCGGGGGCAGAGGGATGAGGTTCAAGGTCTTCGTCATCGTCGTCTCCTCAAAAGAGGTCAGCCTGGGTGTCCCCAGGCAGCCCCAACTCTCCCGGCGCCGGCGCACTCGGACGCGACCGCGCTCCGGTCTGATCCGGCTCCCTGGGCGCTTCGCTGGCGAAATCCGGCTCGCGAGGCGTGATGTAATCCCCCACGATCATGTCCTTGTAGCCCTTGCCGGGGCCCACCATGGGCATCACGAGGGCGTCGGGGTCGATCATGACCTCGAGAAAAGCAGGGCCCACATGGTCCACGAAACGCTTCAGGGCCGGCTCGAGCTCCTGCTGCGCGCTGACCCGCTCCGCGAGCGAGAAGCCGTCGGCCTGGGCGGTCCGAATGAAGTCCTTCGTGTGCATGGTCTTGTCGGTCGCGCTGAACCGCTGACCGAACATCAGCTTCTGCCACTGCCGGACCATGCCGTCGCCCGAGTTGTTGAGGAGGAGAACCTTCACGTTCAGTCCGTGGGTGGTGATCGTCTCGAGCTCGCCCAGGTTCATCCGGATGCTGCCGTCCCCGTCTACCACGATGACGGTCCGGCCGGTGTCGGCGAAAGCGGCCCCGACGCCTGCGGGGACGCCAAAACCCATCGTGCCCATCGAGCCGGATGTCAGCCAAGTGCGCGGGTGGCGATAGTCGAAGTATTGCGCCGCCCACATCTGGTGCTGTCCGACCCCGGTGGAGATGATCGCCTCGCCCCGGGTGAGACGGTTCAGGATCTCGATCACGCCGTAGGGCTGGATGAGCGCACTCTCCCGGTCCCAGTTCAGCGGGTGCCGCCGCTTGAGCTCCAGGCAGTGGGCCCGCCAGCGGCAAAAGCGCTTGTGAAAGCCGATCTTCTCGCCGTGCTCGATCAGCTCCTCGAGGCAGGCGCCCGCCTGCCCGACGTGGCTCCAGGTCACCGCCTTGACCTTGTTGATCTCGGCGGCGTCGATGTCGATGTGGGCGATGTCCCGGGCCCGGGGCGCAAACTCCTGGACCTTGCCCGCCACCCGATCGTCGAAGCGCGCTCCCACCGCGATGAGGAAGTCACAGTCCTCCACCGCATAGTTCGCGTAGGGGGTCCCGTGCATCCCCAACATGTGGAGGCAGTCCTCGTCGGTGGTGTCGAGAGCGCCGATGCCCATCAGCGTCGTCACCCCCGGGATGCCGAAAGTCTTGCAGAACCGGCGGAGGGTATCCGACGCCTCGCCCGAGATGACCCCACCGCCCGCGTAGACGAGCGGGCGCTCCGACCGGCTCAGCATCTCGAAGAATCGGCGCCGCCCGGGCTCGCTGGTGCGGCTGCGCTCGAGCTCACTGAGCCGCCGCTCGTACCCCCGAAACTGCAGGTGGCCTTGCCCCACGAAGCGGCCCTGCCAGTTCTGGACGTCTTTGGGCAGGTCGATCACCACCGGCCCCGGCCGGCCGGTGGTCGCGATCCGCCAAGCGGCGCGCACCGTCTCCTCGAGCTCCTCCGGGTCGAGGACCAAGAAGGTGTGCTTCGCGCAGGACGACATGATGTTGTAGACGGGAGCTTCCTGAAAGGCGTCCGTGCCCATCGCGGCGCGGGGGACCTGCCCACAGATGAGAACGACGGGGATGCTGTCGGCGAGGCAGTCCCGGATGGGGGTGACGCAGTTCGTGGCGCCCGGCCCGCTCGTGACGACGAACACGCCGGGGCGCCCGCTCGCCCGGGCGTAGCCGGCGGCCATGAAGCCTGCGCCCTGCTCGTTCGCGGGCACCACCAGGCGGATCGGCGCGTCCGAGTGAGCGGTGTTGTACCGAAAGATCGCGTCGTACGTGGGGAGGATCGCGCCCCCGCTGTACCCAAAGATCGTGTCCACACCGAGGTCGGCGAGCACCTGAACGACGATCTCGGCGCCGGACATCTCCTGACCGGCGAGAGGGTGGGAAGGCTCGGCGTCGAGGCTCGGGGTGTGAAAGCAGATGGCGGTGTCGGTCATGTCTCGTCCCTCTCGTGGGTCGGCGGATCGGTTCGGACGGCGCTGAGCCAACCCCACCGGTCCTCGGTCGAGCCGTCGAACAGCCCGAAGAACTGGGTTTGAATTCTCTCGGTGATGGGACCTCTTTTGCCCTCCCCTACCGGCAGCCCATCCACCGAGCGCACGGGCGTGATTTCGGCGGCGGTGCCGGAGAAGAACACCTCGTCGGCGACATGAAGAGCCTCTCGGGGGAGCCGCTCCTCGGCCACCTCGAGCCCCATGTCCCGCGCCAGGGTGATTACGGTGTCCCGGGTGATGCCGGGAAGGATCGCCGCGCTCAGGGGCGGGGTATGGAGCCGGCCCCGCCGCACGAGGAACACGTTCTCCCCGGAGCCCTCCGAAATCAGACCCTGGTGGTCGAGCGCGATGCCCTCCGCGTAGCCGTGGCGCCGCGCCTCCTGGGCGATGAGCTGCGAGGACAGATAGTTTCCGCCGGCTTTGGCGAGCGCTGGAAATGTGTTGGGCGCCGCCCGCGCCCACGAGGACACGCCGACGTCGACCCCTGCGGCGAGGGCCTCCTCGCCGAGGTACGCGCCCCACTCGAAGGCAGCGATGGCGACCTGAATCGGGCAGCCCGGCGCGGCCAGCGACAAACTTCCGGGGCCGCGGAACACGACCGGACGGATGTAGGCCGAGCTCAGCCCGTTCTTCTCGACGACCGCCCGGCAGGCCTCCTCGAGGCTTTCGAGGCCAAAATCCGGGACCATCCGATGGATGCGGGCGGAGTCGAGCAGCCGCTCGATGTGGTCGCGGAGGCGAAAGATGGCCGGCCCGTTTGGCGTCGCGTAGGCGCGAATCCCCTCGAACACCGACGAGCCGTAGTGAAGGCCATGGGCCATCACGTGCACCGTCGCGCTCTCCCAGGGAACGAGCCGACCGTCAAACCAGATGAGCTCGGTCTTCTTCATCGACATGTCAGACCTCCAGGTTGTCGATGACGGCCTGGGTCATCTGCAAAGTGGTGAGCGTGCCCCCGAGGTCCGAGGTCCGGGCGCCGCCCTCGAGCGCGCGGCGCGCGGCGCTCTCGATGCTCTTCGCTAGGTCCTCGCGGCCGAGGGAGTGCCGAAGCAGCATCGCCGCGCTGAGGATGGTCCCGATCGGGTTGGCCCGGCCGGTCCCCGCGATGTCCGGGGCAGAGCCGTGAATGGGCTCGTAGAGGCCGAGCCGCCCGTCGCCGAGCGACGCGCTCGGCAGCAGCCCGATGCTGCCCGCGAGCACCGCGCTCTCGTCGCTGAGGATGTCTCCAAAGAGGTTCTCGGTGAGCAGCACGTCGAAGCGGTGGGCCTCGGTCAAGAGCCGCATCGCGGCCGCGTCCACGAGCTGATGCTCGAGCTCGATGTCCGGGAAGTCGCGATGGGTCTCGGTGACCACCTCCCGCCACAGGCGCGAGGTCTCGAGCACGTTGGCCTTGTCTACGCTCACCACCCGCCGCCTCCGCTGGCCGGCGAGGCGAAAAGCGAGCTCGGCCACGCGGCGCACTTCGCTGGTCCGGTAGACCGCGGTGTCGATCGCGACCATCTCCCCCGCCTCTTCTCGCCGCTCCCGAGGGCGCCCGAAATAGATCCCCCCGGTGAGCTCCCGGACGACGAGCAGGTCCACGCCGGCGAGGCGCTCCGGCCGAAGCGGGGAGCTCGCCTCCGCGATGACCGGGATGGGTCGCACCGGGCGGAGGTTTGCAAAGAGCCCGAGGGTCTGCCGCAGGGCGAGCAGGCCGCTCTCCGGGCGATGGGGGCCGCCGTCCCACTTCGGGCCGCCGACGGCGCCCAGCAGGATGGCGTCGGCCGCGCGGCAGGCCTCCAAAGTGTCGGACGGCAGCGGCTCGCCGGCGCCGTCGATGGCGGCTCCCCCGAAGAGATGGCGCTCGAGCGCGACCGGGGCCCGGAGCGCCTCGAGAACGGCCGCCGCCGCCTCGGTGACCTCGGGCCCGATCCCGTCTCCGGGCAACACGACGACGCGATGGATGCCTTCAGCCATGGCGGGCCTCGAAAGCCTCGATCTCGGGAAGATGGTCGAGGAGATAGCCGAAGGGATCGATCCCCTTCAGCAGGCAGTCGCGCGAAAAGGGATCGATCGAGAAAGAGAAGCCCTCCTCACCGAAGCGCACGCGCTGCCTCCCGAGATCGATCTCGACCTCGAGCCCCGGGTCCGCGGCCACCCGGGCGACGAGGCGTTCGTGGCTCTCCGGAGGGGCCTCGACCGGCAGCAGGCCGTTTCGAAGCGCGTTGGCCTGAAAGATGTCGGCGAAAGAGGCGGCGATGACCGCCTCGAAACCGGCTCCCTTCAGGGCCCAGGCCGCGTGCTCCCTCGACGATCCGCAGCCGAAATTGACGCCACTCAGCAGGATCCGCGCGCCGGCGTGCTCGGCGCTGAAGAGAGCAAATCCGGGTCGCTGCCGCCAATCCGCGAACAGCTGCTGCCCGAGCCCGTCCTGGTTCACGGTCTTCAGGAAGCGCGCGGGGATGATTTGGTCGGTGTCTACGTGGTCCACGAGCAGCGGCGCTACCCGCGATCGAATGGTGTGAATCATGCTCCCATCTCCCAGGTGCGTCGCGGATCGGCCACGCAGCCGACGATCGCGCTCGCCGCCGCGGTGGCTGGAGAGGCGAGAAAGGTGCGACTGTTCGGACCTTGGCGGCCCTCGAAGTTCCGGTTGCTGGTGCTGAGGGCGTAGGTCCCGGGCTCCACCCGGTCGCCGTTCATGGCGAGGCACATCGAGCATCCCGGCTCCCGCCACTCGGCCCCGGCAGCGAGAAACGCGGTGTGAAGCCCCTCGGCCTCGGCGCGCGCCTTGACCCGGGCCGAGCCGGGGACCACGAGCATGCGCACCCCGGGGGCCACCCGGCGCCCTTCCACGATGCGAGCGGCCACCCGCAGGTCGCTGAGCCTGCTGTTGGTGCAGGAGCCGATGAACACCGTCTGAATGGGTTGGCCCGCGATCGGAGATCCCGGCTCGAGTCCCATGTATCGCAGAGCCTTCTCGATTCGCTGCGCATCCGGTCCGCCCGGGTAGGGGATGGTCCCGTCCACCGGGATCGCCATGGCCGGGCTCGTCCCGTAGGTGATCATGGGGGCGATGGCGCTCGCATCGAGCACCACCCGTTCGTCGTAGGCCGAGGGGTCGTCGGTGAACAGCTCCGAGCGCCACCGCTCGACGGCCGCGCTCCACGCCAGACCCTTCGGGGAGAACGGCGCTCTGGAGAGATACTCGAAGGTGAGCTCGTCCGGGGCGACGAGCCCGGCCCGAGCGCCGGCCTCGATGGACATGTTGCAGAGGGTCATCCTCCCCTCCATGTCCAGCCTTCGCACCGCAGGGCCGGTGTACTCGAACGCGTACCCGGTGCCGCCGTCGGTTCCAATCTTCGCGATGAGGGCGAGGATCATGTCCTTGGCGCTGACGCCGGGCTGAAGCTCGCCCTCGAAGCGGACCTCGTAGGCGCGCGGCTTCTTTTGAAGGAGGCACTGCGTGGCGAGCACCGCCTCCACCTCCGACGTCCCGATACCCATCGCCAGGGCTCCGAAGGCCCCGTGGGTCGAGGTGTGACTATCCCCGCAGACGATCGTCATCCCCGGGAGGGTTCGTCCCTGCTCCGGACCGATGACATGGACGATGCCCTGGTTCGCGTCGCCGAGCTCATACAGCGCGATCCCGAATTCGGCGCAGTTGCGGCGGAGGGTCTCGAGCTGCGTCACGGCGTCCGCGGCCAGGATGGGGAGCGGCGGGCCCTCCCCCCGGTAGCTTCGAATCAGTGACTGGACGGACTCCGGCTCGGTCGGGGTCGAGTGGTCCATCGTGGCCAGGATCCGCTCGGGCCGGCGCACGCGGAGCCCGCGGCGCCGCAACCCGTCGAAGGCTTGCGGAGTGGTCACCTCGTGCACGAGGTGAAGATCGATGTAGAGCACCGCCGGGTGGCCCGGCTTCTGGGCGACGACGTGGTTGTCCCAGATCTTGTCGAGCAGGGTGCGGCTCACGAGCGGGCCTCCCACTGAAGGCGGCTCGCCGCGTCGCTCGCAGGGGCAGCGCGAAAGAGGGCCTTGTTCTGCGCGGCCACGTACGCTTTGGCGCTCGCCATCACGACATCGACGTCCGAACCGAGCCCATGGTGGCTCCGGCCGTCCGGCGTCCGGACCCGCACCGACGCCTGGCCGAGGGCGTCACTGCCCCGGCCGGTGGCCTCGATCTGAAAGTCCACCAGCTCCGCTTCGGTCTCGAGCATGGCGTCGATGGCGTGAAAGACCGCGTCGACCGGTCCGTCGCCGCGGGCGGAGGCGACCCGCTCCCCGTCGGGGCCGACCAAGGCCACGGTGGCCGAGGAGCTGCCCGGGCGGCTCGTCACTTCGAGCCGCAAGAGCCGATGGATCTCGGTCCGTTGCTCCGCCTCGTCCCGCACCAGGGCGAGCAGATCGGTGTCGGTCACGTGCTTTCGTCGGTCGGCGAGCGCCTTGAAGCGCTCGAAGAGCGCATCGAGCGCGGCGGCGTCGAGCGGTACGCCGAGCTCGGCGAGCCGGGCGCCCAGGGCCCGGCGCCCGCTGTGCTTTCCGAGCACCAGCTCCGAGCGAGGCGCGCCCACCGCCTCCGGGCGCATGATCTCATAGGTCTCGTGGTGCTTGAGCATCCCATCCTGGTGGATGCCGGCCTCGTGGGAGAAAGCGTTCTTCCCCACGATGGCCTTGTTGGGTTGAACCTCCATCCCCGTGACCTGGCTGACGAGCCGGCTCGTCGGCCACAGCTGGCGGGTGTCGAGACGGTGTTCGAGCCGGTAGAGATCGCGACGGGTCTCGAGGGCCATGACCACCTCCTCGAGGGAGGAGTTTCCCGCGCGCTCCCCGATGCCGTTGACGGCGACCTCGACCTGCCGGGCGCCGGCCGCGAGTCCAGCGAGGGAGTTGGCGACCGCGAGCCCGAGGTCGTCGTGGCAGTGCACCGAGAGGACGACCCGGCTGGCTTCCGGCACCGCAGCGAAGATCCCGGCGATCAGCTCGCCGAACTCCGGGGGCTGGGTGTAACCCACCGTATCCGGGATGTTGATGGTCTTTGCGCCGGCCTCGATCGCGACCCGCACCGCCTGGTGCAAGAATTCGGGCTCGGTGCGGCCGGCGTCCTCGGCGCTGAACTCGACGTCGGCGCAGCGGGCAGCGGCGTAGCGGACCATCTCCCCGATCCGGTCGAGCACCTCTTGCTTGCTCATGCAGAGCTTTCGGTCTCGGTGGATGGGGGAGGTCGCGAGAAAGGTATGCACCCGGCCCCGGGAGGCCGCCTCGACGGCCCGGAGAGCTTGGTCGATGTCACCGGGAATGGCGCGAGCGAGCGAGCAGATCACCGGGGTGCCCGGCGCGCCGCCGACTTCCCGCGCGACCCGCGACACCGCCGCGAAGTCATCGGGGGAGGCCGCGGCGAAGCCGGCTTCGATGATGTCTACGCCGACCCGCGCGAGCGCTCGGGCGACCTCGACCTTCTCCTTTGCGCTCATCGTAGCGCCAGGTGATTGCTCGCCATCCCTCAGGGTCGTGTCGAAGAATCGTACGTGGTTGTCCATGGTCTTCAGTCTCCCGGCTTCGTCGAGACCGGATCGACGAAGGGCATCATGGCCCGGAGCCGGGCTCCGACGACCTCGATGGGATGCTGTGCCTCGGCGACGCGCCGCGCCTCGAACTCCGGGCATCCCTTCTCGTTCTCTTCGATCCAGCGCTTTGCGAAGCTCCCGTCGCGCACCGCCGCGAGCAGCGCCCGCATCTCTTCCCGGGCGGCTTCGCCGATGACCTTCCGGCCAGCGGTGTAGTCGCCGTACTCCGCGGTGTCGCTGATCGAGTACCGCATGTACGCGAGCCCCCCGCGATACATGAGGTCCACGATGAGCTTCAGCTCGTGGAGGCATTCGAAATACGCGACCTCGGGCTGGTAGCCGGCCTCGGTGAGGGTCTCGAAACCGGCCTTGACCAGCTCGCTGACGCCCCCGCACAGGACCGCCTGCTCGCCGAACAGATCCGTCTCGGTCTCCTCCGCAAACGTCGTCGAGAGAATCCCAGCGCGTCCGGCGCCGATCGCGCTCGCGTAGGAGAGGGTCTTCGCGTCGGCGGCGCCGCTGTTGTCCTGCTCGACCGCGATGAGCGCGGGCACGCCCGAGCCCTCCACGAACGTCTCCCGGACCCGGTGCCCGGGGCCCTTTGGCGCGACCAACGTGACATCGACCCCGGGCGGCGGGGCGATCGTGCCGTACCGGATGTTGAAGCCGTGGCCGAACAGCAAGGTCTTGCCCGGCGCGAGCGCGGGCGCGATCCCTTCCCGGAAGATCGCCGGCTGCTTCGTATCCGGGGCGAGCAGGACGATGGTGGTGGCCCACTCGCTGACCTCGCGGACCGAGCCGACGCCGAGACCCTGCGCCTCGGCCTTGACGCGGCTCTTGCTCCCCGCGTGCAGCCCGACTCGGACATCGACCCCGCTGTCGCGGAGGTTCAGGGCGTGGGCATGCCCCTGGGAGCCGTACCCGATGACCCCGACCCGCTCCGCGCGCACGAGGCTCGGGTCTGCGTCTTTGTCGTATCTCACTGTGACCATGGCAGTTCCTTTCTGTCCGGATTGGCCGGGAAAGCTCCCGGACAAAAAAAAAGCCCCGCACCCGATTCTCTCGGGTGCGGGGCCGTAGTTTCCGACTTCTCGTCGTCTCCTACGGTGGCCCGCACCCGGTGGTAAGGAGGAGGCCAAGAAGGAGCCCAAGAATGAGCGCGAGGGCGAGTCCGAGCTCGAGCCCGCGGGCAGAGACTTCCCCGGTCCGGACCGAGACGGCCGGCGCGAAGCGGGAGAAAACGACAGGGGCAAAGCGGCTCGATGGGATGAGACCAGGGACGGGCGCCGCCACCGCGGCTCCATCGACCAGACCGGCGAGCCGGGACACGAGCCAGCGCGGCTCCGCGGCCGCGTCGCGCCGCACCTGATCCCCGACGGTCACGCCTTTAGCGATGATGCAGCGCGGCGACGATGTCAACGGTCCTCAGCCCCTTTTTGGGACGCCGGCGTTCCGTGCGCTCGGCGTGCCGGATCGCGCAGCGTCTTCGTGGAAAAGATGCGACGGATCCGCGAGGCTTCGGCCACCCACCGAAGTGGCCTGCCCCTACACTCCCGCGAAGCTCCTCGCGTTCGCTCTCATCGCCGCGTGCTCGGACCCCACCGACCCGCTCGATCTGTCCCCGACCGATGGCGGCGGTCTTCCCGACGCGGGGGCCTGCGCTCCCCGGATCTCGCCCCAAGAGCTGAGCTTCGGCGCCGTTCAGCCCACGAAGGTCCTCTGGCGGACCATCGAGATCGAGAACCCGAGCCCGGTCACCTGCCGCTACACCCTGTTCATCGAGGCCGAGCCGGGTGCGCGATGCGCGCATCGCGTCGTCGATGAGCAGGAACTCGCGGTGGAGCCAGGGGCCAGGGCGTCCGTTCAGGTCGAGTTCGCGCCGGGCGACCCTTGTTCTCACGCATGCTCCCTCGTGGTCCGGACAGAATCCCACGAGCACAGCCGCATCCGATTGTCGGGGGTAGGGGCGAGCTCGGTGCTCGCCCTCATTCCCGGCGAGGTGGGCTTCGGGACTCTCCCCGTCGGGGACAGTCGCCGCCGGACCCTTACGGTCTACAGCACCGGCAGCGAGGTCCTCGACGTGGTGGACTGGCAGGGGCCAGCGGCTCCATTTTCGGCCGATGGCCAGGTAGCCCCCTTCTCCATCGAGCCCGGCGCCAGCCATGCCTGGGCTCTGACCGTGACCGCGACCCTCCCTGGATCCTACGCGGGCTCTCTCACCGTCTACTCCACGGTCGCCGATCGGTGCGACCCGACCGAGGTGCGGGTGGTCAGCGACGCGGTGCCGGTCTCGGCCCGGGTGCTCGACCCCTGACCGAGCGCCCCTTTCCATCTGGGCCCGGTCTGTCCGCTTCCCTCCGGCGGGCATGGCCCGTAGACGCGTCGCGTGAGCACGAAGGCCGAGCAGGGCAGCGCGCGGGCGGGGGTGGCGGCGGCGGCGGGCGCCTACGGTGTTTGGGGCCTCGCGCCGCTCTTTTGGGTGCTGCTTCGGCACCTCGACAGCATGGAGGTGCTCGCCCACCGCATCCTCTGGTCGGCGGTGCTCTCCGTCGCGGTCCTTGGGCTGCGGGACGGCGGTCTTCGGGCCCTGTCCCCCCTCCGGGATCTCCGCGTCCTCGGGACCCTGCTCGTGAGCACCGCGCTCATCGCGGTGAACTGGTTCGTGTTCGTCTGGGCGGTCACCCATGATCGGGTCATCGAGACGAGCCTCGGATACTACACGAACCCGCTCATCAATGTCCTGCTCGGGCGCGTGGTGCTCGGCGAGCGGCTCCGCCCCCAGCAGGCGGCCGCAGTCGGGCTTGCCGCCGCCGGCGTCGGCTATCTCACTTGGTCCTTCGGCGCCCTCCCGTGGGTATCGGTCGTGCTCGCGCTGAGCTTCGGGACCTATGGCCTGGTCCGAAAGCAGGCTTCGTTGCCGGCGCTCGCCGGCCTGGCGGCGGAGACCGGCATATGCGCCCCGCTGTGCGTCTTCTATCTGCTCTTCGGGCTGTCCACCCCGTTTGGGGTCGTCGCCGAGCGGCCGGCCGAGATCGGCCTCCTGCTCGCGAGCGGGGGGGTGACCGCGACCCCGCTCCTCCTGTTCGCGTTCTCGGCCCGGCGCCTCCCGTACTCGACGCTGGGGATGGTGCAGTACTTGGCCCCAACCCTTCAGCTCGGGTGCGCCGCCCTCGTGTTCGGCGAACCATTCACCCGAGCCCACGCCGTCACGTTCGCGCTCATCTGGTCCGCAGTGGCTGTGTATGTCCACGACGCCATCCGCCATCGACAGCGGTCGAGTTCCCCCGCCTCAGCGCGGTGACCGAGCAGCGGCGGGACCCCCTTGGTCCTCTCGTCGCCGCGACCGGATGACCTCTTGAGCGACGTGACCGGACTCGAACTGCTCATCGAGAGGGGATCGGTCAGCGGCGCTCGACTTCGGCCTCGACGCCCTCGGCGAACGCTTCGAACCAGGCCGCGACCCCGTGGACTGCGCGGCCGAAGGCACGACCGGCCTCCCGGGCGGTCTCAGGGTCTTCCGCCTTCTTTGCCGCGTCTGCGACCCCGCGAGCGACCGCCTCCACGGTGGCCTGCGCGGCTCGGCCCACGAACCCGAGGCCCGCGCCCAGGTCCTCGGCGGCGGCTTCGAGGTACAGCGCCGACAGCTCGGCTCGAACCGGGGCCATCCCCTTCTCGTACGCGTCGAGGAACGCATCGCGGGCTTCGCCTTCCTGGTGGCGCTCGGCCTCGGTCTCGACCTCGGACAGCATCGAGCGCAGGGGGAGCGAGCGGTCGAGCACGGCGGCCCGGTGCCGCTCGGCGAGCTGGGCGCCCGCTTCGCTCGGGCTCGATTTCGCGGTGAGAACGACCGCGGCCACGACGAGCAGCAGCGCGAGCAGGACGAGCAGCGGGGCGCGGTTGCCTTCGAGCATGCCCAGCAGGCTAGGGTAGGCGCACCGGCTCCGGCAAGAGCGGGACGCGACCATGGACGACAGAGGGCGGCAGGTGGTGAGGCAGTGGACCCTGCTGCGGGCGCTCGAGCGGAGCCGCCGGGGCCTCAGCATGGAGGAGGCACAGGAGCTTGTGGCGGCCGACGGCGCGGTGCCGCGGACGCTGCGGCGGGACTTCGACCAGCTCATGCAAGCCGGCTTTCCGGTGGTGCGGCGAGACGGCCGGTGGATGCTCGAGCACAAAGAGCCGTGGTACGTCCCCATTCAGCCCAGCCAGGTGGTCGCCCTGCGGCTCGCCGAGCGCCTGCTCGATCCGCTGAGGGGGACGCCGATCGGTCGCCCCTTGCTCGAGCTGCAGTCCCGCCTCAGGTCGCTGTGCGATGAGCACATTCGCAGGTTCGCGGACCTGCTCGCCGGCCAACGGGCGGCCACCCTGAGCCGTCCGGCGGTGCTCGACGAGAGCGCGGAGGTGATCGCGACGATCGACGAGGCGATCATCGCCGAGCACCGGATCCTCATCGTGCACCGCGGCACGGCCGGCGAGTTCACCGAGCGCCGGCTCGACCCCTACGGGACCTGGTACGCCGACGGCCGGCTGTACCTCGTGGCCTGGTGCCACCTCCGAAGCGACTACCGGACCTTCGCCATCCAGCGGATCGCGACCGCCGCCCAGCTCGACGAGACCTTCGACCGGCGAGACGACTTCGACCTCGAGACGTTCGTCCGCCGCGGATTCGGGGTGCTGCACGGGCCCCCGAGCGAGGTCGTGCTCGAGCTGAGCCCGCAGGTGGCCCACGTCGCCGACGAGCGCATTCTCCACCCGAGCCAGAAGGTCGAGCCGCTCGAAGGGGGCGGGCGCCGGGTCACGTTCACGGTGGGCGGGCTGCCCGAGCTGGCGGCGTGGGTGGTGAGCTTCGGCGGGGAAGTCCGGGCGCTCGCCCCGCCGGCGCTGGTGCACGATGTCTCCGCCCGGGCCCGAGGCGCGCTCGCCGCCCACCCGCCGCCCGAGTCGCCCCGCTCCGCGAACCCCAAAGAGGGCCTCTCCGACTGGTCGAGCTCGGAACTCTGAGCGGTCGCCTTCAGCCGAGGATGTCAGCGTGGTGGTCCACGTGATCCGGGATGAAGGTCTGGATGAACCAGTAGCTGTGATCGTAGCCAGCGTGCCGGCGGAGGGTGAGTTTCTGGCCGGCATCCTGGCACGCCGACTCGAGGAGATGGGGGTGGAGTTCCCGCTCGAGAAACGGATCGTCGAGGCCCTGGTCCACGAGGAGTTGATGGGAGCTGGGGCGCGCCTGGATGAGCTCGGCGGCGTCGTGCTGCTTCCAGGCCTCCCGGTCATCGCCGAGGTAGCCGAAGAATGCTTTTTCGCCCCAAGGGCACCGCGTGGGGGCGCAGATGGGCGACAGCGCCGACACCGAGGCGAAGAGATCGGGGTATTTCAGGGCGAGGGTGAGGGCGCCGTGCCCGCCCATCGAGTGGCCAAAGATGCCCGCCCGGTCGGAGGCCACGGGAAAGCTCGATTCCACGATGGCTCTCAGCTCGCGCACGACATAGCTCTCCATCCGGTAGTGAAGCTTCCAGGGATCCTGAACGGCATCGATGTAGAAGCCGGCTCCGCTGCCGAAGTCCCAGTCCTCGTGCTCGCCGGGCAGGTCGAGGCCGCGCGGGGATGTGTCGGGAAAGACCAGGGCGAGCCCCCGCTCGGCCGCCGCCCGCTGCGCCCCCGCCTTGATCGCGCCCGTCTCTTCCGTGCACGTGAGCCCCGCCAGGTAGTACAGCGCGGGCACGCTCCGCTCTGCCGCCTGCGGAGGTAGGTAGATGCCAAAGCGCATCGCCGTGCCGGTCTCGGCCGAGTTGTGCTCGTAGGTGCTCTGGGTGCCGCCAAAGCACCGCTGCTCGCTCTTCTTGTCCATGCGGCCGGCCTCAGAACGTCACGACGCTGCGGATCGACTTGCCCTCGTGCATGAGATCGAAGGCGTCGTTTATCTTCTCGAGGGGCATGGTGTGGGTGATCAGCGAGTCGATGTCGATCTTCCCGTCCATGTACCAATCCACGATCTTCGGGACGTCGGTGCGGCCCCGCGCGCCGCCGAAAGCAGATCCTCTCCACACCCGGCCGGTCACGAGTTGAAAGGGGCGGGTCGAGATCTCCTGGCCCGCGCCAGCCACCCCGATGATGATGCTCTCGCCCCAGCCCTTGTGGCAGCACTCGAGGGCCTGGCGCATCACGTTGACGTTTCCGATGCACTCGAAAGAATAGTCCGCCCCGCCCTTCGTGAGGTCCACGAGGTACGGGACGAGCTCGCCCTCGACTTCCTTCGGGTTCACGAAGTGGGTCATGCCGAATTTCTCGGCGAGGTCTTTCTTGACGGGGTTCAGGTCTACGCCCACGATCATGTCGGCCCCGGCGATGCGGGCGCCCTGGATGACATTGAGCCCGATGCCTCCGAGCCCGAAGACGACGACGTTGTCGCCCGGCTTCACCTTGGCCGTGTTGATCACGGCTCCGATGCCCGTCGTCACGCCGCAGCCGATGTAGCAGACCTTGTCGAAGGGGGCGTCCTCGCGAATCTTCGCGAGCGCGATCTCGGGCACGATGGTGTGGTTCGAGAACGTCGAGGTGCCCATGTAGTGAAAGACGGGTTCGCCGCCGACGCGAAAGCGGCTCGTGCCGTCGGGCATGAGGCCCCGGCCCTGCGTCGAGCGGATGGCCTGGCAGAGGTTCGTCTTTCCGCTCGTGCAGTAGTCGCACTGCCGGCACTCCGGCGTGTAGAGGGGGATCACGTGGTCCCCGGGCCTCAGCGAGGTCACGCCTTCGCCCACCTCGACGACGACCCCCGCCCCCTCGTGGCCCAAAATCGCGGGAAAGAGGCCCTCCGGGTCGTCGCCCGAGAGCGTGAAGGCGTCGGTGTGGCAGATGCCGGTCGCCTTGATCTCGACGAGGCACTCGCCGGCTCGCGGGCCCTCCACCTGCACCGTCTCCACGGACAGGGGGGCGCCAGCCTTCGTCGCGATCGCTGCTCTGGTCTCCATGTGCGCCGACGCTAGCACGCTCGTCTCGCCGCTTTCGAGGCGACAATCTCGCTCGATGCGCCGGACCATGGTCTGAGAGCCGGTGACGGCCCGACGGGCGCGGGAGCTTTTCAACGGACGCATCGGGCGGTACCGATGGTCACTCATGGCGGCCGACGAGCTTTCGGGTCTCGAAGCGCGGCTCGTGGCGGCGAGAGCGAGCGCGGAGGCCGGTCCGGTGACCGGCGCGCTCCTCGCGCTGGCGTGGGCGCTCCGCCAGGGCGACCCGTCCCGGGCCTACGCGCTGGCCGAAGAAGCGCGGGCGCTCGCGATCGAGCGGGGCGACCGGCTGTCGCGGGCGCGGGCCGCGCGCATCATGGCGATGTCCCTCTCCGATCCGGACGCCCTGCACCGAAACCTCGACCTCGCGGAGGAGGCGCGCCAGGAGTTCGATGCGGCAGGGGACACCGTCGGCCGGGCCGGCGCCCGAGATTTTCTCGCGACGATCTACGAGTACATCGGCGACCTATCGGGCGGGCTCGAGCTCGCACTGGACGCCCTGGCGCTCGCGCGGGAGGCGGACGACCCCATTCGGGTCGGCTACGCCCTCTCCAGCGTGGGTGGGATCCTGACTGCGTCCGGGGAGCCGATGACGGCCATCCCCCACCTCGAGGAGGCGCTCGCGCTGTTCGAGGCGGCGCGGGACCGGATGGGCGTCGGAACCCTTCTCACCCGCCTGTCGAGGGCGCTCGAGGCCGCGGGCCGGCAGGAAGACGCCTTCGCGGTCACCGCTCGCGCCAAGGCGCTCGCCTCCGACCAGCACGACCCATGGCTGCTCTCGAGCGCGCTCGCCGTGGAGGCGCGCATCGAGGCCAACCGGGGTAGATGGGCGGAGGCGGAAGCCGGCTACCGGGAGGCGCTCGGTGCCATCGACCAAGAGGCGGCCAGGAAAGTCCTCGGCTCCGAGCTCCAGGTGGAGCTGGGGCGGCTTCTGCTGCAGGCGGGGGAGCCCGGGCGCGCGGAGCCCGAGCTGCAGGATGTCTTGCGGCGGGTAGAGGGCGACGCGATCTCGCTCAAGACGGAGACGATGGCCCATGAGGCTCTGGCCGAGGTCTACGAGGGGGCGGGCGACGCGGCGCGGGCCCTGAAGCACCTGCGCGCGGCCGACCGCCTGAAGCGACAGGTCGCAGAGCGCGAAGCGAAGACCAAGCTCGCGCAGATGGAGGCTCGGGTCCAGATCCAGGCCGCTCAGAAGGATGCCGAGTTCCAGCGACTCCGCTACGTGGAACTCGAGAACATGCAGGCGGAGCTCGTCGAGTCGGAGCGGATGGCGCTGCTCGGCAAGCTGGCCGCGGGCACCGCCCACGAGCTCAACACGCCCCTCGGGGTACTACGTAGCAGCCTCGACTTGTCGGGGTCCGTCACCGCTCGACTCGCCCAGCTCTGCCGGTCCCACCCCGAGGTCGCGGGCCCCGCGGAGAGGCTCCTTCAGGCCCTTGAGCAGAGCCGGCTCACCAGTCGCGGAGCGCTCGATCGCCTCGGCGCCATCGCCGGGAGCTACCGGCGCTTCACCGAGCTCGACCAGGCCGAGCGTCGAGCCTTCGACCTGCGGCGCGGCCTCGAGGGCGCCCTCCAGCTCTTCGTACCCACCTTGCCGAACGACGTGCAGATCGAGGCGCGGCTCGAGCCCGTCCCTGAGATCACCGGCTGGCCCCGGGCCCTGAACCACGCTTTCCTGACCGTCCTCCAAAACGCCGCCCAGGCCATCGAGGTCGAGGGCAAGGTCGGCGTTCGGACCGAGGCCGATGAAACCGAGGTCCGCGTCGTCGTCGAGGACGATGGCCGCGGCATGACCGAGGCCGAAGTCGCGGAGCTCTTCGAGGTGGGTTTCGGGACAGCCGGCCCTCGCGCCAAGATGCGCCTCGGGATGTCGGCGGCGCGGGCCACCGTCAAGAAGCACGGAGGGACGATCGAGGTGAAAAGCGCCCCCGGCGAGGGCACCACCGTCACCTTCCATCTGCCACGGTCCTGATGCAAATGGAGCTGAGTCGATGAGATACGAGAGCTTCGAAGGGTTCCTGCAAGATGTTCTTCCCGCGTCGGCTGAGCGGGTTTCTGTCTGGTCGCCCCGAGCCGAGGCACCGCGGAGCGGCCATGGTTGATACCCAAATCGTGAAAGGAGACCTGCTCGACCAGGAGGTGGACGCCATCGTCAACGCTTGGAACCGCAACATCATCCCGTGGTGGTTGCTCCTGCCGCAGGGCGTGTCGGGTGCCATCAAGCGACGGGGCGGCACGGCGCCGTTTCGGGAGGTGGCGCGGCATGGTCCCATGGCGCTGGGGTCGGCAGTGGCGACGTCGGCAGGAAGGTTGAAGTTCGAGGGCATCATCCACGTGGCTGGAATCGACATGACGTGGCGGGCATCGGAGCGCTCGATTCGCGACTCGGTGAGAAACGCCGTCCGGTTGGCGGACGAGCGGGGCTGGCGCTCGCTCGCGGTGCCGATCATCGGCGGGGGCAGCGGCGGCTTTCGCGCCGACCGCGCGCTGGGGATCATGCAGGACGAGTTGAACCGCATCACCGCCGACGTGGGCGTCGTGGTCGTCGAGTATCGGAGGTAGACATCGCCATCCAACCCTGAACCGCGCGGCGGCGGGCTGGCTCGAGGCGCGCCTCGACGCTCGATGCGAGCGCCAGTCCCCGGGTTGAGGGCCCGCCGACGGGCTCCGACTTGAACCGCGCCGCCCGCAGGGGCACCGTCTGTGCATGTTTTTTCAGGCCCCGCCGCAGCTCGGCCCGCAGTACGAGCAGGACCGGTTGCTCGGCGAGTGGGTGGCCCGGGTCCTTCCGCCCGAGGTGCGGTCGGCCGAAGTGGAGCGGTTCTCGCATCTCGGGGCGCTCGGCGGAGGGGCGCTGTACCGGGCGCAGCTCGAGGACCGGACGATCGAGCCGGTCCACACCCCCTTCGACCCGTGGGGCCACCGGATCGACCGCATCGACGACACCCCGCTGTGGCGCCAGGCTCGGATTCTCGCCTGCGAGCACGGCCTCGTCGCCGCCGGCTACGCAGGGCGCCACGGCCGCTTCGACCGGGTGGTGCAGTTCGTTCGAAACTACCTGGTGCAGCCGTCGCTCGACGTCTACGCCTGCCCGCTCGCGATGAGCGACGGGGCCTGCCGCACCCTGCTCGACCACGGGGGCCCGTTCGCCGATCGGGCGGTCCCCCGGCTCACGTCCATGAACCCGCAGACGGTGTGGACGTCGGGCCAGTGGATGACCGAGCGGACCGGAGGCTCCGACGTCGGGCGGTCCCAGACGGAGGCCCGGCCGACGGCCGACGAGGCGGCGTTCACCCTTCACGGCACGAAGTGGTTCACGTCGGCCATCGGGGCCGACATGGCGCTGACCTTGGCCCGGCCCGCGGGCAACCCGGAGGGCAGCCGAGGCCTCGCGTTGTTCGCGGTCGAGCTCCGGGACGAGGCCGGGCGCCTGAACGGAATCACTGTGCACCGGCTGAAGGACAAGCTCGGGACCAGAAAGGTCCCGACGGCCGAGCTCGAGCTGGACGGCTGCGTGGCCACCCTGGTCGCGGGCCGGACCGACGGCGTGAAGAACATCGCGTCCATGCTCAACGTGACCCGGACCTGGAACGCGGTCAGCGCCGCCGGGTTTGCCCGCCGGGCGGTGGCGCTCGCTCGGGACTACGCCCAGCGGCGGGTCGCGTTCGGGGCACCGCTTGCCGAAAAGCCGCTGCACCTCGACACCCTGGCCGGGCTCGTCGCCGACGCGGAGGCGACGTTTCACCTCGCGTTCTTCGCGGTCGAGCTGCTCGGCCGGGTCGAGCACCAGGACGAGGCCGCGGCCGCCCTGGCTCGGGTCGTCGTGCCGATCGCGAAGCTGACGACGGCCAGGATCGCGGTGGCGGTGTGCTCGGAGGCGCTCGAGGCGTTCGGCGGAGCCGGCTACGTCGAGGACACGGGGCTGCCGATGCTGCTCCGAGACGCTCAGGTGCTGCCGATCTGGGAGGGCACGACCAACGTCCTGTCGCTCGACACCCTGAGGGCCCTGTCGGTCCGGGGCGCGGGCGCGGCCCTGCTCGAGCAGGTGGCGGAGCTCGCGGCCGTCCGCGACGGGCGGCTCGAGGCGCCGGCTGCGCTCGCGATGCGGGGGGCCGAGAGCGCGGCGACCTGGTTTTCGCGAGCCCGCGACCACCAAGCAGCGGCGGAGGCGGGGGCCCGTCGCTTCGCCTTGACCCTGGGGCGGTCGCTCGCCCTGGCCCTGATGGTCCACCACGCCCAGCACCAGCTCGACGCCGGCGACGGCCGCCACGCGCTCGCCGCCGCCCGCCGCTTTGCCCGGCACCGGGTGGACCTCGTCGACTTCGAGGTGGACGACGAGGACAGCCGGCTGCTTGGAGCCGACCGATGAAGGTCGCGACCTACCGAGCGGACAGCGCCGTCCGGGTGGGGGTGGTGACCGAACGCGGTCTCGTGGACGCGACCGGGTGGGTCCCGGGTTCGGTCCGGGAGATGCTCGCGGCGGATCGGATCGCCGAGCTTCGGCCGCTCGAAGACGCCGCCCCCGATCATCGCTTCGAGGACGTCGAGTGGCTGCCTCCGGTGCTGGACCCAGCCCGAATCGTGTGCGTGGGCGTCAACTACGACGAGCATCGCCGCGAGACCGGGCGGGCCGAGTCGGACCACCCCACGCTGTTCGTCCGCTGGCCCTCGAGCCTGGTTGGGCACCAGCAGCCGCTCATCCGGCCCCGGGTATCGGTCCGCTTCGACTACGAAGGCGAGCTCGCGGTGGTCATCGGGCGGGGCGGCCGGGCCATTTCGGAGGAGGAGGCGCTGCAGCACGTCGCCGGCTACGCCTGTTTCATGGACGGCTCGGTGCGGGACTTCCAGCGCCACACATCGCAATTCACCGCGGGCAAGAACTTCGACGCCAGCGGCGGTTTCGGCCCATGGATGGTGACCGCCGACGAGGTAGAGGACCCGAGCCGGCTCTCGCTCGTGACCAGGCTCGACGGCGAGGTGCTCCAGGAGGCGCAGACCGCGGACCTCATCTTCGACATCCCTCGGCTCATCGCCTACATTTCGACGTTCACCACCCTCTTTCCCGGTGACGTGATCGCCACCGGCACGCCGGCCGGGGTGGGCGACAAGCGGGACCCGCCCCGGTACCTCGAGCCAGGGCAGCGGCTCGAGGTCGAGATCGAGCGGATCGGCGTGCTGGTCCACGGCATCGCGGACGAGCCCGGTCGTTGACCGCAAACGGAGGAACAAGGCCGCCCCGGTTTCTGCTAGACGCAGGTTTCTCATGGACGGCGCGAAGGATGGGGCGATCGACGCCCCGGCGGACCGGTCGAACCCCGGCCCCGAGCCCGATGGGCTCGCTGAGAAGGAGCAAGCCCTTCTCTCGTGGTTTCGGGCCCGTTCACCGGTGCTCGTCGCGTTCTCGGGCGGGGTCGATTCGACCTACGTGGCGTGGATCGCCTACCGGGCGCTCGGCGACGCCGCGCTCGCCGTGACCGCCCGCTCGGCGTCGCTGTCCGGCCGGGAGCTGGCGGCGGCCACCGCGCTCGCCGCGAAAATCGGGATCCGCCACCAGATCGTGGACACCGGCGAGATCGACCGCCCGGAGTACGCGCGAAACCGCAGCGACCGGTGCTACTTCTGCAAAGACACGCTGTTCGACGCCACGTCGGTGCTCGCCGAGGGCGGAGCCCTGGTGGTGGATGGATTCAACGCCGACGACCTGTCGGACCACCGCCCCGGCCATCGGGCCGCCGCAGAACGAGGGGTGGCCCACCCGCTGGCCGAGCACCAGCTCACCAAAGCGGACGTGAGGGCCCTGTCCCGGCGAGCGGGCCTGCCCACATGGAACAAGCCGCAGCTCGCCTGCCTCGCGAGCCGCCTGCCCTACGGGGTCGAAGTCACGGCGGAGCGGCTCGCCCGCGTGGAGTCGATGGAGGACCGGCTGCGAGACCTCGGGTTCTTCGACGTGCGGGCCAGGCTGGTCAGGGACAACGACGATCTCGTGCGGATCGAGCTCGGCGAGGCCGAGATCGGCCGGGCCATCGAGCTGCGGGCCGACCTCGTCGCCGCCGGACACGCCTCCGGGTTCCGGTTCGTCACCCTCGACCTCGAGGGCTTTCGGAGCGGCCGCCTCAACGAGGGCCTCGTTCCTCTGGAGCGGGTTCGCGCACGGGAACCAGCCGGGCGCTGAGGGGATCATGGGGCGCCGACCGGAGCGAAACGAGCGAGCTCTCCAGGTCCGAACGGCGGGCCTCGAGGCGGGCCCGCGCGTCCGGATCCGGTCCTTCGGAGAGGCGGGCGTCGAGCGCTACGAGCTGCGCCTCGTCCCGGGCGAGCGCGCCCTGGTCGAGCAGAGGACGCCCTCCGACCCGCAGCTCCACCTCGGCCAGGTACTTGCCTTCGCTGCCCAGCGGCAAAAGCGCGGTCTTTCGCCCTTGAAGCAGCTCGACCCCGCCCGGCTCCTCGTCCCCGGCAACGAGGACCAGGTCGATTTGGCCTTCAGGCAGGGCCTGCACCACCGCGCGGCTCGCGGCTCGACCGAGGTGAAACAGCCCGATCACGGCCTCGGCCCCGGCCGCCCGGGCGGCTCTCGCCGCCTTGGCCACCGCCTCTTTCGGAGGGAGCACCCGGAGGCCAGGGCGGACCGCCTCCGGTGGGGAGGCGCCGACGACGCCGATCTTCCGGCCGGCGCGCTCGACGACCACGAAGCTCGGAAACGCGGCGGTCGCCGACTCGGCGTGGACGAGGTTCGCCGAGACGAGCGCGACCTGAGCCCGGGCCCCGAGATGTCGCAGCGCCGGCAAGCCGAGCGCGAGGTCCCGGTCACCAACGGCCATCGCCGCCGCGCCCATCTCGAGGAGCGCGTCGGCGTGACGCCGAGCGGCGGGCAGCGCCTCCTCATCCCCTGCGACGTCCGGAAAGAACACGTCCCCGGCGTCGAGCACGACCGTCGCCGCCGTCCGCCGCTCGAGCACCATCTCGACCCGCCGGTCGAGCCCGCCGAGCCGCTCGATGGCGCAAGCACAGACTTCGGTCTTTGCCCCGACGTCCCCCGCCGCGAGCACGCGCAGCGTCCACGGCTCGGGCCGGGCGCAAGCCGCTACCATCCACAACCAAAGGAGGCTCTTCACCCGACCTACCCCACCGCATCTTCACCAGCCGTGGCCACCCAGAACGCGACCGCTACCGTGCGCCATCGGCGGCACAGGAACCTCCCATGCCAACCTTGATGGCCGCGCTCGCCATGTGGGGGTTCTTCCCGCTGTGCTGGTGGATCTACCAAAAGCACGAGCCAGTGAAGGCGACGGTCCTCTGCGTGCTGATCGGCCGGTTCTTTCTCCCCGAGGCGGCCGCATTCGACCCACCGCTGCTGCCCGACATCAAGAAGACGAACATCGCGACCTTCGTGTGCCTCGGCATCATGGTCTTGAAGCATCGGCCGATGCTCGCCGAGGCGCGAGTTGGGAGGGGACCGGAGCTCATCGCGATGCTGTGCATGCTCGGCCTCTTCGGGACGTACATGACGAACCCGGAGCCCCTCATGTATGGGCGCTACGCCGGGCTGGTGGAAGGCGCGAACGCGGTGTACTGCCCCCCGCTCTCGGTGAAGGATTCGCTCTCCTACATCCTGAACGACCTATTCACCTTCATCTTTCCGTTCGTTCTCGGCCGGGTCATCGCTCGCTCTCGGGCCGACCTCATCACCTTCGCATACCTCAATTGCATCTTCGGCCTCATCTATCTTATCCCCATGTTCATCGAGCTGCGCCTGAGCCCGCAGGTGCACAACTGGATCTACGGCTACCCCGCCTTTCCGGTCTTCGCCCAAAGCTATCGGTACGGGGGCTGGCGCCCCCAGATCTTCTTCTACCACGGCTTGAATTTCGCTCGGTGCATGATGATCGTCTACTTCTGCGGGGTCATGCTCCACTGCCTTGGGTGGGCACGGATTTGGAAGATGTCGACCGTGGCGTTCAATCGCCTGATGATCCCAGTGATCATTCTAATCAAGTCGACCGGCGTCATCGCGCTGCTCGCGTTCTTCGGGCCCCTGCTCCGGTTCGGCTCCACGAAGCTGATCGTTCGGGTTCAAGCGTTGTTGGGCGTGCTGGTGATCGCATACCTCGCGGGGCAAGCGAGTGGCTATTTGAATACCCAACAGTTCATCGAGATCATCCGCCCCTATAGCGAGGAGAGGGCGTTCTCGATGGAGTTCCGCTTCCAAAACGAGATCGAGTTGTCGAAGCGAGCGGAGAAGAAGAGATGGTTTGGCTGGGGAGGCTACAACCGGGGGGACATCATCGATCTAGACATGGGCTGGAACAACACCGTCATCGATGGAACCTGGATTGGGCGCTACAACAACTTTGGAGTGGTTGGCCTCGTAACCACGTTCTGGCTCTTACTCGTACCCGTCTTGCAAACGGTGAGAAAGTGGAAGCGCATCGAACCGGAGGGCGATCGAAGAGCGGTTGTGGTGTGCACGATGATCCCGGTGCTCTACGCCCTCGAGTGCCTTCCCAACTCGATGTCCACGAACTTTGGGATCTTTTGCTGCGGCTTCACCTACCAAATCGTCACGAACATGGCGGCGAACAAGCGATGAATCGCTGAAGAGAAACGGAAGGGCTCAAGAGGAGAGCTTCGCGAGGAGGCGCTTGCCCTCCTGGCCGGCCGGGTGCTTCGGGAACTCTTTGGCCACCTTGTCGTAAAAGAGCTTCGCGTCGTCTTTCATCCCGAGCCGCTCGAAGCACTGGCCGAGCTTCAGGATGCTCCCCGGAACCCATGTCGTCGCTTTCGGGTACTTCTTTCGGACCTCGTTGTAGGCGGCCGCCGCTTGGCGAAAGTCCTCTTCGGCAAAGTAGCTCTCGCCGACCAGATACTGCGCCTTCGGCGCGTACACCGGCCAGCCCTTCGATGAGCCCTGCTCGATCTCGAGCGCCCGCACGAGCTTTCGGGCTTCGGCCGGCTTCCCTTCCTTGATCAGGGCTTCCGCCCGCTCGAGCGCGCCTTTGGGGTCGGAGAGCAGCTTCTTTTGGGCCTCGACCGCCTCCGCTGCTCGACTTCGCGCGCCCTCGGAGTCGGCCTCCGTGGCTTTGGCCTTCTCGGCCAGGGCCTGAAAGCGGAGGTCTACTTCCTCTTGGGTCTTCGCTGTCTTGGCCTCGACCTCCGACAGGCGATCGAGCGCGGAGACGAGGTCGCCCTTGACCCTGCCCACGTCTTCACGGACCCGATCGAGGTCCACGCCGAGGTCGGCGTCGGTTCGCCGAGCGGCCTTGTCGAGGGTCTCGAGCCGCTCCTTCAGCGATTGCTCGAGGGAGTCGACCTTGGCCTGGCGGGCCTCGGCCGCGGCCACCTGCTCCGCGAGCTGGGTCTGAAGCGCGAAGACCTCATCCCGCAGGCGGTCGGTCTCGGCCTTCGAAGTGAAGCCGCAACCGCCGACGAGCGCGCCCGCGAGCACGCTAGCCCCGACCGCCCTACCCTGCCGGTTCATCGCGGGACGAACTCGACCCGCCGATTCTGGGCCCACGCCGCCTCATCGCTGCGGTCCACGAGCGGCTGGGCCTCGCCCTTGCTTATCGGACGGAGCCGGTCGCGGGGCACGCCGAGGCGGACCAGGTAGTCGACCACCGCTCGGGCCCGTCGGTCGCCGAGGGCGAGGTTGTACTCTTCGGTGCCGCGCTCGTCGCAGTGACCTTCGACCACCAGAACGCCGCCGGACTCCTGGATGCACCGAGCCACCTGGGCGAGCCCGTCCTGGATTCCACCGCCGAGCGTGGCCTCGTTGAAGCCAAACCGCACCGAGGGGTAGTCGCAGGTGGACAGGCTCCGGCCGACGTTCTCGGTCGAGGAGACGCACCGGCCTCCCGAGCAGGTCATCCCTGGACCGCAGTCATCCTCCGACCGGCACAGGCTTCGGTCCACGCACCGCTCGCCCATGCACTTGAGCCCGCTTCCACAGTCCCCGTCGGAGCTGCACTCGGTCTTGCACTTGCCGGAGCGGCACACCTGGTTGCCCTCACAGTCTCGCTCGGAGACGCACTCGGGCTTCTGTTCACACCGCCCGGCCTGGCACTGCTCGCCGGCGCCGCAGTTGGCGTCGGTGCGGCACTGCTGGCACGTCCCCTCGACGCACAGCTCGCCCCGCTCGGTGCAGTGGTCGTCTTTGTCGCACTTTGGGTAGGTGGGTCCGCCGCAGCCAGCCAGGGCCAAGAGCCCGAGGACCGGCCACAACGCTAGGCTTGCGCGCCGCGGGAGCATTGCGGCGGCTTATGTGAGCCCCGAAGTGGAGTCAAGAGGGCGCCCCGAAGCGCTCCGCCCGCCCTCGCTTCATTTTCTCGCCGGCACCGTGCTCCGGTGGACGTGCAGGGTATCGTCGAGCCCCTCCCGTTTGGGGTACCAAACCAGGACCTCGGGGCGCAGGTCCTTCCCGGGCGAAAGCGCGGTGGTGGCGATGCTGCCCGGCCCCTCGAGTCCGAACCGGCTGTCCTTCTCGAACGGCAACTGCCCGCCCGTCGCTCGGTGCAGTCCCATCCGATCTCGGCCCTTCGACAAGAGCGCGTCCGGTCGCCCGTCGCCGTCGAAATCGTGGCCGAATATCGGGCTCGCCCCCATCAGCCCCGACGGCCGCGAGAAGTCGAAACCGAAGCTGGTCTGCAAGACCTGCGTCGGCTCGGGGTCGAAGAAGCGATCCGGGTTCGACGAGCGCCGGCGCACCAACACGTCGAGGCTCACGCTCGAAGACAGCAGCACCCGGGTAAGACCCAGGATCGAGACCTCGGCTCGGGGCTGGACCATCTCGAGCCGCTGGTCTCCGGTGACGTCGGCGAACCGAACGAAGCCTCCGAAACCAGAGCCATCGAACCGCTGCAAGGGGTCGGTCGAGAAGCCTCCCCCGGCCTCGCCTCGGTACAGCCGCACCTCCGTCCGCAGGTTGGTCAGGCCACCTCCTACTTTCGTGAGCGCGAGGTCGGCGATCCCGTCGCCGTCGAGGTCGGCGATCTCGGCGCTGACCACCGCGCCGCCGGTCCGCTCCTCGTCTTCGGTCCGGATCGTGATTCTCTGGCGGCGGACCGCCCGAGGGGAAAAGCACTCCTTTTCGCCGGCGTGAACCGCGAAAACGTCGCCGACCTGGGTCACGAGGTCGAGCCCACCATCGCCGGTCGCCTCGGTGAACACCATCCTGGGCACGGTCAGGGTGATGGCGAAGCCGTCGCTCGAGCGCGCCCCTCGCCCCCGGGCGCCGTAGGTCGCGGCGTGCTCCACCAGGACCTCGCAGCGTTCATCGAGCCCGTCCTTTCCGGGGACCAGCACCCGAAGGTCCCGCCGGGTGGGGAAGAGCACGACCGGGCCGAGGCCGGGCAGGTCGCGGGCGAAATCCCACGCCGGAAGGTCGTCCGGCTCCGGGTCTGCGATCAGCGACGCACCCGAGAAGAGGCGCCGGGGCTCGACGGCGCGCCGGCCGGAGAAGCCATGGCCAAAGACCCCGGAGTCGCTCAGGTACAGCAGCTCGTGACCGGGGGCGCCGTCGGCCTCGCCCACGTCGAACATCGCCATCCCGCGGGGGACGACGAACGCGAGGTCTGGACCCGGCGAAAAGCCGTTCGGCCCCCGGAAGAACAGCGCGAGGAAGCGACGCGCCGACGGACCGATCCCCCGCCGGTAGGCGACCACGATGTCCTCGAGGCCGTCGCCGTCGAAGTCGCCGGGCTCGACGGCGAGGATCTGGCCCGGCACCTTCGAGGTCCGCGCCTCGAAACCAACCGCCCCCGCCGGCCCGCCGAGCAGGACCAGCATCAGCACGAACATGACCGTCCGCATTCGCTCGAAGCAGTCCGTCACCCACCGATTCGGCGCAAGCGAGGACCGGCGACGAGGCACCTCGCGGTCGCCGCCGGCTCGCTAGGAGGGCGGGTCGTCGACCACCACCGCCCGAGGAGCGTGAACCGAGAAGGAAAAGCGCAGCTCGCGCTGGCCCCCTGCCGGCAGCCGGACCACCGCGGTGCCGAAGCCGGTCGCCTCGTCCACCTCGGTCCCGGGCGGCAGCGCCTCGACCTCGACCTCGACCTCGGACGACGCCGAGACCGGCAAGCGCACCCGGACGTCGAGGTCGGCTCCGCCGCAGCCGGCGTCTTCGACCCACACCGTCCGCTCGAAGCGGTGCTCGAGCCGATTGGTCCCCCGAGACCGGCCGGGAGGCGGCCGGCGGGCCTGCACCGACACCCTGATCCCCGCTTCGACCCCGAGCGGCAGCGCCAACTCCGCCCCAGGAGAAGCCGGGCCGAGCGGCACCTCGCCGAGGTACGCGCCGTCGAGGAACAAGCGGGCCGGGGCGGCTGGGATCGGACCGGCGGCCACGATCTGGGCGAGGCGCATCACCACCGGTGGCCCTTCCGCCGACACCGACCGAACGAGCGGACCGGAAAAGCGGTACCGGGCCAGCTCCACCGGTGTCGGCCCCCTGTCGGCCAGCACCGACGCGACCGCTGAATACGAGGACGGATGGGGCCGGGGGCCCGAGGTCCGCTCTGGTCCCACCGACCCGAGCGGGGGCCCCTGAAACCCGCTGAGCACGAGGCGGGGCAGAGGAGGCGGCCCGGGCGCCGCCGGCGGCTCGCCGAACAGGGCGAGCTCGGTGTTCAGCCAGTCCTCGCCGGTCTGCTGCCGAACCTCGCCCACGACGAGGACCTCACCCTCGCAGCGGCGACCGACGGTCCGGGCGTGCACCTCGAGCACCGGGCGCCACCCCACTTCGTGGACCCGGTGGCGCAGCTCGACGTGCAGCCGCCCCGATTTGGCCACGCCGAGCTGCACCCGCGCCCAGCGCTTGCCGAGCGCCTGTCGAGTCGAAGCGGAGCGGCGAGCGTCCCGCTCGGCGAGGCGAGCCTGCTCCGCGCGGTACAGCTCGAAGAATTCGGTCCACGCCTCGAGCGGCGGCTCGGGACTCGCCCAGCTCTCGATGAGCCGGCGGGATCCGAGCTCGGCCAGCCTCTCCACCGCTCGGCGCCGGGCCACGAGCGCCGCGTCGTCCTCGGCTGGGGCGTCCCGGGAGACCGCCACGACCTCGGCGGCCGCAACCCCCACCTCGCCCCCGGGGTCGAGCCTCGCGCGAGCATCGATCGGTCCGAGCGGAGTGCTGGCCGGTACCACGACGAGCAGCTGAAGAGGCCCCGGCGGCACGTCCAAGACCAGCTCCCGGACGACGTGCGCCTCACTGGGATAGAGCCGCGCCGCCCGAACCGGCGCGTCGCCCGGGTCGACCGAACGCGTGAAGGCCACCGGGGCGTCCTACCACGCATCGCTCATCCGTCGGCGCCGAGCGCCTGCACCAAGCGGAAGTCGTGGGGCGCCTCGACCCGATAGCCGAAAACGACCCGGGCTTCGCCGTTTTGGGGGACCGAGACGGTGGCCCGGGCGATGCCGGCCCGGGGATCGTGCTCCGCGTGGGCCGGAAGCTCCGGCCGCACCCGAAGCCTGGGGTCCGTCGCCACCGGGATGGGCTCCTCGACAACGACCTCGGTCGGACGGTCGAGCCCGCTCTGTACCGTGATCTCGACCTCGACCCGGTGCACGTCCTCCCTCTGCAGCACGCCCTCGACCTCCAACCGTGTGGTCAGCGCGCGGTGCGCCGACAAGCCGGGCTCGGTGCCGAGGACAACCCGCCAGCTCTTGCCCGGTCGGCCGTCCGGCACCTCGAACGGCGGCAGCGCCCGTCCGTGGAACCGAACCTCGACCGGCCCGCCGGGCAGTTCGACCAGCGGATCGACCTCGAGGTGCGCAGCGACCCGCGGGTCCGCGACCGGACGGGCGAGGTAGCGGATCTGGGTGCGACACGGGGCCGGACCGAACTCGACCCGGAACCGGTCCGGGGTGACCCATGCCCACTGCACGTCCCGGCTTCGGGCGAAGCGAGGAGGCGCCGACCGCGGTCCCGCTTCGGCGCCGCCGCTCGGCATCGGCGGTGGGCGGCGGACCTCCGGCCGGGCGTGATAGAGGGCCGCGCTCTGCTCCTCGTAGCCGCGCTCGGCGCGAACCACCCACGGACGCCAGCCGGCCTCGGCCAGCGCCGGCGGCGGACCGCTCACGGCGAGCCGCACCCCCTCTGCCTTCAGCCCAGAGTGGTGCCAAACGTCGGCGAGCTCGACCAGGCGCGCCTCGGCCGCGAACACCTCGATCCGGTAGGCCGGGCGCCACGTCGCCCACCCGGCGACCGCCTCGATCTCGAGCCGGGCCGAGGTCGAGGACCCCGTCTGCACCACGACCTCGACGGCGCTCGAGCGGACCGGTTCGGCCCGGTCCCACTCGGCGAGATCCCGGCGGTGCTCCTCGGCCACCTGCTCCCTCGTCGCGAGCAGATGCTCCGCGCCGGCCCAGAACGCCCTCGGCGCGAAGGCTTCGAGGCGGGCGGGCGGGTCGAGCCCGTCGATGAGCGCGAGCAGGGCCCGCTGCCCAGCGAGCCGGCCAGCGAGCTCGCTCTTGTCCGCCGCCGCTTCCGAGCCGTGAAGATGCACCGATACGACCGTCGCTGGCGCCGCCGACACCCGCAGCAGGGTCCCGTCGAGGCGGAGCCCCTGCACGACCAGCCGACTCCTCCCCGGCGACAGCTCGATCGTCGCACCATGCACGACCACCAGCCGGTCGAGCTCGACCCGAACCCCAACCACCGGCGGCGAAACCGCAATCTCCCTCACCCGGTCATCCTACCAGCGAAGGCGGGCGGGGCCGTCCCAGGCCGAGACGATGTTGGGCGGGTCCCCCATCCTGGCGCTCACTCCCCGCGAAGCTCCGCCGATGGCCCTGTCGATGGCAGAGCCGAGCGAAGCGCAGGGCGCGGACAACCACTACGCCCAGCACCTCGCCGCCGTGAACGAGCGCCACAACGTCCGGGCCAGCGCGGACGTCTACAGCGTGCACGGGGTGCTCGTCGCCCGGCGCGGGGCGGCGATCGACTACGAGACCGCGCGCAAGGTCGTCCGCCACAAGCTGCTGATGCCTCTGGACCGGAGCGTCGAGCTCGAAGGCGCGATCAGCGCCAGCGGACTGCTCCGCCGGTTCGGCGAAGTGCTCGACAAGTATTCCGACCTTCGTGCCGCCCATCGGCAGCTGGGCTTCGCGGCTCGATTCGACAACCTCTCCACCCGGCTCCCTCTGCCCCCGCTCGTCGCCCAAAAACTGACCGTGATGGCGCTCCGGCAGCCGACCCTGTTCGACCAGGCCGTGCTCGGGAGCTGGTTCTCTTGCCTGCTCGGCAAGCAGCTCGGGCTCGAAGACAAGGAGCTCGCCCTCCTCCACATCGCGGCGGTCAGCCGGGACCTCGGCATGCTGCACGTGGACCCGGGCCTGCTCGAGCGACCGCCCGACCACCTGTACGAAGCCGATGACTGGAAGGCCCTGCAGAGCCACGTCGTCGCGAGCCACATGATCCTGAAGGAGTGCGAGGTCCTGCCCGAACGGCTGCTCGACGCCGTGATGCACCACCACGAGAACATCGACGGCACCGGCTACCCCGCGAACCTGGCCGGCTCCGAGGTCGGTCTGCTCGGGCAGGTCATCTCCCTGGCCGACACGGTCATCGCCCTGAGGGTCCGCCGGTTTGCCGGCTCCGGCCGGAACCTCCGCGACACCCTCGCCGTGCTGCACATCGACGCCGGGTCCTACCGCGCCGACGTGCTGTCCGCCGCGGTCAAGATCATCCGCGCCAGCGGGGTGGAGCGGACCGGCTTTCATCGCTACCTCGACCGCCAAGATCTGCAGGACCACCTGCGCCGGCGAGCCCGCACCATGATGGGCCTCGCTGGGCTGCTGTCGGATATGCCGAACCTCGTGCCCATCGAGAACCGAAAGCTCGCCCCGGTCGTGCTGACGGTGATGGTGGAGCGCCTCACCCGGACGCTCGCCCGCTCGGGGCTCGCCGACGGCGAGGTCGTGAAGTGGCTGGGTCTGGTCGCCGAAGACAAGGAGACGGCGCAGATCCCGGACCTCACCGAGATCGACCTTCAGCAAGAAGAGCTGATGTGGCAGCTCCGGAGGCTTCGAAACCAGCTGGAGGTGTTCGCCGACCGAGAGAAGATGAGAGCGAGGAGCCCGGTCCGAGTGGTGCTCGACCGCATCCGATCCTTGGTCGATCAGATGGAGATGGCGGCGCCGCCGCTCGCCGAGACAGGGAGCGAGGAGCCGGAGCAGGTCAGCCACGGGGGGGCCTTCCTCGACGAGGACGTGGCCTGAGCCGCCCGCATCGAGGCGGAGCGGTTGCGAGGCGCGGGGGGCGGTGGTAGTCGCCGGGCTGCCGCATGGCCTCCCGCGTCGTCAGCTGCCCCAACTGCGGAGGCGCGGTCGAATTCAAGGCCGGCAGCTCGCTCTTGTCGGTGTGCGCCTACTGCGCGAGCGCAGTGGCCCGGATCGGCGACGACGTCGGCGAGCTCGAGGTGCTCGGGAAGGTGGCGCCGCTCGCCGACCTCGGCTCCCCCCTGTCGCTCGGCCTGTCCGGGCGGTGGGGCAAGCTCGGGTTCACCCTCCTCGGTCAAGTCCAGTACGACCACGGCTCCGGGCCCTGGAACGAGTGGTATGCCGCTTTCGACGACGGGCGGTGGGGCTGGGTCGCCGAAGCCCAAGGCCGCGTCTACGTCACCTTCGGCCAGGAGGTCCCCGGGCTGCCTTCGTTCGCCGAAGCGGCGGTCGGGTCCCGGTTCACCGCCGGTCAGCACACGCTCACCATCGTCGAAAAGAAGACGGCGCGCTTCTTGAGCGCGACCGGCGAAGTGCCGTTCGCGCTGCCTCCCGGGGCGAGCCACGCCTACTGCGACCTACAGGGTGGCCGCGGGATCTTTGGAACCATCGACTACGGAGCGGACGGGGGCGCCGAGCGGCTCTTCCTCGGGCACCAGCTCGAGTACGAGCAGCTGTTCGACAAGAGCGCGCTGCGGGAGGTCACCCCCGGGCAAGCGGCGGCGGCGGTCGGGCTCAACTGCCCCAACTGCGGAGCCGGTGTGGACTTGAGGGCACCAGATGAGGCCCTCCGCGTGACCTGCGGGGCGTGCGGCGCGCTGCTCGACTGCGACAAGGGCGAGCTGTCGCTGCTTCGATCGAAGGTCCCGCGACTTCCGCCCCCGCTCTTCCCCTTGGGCTCCCAGGGCAGAATCGGCGAGCTCACCTGGACGGTCTACGGGCGGCTCGCCAAGAGCGTGCGGGCCTACGGTGAGGTCTACCCGTGGACCGAATATCTGCTGCGCCATCCCACCAAGGGTTGGCGGTGGCTGGTGGAGGCGGACGGACACTTCGGCTTCGTCGAACCCATCGATGCAGGAGATGTGAGCGCTCAGGGAGCTCGGGTCCTCAACCACGACAAAACCCACTTCTTGCGCTTCTCCTCCGCGAGCGCGGTGGTGGACGGGCTCGAGGGCGAGTTCTATTGGAAGGTCGCGGTCGGCGACACCGTCGGGGCCACCGACTACGTTCGGCCGCCGTTCATGATCTCCGAGGAGCGAACCGCCGAAGAGATCCACTACTCCAAGATCCGCTATCTCGAACCCAAAGAAGTCAAAAAGGCGTTCGCCCTCGCCTCGGTCCCTCCTCGGGAGGGCATCGCCCCCCACCAACCGAACCCGCACGCCCGGCCGCTGCGGCGGATGCTCGCGACCTCCGCGGTCTTGACCGCCGCGCTGCTGGCGCTCGGCGGCGGGCGAGCCCTGATCGCAAAGGAGTCCGAAGTCGGGCAGGTGTTTGCATCGTTCGCGGAAAAAGCAGGGGCGAAGAAGCCGTTCGAGATCGACGGCGAGGCGCTGCCTCCCATCGCGGTGGACGTGCCCCGCGACGGAAACCTCGCCATCACGGTGGAGGGCAACGCCCGCGGGGGGACCTTGTTTCTGAGCGGTCAACTTCGGCCCTCCGAGCGTGGTTCTGAGCGAAAGGTCGCGATCCAGCTCGATCCCGCGTCCCGCAAACGAGCGGTCTACCTGGGCCAGGTGCCCGCCGGCACCTACCAACTCACCCTCGCTCCGGTCTGGTTCGGTCCGAGCGGGGGGGCCCCGAGCGCCATTCAGGTGCGGGTGCTGCATGACGTATTCATCGGGAGCCACCTGTTTGGGGCGGCCGCGCTCCTGTGGATTCTGCCTGTCATCGGCGCTTTTCGGTTCTTCGGATTCGAGAAGCGTCGGTGGAGCGAAAGCGACCTTTCGGAGTAACTTTGAGCTATCTGAATGGGTTCGTGGGCGTGGCCCTCCTCGTTGGCTACCTGGCCATCGAGCAACGGGGCACGGTGATCTTCGGCTCGATGGACTCGCGTCCCTCTGCCGCCTCCGGACGGTCCGGAGGCGGAGGCGGAGGCGGGGTGTTCTTCTGGGGCTCCGGCTACCGAGGAGGGAAATGAAGTGTTCTGGGAAACGCAGCAGGGTCACATGGTGGCCTCCGTGGTCTACTCGCTCATCGGTGTGGGCATCTTCGCCTTGGCCTTTCTATTCATGGAGCGAATCTCTCCATTCTCCCTCAGGAAGGAGCTCGCAGAGGACGACAACGTGGCGGTCGGTATCGTGCTCGGCTCGGTGGTCATTGGGCTGAGCATCATCATCGCCTCCGCCATCGGCGCATGAGCTCCCCCATCGAGCCCCCGCCGCCGACCGAAGGGTCGGCGGAGCGGATCGTCCTGCCCGTTCGCCGCCGCCCACCGCCGCCGGCGGCGGCGCTCTTGTTCACCGCGCTCGCCATCGGGACATGCGGCCTCGTCTACGAGCTTCTCGCCGGGACGCTCGCGTCCTACGTGCTCGGAGACTCGGTCACGCAGTTCTCCACCGTCATCGGAGTGTATCTATTCGCGATGGGGGTGGGAGCGTGGCTGTCGAGCTTCGTGACGAAGGACGTAGCCGCCCGCTTCGTCGAGGTCGAGATCGCCGTGGCGCTGGTGGGCGGGACCTCGGCGGCCGTGCTGTTCCTCGCGTTCGCTCGCACCGCCTGGTTCCCGCTGTTTCTCTACGGGGAGGTGCTGGTCATCGGGGCGCTCGTCGGGCTCGAGATCCCGCTGCTGATGCGGATTCTGAAGGATCGCTACGACCTCAAGGATCTCGTCTCCAGGGTGCTGACCTTCGACTACCTCGGCGCGCTCGTCGCCGCGCTCGCGTTCCCGCTGCTGTTGATGCCGAAGCTCGGGCTGGTCCGAGCGAGCTTCGCGGTGGGCATCCTGAACGCGTTGGTGGGTTTGTGGTGCACGATGCTGCTGCGGGACGCGTTTGCCCGCCCCCGGGTGGCCTGGTTTCTTCGCGCGCAGGCCGGGCTCACGCTCGCGGTGCTGCTCGGTGGCCTCGTCGCCAGCGAGCAGCTCACGACCCTCGTCGAAGACCAGATGTACGCCGAGCCGGTCGTCCACGCCGAGACCACCCCCTACCAGAGGATCGTGATCACCCGGGGCCGCGGGGGCTTTCAGCTCTACCTGAACGGTCACTTGCAGTTCACGAGCCACGACGAGCACCGCTACCACGAGGCGCTCGTCCACCCCGCCCTCGCCCTAGGACCGGCGAAACGGGTCCTGGTCCTCGGGGGCGGGGATGGGCTCGCGGTGCGGGAGGTCCTCCGCGACCCGGATGTGTCGTCGGTGACCGTGGTCGATCTCGACCCAGCGATCACCCGGCTCGCCGCCGAGCATCCGCTGTTCGTGGCCCAAAATCGGGGGGCGCTGTCGGAGCCGCGGGTCTCGGTGGTGAACGCCGACGCCATGATCTGGCTCGAGGACCGCCGAGGCGAGCTCGAATTCGACCTCGTGCTCATCGATTTTCCCGACCCCAACAGCTTCGCGCTCGGTAAGCTGTACACCACCCGCTTCTATCGATTGGTGGCCACCGCGCTCGCCCCCGGGGGACGAATCGCGGTGCAATCGACCTCCCCGATGTACGCCCGCCGATCGTTCTGGTGCGTTCGCGACACGCTGGAGGCGGCCGGATGGTTCGTCCACCCCTACCATGTCGCGGTGCCGTCCTTCGGCGAGTGGGGATACTTTCTCGCGGCGAGGGGCCCTTTCGATCCTCCTGCTCGGCTGTCGCCCCGGACCGGGCCGCTTTCCTACCTGAACGACGGCACTCTCGCCGCCGCCTTCGTGTTTCCGGCCGACATGGCGTCCGAGCCCGTGGGCGTAAACCGGCTCGACAACCAGCTCCTGGTCCGGGTGTACGAAGCAGAGTGGTCGCGCTGGAAGGCTCTTTGACAAGGCTCGACGAAGGGAGGTTTGACAGCGCCGATCGCCGGACTGCATACGCACAATCATGACCACCGGCGGCAATACTGAAATGAGTCAGCCCCGGAAACGAAGATTGCGGTTCTTGGGTTCCGCAACCGGCATTTGGCTCGCCGCGTTCGGTGCGAGCGCGTGCGAGCCGGGGACCATCCGCCCGAGTCCCGTCTCGAACCTCGACCTCGCGGACATCGGCACGACCGACGGTTTGGACCCGGAGATCGGCCGCGACAGCGGCGCGGCCGACACGGGAGTCCCTCTCGATTCGGGCGTACCCCTGGACACCGGGGTCCCCGCCGATTCGGGGCTCCCCCTGGACACCGGAGTCCCTGCCGATTCGGGGCTACCCCTCGACACCGGAGTCCCCGCCGATTCGGGGCTACCCCTGGACACCGGGGTCCCCGAAGATTCGGGGCTACCCCTGGACACCGGGGTCCCCGCCGATTCGGGGCTACCCCTGGACACCGGGGTCCCCGCCGATTCGGGGTTCCCCGCCGATTCGGGCGGATTTCCCGATACCGGGTTCCCGCCTGATACCGGGTTCCCACCTGACGCCGGTTTTGCCCCTGACGCCGGGGCCCCTGATGTCGGCGATGCCGACGCGGGAGAGGGGTTCGATGCCGGCGGCTCGGACGCCAACCTCTCGTACGATGCCGGCGGTCTCGACGCCGGCGGTCCATCCGACGCCGGAGGCCCATCGGACGGCGGCTCGGCGGCGGACCTAGGCCCGGGGGACGGCGGGGTCATCGTTGACGCTGGAGGCGCCCCCTTGCGAACCTTCTTCTTTGGGCACTCGCTCACCTCTTGGCCGTACGCGGAGGCTTCCGCGCCCCCTGACAACCGTCGGTCGGCCGGAACAGGACTCTGCCACGCCGCCGGCGCGGCCAACTTCGTCTGCTGCTCGGACGGGCGCTACCCCACCTCGGGCCCGTCGCTTCGCCGAGTCCAGGCCGCCTACGGCCAACCCCCAACCCCAGCCTCCATCGACACCCAGGGCGCCCACCGTCACGTTCCCATGTGTGCGGGCGGGTTCGGATCGAACCAGTGGACCCACTACGTCACGGTCCCCAACAACTTCCTGCTCAACGTAGACGTGACGAGCTGCCGAGGCCCCGGTCAGTCCATGTGTCCCTGGATCGACTGGGTGGATCAGAGCCTCTTCCCAGGGGACGCCAACACGCTCTTCAATGCGGCGCTCAATCAGAGCCCGAGCGCTCGGCTGTGGTGGTACGAAGTGCCTCCAGGATTGTTCACTGGGGTGGGGGAGCCCCAAATCGCTACCTGGTCGGACTGGATCAACGATACCCAGGTGACCAGGGGTGGACGCGGAGCGGAGCGCTTCGGGGTCCTGCAGGAGGCCATCCAGGACGCCATCAACCGGCAGCGCCCCTCACCCGACGTCTACCTGGTACCGATCAACCGCTTGCTCGCCCGGATTCTGAGGCCTGGAGCCCCGCTCGATGCGACCGTGTACAACATCGCGCCGCTCGACTTCGGTTGGGACGGCGCGCCGCACTACCGAGCGGAGTGGTTCTACCTCGTCGGGCTGATCCACTACATGGCGTTCACCCAATCGCCCCTACCTCCCGGCTACACCGCGCCTACCTGGATCGCTCGGGCCGAGATTCGTACCAACATCACGGCGATCGTCGGCTTCTTTTGGGCCGAGATGAACCGGGCGCCGCTGCGAAGCCGAATTTGGGGGCCACTTCCCTGACCGATTCCCATGGTGTTTGACAGGCCGCCAGCGAGTCCGCATCCTCCCCGTCATGTGTGCGTCGGTGACCTCGAACATTGCGAGGCCAAGGTGATTTCGAGGGTCTTCGTTGGTTTTCTCGCCGTTCTCGGCTTCGGGTGCGGCTCCACGCCGAGCACCTCGGGGCCGTCGCCCGCGCCCGACGGAGGCTTCCCGCCGATGGACGGGGGGGGTCAGGCTGGCCCAGTCGATGCGGGGAACGAGCCACGGACCGATTCCGGGGTGGCGCCACGGGCCGACGCGGGCGTTATCGACCGCGTGATCAGCGATGCGGGGGGAGCGGCGATGCGCACGTTCTTCTTCGGCCACTCGCTGACCTCTTGGCCGTACCCTGAAGGCTCGGTGCCGGCCGATGACCGTCGCTCGGCGGGCACGGGTTTGTGCCACGCGGCCGGCGCCGCCAACTTCGACTGTTGCTCGGACGGCCGTTACCCGACGTCCGGCCCTTCGCTCCAGCGCGTCCAAGCCGCCTACGGATCACCTCCGACCGCCCGAAGCATCGACGAGCAGGGCGGTCACCGCCACTTGCCCCAGTGCGATGGAGGCTTCGGCTCGAATCGCTGGACCCACTATGTAACCGTCCCCAACAACTTCGTCATCGAGGTCGACGCCAACAACTGTAGGGGGCCGAGGCAGACGATGTGCCCGTGGATCGAGTGGGTCTACCAAGACCAGTTCCCCGGAGACACGAACACGCTGTTCCAGGTGGCTCGGGCCCAGAGCCCGAACTCGAAGCTGTGGTGGTACGAGGTGCCGCCAGGCATCTTTACTGGCGAGGGTGAGCCTCAAATCGCGACCTGGTCGGACTGGATCAACGACACCCAGACCACCCGAGGAGGCCGCGGGGCCGAGCGCTTCGGAGCGATGCAGGAGGTGATCCAGGACCAGATCAACCGCGCCCGCCCGACGCCCGACGTCTACCTCATTCCGGTCAACCGGCTCCTGGCCCGCGCGCTGCGACCTGGCGCCCCGCTCGACGCCGAAGCCAACGGGATCGAGCCCCTCGATTTCGGGTGGGACGGCGCCCCCCACTTCCGAGCGGAGTGGTTCTATCTGGTCGGGCTCATCCACTACATGGCGCTCGCGCAATCGCTCCCTCCCCCCGGGTACGAAGCGCCGGAGTGGATCCCGAGGCCGGAGATTCGCAACAACATCGAGACCATCGCCCGCTTCTTCTGGGATGAGATGAACACGGAGCCGCTGCGCAGCCGGATTTGGGGCCCGCTTCCCGCGAACTGAAGTTGGAAACCCACGTCGGCCCGAGACCCAAACGGACCCGAATCCGAACCGACCCGCACCTCGCGGTGGTCACGAAACTCGATGCAGCTCAGAGCTTCTCGTCGGCCATGACCAGCGTGCCCCGGCGGCGATCCTTGACCACC
>DAIQNR010000053.1:0-3589 GCA_036788295.1 Myxococcota bacterium
TGGGGCGTTGGTCCAGCCCGATCGGTGCTCTAGGGTGACTCGGTGGGTTTGCCGAACGGTTCGCAGCGCGAACCCGAACCCGGGCCGGCGGAGCGGGCCGACCTAGCGTGGGCCCGCCGGGTCCGGCGGTTTCGGTCGGGGCTGTTGGGCGCGCTCGCCGCCTCTGCGCCCTCCGCCGCGCTGCTCGAGCCCCAGCCTGGGTTGCGCGCGCTGCTCGGCTTGCTGCTCGCCTCGGCGCTGATCGGAGCCGCGGCGCTGGCGCAGGGCAGGGGCCATCGTCCCCACCGGTGGCTGTTCGGCGCGGCGCTGGCGGCGGCGGTGGCCCTCGGGCCGAGCCTCGTCGAGCGGCCCGGCTGGTGCTTTGCGCTCGGGCTGCTCAGCCTCACCGTGGGGGCGTGGCGGAGCCGACCGGCGCGCAGGGGCGGGCTCGATTCTGCTGACCCGGACACGCTCGTGGTCTGGGGCGCAATCGGTCCGGCGGCAGCGATCGGGCTCGCGTCCGCATTCACGCCAGCTCCGGGTCCGGCGATCCTGCTGTCGTTCGCGGCGACGGCTGCGTTTACGCTGGCGCTGTCGTTTCGGGCTCTCGTGCAGCTCGGGGGGCCCTCTACCCTCGCCGCCACCGGGCTTGTCCTCGGCGGTGTTCTCGCCCCGTCCGTCCTCGAGCTGGCGTGGCTCGGCGCCGCCGCTCTACCGCTTTCGATCGATGGGTGGAGGCGGCGCTCGCTCGGCCCGCTGGCCGGGGTGGCAGAGGCCGCCGCGAGTCGGCCGGCGCTCGCCCTCGCGACGAGCTTCGGCGGCGCCATCGCCGTCGGCTCGCTGCTGCTCGCGCTCCCGGTGTCCGCGTCGGGGACCGCGGTGGCGCCGCTCGACGCCTGGTTCACCGCGGTGAGCGCGGTGTGCGTCACCGGGCTTTCGGTCAAGGACACCGGCGCCGACCTCAGCCTATTTGGGCAGGTTGTGTTGCTCGGGCTCATACAGGTCGGCGGCCTCGGGATCATGGCCTTCAGCACCGCGGCGCTGTCGCTGCTCGGTCGCCGGCCGAGCATTCGCCACGAGAAGGCGCTCTCCGAGGTGTTCATGGTGTGGCCCGGCCTCGACCCGCTGCGGGCGGTTCGCGCGGTCTTCGCCGTCACCCTGATCACCGAGGGGCTCGGGGCGCTTCTTTTGTCTGCTCGCTTCGCCGCCTCCCACGGTGACCCGCTCGGGGTCGCGGTGTGGCGAGGTCTCTTCACCGCGGTCAGCGCGTTCTGCAACGCAGGTTTCGCTCTTCAGGCGGACAGCCTGGTCGCCTACCAGCGGGACCCGTTCGTCACGCTCGTCACCGCCGCCATCATCTTCGTCGGCGCGCTCGGTCCAGTGGTGGTGGTCGCTTGGTTCGGGAGAGCAGGGAAGAAGACGGCGCTACCGGTGCGGATCGCGCTCTGGATGTCGCTTTGGCTCACCGTGGCGGGCATGGCGCTGTTTGCGGCCAGCGAGTGGACGGGCGCGCTGTCGGGGCTGCCGTGGCTCGACCGGCTCCACAACGCGCTGTTTCAGTCGGTCAGCTTGCGTACCGCGGGGTTCAATTCGGTGCCGTTCGACGAGCTTCGGCCAGCGACGCAGGCCCTCATGCTCCCCTTCATGTTCATCGGAGGCGCGCCCGGCTCGACCGCGGGCGGCATCAAGACGGTCACGTTCGCCGTCTTGCTGCTGTCGGTGGCCGCGGCGCTGCGCGGTCGCCCCGAAGCGGTGGTCGGGGGTCGCGCGGTCGGCCACCGCACGTTCTATCGAGCGGTGGCGATCCTCCTGCTCGGATTGGGCAGCGTCTTCGGCCTGTGGATCGCGCTGCTGCTCACCCAGGCGATCGCTCCGCTGGCGGCGCTCTTCGAGGCGGCGTCGGCGCTCGCCACGACCGGTCTGAGCGTCGGCGGCACCGGGCAGCTCGACGCGGTCGGTAAGGTGCTCGTCGCGCTCGGCATGTTCGTGGGCCGGCTCGGCCCGGTGACCGCGCTGTTCGTCTTCGTCGCCGAGCGGCGGACCCCCAGCTGGCGTTACCCCAAAGCGGAACTCCCGGTAGGATGAAGCGGTGAAGCAAGCGCTCGTCATCGGTCTGGGGATGTTCGGGATGGCGCTCGCCCGGGAGCTGTCGCTCCGTGGGGTCGAGGTCATCGGGGTGGACATCGACGAGGAGCGAGTCGATGCCGCCGCCGAGGCGCTCGAGGAGGTCCTCTGCTTCGACGCCACCGACGAGAGCGCGCTCGCGGAAGTCCACCCTGGTCAGCGAGATGTGTGCGTGTCGGCGATCGGGGAGGACTCCCGGGACGCGTCGATCGTGTGCACCGCTCTGCTGCGCCAGCTCGGGGCCCCGCGGCTCATCGCCCGGGCCTACGACCGGGTCCACGAGCGAATCCTTCGCCTCGTCGGGGCCCATGAGGTGGTGAACCCCGAGCACAACTTCGGTCGCACGCTCGCCGGTCGGATCGCCTTCTCGGGCGTGATCGACCAGGTCCCGCTCGGCGCGGAGCTGGTCATCACCGAGATCGCGGCCCCCGCGGCCTTGTCGGGCCCGACTTTGAGGGAGCTGGACCTCCTCGGTGTCCACCAGGTCCACGTGGTGGCGGTCCACGACGCGACCGAGGAGCGGGGCCATCTGCGCCTCGCCGAGCCGGACGCGATCATCGGGCCGGGGGAGGTGGTCGTCCTCGCCGCCAAGAAGGGCGCGGTCGAGGCGATGCTGGAGAAGCTCGGTTGAGGCTTGCGAGGGAGCTCGGGCTGTTCGGGAGCCTGTTTCGAGCGGCGGTGGTCCTCGTGGTGTTCGGCGCCGTCGGCCTCTTCGACCGGATGCGTCCCGCCATTCACGGGATCGTGGCCGACAACGTGCCGACGCTGGTCGCGGCCGAAGAGATGCTCGCGGTGCTCGCGGACCCGGGCCTCGAGCCCGATGAGGTCGAGGAGAGGTTCGGCGCCGCCGTCGTCGCGGCGCAGGCCCGGTACTCGGAGCCGGGCGAGCAGCCGCTGCTCGTGTCCATCGAGCAGCGATGGCGGTCCGCGCTCTCCGCCGACGCGCGTTCGTCGGAGCGGGTCCGCCTGATCGAACAGATCCGGGCGCTGGCGGCGGTGAACCGTCGCGCCATGGTCGAGGCCGACGAGGAGGCCCGCCGGCTCGGCGCTGCGGGCGCTTGGGGAGCGGCCCTGCTCGGCCTCGCGCTGGTTGCGGCCAGCCTGTGGTTTTCGGGTCGGCTCGACGCCCGGGTGCTCCAGCCTCTGGCCGAGCTCGAGGCGGTCGCGGTCGCGGCCGAGGCCGGCGAGGTCCATCGGAGGGCGTCGGAGCGAGGGCCGCCCGAGCTGCGCCGGGTGACCGCCGCCTTCAACCGGATGCTCGACCAGCGCGGGGTTGGCTGACCCTCCTTCGGTTCGGCTGCTCGCATAGCGCGGTCCTTCGAGTTCCGGTTGGCTGACCGCCGCGCCGGCAACTTCGCCCGCGTGCTACGAAATCGGCGTTGCGTGTCACGAATTTCGGTCTGCGCGCCGCGAACTCTGGGCTGCGCGTCGCGAATTTTGGCCTGCGCGCCGCGAATTTTGGCCTGCGCGCCGCGAATTTCGGCCT
>DAIQNR010000053.1:3689-37488 GCA_036788295.1 Myxococcota bacterium
CGCGCCGCGAATTTCGGCCTGCGCGTCGCGAATTTCGGCCCGCGCGTTCCGCTGCCGGGCTGCGAATTTCGCGGTTGGTGCGGCGGCGGTCCGGGACCGATTCCGAAAATCGGACCCGCTCGTGGTGGACGCCGTGGCCTGATGGGCGGGCACGCGCTTCGCAATGCCTCCGCCCGTCATGTGGAGCGCGTTGTTGTGCTTGGTCCTGTCCGCCGCCCCGGTTCGAACGTCCACCGCGGTGGTCGATCTGAACCACGCCTCGGTCGCGGAGCTGGTCACCTTGCCCGGGGTGGGCCCGAGCCGGGCCGAGGCGATCCTCCACCTCCGGGCCCGCCGGCCGTTTCGAAGGGTGACCGAAGTGATGCGGGTCCGAGGCATCGGACCGAGGACGTTCCGGAAGATGAAGGCTCGGCTCACGGTGACGCCCCCCGGCCCAAGAGGAAAGCCCCCGGATGGAGCGCCGCCTCCGAGCTGAGGTCCGCACGGCCCATCCCGCGCCTTGGAGTTGGGGCGCGCAGGATCCTACGGTGGGGCCGGCCATGCACGGCACCTTCACCATACAGACCAGGGGTCCGGGGCTGTACGAGCTGACCGGCGATGCGCGGGCGTTCGTGCGGGAACGAGGCGAAGGCGCGCTCGTCCTGTTCGTGCGCCACACGTCGGCGAGCCTGCTCGTTCAGGAGAACGCCGATCCGGACGTGCGCTTCGACCTCGAGGCCTTCTTTCGACGCCTCGTGCCGCCGGCCGACGCACCGGATATGGGGTGGATCCGGCACCGGGCGGAAGGGCCGGACGACATGCCGGCCCACATCAAGGCCAGCCTGCTGCCCGTGAGCGTCACCATCCCCGTCTCCGCGGGCGCGCTTGCCCTCGGGACCTGGCAGGGTATCTATCTGTTCGAGCACCGGGATCGGCCCCACCGCCGCGAGGTGGCGGCGATGTTTCTCGGGGGATGATGGGTTCAGGGCCGAGCGAGCCGGCGCCGGACGCGCACGGGGGCGCCGCGCCCCACTCCGAGCAGGTCGGCCGCGCTCTGCTGGGCCCGGGCAACCTCGACCACCCCGAATCCGTTCACCACGGCGAGCAGCTCTCCGGGGGGCTTTTCTTCGTACCGGCGGGCGACGGGCAAGTTTCGTCCCCCGATGACGACCTCGGCTGGGGCGAGGCGCTCGACCAGGGCCGCCTCGATGTTGGTGATGAGGTTGCCGAAGGCGTCGATGCTGACCACCACTCCGCCCACGACCTCCGCGCCCTTCGGCTCCGGCCGGTCGAGCAGGCTCGGAGCCCAGTCCGTGGTCCTCGGCCCGACCTCGGTGGGGTCGAGGGTCCCGGCCGCCAGTGCCCCACCGATGGGCGCGTACACGTCTCGGCCCCGAAACGTGGGGGCGACCGAGGGCACGCCGAGCGTCCGCAGGGTCGCGGCGGTCACGAGGTAGGTGAGAGCCCCGTCGCGCTCGGCGAGCGGAGCGAGCAGGCCGTTGTCCGGGCCGACGAAAGCGTGGCCGTCGAGCGTCACCACCAAGCCGGGTCGATCCGTGCCGAGCCCCGATTCGACCGCGGCGACGTGCACGGTGCCGACCGGAAAGAACGAAAACGCCCTCTCGAGCCAAAAACCGGCCTCTGCCGGCCAGTGGACTTCGATTTGGTGGTGCAGGTGGACGATGCGGGCGGCGGGATGCCGGGAGAGCATGACCCCTTGCATCACCCCGACGTAGGGCCCTGCGGATCCGAGGTCCGAGGTCAAGGTGAGCACGCCCGAGGGTGAAAACGAGGAGGCCACTTGGTCATGGACACCCATCGCACCGGGGCGAGCAAGCGGCGTCGGCTTGCCCAGGCGGCGCCGGCGTGGGAACCCTCCCGCCGTGGGCATTCTCGATCTCTCTGGGAAGCGGGCGTTCGTCACCGGGGTCTCCGACGACGGTGGTTTTGCGTGGGCGATCGCCAAGGCGCTGCAGGCGGCCGGCGCCGACGTCTACCTGGCGTGCCACCCGCGGGTGCTGAGCATCGTTGGGCGCTTTCTCTCCGGACCGAAATACGCCGAGTCGCGGGCGCTGCCGTACGGCGTCTCCGGCGAGCTCGCGCCGAAGGGCCTCATCGCGTGCGACGTCCTGTACGACCGGGCCGAAGACATCCCCGAGGAGCTTCAGACGGCGAAAGGCTACGCCGGCGTGGACGCGAGCGTCGAGGGCGCGTTTCGGGCCTACGACGAGCTGATCGGGGGCGAAGGACTCGACATCCTCATCCACTCGGTGGCGTTCTCTCCCGAGATCCAGCGGCCCCACATCGACGTGAGCCGGCAAGCCTACCTGCAGGCCATGTCCGCGAGCAGCTACTCGCTCGTGGCTCTGGTTCGAACCGCACTCCCCCGCATGGTCGGGCGCGACGGTGCGGTGGTGGGCCTCAGCTACCTCGCCTCGCAGCGGGCGACCCCGGGCTACGGGGGCGGCATGGCCTCGGCGAAGGCGGCGCTCGAGTGCGACGCTCGCTCCTTGGCCTGGTTCGCCGGGGAGCACGGGGTGCGGGTCAACATCGTGAGCCCGGGGGCCTTCGCGTCGAGGGCGGCCAAGAGCATCGGGTCCATCGACGAGATGATCGCGAGGAGCGCCGAGCGCAGCCCGCTCCGGCGGCCGATCGACGCCTCGGAGGTGGCGGACGCCAGCCTCTTTTTGTGCTCGCCCCTGGCCCGGGGGATCACCGGCGACATCGTCTTCGTCGATGCCGGCTTTCACGCCATGAATGCGGTGTGATCCGAACAGCCCGCGGTGCTACTTTTCCCTGCGGTGGCACCTGCGTCCTCCTGCGACTGGGTGGAGGCGATGGCCCGAGCGGTTCGGGCCATGGGCTACTACGACCGGGAACACCCGGTGTTCCTCTCCGCTCGGAGCGAAGCGGCGGAGGCGATCACCGCGGCGCTCGCAGGTCGGTCCTCGCTCCTCATCGCCACCGCCGGTGACCGCCTGCTGATCGACGCCGACGGGCCCGCGCTCGGTGGGCCGGGGGCGGCGGCGCTCGCGTCGCGCCTCTTCGAGGCGGAGGTGCTCGCCATCCAGATCACTCCTCCGGTGCGCCCGGCCGAGGTCGGTCGATTGCTCGAGCTGTGGGCGGAGTCCCCCGACCGGCTCATCGCCGCCGGGGGGATGGCCCACCGGCTCGCTGGTGCGTCCGGGCTGCTCGCGGTGCCGCTCGATTGTCGCCGCCTCTTCGCCGGCGAGGCCCTCGATCTGCCCGAGGCGATGGCGCAGGATCCCGTCCTGCGGCGCGCGCTCGAGGCGCTGCTCCGGTTTCGGGGGGGCCCTGGTCTTCAGGTCGAGGTGCGGCTCGCGGACGTCGCGACCGCCGACGACCTCGGGTCGTTCCTCGAGGGCCTCGTCGGCTTCGAACCGGAGGCGGCGGCGGAGGCCGGCGCGAAGGCCTACGCTCTTCACCGGGCCGAGGTGGGCCCGGAGGGGCTCGCCGCCGCTGCGGACACGCTTTCGGCCGCCTTGGTGCGCCTCGCCCCCGATGCTCGCTTCGCGCTGCTGCGGAAGCTGTCCGAGGACGCGGCCGGGGACCTCATCGGTCGCCTCCCGGAGGCTGCTCTGGTGGAGGCGGTCGCCGGGTCGCTCGCCGGGGCGGTGGACGACCCAACGGTGGCCGCCGTCGGTCGGCTGTTGGCTCGGCTCCATCCGCTCGAGCGGGACCGAAAGCGGCTGCTGTCGCAAGTGGACCGGGCCGTCGTTCGGCCGGTGGACGGCCTCGTTTGGCAAGCGCTCGAGGCGCGGACGCTCGAAGACGAACGGCGCGGGTGGCTCGAGCTGACCGCGAGCGACGCAGAGCCCGGCTTGATGAAGAGCGCCCGGCGAAGGATGGCTTTCGAAGGCGCTCCCTTCGATGGGCAGGAGATCCTGCATGCCCGCGACGACCGGGCCTCCCGGCGCGCGCTGGCCGAAGTCCTGGCCGCCGTGATCGAAGACGGGGCTCCGCTCGACCGGGGGCTGTTCGAGCGGATCGGCGAGGAGCTCGACCGGCTCGAGGCGGATGGGGACATCGAGGGGGTGGCCCGGTTGCTGACTGCGGCCGCTCGCCGGGCCGCCACCGACCCCGAGTTTGCCCCGTTGCTGCCCACATGGGCTCCGAGCTGGGGCCGACAGCGTTTTCTGCTCGAGGCCGCCGACCTCGAGCCGCTCACGTTGGGACGGGTCGCGCTGCTTGCAATGGACGGCGCTCCTCCGAATCGGCGCGCGGCCTTGGTGGCCGCGCTCTCTGGTATCGAGCGGTGGGTCCATCCGAAGCTGCTCGGTGAGCTCGGAGAGAAGCCGAACCCGTCGAAGGTCGAAGCGCTGCTCGAAGCGGCCGTCCGCCGGGACGAAGCGAAGGGAGTCGCGCTGTGCCGCGCCGCGCTCGCCGAGCGGCCCAGGGCCGAGAAGCCGGCGGTGCTCCGCCTTCTGGCCCGGGTGGGCGCCGCCGGGGTGCCGGCGCTCGCCCACGCCGCCGGCTGGACGGGGCCGGGCGGCGCGTCGGCGGCGCTCGGCCATCCGGACGACGTGCTCGAGCTGCAGGTCGCCGCAGTCGCCGCGCTCGGCCGATGTCGGTCGCAGCAAGCGGCCGGGGTGCTGGCCCGCCTGCTCGACCGGGGCGGTCGGGGCGAGGCGGCCGACGCCATGCGGGACGCGGCGGCGCGAGCCCTCACCGAGCACCCCTCCCCCGAGGCCCGGGAGGCCCTACGGGCAGCGGCGAACAGCGCCCACCGGGCGGTTCGGTCAGCGGCTCGGCGGCGGCTCTCCGAAGAGCAGCTCCGGTGAGCTCCCGCCCCGACCTTCGGCTCGAGCTCGCCCGCCGGCTCGCAGGAGCCCTGCGCGGCCGCCGGCTCTACGCGCCGGGCTCATCGCAGGCCGAGCGACTCCTCGCCGCTCTGCAGGAGAGCCTGCGTGCCTTGGGCCGGGAGCTCACGCTCGGCTTGGTGCACGGACGGGTGGCTCTCGACGGCGGTCCGGTCGTGCCCGCTCCGGCTGCGCTGTCGGAGCTGGCCAGCCGTCTCGAGCGGCTCGGGATCGACGTGCTCCGCGTCGATCCGGAGGTCCGCGCCTTCGAGCTCGAGGCGCTCCTCGAGCTGCTCACGAGCGATCCGGAGGATGTGGACAGGCCGCCGGCGGAGTGGCTGTCGGAGCGCGGGGTCACGAGCGTCGTGGCCGGCCATCTGAAGTGGAAGGAGGCGCCGGGCGACGCGCGTTCGACCGTTTGGCAGGCCACCCACGACCTCGGGGCGGTGTTCGAACGAGCTCGAGCTGGGGCCGCGCCTTCGACCGGTGCGGTCGAAGCGGTCGCGAAGACCGTTCTCGACCTCGTGATGAACGAGAGCGCACCGCTGTCCGCGCTCGCTGCCCTCAGGGGCCGGGGCGACTTCTTGCTCGTACACTCGGTCAACGTCGCTTGCGTCGCCGGGGCGCAGGCGCGCGCTCTCGGCCTCGCCGAACCGGAGGTGGAGGCGGTGGCCACGGCGGCGCTCACCCACGACATCGGCAAGGCGAGGGTTCCTGAAGCGATCACGGCGAAGCGGGGGCCGCTCCTCCCTGCCGAACGGGTGCTGCTCGATCGCCACGCCGTCGAAGGGGCTCGGCTGCTCCTGCCGAGCGGCTCGCCGGCGGCGGTCGCGGTCGCCTTCGGGCACCACCGGCCGCCCGATCCCGAAGCGCCGCCGCTGCTCGCGCTCGAGCTGACCCGGATCGCCGACGCCTTCGACGGTCTGCGCAGCCTCGTCCGGTTTCGCAGCCCCGATGGCCGGCGGGGGGCGGTCGCTTGGATGCTGCGCCACCTCGATGACCGGCTGAATTCCTATCTCTTCGAGCGCTTCGCCCGGCTGCTCGACGCGGCGCCGGCCGGCAGCACCGGCTGGTTGAGCACGGGGGAGGTGGTGAAGGTGGTGGAGCCCCACCCCGAGCTCGGACTGCGCCCGGTGGTCGAGGTGCTCGACCGCCGGGACGGCCTCTTTCGCGAAGGCGAGCGCGTGGACCTCGGGCGCCTCGCCCACCAGCTGGCCGGTCCCCGGCTCGTCCCTCCGGTGCCGGGCCGGTTCGCCGAGGTGACGGCGGCCATGCTCGACGACCTCGGCTGATGGGCCGATTGGGGCGATACAGGTGACCGGGAGGGTGCAGAGGCCCTGCCGCTTCGGTAGGATTTGGGGGTGCTGGCGTCGCTGAGGGCCGCGGCCGAGCTGCAGGTGGGACAAGAGGTGGCCGGCCGCTACCGGCTCGAGGCGGTGCTCGGGGTGGGCGGAATGGGCGCGGTGTTCTCCGCCCGCCACCTCGTGACCGGCCGATTGGCGGCGCTCAAGCGCATCCATCCCCATCTCGCCCAGCACCCGAGCCAGCAGGAGCGGTTCGTTCGGGAGGCCCGGGCGGTGGGAAGCCTCGGGCATCCGGGCATCGTCGAGGTGCTCGACGCGGGCATGGACGGGCAGGGGGCGTCGTTCCTCGTGTTCGAGCTGCTCGAAGGCGAAGACCTGGCGCAAGCGATCCAGCGGCGGGCCGTCCCGCCCCGGCGCTTGGTCGCGGTGCTGCTCGAGCTGGTCGATGCGCTGGCAGCGGCGCACGCCGCCGGCTTCGTGCACCGGGACGTGAAGCCCGCGAACATCTTCTTGGCCCGAGGGGTGGGCGGCCAGGTCCGGACGAAGCTGCTCGATTTCGGCGTGGTGCGGGCGACGGAGGGCGGTGGATCGGGCCTCACCCGGGTCGGGGCGATCATCGGCACCCCCTGGTACATGAGCCCGGAGCAGCTCGTCGGAGACGTGGTCGATGGGCGAGCCGATCTCTGGGCGACCTGCGTCGTTCTTCACTATGGGCTCGTCGGGCGCCTGCCGTTCGGCGCCGAGCAACCGGCGGCGCTGCTCGCCGAGATCGCGACCGGTCCCCCGTCCGTCCGCGCCCTCCGGCCGGAGCTCCCCGGCGAAGCCGATGAACTGTTCACGCGGGGGTTTCAGCTCTCCTTGGACCGACGCTTCGCCAGCGCGGAGCGCCTCCGTGACGCGCTCAAAGGGCTCGCGGCCGCGCTCGACCGGATTCACGACGGTCCGCCGACGTGGAAAACCGAGCTCGAGGAGGTCGAGGCCGAGACCCGGCGGCTGAAGGCCCGCAAGTGAGCCTTCGGTCATCGAGGGCGCCGGTGGCGGCGGGGGTCGAGTCCGTGTCGCTTCACCCTGAGACCCATCTTTCGCTCGGTCAATCCGAGCTGCCGGGCGGCCTCGGCCATGTTGCCCCGGGCCAACTTCAAGGCGTCGTCGAGCAGATCCCTCTCCACGGCGTCGAGCGTCGCTTCGAGCGGGCCTCGCTCCGGACCTTCTTCGGGGTCCGCCATCTGCAGGGTCGGCGGCAGGTGCCTGCCGTGGATCACCTGGTCCTCGGCGAGGAGAACGGCTCGCTCCATGCAGTTTTCCAGCTCGCGAACATTTCCCGGCCAATGGTAGGCCATCAGCAGATCGATGGAGCGGCTCGAGATGCGGCGGACGCGCTTGCCCGAGGCGCGGGCGTACTTGTCCACGAAATGGTCGGCGAGCAGGGGGATGTCGGTCCGGCGGTCGCGAAGGGCTGGGACTCGGATCGGGAAGACATCGAGCCGATAGTATAGGTCTTCTCGGAATCGACCGTCGGATTTCGCCGCGGTTAGATCCCGGTGGGTTGCGGCCAGGACCCGCACATCGATCGTGATCTCCTCGTTGGCGCCGACCCGCTGCAGCGTGCGCTCTTGGAGGATTCGAAGAAGGGCGACCTGCGTCGGGGGAGGCAGGTCGCCGACCTCGTCGAGAAAGATCGTGCCTCCGTGGGCCGACTCGAACCGACCGACCCGGCGGCGCAGAGCCCCGGTGAAGGCGCCGGCCTCGTGTCCGAACAGCTCGCTCTCGAGCACGCCCTCGGGGAGCGCGGCGCAATTGACCTTGACGAACGGCCCGTCCCGCCGGGGGCTCGCCCTATGGATGGCGTCCGCCACCAGCTCCTTGCCGGTGCCGCTCTCTCCGAGGATGAGCGCGGTCGTGTCCGATGGACCGACCGTTCGGACCGCCTCGAGCACGGTCCGCACCGCCTTCGAGCGGCCGAGGATCCGGGGGGAGCTCGGCGCCCCCTCGCCGTCGTGGAGCCTGGTCTGCCTCGCCGCCGTCTTCGGGGCGAGCAGCGACGCGACCACGAGCAGGACGGCCAGATCCTCTCCGATCGGGCGCCCGATCCCCGGAGGGCGGTCCGCGGCGAGCACCCCGACCAGGTCTTCTCCGTATCGGACCGGGACGGCGACGAAACCGCAGCGGGCCCGCTCCGGGATCTCTTGGATGCGGTCGAGGAAGTCCGGCACCTCGTCGCAGCGGAGGTGGCACCGGGGCTCCCCCCGGCGGGCGACGTCTCCGACCACCCCCTCCCCGAGCTGGCTCTTGATGCGCCGGCGCCGGGCTGCCGGCACCGACGGCGCGCGGTCGAGCAAGAGCTCGCCGGTCGAGCGGTCGAGCACCCACAGCGCCGCCCGCTCGAAGCCCCGATCCCGCTCGAGGGCGCCGAGCACATCGTCGATCGGCTCCGGGGAACCAAGCGGACCCTCCAGCCGTTTCGACAGCGCCGTCAGAAGCGAGAGCTCGTCCAGGGCCACGCGACGATAGGAGGCGGTTTCGAGCCGAGTGGCAATGACACACCGCAGAAAAACGACGAATCCGTAGGACTCTCCAGAAAAGACCGACGAAAACGTAGGATTTCGGGTCTCTGTGCGCCGCAGCACGACCGCGAACGACGTGGCACAGCTTCTGCAAAGACGGGAGCCGTGCCCGCTTCGGTCCTCGCACCCGTCGCTCGGCCCCTACGCTGCGGGGCTCGCCTGTCCAAGGTCTCGACGCTCGGCTCCTTGGCTGGCCTCGCCGCGATGGCTGTGGGTTCCGACGCGCTCGCGTCCGAGGCTTCGGACTTGAAGGTCGCGGAGCTGAAGATCGCGCTCGATACGGTGTGGGTCGTTCTGGCGGGCGTGCTCGTGTTCTTCATGAACGCCGGCTTCGCGCTTCTCGAGGCGGGGTTCTGCCGGGCGAAGAACGCGGTGAACATTCTCGCCAAGAACTTCACCGTGGCCGCGTTTGCCGGCCTCTCGTTCTACGCGATCGGCTTCGGGCTGATGTTCGCCGAGGGCAACCCGTTCCTCGGCACCAGCGGATTCTTCCTCACCGGCGCCGACAACAGCCCAGCCACCGACGCGAGCTACGCTGGGGTGTTTTCGAGCCTCAACTGGGCCGGCGTCCCGCTCGAGGCCAAGTTCTTCTTCCAGGCCTGCTTCGCGATGGCCGCGGCGTCCATCGTGTCCGGTGCGGTCGCGGAGCGGATCAAGTTCTCGTCCTACGTCTTGTTCTCCCTGGTGCTCGTCGCGTTCGTCTACAGCGTCACGGGGCACTGGATCTGGGGCGGAGGCTGGCTGTCCGAGCTCGGGTTCGCCGACTTCGCTGGGAGCACCCAGGTCCACAGCGTTGGGGGCTGGGCGGCGCTCGTGGGGGCGATCGTGCTCGGCCCGCGGCTGGGGCGGTTCGGTCCCGGAGGCAACCGGCCGGTCCCCGGTCACAGCATGGCGCTCGCCACGACCGGCGGTTTCATCCTCTGGATCGGTTGGTTCGGATTCAACGCTGGATCGACCATGGGGGCCGACCCGGGCGCCATCGCCCACATCGCCACCACCACGCTGCTCGCCTCGCTCGCCGGAATCGTCGGCGCCATTCTCGCGAGCTACCCCCGCGTGCGAGCTTTCGACCTGTCGATGATGATCAACGGCTGCCTCGGCGGACTCGTGGGCATCACCGCTCCCTGCGCATCGGTATCGGCCGCCTCGGCGGTGGTCATCGGACTCGTCGCCGGCGGGTTGGTGGTCTTGGCGGTGTCCATGTTCAACCGGATTCAGGTGGACGACCCGGTGGGCGCGACCAGCGTGCACCTCGTGGGCGGCGTCTGGGGCACCCTCGCGGTGGGATTGTTCGCTGAGGCTCGGTTCGAAGCCGGCGTGGGCGATGGACTGCTCCAGGGCGGAGGCGCCGCGCTGCTCGGCGTTCAGGCGCTGGGGGTGGCGGCAGTCGGCGCCTTCACCGTGGCCGTCTCCGCGATCGTGTGGGGCGCGCTCAGGGCGACACTCGGCATTCGCGTGGACGCGGAAGAAGAGCACGTGGGCCTCGACCTCTCCGAAATGAAGACCCGCGCCTACCCGGGCGAATTCGTGCCCGGCGCTAGGCCCGTTCCCAACGGCGAAGGGGCCCATGGCTTCCCCGCCGGCCTCGTCGAGTCCGCTTCGGTGGCTCGTGATTGATGATGTTCCTCCCGGGGAGCCGCCGTTCGTGGGGACGGCGGCGGCTCCCCACCCTGATCTCCCGGGGGGCCGCCGTTCGTGGGGACGGCGGCGGCTCCCCACCCTAACATCCTAACTGTAAAGGCAAATCTCGAGGGAACGGCGGAACGGGTTCACCACCCTCTTCGCGCCCGGCACGACGAGTGCATCTGCTCCCGCTCACAGCCGACATAGCCTGGATACCGCCAAGGGCCCATCCTAGAGATGACGGCCAGTCAGAGATGACGGCGAGGTGGCAAGAGGCAGCGATCCCCGGACCCATCGACACGGCGGGAGAGAATGCTCTCCTGCTCCTCCTCCCCCGGGGACCGTGCTGCCGTGTCTACAGCTACATCAACTCCATCGCTCTGACGAGCGCTTGCGGGAAAAAACGCCATGCGTCGGCGGAGCCGCGCCGGACCTACCAAAATGTCGGGTCACCGATCGAGGCGCACTCGGTGGTGGGCTTCGCTCCGGGGCGCGACGTGGCTGAACGATACGCGCTCGGGACGGTGCGGGCCGAGGTCGAATGCGCTCGCCTCGAGCTCGAGTTGGGCTTCGGCCAGCGGGTCTTCGTCCATCGCCGGTAGCGTGACCGGTCCCGCAACCGGCTCGAGCATCCACCCCTCCCACCGAAGCGACCCGCTGCGGTCTCGGATGCGGATGCGCATGAGGTCGGCCCCCATCGGCGGTGGGCTCTCGAGCGTCCGGCCGGCGAGAGACGGCGCGGCTGGAACGGGCAAGATGCCCTTGAAATCGGCCTCGAGCAGGGTCGTCCGGACCACCGCGAGCGCCTCCCTAGCGGGCAGAGCCCCAACCTTGGCGGCGCTCTCTCGGCGGAGGGCGACCAAATAGCCGGCGTCGGCAAGCGCGCCTTCGAGCCGCGGCGCTCGGGCCGTCCGCCAGAGCTGCGCGCCGAGCGGTCCGACGTCGAGAGGGATCATCCAGCCCTCCGAGAAGCTGAGCGCGAACGTGACCTCGCTTCGCTCGAGCGCGGACGGCTCCGCGCTCGCGATGAGCCGCTGGTCGAGCGCGTGGCCGAGCGTGACCTCCATCCCGTCGAGCGCGTCTCCGTCCTCGACCTCGAGGCCGAGCCGAAGGCCGAGGTGGGTCGTGTCGAGGGGCGGGTTTCGGCTCGGGTCGAACGTGGACCCGAAGGCGACGAGCCCGGCAGCCCTCGTGTCGAGGCGGAGCGCGTAGTCCGACCACGCCGGGAAGGGCGGGGCGCCGTCGAGGACGATGTTCATCGGGACCCCGCTCGGGGCGTCCAGCGTGGCGCTACCCGGCCGCGGTGGCTGGTCGAGGATGGCCATCGGGCCAGCCCCAACCGGCAGCACCTCGATCACTCGAGTCGTGCCTGCGCTCGGGGCGGGGAGCCGGTGCCAGCCGCCGACGGCGCCCCGAACGGTCGCCACCCCCGGGGCCTCGGCGGGACCCTGGGCGGTGGTGGGGTGGAGCCGCACGGTCAGCACCGAGCTCGCCAAACCGAAGGTCGAGTGGTGGGCGTACCCGGGTGCGGTGACGTGAACCTCGGCCGGCGCTTCGAACCGGGTGTCGGTCCACTCGGCGCGGCCCTCGGCGTTGGTCTCTGCCCGGTGGGGGCCGACCTGGACCCGAGCTCCCGGGAGGGGGGCGTCACCGCGCCCAACCACGAAGACGGTGAGCGCTTCGCCAAGCGGGGCGCCGTCGACGCCCCCGCCCGGGATCGGGTCCACCGGCCGCGGCAGCGATGCCGGGTCGTCGAAGGGGACCTCCGGTCCGACCCGGCAGGCGGCGACAAGAGCGAGCAAGGGGAATGATGGGCTTCGCATCGCCCAGCCAGACGACCGCAGTTCGGGGCGCGATGCACGCCCGTGCCCGCGGTCACGAGGGCGCGGTCACGATCCTTCGGCCAGGGCGGACTGGATGCGCTGGTTCTCTTGCCCCATGTAGGCCCACCACGCTCGCGCGAGCCCGAAGTGCTCCTCCATGGCGTCGAAGAGATCCTCGTGGGCGATGCGCAAGCAGACCAGCGCCGTCGCCGCCTCTGCGTTCAGCGTGTACGGACGGGGGACCAGCGCCCCGATCCCTTGCAGCAGCTCGCCGGGACCCACTTCGCCTTCCACCGGTGGAGCGCTGCCGTAGACGCGAGCGGTGCCGGCCGCCACCAGGACGAGGCCTCGGTTCCTGGAGCCGGCGGTCAACACGGATTGCCTGGGTGAAAACCGGAGCTCCTCGGCGTGCTGGGCGAGCGTGACCAGGGGCTGCACCGGGGACCGAGCGAAACCCCGAGCGGTGCGGAGCACGATCAGTCGCTCCACCAGGCCGAGCGGCTCGTCGAAGCTGAAATGGAGCGGGCTCGGTTCGCGCACCTCCGATCGAGCCAGCACCTTCTCGGGCGGAAGCGCCATCGCCGCCTTTGCGGTCCCGTCGCACCCTTGGATGAGGCTGGCGGCAGCAAAATCGAAGAAGTCTTCGAGCAGCGACAGGTAGTGATCGAAATGGATTTCGATGGCCTCCACCGTAGTGAGAGCCCGCGCGCTCCGAGGGTGGGGTTCGCCGACGTTGGCGTCGATCGCGCCCAAGAAGGCGCGGTCCTCGAAGAGCCACGGCGCCGCGCCCGGGGCCTCGAGCTGCACCCGGCCGGCGGTGATGAAGAAGATCGGCCCCGGGGGCTGGCCGCGCTCGAACAGCATGCTCCCCGGCGCGAAGACTCGATCCTGCATCCTCGCCGCCATCAGCTCGGCGAGCTCGGGCGGAGGCGGCACATCGAAGAAGCTGCGCATGAACAGCTCTCGCTGGACCTGGGCGTGGGTGGGATCAAGCAAATCCACTTGCCTCCTTTTGGGCTCCCACACCGGCCTCGGTCGAGGTCTTCTCCAAGCAGGAAGGAAGGCTCTCCGATCCCACCCGCTCAGCGAGCAACGCCACCGCGAGGTCCGGCTCCTTCGTCAGCAGCTCGATGGCGGCCGCACCGCGAGGCAGCGTCCATCCGAGCAGCGACTCGAACCGGGCCACCCGCTCCTCCGCGGGGAGCTCGTCCACGGCCAGCTGCAGCAGCGGACGGAACTCCGCTGTCCGGACCCCGGCGCTCAGCGCGTCGAGAAACTCCTGGGCCTGGCCTCGTTGAACGCGGTCGCTCGTGCGCAGGGCGACTTCGATTGCGCGCAGGTCTTCTTCCGGAAAGCGAACCTGCAGAATTGCGAACACCCGAGCGAGGGCCTGCTGGCGCTTGTCGGCGAGCAAGTCGGCGAGCAACCGGCCGCTGCACCACTGGGGCTTTCGCTCGAGGCTCTCCGCGACCGCAAAATGGAGGCCGAACAGCCGCAAGTGTTCCTTCAAGTCGGCGACCGCTCGGCGCTCGAGCGGGCCGCGGTCGATGCGCAGCCGGCTCTGGGTGGCGAGCAATCCGAGAGCTCTCAGGGCCTTGTACCGAATTCGACCCTCTCGGCACCGTTCGAGCGCGGTGAGGAGCGCGGAGGCGGCCTTGCGGTCGCCGAACCGAGCGATCGTGCTCGGGAGGTGCACACGAACTCTGGGATCGGTTCGTTCGGAGAACAGCGCGCTCTCGACCGCCGCGAAGGCCGGATCCCCCAGCGCGACGATCGCCTCTCGGACCTCGGAGCGGCCCTCTCGAACCGCGAGCCGTCCGATGAGGAAGGGGAGATAGCGGGGGTCTCGGCCCTTGCTCATGGCCCCGACCGCGGCTCGGGCCACCTCGGCGGCCGGCGAGCCAGCGAGCTCGAGCAGGACGTCCGCCCACGACACGCCCCCCGGTGGCGGGTGCTCGGGCGCGTCGGCGATCGCCTCCGCCAGCCCGATGCGCGCGGCGTCCCCGTCCGATCCGGTCTTCGAGAGGAGCCCGCTCAGGTCCGCCTCGCTCCCCGACCAGAAGGCGATATGCCCACGCACTCGGAACGAGGGCTCCTGCCGAGCCCTCGAGAGCCGGTCGGCGGCCCCGCCTCGGGCCAGCGCCGCGACCGTCGCCACCCGAACCGCCTCGTCCTCGTGGTCGAGCAGCCGCTCGGCGAGCGGCGGCCAGTCCCGCCGGCCGATGATGGGCAGCACCTCCAGGGCCCGACGCAACACCTCCGGCGCCTCGTGGTACAAGATCAGCGCCGGGAGCAGGCGGGTGCGGCCCGAATCGGCGAGAAGGTTGATCGCCGCCACGGAAGTGGCCGGGTTGCGGCTCGACAGGGCTTCGATCACCACCTCGACCGATCGGAGGTCGAGCGGCGGGCGATCCTCGACCGTCCGGCGGGCGAGCGCGGACCGAAACAGGTCGAGGTAGGGGCGCCGCAGCGACAGGCCGAGGCCAACCCAGACCAGCGAGAGGGTGAGGATGAGTCCGGCGAGCGTGTCCGGGCCGTCGAGCTCGAGCGCGCCGAGCCCGAGCAGGGCCGCCGCCATTCCCGCTTGCGCGCCCCGAACCAGCGAGGTGTCCACGAGCCCCTTTGCCGCGGCTCGGACCTGATCGGGCAGCGGCAGCCAAGCAAGCTCGGTCGCGACTCGGTGCAGGGAGTGGCGAAGGGCGCCATCCGCGGCTTTCGTGGCGAGCGCGGCGAAACCGGCTCCGAACAGCAGGGCGGCACCGGAGCCGAGCGCGAGCAGAAACGGGAGCACGACGCCGGCGCCGAGGACCCCGAGCCGGCGGAGCAGCCATCGTGACAACATGACCTGCACGATCAGCGCGGCGCCATTGAGCCCAGCGTAGAACCGGGCGAAGAAGACGCCGAGCTCTTCCGCCGGGACGGAAGCGGCGGCCACCGACTTGAAGAGGTAGTCGGTGGCCAGCGCCGCGGCGGTCGCCACGGCGATGAGAGCGGCCAGACGGGGCACGTACGGGTGCCCGGCGATAGGGGCCGGGGCCGATTGCTCCGGTTGAGGGAGGGCCGTGTCCGGGGCCTCGGTGGTCGCAACCAGCGCCGTGAGCAAGAACAGGCCGGCCGCGATGGGGAGCAGCTCTCGCACCGGGAGCCACTCGAGCAGCAGCGCGGCGCCGCTCGCCCCGGTCACCGCGCCGAGCACCCCACCGGCGGCGAGCAGGCCGAACAGCCGCTTGCCCTGGGCGACGGTGAAGGCGTGTCCGGCCAGAAACCAAAATTGCAGAACGAGGATGCCTCCGACCAGGCCGGTGAACACATAGAGGGCGAAGACGAGCGCCCGGGTCGGCTCGAGCAGGTAGTGCAGGACCGCTCCGAAGGCGGCGAGCAGGAGCGTGAGCACGAGCCCGTCCCGCCTCCCCACCGCGGACAGAAACCAGCGGTTCAGGCGGCTGGCGCCGATCGAAAGGATGGCCAGCACCGCGTAGACCACGGCCAGTCGGTCCACCGGGAGCGCGCCGAGAAAGAGCGCGTCGCGCGCGGTCTCGAGCAGGGTGTGCGCGGCGACGAGGCCAAACAGGAGCGCGCTGGCACGCGCGACGAGCAAGGTCTCCCCGGGGCGCAGGTCGAAGAGGCGTCCCAGCCCGCGCATCGGGAGCCGAGGGTACTACGCTTTTGCGTCCGGCCCAGCCAAGAGCGCGGGACGACAGGAGCGGCGTCGAGGACATTGGGGTCTGGCCTAGCCCGGGCCAGACTTGTCAGCTGCGCGCTCAACCGGACAAGCTGCGGTCATGGCGGGCGAATGCGTCGGAAACCTCGGGCCGGGCGGCCGGACCGCGCGCCTCCGGATCGGAATCGTTGGTCTCGGGGTCGGTCTGCTCCTGTCCATCGTCTTGCTCCGCGCCGGCGTCGATCGCCCGGTACGCCTCGTGGTTTTCCTGCCGTTCCTGTTGGCGGCCAGCGGAGTCATGCAGGTCATGTTGCGAACCTGCCCCAGCCACGGCCGCCGCGGGACCAGGGAAGCGGACGGCGCGGCGGTGCCCATGCACGACCCGAAGCGCGAGGCGGGAGCTCGAACCCGGTCCTCGGTCGTGGTGGCCGCCACTTTGGGCCTGGCCGGTCTGGCCACCGGCGCGGTCTGGGTGCTTCCGTGACCGCCGGGCGACGGGGGTGCGGAGAAACTCGCGGCCGGCCCGAATCGACTTGCGCTTTGGATACGAAGCTCTTTACGCGCGCAGCGTGCGGGTCATCGAGCAGGCCATCGACGCGTTGAAGGCGCATCCTTGGATTCGAAGGGTCCGCTACGCCCGGCGAAACTCTGCGTTCTTCTCCGACATCTTCTGGCACGACGCGATGCTCGCCGACGGGGTGCGGATGTCGGTGTACCAGAAGGCGATCGCGGAGGTGATTCGACCAGGAATGCGGGTGCTCGACGTGGGCACCGGGTCCGGCGTGCTCGCCTGCTTGGCGGCAGCCCGCGGGGCCCAAGTGGTCGCCATCGAGCACAGCCCGCTCATCGAGCGGGCGAAGGTGCTCGCCGCCCACAACGGGGTCTCGAACCGAATCCGGTTCGAGCGGACCCACAGCCGTGGGTTTCGGGACGCTCAGGGGTTTGACGTCATCCTCCACGAGCAAATCGGGATGAACCTCGTGGACGAGGACATGGTGGAGAACCTGAGCGACCTGAGACGCCGCCTGCTTCGACCAGGGGGCCGGGTGCTCCCGGCGAAGTTTCAGCTCAGGGCGCAGCCGGTCTCGCTTCGTCCAGAAAAGCGCATCCCGTTCCTCCACGAACAGCACATCGGACCGCTCGACTTCTCCTGCTTCAGAGGGATGCCTGCCAACCCTGGGTACGACCGGCGGACCTTGAGCGTCGAGGACGTGGGTCGCTCGCTGGCTCCGGCCGCGACCCTCTTTTCTCTCGACCTCGACCGCGACGAGGGCGCGAAGATCCCGTCCCGATGCGAAGCTGACTTTATCCTCGAGGCCGGTCAGGTGGACGGGGTGGTCGTCGATTTCGCGTGCCAGCTCACCGACCAGGTGGGTTTCGTCGCTGGGCCCGGCCACCCTCGGACCCACTGGGAGTGCACGCTGTACCGGACCGAGGTCCGGGTGGCCGAGGCCGGAGCTTTTGCCCGCTTCGTCCTGGAGCCGACGGTCCCAACCAATCCAAAAGGCTGGCGGTGGGGCTTCACGATGGTCCCGGCCCCCGCGGAGCAGAACGAGGCAGAAGCGAAGCGGAAAGACTTGGCGCTATCCTGAGCAAGCCGCTCAGCCGCGGCGCCACCGGGCGATCGCCTCCCGCATCTGGGGCGAATAGAACCGAAACGCCCCCCCGCCGTCGCCTTTCTCGAGTGCTTGCTCGGCGAGCGCGGCCGCCGTGTCCTTGTCGCCCTTTTCGCCGAGGATTCGAGCTTTCGTCCAGAGGTTGAACCAGGTCGGTTCGATGGCGATCGACTGATCGACCAGAGCCAGCGCCCGACCCACATCCTTCTCCGTCTCGAACAGGTAGCGGGCCGCTTGGGCCGAGGGGCGCCACAGTCCGCCCACCGCCCGGTTGATCCCTTCCTCCACCTGCTCCTTGGTCTTGACCCCGATGGGGACTCGGACGCGAACCCCGGCCCACTCGAGGTCGAGCTCGGTGCGGTCGCGGGTCGTGTTCGAGAAGAGAAACGCGAGGCGCTCCCGAGGCGGCACCTTCTGGGCGGTCACCTCGGTCCGGACGACGTCCTGGGAGCGGTCGTAGGTATCGGAGCCCCAGCCGTCCGTCTTCCGGTTCACGATCACAGTCCAGGTCAGCTGCCCGGGGACGGTGTGCAGCGAATACTTCCCGGCGGGCACGTCGACGCCGCCGATCCGGACCGGCCGCGAGACCTCGAGGAAGGTGTTGGCGTTGGCGCCGGTGCGCCAGACCTCACCGTAGGGGACGAGCTTTCCCCACACATCCCGACCGCTGGCTGCCGGGCTCGAGTATTCGACCTGGATGTCGGTCAGACCGACCCGCTGCATCACCCGAGCGAGCGGGGACGCGTCGGGGAGCTCGAGCTGGGCCCACGCCGGGGGAGCCAAGCAGAGGACGACGGCGATAGAAGCGACGTTGGGGCGCATGCCTGAACCCCTTGTCAGAGGTGGCGCCGCAGGCCAAGCGCCGCCGCTCAGCGGCGCTCTGTGCGAAACGCCCGCTTCACCGGCGCTTCGAGCCGGTCACGGATGCTCCTTCGGAGCGCTTCGCCGTCGCCCTCAACGGTCAGGGCGTGCACGAACAAGGTCTTTCGGTCCGGCGTGACCTCCATCGACAAGGTCCCCGGGGTCAGCGAGATGAGGCTCGCGAGCACCGTGACCTCGAGGTCCGATTCCACGGTGATGGGGACCGCGATGATGCCGGGCGCGATGGCGAGCGTCGGGCGCCAGGCCTCTTTCGTGACCGCAAATGCGGAGAGAAACAGCTCCCGGACGAACGCGACCGACAACAGCAAGAGGCCGAGCGGCCGGGGGACCACCTTGGGCTCGGCCGGGGCCTTGGGGTCTACGAACAGGCGGGTGGTCCCCTCCAGAATGAGCCAGGCGATGAAGGCGCCGAACGCGAGCGACCTCCAGTCGGTGGTCGCAAAGAGGCCGGCCCACAGCGCCGTGAGCAAGACGACGTTCACCAAGCGAGTCATGGCGCGAACACCACCTTTCGGTACCCCTCGAGGTCCATCAGCTCGCGGGCAGCCTGGTCCGCGACGTCGAACAGCGGGGCCGGATGGACCGACAGCGCGACCACCAAGCCGACCAGCACCACCAGCGGAACCACCCGGCCCCACTCGATCCCGGGGTCGGCGAACGCATGGGCGGCCGGCTTCCACAGCCCGAGCGACCAAGCCTGGCCCACCGCGGTCAGCACCACGGCGCTGCCGACCAGCGCGAGCAGCATCATCCCCCAGCGCCCGTCGGCGAGGGCGGCCTGAAAGAGGCCGAGCTTGCCCCAAAAACCCACGAACGGAGGAAAGCCGGCCACCGAGAACGCCACGACCACGAACCCGAGCGCGAGCCACGGGTGGGCCCGATAGATTCCCCCCATGTCGGCGAGCCGAACCCGCCCCGTGATGCGTTCCATTTCGCCTCCGAGCAGCACGAGGGTGCTGACCACGATCATGTCGGACAGCAGGTAGAAGATGGCCGCGCTCAGCGCGGCTTCGGTGCCGGTCCCAAGGCCCAGCAGCATGAAGCCCACCGCGAAGACCACCGTATGGACGAGAAGGCCCCGCATCCGGGACTGAGACAGAGCCCCCACCGCGCCCACCGCGATGGACAGCACCCCCCCGACCATCAGCGCGTCGCGAAACCCAGGGACCGGCCCGTCGAACAGCAGCGTCCCGATGCGAAGAAAGGAGTAGACCCCGACCTTCGTCAGCAGGCCGGCGAGGAGCGCGGCCAGGGTAGCTGGAGGGGTTCCGTACGCGCTCGGGAGCCACAGACTGAAGGGGAACATCGCCGCCTTGATGCCAAAACCCACGATGAAGAAGACCGAGATCGTGGGCAGGAGCGGCGAGACCTCCGGGGACCGGACCGAGGCGGCGAGGTCGGCGAGGTTCAGGGTCCCGGTGGTACCGTACAGCAGCGCGATCCCGACGAGAAACGACATCGAGGACACGAGGTTCAGCACGACATACTTCACCGCCGACTCGACCTGCGGCCGAATGTTCCCGAGCGCGACGAGCGCGAACGAGGAGATGAGCAGCACCTCGAACCAGACGTACAGGTTGAACAGGTCGCCGGTCACGAACGCGCCCTGCACCCCCATGACCAGGGTGTTTGCGAGCGGCCAGAAGTCGGACCGGCGCCGGTCCTCGTCGGCGCTGGCGAGCGCGTGCGCGGTCACGGCGAGATGGACCAAGGCCGCGGCGGTGGTCATCGCCGCCGACAAAGTATCCACCACCACGAGGATGCCGAACGGGGCGGGCCAATCGCTCATCCGGGCGACGATCGGGCCCTCTTCGAGCACTCGGTACAGAAGGAGCCCGGTGAAGACGGCGCCAGCGACGGCGCCGATGAGAGAGACGGTGTGCTGCACCGGCCGGGATCGGCGCGCGAACAGGCACCCGATCGCGGTGAGAAGGGGGATGACGAGGGGTGAGATGGGAAGAAACATGGTTCAGGCCGGCAGCTGCCGCTCCTCATCCCGGCTCGGGGCGCTTCGCGGAGCGGGAGCGGCCCCCCGCTCGGTCTCCGTCAGGAGGTCTACGTCGAGGGTACCGAAGCTCCGGTACACTCGGTAGGACAGAGAGAAGGTGAAGGCGGTGATCCCGAAGCTGATGACGATCGCGGTGAGGATGAGCGCCTGGGGCAATGGATTGGCCGAAAATTCCAAGGCCTCGAGCTCGGCTGGGATCACCGGTGGGTTGCCCCGGGTCAGCCGGCCGACCAGAAAGATGACGAGGTTCACCGCGTTGGAGATGAGCATGAAGCCCACCACGAGACGCAGGAAGTTGCGGCGCAGCAGCGCGTACACGGCGGCGGCGAAGACGAGTCCAGTGGCGACGGCGAGGATCGGCTCCATGTCAGCGCTCCTCCGGTGAGTTCGGCCTGAGCTCGAGCGTGAACACGAACAACAGAACCGTGCCCACCACGACGAGGTAGACCCCGAGATCGAACAGGGTGGTGGTCCCGAGATCGAAGTATCCTCCTCCGGGGAGGGGGAGGTGAAACCACAGGCTGGTCAGAAACGGGCGGCCAGAGGCGATCGGGATGAGCGCGGCGGTGGCCGCGCACGACAGCCCCAGGGCCGAAAGGGTGGAGGGCCGGATCGGAAACCGGCGCCGGGCGTCGGAGGCGCCCTCCGCGACGATCCAGAGGACGATTCCCGCCGCGGCCACCAGCCCGCCGACGAAACCGCCCCCTGGCTCCTGATGCCCCCGGGCGAACACGAACACGGAGAACAGGAGAATCAGCGGCATGAGGATCCGCACCATCGTCCTGAGCAGCAGGGAATACATCAGTCGAGACCTTCCTCTCCAGGGTATCCTTCCCACTTCGCCGGACGGCGGAGCAGGGCGTAGACGCCGAGCCCGGCGATGGTCAGCACGGTGATCTCCCCCCAAGTATCGAATCCTCGGAAATCGACCAAGATGACGTTCACGACGTTGTGGCCGTGGGCGTCCGGCGCCGAGTGCGCGAGGTACCAGTCGCTCACCTCCGACGGCAGCGTCCCGGAGAGCACCCCGAGCAGGACGGCAGACAGCGCCGCTCCGGCGAGCAGTGCTACGGCGATGTCTCGAGCCATCGTTCGGGGTTTGGCGCGGGCGAAGGCGGTCGAGGGCAAGTGAAGCAGGGTCAGCACCACCAAGATGACGGTGAGGGTCTCGATGGCAAATTGGGTCATCGCGACGTCGGGCGCCCCGAACAACAGGTAGAGCAGAGCGACGCAGAACCCGCTGATGCCCACCGCGATGATCGCCCGCATCGCCGGCTGCAAGACCGCCGCGAGCCCAGAAGAGCCGACGAGCACCAACACGAGCATCAGCTCGTGGGGGAGGAGCGTACCGAACTCGGGCATCGCCCCTTGCCCGGTGCGAAGGAAGACGAACCAGACCCCGCCGAACATGAGGATGAAGGTGGCGAGCACATACTGCCGCAGTCGCCCTCGGTAGATCGTCCGGGTCAGCGCGGCGGCGCCGGCTCCGAGACCGAGCAGACCTCGCTCGAACCCGCGGGCGGGCACGTCGGCGTACGCGGCCACCCAAAACCCGAAGCTGCGGGCGCTCCGCAGTCGAGGGGCCACGCGAAGCACCGCGAAGCCGAGCCCGTAGGTGGCGAGGCTCGCGCCGAGCGCGGGACCGATGCCGTGCCAAAGCGCGAAGTGCGCGTGCACCTCCGCGCCCCGAACTGCAGATGCCGCTGCCCCGAGCAGCTCGTCGAGCAGCCCGGGGAACAGGCCCAATCCAAGACCCAAGGCCGCGAGCGTGACCGGCCCGGCGAGCAGCGCCAGGTCGCCTTCGTGGGCGTGCTCCGCCGCGGGCGAAGGTCTACCGAAGAAGGGCTTCACCGCGAGCACCGCCGCGACCCCGAACAGGGCCGCATTGGCGAGGAGGGCGATCCCGAGCGCTACGAGCCCGAACCCACCGAGGTGAAGGTTCGCCTCGTACGCGAGCTCCTTGCCAACGAAGCCGAGGAACGGGGGCAGCCCCGCCATCGACGCCGCGGCGAGGCCGGCGGCCGCCGCGGTCCACGGCATGGTCGTGCGCAGACCGGACAGCTTGTCGAGGTCACGGGTGTGGGCGCCGTGGTCCACCGTGCCTGCCATCATGAACAGGCTGCCCTTGTAGAGGGCGTGGACGAGCAGGTACGCCATCGCCGCGGTGACCGACGCCTCGTCCCCGAACCCGAGGAGCATCACCAAGAGCCCGAGCGCCATCGTCGTCGTGTAGGCGAGGATGGTCTTCAGGTCTCGGTAGCGAAGCGCAGCCCACGCGCTGAGCAGCATGGTCGCCGCTCCGAACGAGACGAGGATCGGGGTCCACGCTTCGGCTCCGGACCACACTGGAGAGAGCCGGGCGAGCAGGAACACGCCCGCTTTCACCATGGTGGCGGAGTGCAGGTAGGCGCTGACCGGGGTGGGGCCGGCCATCGCCGCCGGCAACCAGAAGTGAAAGGGAACCTGCGCCGATTTCGTGAAGGCGCCGACCAGCACCAGGGCGAGCGCCCAACCGGCCAAGGGGTGGGACAACAGCGGGCCTGGGTCCGAGGTCCAGGCGGCGAGGCTGAACGTGCCCGTCGCGTGGTGCATGAGCAGGATGCCGCCGAGCAGGGCGAGGCCTCCGGTCCCGGTGACGACCAGCGCCTTTCGCGCGGCGACCCGGGCCGACCGGTCGTCGTGGTCGAAGCCGATGAGGAGGTAGGAGCTGAGGCTCGTGCCCTCCCAGAACACGAACATCAGGATCGCGTCGTCCGCGAGCACGAGGCCCAGCATCGATGCCATGAACGCGAGCAAGGTGACGTAGAAGCGCCCGAGATCCCGGTGTCCGTGCAGGTAGCTGCCCGCATAGGTCAGCACGAGCGCGCCGATCCCGAGGATGAGCAGCGCGAAGAAGGCCGACAGCCCGTCGAGGCGGAGGGCGAAGTCCACCCCGACGTTCGGTACCCACGGGACGCGGAAGACCGCTTCGGTCCGCGGCGATGCGGCGGCGAGCCAGCCGCACACCCAGGCGAAGCCGTAGGCGGGGGCGACCGCGAGCGCCGCCCCTCCGAGCCGTCCGAACCGCGGGGCGAGCGGCGCGGCAGCGATGGCGAGGACCAGCACGAGCAACAGCGAGACCATTCAGTGCTCCTCCGGCACGTCCTGAGGGAGGGGACGGGCCGCAAACAGCTCTTCGGGCTTGTCGTAGGCCTCGGCGAGCTGATCCACGTCGATCGACGGATCCCCTGGACCCCCGCACAGGTAAGCGGCGCGCCCGATCATTTGGGCCGAGACCGGGGCGGTGATGAGGGTGAAGACGAGGACCGCCGCGGCCCGGGTCACCAGCGAGACGTCGTCGATGAAAAACACGGCCGCAGCGGCGAGCATGAGCCCCACCCCGAGCGTCCCGGCTTTCGTGATGGCGTGCATCCGGGTGAAGACGTCCGGAAATCTCAGGGTTCCCAGGACCGCGCTCGCCACGAAGAACAGGCCGACGAAGGCGATGAAGAGGACAGCGAACTCTTTCACACGTCGTCCTTTCCGAACTGCCGCTCGAGGAAGCGGGCAAAAGCGGTCGTCCCGAGGAACGACAGCATGGACAGCACCAGCGCGACGTCGAGCAGTGGGCCCTGTGCGGTGAGGATCGCGCCGGTCGTGATCAGACAGACGGAGACGAAGGCCACCAGGTCGAGCGCGACCACCCGGTCGGCGAAACTCGGCCCTATGACCACGCGGACCGCCGCCGCGGCGAGGGCGATGGTCAGCAGGAGCAGGATCGTGGTCATGCCGAATTCGAACCAGGGGCTCACGAGGGACGAGGCTGACCCGGCCCGACGCCCAGGTCGAGCCCGAATCGGCAGGAAGCCCTCTCCAGCGGCCTTGGCGTCGACTTCGTGCTTTTCGAGGTCGATGCCAGCAAAAACGGAACCCGGCAGCCACCAGCCCTCAAGCTTCGCCCGACCGGTTCTCGCAGCTACGTACGCGACTTCGACGCCACCAAGAGCGCACCCCTCGATGTCCTTGGCCGCAACGAGCGAGCGCTGACCGAAAGAACGAAAATCATCCGCCCGTGACCTCGGATGTCACGCCGACGAGTCAGAGGAACCACCGGGCCCGGAACGACGCCGGGGCCAAGTTTCGCGTCCGGCGCATAGGGGGCGCGTCGGATTGCCCAACTCGCCCCCGGAGTGAAAAATGAAGAACCCTCTGGTCGTTTTGGTGCTGTGTTCGCTGTCGACACCGTCGTTCGCGGGCTGGAAGTTCGAATCCGGAATCGACGAGCTGACCGACCGCGTGTCGATCTCGGCCCATTTGGCGACGAAGGATCGGTCCGCCGTCCTGCTCCTGGTTTGCCATGATGCGCCGGAGGCCTACGAGTTCGACGAGCTCGGTGACCCGCAGGTCCGCGCCCGCGCCCGCCGCTTGCTCGTGACCTTTGGCTTGTCTTCCGATCGGCTGTTCGTGCCCTATCGGGCCGATAAGGCGCGAATGCGCTTCGGAAACGAGGAGGCCTTCGACGTCGAGATGAAGGTGCACGAGACCAGAAAGACGGTCTGGTTTTCTGACTTTGCGGACCTGCACGAGCTGTCCAGACGGACCGCCCTGCTCATTCGAGTCCGAGACTTCTCCAGCACCTACCGAACCCTGCGATTTCAGCTCCCTGGTCGTGACGACAAGGGCCTCGGTCGGGTCCTCGCCTGCATCGACGACCGGCTCAACCGCGTGGAGAAGCTGATCGCCGAGCGGCTCGAAAAGAGCCGGGCGCGTCCGTCGAGCGGACGGCCATGCAAAGCGGATTTCGAGTGCGACATGCTGGAGTTGTGTGACGCCGGTCGGTGCCGCACCTGCCCGGTCCTGGTCGATCACCGAACCTGCGACTCGAAGGCCTCCCGTGCGGCGATGAAAGAAGAAGCCCTGACCGAAGAAAGATGAGATCTCGGCGGGGGTCGCCCCAGCGGGGACGAAGGCCGGTCAGCTCTGGGCGTGGCGGTCGAGCGCGGCTTCGAGCTGCCCGATGCTGAACACTTGGGGGAGGTAGTGCTTTTCCCCGAGCCTATCGATGACCAGGACCAAGGGGATGCCGCCGCGGCGGCTCTCCGCGATCCACTGGTCCATGACCTCGTCGCCGTTGGTGTAGTCGGCCTGCATCGGCATCACCCCGAGCTCGACCAGCTTCCTCCGGATGGGGTCCGTGTCGAGCACGCCGGCCTCGAGCGCTTTGCACGCCGCACACCAGTCGGCGGTGAAATCGAGGAGGATCGGCCGGCCCTGCACCCGCGCCGCTTCGATGAGCGCGGGGTCGAACGCGACCCACGCGATCCTCCCCTCCATGACCGGCGGCGTGCTGGGCAGAGCGGCGGAGAGGGACGCGTACGCGGGCGCAGGGCGCTCGAGCTCCACGAAGCGAACCCAGAACAGGACCGCGGACGCGAGGGCGACGGTGCGGACCGTCCACCGTCGCTGCGCCCCGAACATGACGTTGCCGAAGCGCTGGACCGCCCACGCCCCGATGGTGAGGACGACGAGGAACAGCAGGACCCGGTTCGCGCTCTCCGGGGTCAGCTGCTTTTGCAGCGAACCGAAGAACCACACCGCGGCCCCGATGAGCGTGAAACCCATGATGTGCTTGAAAGTCTCCATCCACGGGCCGGGGCGAGGGAGCAGGCGGATGAGCGCGGGGACGAAGCTCATCAGCGTGAACGGAGAGGCGAGACCGAGCGCGATGGCGGTGAACAGCGCCATGGTCTCGCCGGCGGACGCCTCGGACCCCATGGCGAAGGCTGCGGCGCTGCCAAGGAACGGGGCGGTGCACGGCATCGACATGACCGCGGCGAGCATCCCGTTCATCACCGACCCGATCAGGCCCTCGCGGGGGGCGCCCCCGACCCGCACCCCGAACGCGATCTCGAACACGCCGAGCGCGTTGAGGCCAAACAGGTACAGCGTCACCACGATCGCCAGCACGAACTCGGGGTGCTGAAACTGCATCCCCCATCCGAGCGTGCGGCCCGACTCCCGAAGAAAGACGACGAGCGCGCCGAAGGCGGCAAATACGAGGGTTGTCCCGAGGGCATAGGCCACCCCGTGGATGCGGGCCCGTTCCGGATGGCCCCGCATGGCGTCCACGACGTGAAACGCCTTCAGGGTGAGCACCGGCAGCACGCAGGGCATCACGTTGAGGATGATCCCGCCGAGAAATCCGTAGGCGAGGTAGGCGGCGAAATCCATGGGCGGGAGGATAGCGAACCAGGCGCCGCGCGCCATCGCAGAGAAGGGGCCGGCGCCGCCAAAAAGCAAACACCCCGCCCGGCGGGGGCAGCGACCCGCCCTATTCTGGGCTTTGTTCGCGTCCCGCTCCATCTGGGGGGCCCCAGACGGCGGTTCATCCGGGCATTTTCGCGGCCGCTCGGGCCGCAGGGGCGGCAGCGGGCCGGCGTGCGCCGAGCCCACCCGCACCCCGGCGGTCAGGGGCTTCTCAGAAGTCCATGCCGCCCATGCCGCCCATGCCGCCCATGCCGCCGCCGCCGCCGCCGCTCGAAGCCTCTTCCTTCTTCGGCTTCTCGGCGATGAGCGCCTCGGTGGTCAGGAGCAGCGCCGCCACGGAGGCCGCGTTCTCGAGCGCGGTCCGGACCACCTTCGTCGGGTCGATGACGCCCGACTTGATGAGGTCCTCGTACTGCTCGGTGAAGGCGTTGAAGCCGAAGGCCCCGCTGCCGTTCACCACCCGGTCGAGGACCACGGAGCCCTCCTGGCCGGCGTTGTAGGCGATCTGGCGGAGCGGCTCCTCGCAAGCCCGGTACAGCAGGTTGACGCCCGCGTTCTGGCTGTCCGACAGGGCCGGCTTGGTGAGGGCGCTGCGGGCCCGCACCAGGGCCACGCCGCCGCCGGGGACGATGCCTTCCTCGCGAGCGGCGCGGGTCGCGTACATCGCGTCCTCGACCCGGGCCTTCTTCTCCTTCATCTCGATCTCGGTCGCGGCGCCGACGTTGATGACGGCGACCCCGCCGACCAGCTTGGCGAGCCGCTCCTGGAGCTTCTCGCGGTCGTAGTCGGAGGTGGTCTCCTCGACCTGGGCCTTGATCTGCTTGATCCGGGTCTGCAGGTCCTCCTGCTTGCCGGCTCCGTCCACCAGGGTGGTGTTGTCCTTGTCGAGCGTCGCCCGCTTGCAGGTACCGAGGTCCTTCAGGGTGATGCTCTCGAGCTTGATCCCGAGGTCCTCGGAGATCACCTGGCCGCCGGTCAGGATCGCGATGTCCTCCAGCATGGCCTTCCTGCGGTCCCCGAAGCCGGGGGCCTTGACGGCCGCGACCTGCAGGGTGCCCCGCAGCTTGTTGACCACGAGGGTCGCGAGCGCCTCGCCCTCGATGTCCTCGGCGATGATGAGCAGCGGCCGGCCGCTCTTCGCCACCTGCTCGAGGATGGGGAGGAGGTCCTTCATGCTCGAGATCTTCTTCTCGTTCAGAAGGATGAAGGGGTCCTCGAGGACGACCTCCATGCGCTCCCCGTCGGTCACGAAGTACGGGGACAGGTAGCCCCGGTCGAACTGCATGCCTTCGACGAACTCGAGGGTCGTGTCGAGCGACTTGGCCTCCTCGACGGTGATGACCCCGTCCTTGCCGACCTTGTCCATCGCGTCCGCGATGATGTCGCCAATGGTCTTGTCACCGTTGGCGGAGATGGTCCCGACCGCAGCGATGTCTTCCTTCGTGTTGCAGTCGGCGGCTAGCTTGCCGAGCTCGATGGTGATCTTTCCGACCCCCCACTCGATGCCCCGCTTCAGCTCCATCGGGTCGTGGCCGGCGGCGACGAGCTTCAGGCCCTCGTTGAAGATGGACTGGGCAAGAACAGTGGCGGTGGTGGTGCCGTCTCCGGCCTTGTCGGAGGTCTTCGAGGCGACCTCCTTCACCATCTGCGCGCCCATGTTCTCGAACCGGTTCTCGAGCTCGATCTCCTTGGCGACGGAGACCCCGTCCTTGGTCACGAGCGGAGCGCCGAACGACTTCTCGATCACGACGTTGCGGCCCTTCGGGCCCAGGGTCACCCGCACCGCGTTGGCGAGGGCGTTCACGCCGCGCGCAATCTCCTGGCGGGCGTGCATGTCAAAATGAATCTCTTTGGCTGCCATTTACGTCGATCTCCCTTGGCGACACCGCTAGGGGTCGCCGCCGCCTCCACCAGAGCGGAGGCCGAGCCCCATCGAGGGCCCGCGTTCATGCTGGTCGTGCGCCAGTCACTCGAGGACGCCGAGGACTTCGTCTTCCCGAAGGATGACGTGCTCCTCGCCCTCGATCTTGATCTCGGTGCCGCTGTACTTCCCGAACAGGATCCGGTCGCCGGCCTTGACCTCGGGGGACCGGACCTTGCCGTCCTCGAGGATCTTGCCGTTGCCGACCGCGATGACCTGACCCTCGATCGGCTTCTCCTTGGCGGAGTCGGGGATGATGATGCCGCCGGAGCTGCGCTCCTCGGCGGCGGTGCGCTTCACCAGAATGCGGTCCTGAAGGGGACGAAACTTCGCCATATTCATGTTCTCCTTTGGAAGGTCCTTGCCGTAAACGTTCTAGATCGGACGTTTTTTTGGCTCGGTCTAGCCACCCTGTGGGGGTGGCTGCCAACCACGACGCCCTCATAGACACCCCCCACCGGCCCGTCAAGAGGAGTTGGTCGATGTCAGGGACGAGGGACGAGGGTAACGCGGAGGCCGTCGGGCGGGCTGTTGGCCCCGTGCCCGGCGGCGAGCCCGGCGGCGAGCCCGACGACGCCCATCGCGAGGACCGCCCACATCCACGGGGAGCGCCACGGAGCTTCGGAATCTCGCCGGGCCGGCACGGGGCCGAACGGGCGCGGTCGAGGCGGGATCGCGGGGACGATGGCTGCTGCCTCGGGCGCGGACTCGCAGCGAGCGAGGGCGCGGAGGGCGGCGGTGACGGTCGCGCGGTCGAGCGCCGGGGCGAAGGTGCGGCCAGCGCCGCTCAGCTCGAGCGCGAGCCCGAGCGCGAGCCCGGAGGGGCTTCGAACGGGAGCCGGGGCCACCGCCACGACCAGGGCGCGGTCGGCGTTGGCCCTGCGGGCGAGCCGGGCCGGCCCCTCCCCGAGAGGGAGACCAGCGGCGAGTCTGCGGGGCATCTCCGACAGGCCCGCTCGATCGAGGTCAGGTCGCAAGACAACCTGTACTGCTGCGATGCGCCCCGCCTCCACCTGAACCGTCCCGATGTGGGAGCGGTGGTCCGCGGAGCTCACCCGCAGCAGATGCCGCCCGGCCGGGAGGTCGAGAAACGGCCCCGGCGCCCACCCGAGCCGACGGCCGTCGACGAACACCGCGGCGCTGGTGCTGCCTCCGGTCCATCGGACCGAGAGCCCGCCCCGCGGCCGGCGGGCGGCCCGGGCCCGACTCACCTCGAGCGCTCCGAGCAGGCGCAGGTCCGTGGTGGGCAGGGATCTCGGGGCGAGATCGAGCGCTCGCTCGAGCCGGCTCGACGCGGCGTCGAGGCGACCGCGGGCGAGGTGGATCGAGCCGGCGAGCAGGTGGGCCTCCGCGAGCAGCGCGAGGGCACGGGGTTCGACCTGCCCGGCGACCAGCGGGGGGGTGGCCTCGGCCACGAGCGCCAGCGCGGCCTCGTCCTCGAGCTCCGCGAAGCTCTGCTTGGCCAACTCGAGCCGAGACTCGGCCCAAGCGATGCCCGCCCGGCGCTCCGCGGCGCCGCTCTCTTCGGACAAGGCCTCGGCGAGCCTCGTCGCCCCGACGAGCGGAAACGGCGCGGCGTCGGCGACGAGGGCCCGAGCCAGCACCGTCCATTCCTCGAGCGCGGGGTCCCCCGCGGCGACGAGCGCCGCCACCTCTTCCAGAGGACCCACCGGCTGACAGCCGGAAAGACCCGCGAAGAACGGCCAAAGCAGCACCGGGGAAGGGGAACACACTCTCTTGGTCAGCGGAAGGCGTGCAGCGGACGCCGGGTCTCGATCCGCACCCGCGCCCCGCGAGCGGGGACGGAGTCCGGGGGATGCTCGACAGACAGGCTCTCGACCTGGGGTCCGGACAGCTCGAGCCGAAACCCCCGACCGAGAAAGGTCCGATCCACGACGGTGAGCGCCCCGGCTTCGTCGGGGATGGCGCGGCCGTCTTCGGGTCGAAGGAGGACCCGGACCGGGCCCTGGGCCGGCTCGGCGAGCGGAAAGGTCCCGACCGCGGTGACCGCCGCCTCGCCGCGAGCCTCTCCACGGATCGCGACGTGAGGTCCGAGCCGAGCGGCGACCGCTTCGGAGACCGGCCGGTCGTACACGTCTTGGGGCCGGCCGATCTGCGCGATCGTGGCCCCCTCCGGGCCTGGAAGCAGCACGGCGATCCGGTCCGCGAACGCGAGCGCGTCGCTTTGGTCGTGGGTCACCATCAGCGAAGCGGTGCGGTCCACGGCGAGCGTCGCCGCGAGCTCCCGCCCGAGCCGTCCCCTCAGCCCGGCGTCCACGTTGGCAAACGGCTCATCGAGCAGCAGCACGGCAGGCTCCGCGGCGAGCGCCCGCGCGAGCGCGACCCGCTGCTGCTGGCCGCCCGACAGCTCGCGGGGGCGGCGGCGGGCGTGCTCGGACAACTCCACCTGCGCGAGCAGGGCCGCGACCCGAGCCTTGTCCCGGGCGCCGAAAGCGACGTTGCGCTCGACGTCGAGGTGAGGAAACAGCGCGTAGTCCTGAAACACGAGGCCCACCCGCCGCGACTCCACCGGCACCACCGTCCGGCCGTCGCGGCTGACCTCCCGGCCGTTTACGAGGATGGCGCCGCGAAGCGGCTCGATGAGCCCGGCGATCGCGCGCAAAACGGTGGTCTTGCCCGACCCGGACACTCCGAGCAGCGCCACCAGCTCGCCCTTCTCGACGGTGAACGTCACCCCGTCGAGCACCGGCGTGGCCCCGTAGCGATGAACGAGTCCTTGGACCTCGAGCGCGGTTTCTGCCACCGGGCCGAGTCCTGCCAGGGCCGACGCCGGCACGCCAGCCTCCTCAGAACACCTGGCCGACGTCGATGTACAGGCCGCTCGTCCCTTCGGTGGGGGACACGGCGTAATCGGCGCGAATGACGAAGGTCTCCCCCCACTGCACCCGGAGGCCGCCGCCGAGGCCCAGGGCGAACTGCGACAGCGGCCCGTCGAGGCGCTGCCCGCCGAGGCTTCGGCCGTCGAGGTCGGCCCAGACCCGCCCGATGTCGGCGAAACCGATGAGCCCGAGGGCGACGCGCTGCCCGAACGGGGATAGATGAAGGAGCTTCGCCCGAAGCTCCAGGTTTCCGATCGCCTTCAGCTTTCCCGCGAATCTCTGGATGGGGACCCCCCTGAGCGACCAGCTGCCGCCCGGCCCGGTGGCGGGGTTGAGGGCGCCGAACTGGGTCAACTCGTAAAAGGGCGCGTCTCCGAAGATCCCGTCGAAAACGAGCCGCCCGGCGGCGACCAAAGCAGGGCCGGCGAGCGGCGCAAACCACGCCGAGTTCAGGGTGAAGCCTACGTACGCGAGGTCTTGGTCGAGCCCGGGCGATACCCGGGCCGACAGCTCGGTGAAGGTCCCGGTCGTCGGCACGAACTCCTGGTCCCGGGTGTCGAGCAGCAGGCCCACATTCAGGACCCACAAGATGTGGTCGCTCGTGCCTTGGAGGAGGGCCCGCAAGGTCTCCCCGTCGTCGCCTGCTCCGCCGGCACGCAGGATGTCCTGCTCGAGCAGGCTCCCGGGGTAGATCTGAAACGCGTTGTAGGCGACCCGGGAGCCTCCGAACAGCTCGAGCCGCTCCTTACCGACGGGGACCGGTCGGTCGATGAGCTGCCACCGCAGGTTGGCCTGCGCAGATGGGTAGGTCCGCTCGTAGGTGTGAAAGCGAAGCTCGGTCTCGGTGGGCGCGTCCGGGAGCGGTGTTCGCTGGGACCGGCTCCCGAAGCCGTAGTAGCCGGAGTTCGAGAACTGCGCGAAGGCGGCCTGGCCGGTGAGCCGAAGCCTCCGGTCGAGAAAGGCCGGCACATCGAAGATCACGTAGTCGGAGTGAAACGGGAATTCGAGGCCGGCGCCTCGGTCCCGGGCGGTCGCGTACAGCAGGACCTGGATGCGCCACGCGTAGGGCTCGACCCCCTCCTCGAACCGCGCGATCGCGGCGAGCACCCCGAAGCCGAAGCCGAGGTCGCTGTCGTAGTTGATGGCGGGCAGCAGCCCCACCTCGGTCCGATTCGGGTCGATCGGCGCGTCGGTGGAGGCGCTCTCGGCGCCCGCGGCGACGAGCGCGCACAGCAAAATCACGACCGCAGCATGTCCGAGCGCAAGGCGTGCCGGGATCGGATCGGCGACCCTTTTCGACTCGTCGCCCGGCCTCAATCGACGAAGCGGAGGGAAATGTCGGTCACGCCATGGACCTGCAGCTCGCATGCATCCCCGAACGGCCCGGAGGGCGTGCAGCCGGTGAACTGGGGGGTCCCGCCGCCGTGGGGAATGGCCAGGATCTCGACCCGGGTCGGGTCATCGAACCGCACCTCGCACGGCAGAACGTCCGCCCCGCAGTACTCGAGCAGATCTTCCTCGCCGGCGACCCTGACCGAACCTGCTCCCTCACCCGATACGCTGAGCCGCAGCACATGATCCCCCGACCCCGGGTTCGAGCAGCCCTCGGAAAAGACCACCGGAAACGGCACTGCGTCCTTCGCGAGCTGCGGTCCGCCCACTTTGGTGCCGTACCACGCGCGGACATAGTGGGTTTCTCCGGTCGCGCCCGGGTCGAGCCCGCCGATCTCGGCGCGGCCCAAAGACGCGGTCACCGCCGGTCCGGCCGCCCAGCGGGGGTCGCCCGCGCTCGGGAAGGCCTCGTCGGAGCGTCCGGGCACGGAGATGCGCTCGAGGTAGACGTAGTCGCGGGGGTCGGCGCCGGCCCCGTCGTGCGCCCAGCTCGCCTCGAGCGATCGCCCGCAATCGGAACCCACCAGGCCGAGCTCGCCGATGCGGGCGGCCGGCGCCGGCGGGCTCACCGCGGCGTAGGTCCCGAGCTTTCGGATGCGGGTCTTCGCAACGCGCCCGTCGATCTCGGTCTCGAGCTGAAGGAGCCCCTGCTCGACCGGGGCCCCGTCGATCCGTAGATCGACCACTTTCGCGAGCAGAAAGCCGTCGGCGGGAGGCTCGACGCTCTCGGGCAGGGTGAAGGTCAGCTCAGCGGGGGCGTCGAGTGCGGTGTCGGCCGGTGCGAGGTCGTAGATGATGTCCCCGACGACGCCTTCGATGCGGAGGGCCGACGGCGTCACCGTCACCTCAGCCGGGACCCCGTCCACGGTGACCCGGCCGTCCTCGCTCGAGACGAACACGGTGGGGGTTTCCTCGCCGTCGTCGCACCCGAGCGACCCGATGAGCGCGATGGAACCAAGCAGGAGGGCTTTGTGCATGGTGGGCGGCACTGCAACCCAGGTGCCACCGGGGTTTCAAGCGGTGCGGCCGGCCGGTTGCGTCTCTCCCCCCCGGCCGCTGGGGCGTTCGGTCGTTCGGTTGGGGCGTTCGGTCGTTCGGTTGGGGCGTTCGGTCGTTCGGT
>DAIQNR010000053.1:37588-42207 GCA_036788295.1 Myxococcota bacterium
GCAGCGTCGCCGCCTCGCTGGCAGCCAGGGAATCAGGCCAGGGCCTGGAGGGCTCGATTGTAGTATTGCTGCCGGTCGGCGAGGCCGTTGGTGCCGCCATTGACGAGCCGGGTGACCCGGGTGAAGTCCCCGGCGTTGGCGGCGGCGGAGATGTTCCGGCTCTGCCAGTACCAAGCAGCGACCCGGGACGCGACCTCGGGCCGGGCGGCCAGCTCGGGGTTGTTCTCGAGGTCGAGGCCGAGCGCCCGGCCGGCCGCTCGGTAGTTGGCCCGTCCGGTCAGCTGGATGAAACCCCGCCCCTTGAACCGAACCCCGTCGCCAGGTTGGTTGTTGCCGAGGTCTCGCCGCCCTTCGTAGGCGGCGCCGCTCGCGATCTCCTCCATGTGGCGAAACCCGCCGCTCTCGTGGGCGAGCTGGGCGATGAACGCGGCCTGGTCCCGGGCGGTGGTGATGCCGGCCTCGTCCATGGCCCGGTTCAGGTGGGGGACGAGCTCCAGCGCTCGCTGCTCGGACATCCCGGGCACGATCTGCCGCAACGTGTCCGGCGTGATGCCTCGGGAAGGATCGCCGGGGCCTACGAGGTCCGCGGCGCTCGGTACGCCCCGGGGACCGGCATCGAAGCGGGGGGCGGTCGGGTTCAGCCCCGGCGCAGCGAGGCCGCCGCCGCCCCGTTGAAATCCGTCGCCGCCTCCGGCCCGTCCGCCGCCTCCTCCTCCCGCTGGTCCGCCGCCGCCGCCGCCGGGCGCGCCCTTGCTGCCCTGGCTGAGCATGAGCAGCAGCATCACTTTGGCCAGCAGGTCGAGGTCCAGGTCCCCGGAGCCGCGCATCGCGTCGATCGTCTTGTCGTCCGCCTCCCCGGTCGGGTCCACGTCGTGACCGAGGCTCTTCAGCAGCTCCTGGAGCTTCTTCATGGCCTCCGGGTCGCGGAGCAACCCGAGCGCGTTTTCAGCCAGCTCTTCGAGCGTCGTCGCGCCCATGGGGAACGCGAAGGACGGGTCGTCGGCGAGCGTCGGAAAGCTTCGAAATCCACCGAACTGAACAGGGGACATGCGCCTTCGCCCTACAAAAACCGATCCAAGCCGATCCCCATGCCATTGCGCCGCGGCTGACGGTCCAACGGGTGCGATCTGCACCTTTTTTGGTGCACTCAACCGGCATCGGGGAGGGCAAGGCGGACGGCCAGGCCACCTTCGGGTCGGTTCTCGGCCACGAGCGTGCCGCCGTGCCGCTCGATGATCTGGCGGGCGAGCATGAGGCCGAGCCCATGCCCAGCGGTGGCTCCGGCCTGTGCCCCTCGGAAGAACGGATCGAACAGGCGGGGCAAGTCCTCCGGGCCGACGCCCGGCCCCTCGTCGAGCACCGTCAGCGAGCCGCCGTCGAGGCGCAGGGTCACGGTGCTGTCGGCTGGCGCGTATTTGCCCGCGTTCTCGAGCAGGTTTCTCACCACCCGCACCAGGCCGGTCCGGTCCCCGCGGACCGGGGTCGCGGTCCCTTCGAAGCGGATCTCGTGGTCGGGCAGCGGCTCCACGGACAAGGCCTCTTCGGCCACGCTCCGAAGGTCGAGCCGCTCGGTCGCGACCATTCGCTCGCCGAGCGAGAGCCGCGACGCGTCCAGGACCTCGCCAATCAGCCGGTCGATGGCGCACAGGTCGGCCTCCATGGACGCGAGGCGCTTCTCCGGGAGCCCGTGGTCGGACAGGAGCTCGAGCTCGAGGCGGAGCCGGGCCAGGGGGGTGCGCAGCTCGTGGGAGATGCCGGCCATCAGCAGCCGCTCGGCGGCGAGCAGGGCCGCGATCCGGTCCGCCATCCGGTTGAAGGCGCGGGCGACCTCGCCGAGCTCGGCCGGACCTTCGGGCAAGCGATGGTCGAGGTCCCCGCTCGCCATGCGCTCCATCGCCGTCACCGAGGTCTTCAGCGGGCGGGTCAGCACCGAGGCGAGCACGAACGCGCCGAGCAGGGCCGAAGCGCCCACCGCGGCGAGCACCGCGAGCAAGCCGCGTTTCGGCGCGTCGGGGTCGATCGAGCGCCACGCCACCAGCCAGCCGCCCCGAGACCGGGTTGCGACCGCGCCTCGCGGCCCGCGGCAGGCGACGACGGACCGGCCCCTCACCTCGGTCTCCTCGCACCGGCCGCCCCGGCGCAGCCGCTTCAGGATCCGGGGCTCGTTCGGGCGCCACCGCAGCTCGAGGCCCAGCCGCTCGCCGAGCGCGCTCGGGTCCGCCCCCTCATCCACCTGCTGCGCAAGGTACATGACCTGCTCGAGGTGGGCCCGGTTGAGCTCCCGCGCGAACGGCTCGAGCACCGCGCGGCGGGTCAAGAACCCGGCCATGGCGACGATGCCCAGGATCATGAGCCCGAGCAGCAAGGTGAGGCGCAACTTCAGTTTCAAACCGGCTCCCGAGGCACCGAGTACCCGACCCCGCGAATGGTCTTCACGAACGTCGGACGCCGGGGGTCGTCCCCGAGCTTCTTTCGAATGTGGCTGACGTGCACGTCCACCGAGCGGTCGAAGGCGGCGTACTCGGTGCCCCGGGCCAGCTCCATCAGCCGTTCTCTGGGGATGACCCGCCCGGCGCCGGCCACCAGCGTGCGGAGGAGCTCGAACTCGGTCGTCGTCAAGTCCACGAGCTCTCCGCGCAAGTGAACTTCACGGCGGTCGAGGTCGATCTCGAGCGGCCCCGCAACCAAGGTTTCGGTAAGGGCAGCGCCGCCCCCTGCCCGGCGCAAAACGGCCTGCACCCGGGCGAGCAGCTCGCGGGGATTGAACGGCTTCGGGAGGTAGTCGTCGGCGCCGAGCTCGAGGCCGACGATGCGGTCGGTGTCGTCGCCGCGGGCGGTGAGCATCACGACCGGCACCGCCGACCGCCGCCGCAGCTCTCGGCATACCTCGAACCCGTCCATCCCCGGCATCATGACGTCGAGGATCACGAGCTCCACCTCGCCCCGGGCGGCGATCTCGAGCCCGGCGGGGCCGTCGGCGGCGGTCAGGACTCGAAAACCCCGACCCCCGAGGTACTCGGCGACGAGCTCCCGGAGGCGGTTGTCGTCGTCGATGACCAGCAGGGTGCGCATGAGGCTCGATATCGGTCCCCGCCCCCCCGCGGGCAACCCCTCGGTGGGGTCGGCTCGTCCACGCGGTCGAGCCGGGTCGGTCGACGAAGCGCGACCGTCGGTGTCAGCGCTCCTTGCGCTTGTCCATGCGGCCAAGCCGGCTCTCGATGGCAGCGGCGAGCTTTTCCCTCTGCTCGGGGCGGAGTTGGCCCTGGAATTCCAGCACGGCGTCGATGGCGGCGTGGCTCCGGTCCTTCATCCGAGCGGCCGCCCGGTCCGCCAAGGCCCTCAGCCGGTCCCGGTCCGGGGCCTCCGCCTTCAGCTCGGCGGCGGCGGCGGCGAGGTCCTCTCGGGAGGCCTCCCTCATCTTCTTGCCCTCCTCCCGGAGGCTTCGCCGCAGCCGGACCGCGGCGAGCTCCTGGGCTTCCGCCAAGTCGAGGTCGTCCATGAGCTTCAAGAGGCCGGCCATGCCGCCTCGCCCGCCTCGCCACGGCCTGGCTTCGGCGAGACGCGCGATCCCGAGCGCGCCGGCGGCGCTGATGGCGGCGAGGGCGAAGCGACGTCGGTTCGAGTTGGGGAGTTCGAAGTGGTTCATGGGGTCTCCTTGTTCGGGGCGGGGTTGTCCCGTCCGGGTGCCGGGCCGTGGCCCGATGAAGAGAAGCTAGCTCCGGCCGGTGAAGAACCGGCCGCCCTGCGCCGAAGCTCGCTCGCGGAGTGTGAAGAAAGGTGAAGGCGGAAGGGTCAGGAGGCGAGCCGCGCGCGGACATCGACCGGGGAGCCGGCGAGGTGTTCCCGCCAGAGGTCCAGGTCATCGACGCCGGTCACGGTGAGGCGGAGCGCGCTCGCTCTTTCGTGCTCGGGGAACCTGCGGAGCGTAGACAGGAGCGCTTGCTCGTCCGCGATCGTCGCCGCGGACAAATCGAGCACGACCTCGGCCGCGCCGCTGGCCGCGGCCAGCGCAAACGCCCGAAACAGGACCGCGTCGATCAGGTCGCCGTCGAGGTGTCCCACCGGACAGGCGAGCACCCGGCCGTCGGGCAGCTCGAGCACCGGCGAGCAGCGCTCGAGCAGCCGGGCCAGGCGCCGTCCGTGCCTCGTCCCGAGCCCAACCGCGTGGGCGTCGGCGGCGACCCGGAGCAGGTCGGCCCCCACGCCCGACTCGCCCCCGACGCTGCGAATGGCCGCGGCGAGCGCAGCGACCGGCAGCACGACGCCGGACGCCGGCCGGCCCGCCTCCCCTTCTCCCCGAGCGAACAGGGCGATCACGCCGGACAGCTCGCTCCACGCTTCGAGGCGGGCGATGGACGTCCACGCGTCCGCGGTCGCGGGGTCGAGCTCGGCTTGAAGGCGGGCTCGCTCCTTCGACCAGGCCTCGTCGAGCACCCGCCGAATATGGCGCAGCCGAGGCGATCGTGGAACCCGCCCCACCGATGGGGTTTTGCGCGGCTCGGGCGCCGGCCCGGCTTGACCGTACGGCGCTGCCGGCGCTCGATGCGCCGTGGCCTTGCGCTATTTGTTCCTGATGGACCCGGTCGGCCCCATCGACATCGATGCCGACTCCACGTTCG
>DAIQNR010000054.1:0-7331 GCA_036788295.1 Myxococcota bacterium
GGTGGTCCACCGCCGCCGAAGCCGAGCTTCTCGGACGTGCAGCCCGAGGCTGCCAGCCAGCCCATCGACTTCGCTCGCCAAGGACACGGCAGTATTCTACCTCTCCATGCCCTCCAGCGGAAGAATACGGCCCCTGAAAGCTTCGCGTGGGCGGGGCTTGGTCAGGTCTGGGTGCGCTCGATGAGGCGGCTCAGGTCGTGGAGGCGGATGAGGCCGCCGGCGAGGTCGGCGGTGGCTTCGGTGGGCAGCGCGCCGTCGAGGTAGTCGGCGGGCCGGCAGGTGAACACGAGGACCTGCGTGCGCTGGGCGGTGGTCCGGAGCGCGCGCCGAAACCATTCGAGCCGGGTCGGGTCGGCCTGGACGAGGTGGTCGTCGAGGACAACCGGGGCTTGAAGCTGCTCGGCGAGCAGCAGGCGCAGCAGGGTCGCGAGCTGCTCCCGGGCGCCGACGCTCAGCGAGGTCCTGGAGCGGAGCTGGCCGAGCACCTCCACGCCGCTCGCCTCGAGCGCCGGGCTGAGCTTCACCGCCCGCTGGGATCCGGTCAGCTCGGCGAACCGGGCCCCGAGCGGGCCGGCGAGCTTCACGCCGACGTGCTGGGTGACCTCGCGCCGCGCCTCCTCGAGCACCTCGAGCAGGCACTTCGCGGCGCTGGCTTCGAGCTCGAGCGCCTCGAGCTCTTCGCGGGCCCGGTCCACCGCCTCCTGCGCGGCCTGCTTTCGCTCCTCGGCGACGAGGCCCCCGGCCGCCTCGAGCGCGCCCCGGACCCTCTCGGCCGCACGCTCCCGGTCGGCGCGCGCGGCCGAAGCAGCGGCGAGCGCCTGCTCCGCCTCGTCGAGCTCGGCTCGGTCCACCCGGCGCGGCAGCGGCAACAGCACCTCGAGCGCCCGGCGCCGCTCGGCCTGAAGCCCCTCCGCGGCGGCGCGGTCGAGCTGCTCGAGCCGATGGGTCTGCTCTTCGCATCGCCCACGGAGCTGCGCGGCCAGCGCGGCGAGCCGCTCCCCGGCTTCGGCGGCGGCGGCCCGCTCGGCTCTCGCTCGCTCCGCTTCGGCCTGCGCGGCGAGCAGCGCCTCTTGGGCCATTTCCCTCGCGAGTTTCGTCTCCTGAACGAGGTTTGAGAGCTTCGCTCTCGTGTCCCGCAAGGTGGCTTCCGCCTGCTCCATGGCGGCTCGGGCCCGCTCGGCCACGACGGCGGGCGGGGCCCCGAGCGGCTCGGCCCGAGCCTGGGCCTGCTCGGCCGCCGCCTCCGCCCGGCGAACCCCTTCGGTGGCCTGCGCTTCCGCGGAAGACAGCGACCGTTCGGCGTCGAGCCGCGCAGCGCGCGCGGCCTCGAGATCCACGGTTTTTGGGTCCGGGGCGGACGCGAAGAACCGCTCCGGATCCGGACCGAGCTCGGGAAAGTGGGAAAGAAGCCGGGCCTCGAGCTGCTCCGCTTCCCGCTCGCGCTCCGCGCTCGCTGCGCTTGCTGCCCCGAGCTGGGCCCGGGCCTCGGCGATCCCGTCCCGCCGCTGCCGGTCGAGCTTCACCGCCTCTCTGGCCTCCCGCGCCTCCCTCGTCTTCGCCTCGAGACCTACGATGTCGGTCACGCGGGCCCGGGCGAGCGCGGGCAGCAGGTGCTCGGCCGCCGCCGCTTCGGCCGACTCGAGCTCGCGGCGGTCCCCGGGCCGGCCCACCCGGATTCGGACCGTGGCAAAATCGCCCACGTCCACCGTCGCCTCCCGGCGGGCCTCTACCGCCGGACCGGTCGCCGCCGCGCCGTCAGCTTGGATGCGGATCGGCACGTCGCTTTTGGCCTCGACCTCCACCGCGAGCCCGAGCTCGAGCTTCGCTCTCGCCGTCTCGACCCGCCGGGCCAGCCGGCGCAGCTCGTCGAGCGCCGCGTCGTCCGGCGCGCCCAGGGCCAAGACGGCGGCCTCGCGCTCCGCGATCTGGGCGTCGAGCCGCTCGAGCTCCCCGCCGAGCGCCTCATGGCGGGCCGCGTCGCTCGCCGCCCGAGCGGCCGCTTCCCGGGCGGACACGAGCTGCGAATGCGCCAACCGGGCCGCCGCCACCCGCTCGGCGGCGGCTGCGGTCGCCTCGGCCCGAACCGCGTCTTCCCTCGTCTTTTGCGCCAACAGCAGGGTCTCGGCGAGTCTCTCGGCGGCGCGCCGCTCGGCGTCCGCTTTCGCTTCCGCTTCGAGCGCGGCCTCGGCCGAGCCCAAAATCGCCTTTTGGCGCTCGTTTTCTGCCCCCAGCTCGGCGGCGGCGAGCTCGAGCAGCGCCTGCTCGTGCCGGATTCGGTCGTCGCCGGCGGCGTTGTCGAGCCCGCGCTGGGCCGCTTCCAGGCCAGCCTGGGCCCGGGCGAGCTTCTCCTCGGCGCCGGCGATGTTGTCCTTTGCGGCGAGCCGCTCCGCTTCGGCCCTCGACAGCGACTCGCTGGTCCGGTCTCGCTCCGCCTCGGCGGCATTGATGGCGGTGATGGCCGCTACCGCGTCGTTGAGCGCCCGCTCCGCGGCCTCGACCTTCGCGGTGGCCTGAAACGCATCCCTCACCTCCGCCCAACGCCGCTCCGCCGCGGACTCCGCGGCCAAAGCCGCCTCGACCGCCGCTTCGGCTTCGCCCACCGCGGCCGCCTGTCGCTCGGCCGCCTCCGCCTTCTCCCTTTCTTCGGAGAACAGCTGCTCGGATTTCTTCACCGCGTCGAGCGCGGCCGCCAGCGGGTTTTGCTTCCCCCGCCGGCTTTGACCGGTGGCGGTGAAGAACCGGTCCCGCTGACGCTGGGCTTCGGCGAGCACCGCTTTGACCCTCGGATCTTCGGCCAGCGCCCCGAGCGCGTCCTGCACCCGCTTTTGGACCGACTGCTCGAGCCGCTCGCCGAGCAGCGCGTCGACGTCGGTCTGCTCGGGGAGCAGCACCCGGACGAGATACGGGTTCGGGAGCCCCCGGCCGGCGGAAGCCACGCCGAGGTCGAGCAGGGCCCGAAGCCGTTCGTCGACCGTTCGCTGACGGGCGATCTCGGAAAAGTCGGCGTCCCGGAGGTTCGATTCGGCGAGCGTGGCCCGTTCCCCGCCAAAGTCCTTCTTCACCCGCAAGTAGCGGCCGTCCGGTCGCCTGAGGATGAGCGTGACCGTGGGGTCGCCGCCCTCCCACGGGAAGAGCGACTCTCTCTCCGTCGAGCCCACGGGCAACAGGAGGACCGCCCGTAGGGCGTGGGCGAGCGTCGATTTGCCGGCCTCGTTCGGGCCGTACAGGACGTTGAGCCCCGGACCCAAATCGAGCGCGGCCCGGCTCACCCCGCGGACCGCCGAGACCTCGAGCCGCTCGAATCGGAGGTTCACCGGCTCCTCCGCGGCCCGCAGACCACGTACCGTTCCGGTCGATGGCGGTGCTCGAGATCCGGGTCAAGACCGGGCAGCGCGCCCAGGCCCTGACCGAGCAGCCGGACGGGACCTGGCTCGCGTCCCTGAAGGCCCGCCCGGTGGACGGCGCCGCCAACGCCGAGCTGGTGGCGCTCGTCGCCTCGGCTCTCGGGGTGCGCCGGTCGCAGGTGTCGGTCCGGACCGGCCACCGATCGCCCCGCAAGCTGGTGGTGGTCTACGGCTGAGCCGCGCATCGCGCGGGAGCTTGGCATCCCGCGAGCATCGAAAACAGCGACTCGGTCGTCGTTTCGACCCCGCGCTCAGCCGCCCGGCTCGAGCAGGGTCACGCGGCCGGTGGGTTCGTCGGCGACCGGGACGCCGGGGTCGGTGCCATCCTCGCTGAGCTCGACCGGGACGAATCCGTCTTCGGTGGGGGGCTCGTCGGTCCCCGAGTCGAGGGTTCGAATTGGTGTCTGGGCCTTCGCGGCAACCCTTGGCTGGGCCCAGGCTTTCCACGCGGCGTCGTGAAGCGCGGTGCGGACCCGGCGAATGCCTTCGTTGTGGCGGGTGGGGCAGACCCGGTTCGTGACGAGCACGACGATCAGCGCGCGCTCCGGCTCGATCCAGACGGATGTTCCGGTGAACCCGAGGTGGCCGACCGAGTGGGCCGGCCAGCGGCCGCCGGTGCTCGACCCGGTGGGGCTCGGGCGGTCCCAGCCGAGCGTTCGGGTGGAACCGCCGACGAGGCTCGGGGTCCAGATCCGCCGCACGGTCTCGGGGGCGAGCAGCTCTTTGCGGGCCCCGTGGTAGGCCCGAACCAGCGATTCGGCCACCGCCAGCACCTGCTCCGCGGTGCCCCACAAACCGGCGTGCCCGGCGGCGCCGCCCATCGCCCGGCAGTTCTCGTCGTGCACGACGCCGGTGAGTTTGCCCTCGGTCGGGGCGATCGGCGCCCGGGGCGGGCGGACCGGCGGCACCGGCGGGCCCCTGAGGTCCCGAAAGAACAGGCCGGTGCCGAGCTCGGCGAAGCTCACGGACAGCGGCCGGCCCAAGATGACCTCGAGCGCGGCGCCAAGAAGGATGAAACCCACGTCGCTGTACACCGCGCGGCGGCCGGGCGGCGCTTCCCGGGGGGTTCGGGCGGCGTCGAGCACCACCGCCCGCCAGGCATCCCAGCTCCCGGGGACCACCCGGTGGGACAGGCGCTGATCGAAGCGGACATGGGCCGGGTAGCCGGAAGAGTGTTCGAGCAAGTGCTCGAGCTGCACCTGCGGGTCGGCGCCGGGCACGAACCGGGAGATCGGGTCGAGAAGGTTGCAGCGGCTCCGCTCGAGCGCCCGGCCGATGAGCACGGTGGTGGCGAGCGCCTTCGTGAGGCTCGCGAGATCATAGATGGCGTCGCGGGAGGTCTTTGCGAGCCCCGGGCCGAGATGTCCGGCGCAGGCGGACGCGAGCCGCTCCCCCTCCCTCGACGCGGCGAGCTGCCCGCCGGGGAAGGCGCCAAGCTCGACCCCAGCCTTCAGCACCGCGACCGGGTCGCTCACCCGAGGCCCTCCGGACCGAGCCGGCACCAGCGCCCGAGCACCACGGTCGCGTTTCGGTCGCCGTGGCCGATGGGCAGCCCGGCGACGATCGGGACCCCAAAGGGGAGGAGCCGCTCGGCCACGACCTCGAGCGGGCCCGGCTCGCCGTCCCGCGCCGGCCGGCAGTTCGTGAAGTCCCCGAGCGCGAAGCCGGCGGCGCCAGCGAGGGCCCCGCTGTCGAGGAGCTGGGTCAGCATCCGGTCGAGCCGGTAGGTGACCTCCCCGACGTCCTCGAACAGCCAGATTGCGCCCGGCGGGGGCCGAAACCACGGGGTGCCGACGAGCGCGGCGAGCACGGCGAGGTTGCCCCCCCACAGCGGACCTTCGGCGACGCCCGGAAACAGGATGGGCCCGGCCGCGGGCAGAGGCGGCAGCGGCACCCCCCGGAGCGCGTCGGCGAGGCGGTCCACGTCTTCGTCCGGCAGGCCTGCGAGCTGGGTGGCGACGGGCCCGTGCAGGACCTCCTGCCCAGCGGCGACGAGCCGGCAGGCGAGCGCGGTGACGTCGGAGAAGCCGGCGACGCGCCGCCCGGCGAAACGCTCCGGGTCGAGCCTCCCCACGATTCGGGTCAGCCCGTAGCCGCCGCGGGCGGCGAGCAGCGCCGGGACCCCGGCGTCGAGCAGGGCTTCGATGCCGCGGACCCGGTGGTCGTCGTCGCCGGCCAAATACCCGTGGCGGGCGTCGAGCCCAGGGGCGCGCTCGATCTCGAAGCCCCGGGCCGCCATTTGGTCGAGCCCCGCCTCGAGCCGACCCCGGTCGAAAGGGCCCGACCCCGCGAACACGCCGAGTGACGGCGGCATGGCGAACAGCATCGGGGCAAGCGGCCCTCTTGTCGACAGTCCCGGTGGTTTCGCGCTCGCTGCAACCGCGTCGCCCCACTGAAGCCCCGTCCTGGCAACTACGCGAATGGGACCGTCGCTGTTGACCGCCGCCAGTGGGTCGGTCACCCGGACGGCATGGTTTTTTGGCCGGCGCGAGCCTGGCGCCCGCTTCGAATCGCATCTTCGGTCCCGTTTCCGAGGGCGGCCAGAGTCCTCGAAACCGGCTTCGTCGTGCCCGCGCTGCTCGCATGCTTCGCCGGCACCGACGCCATCGGCGCCGAGGCTTCGCAGAAGCACCGTCGCAGCGCCCCGGCCGACTTCGACGTGGACGTCGAGCGGTACCCGCTCCCCAACGGCATGACCGTGCTCCTCGCCCCTGATCCACGGGCCGAGAGCATCTTCGTCGCCACACAGCACCCGGCCGGGGCGCTGCAGGAGCCTCTGGGCAAGTCAGGGCTCGCGCACTTCGTCGAGCATCTGCTCGCCACCGGGACCGAGGTGGACCGGTACGCGCAGCAGGCGGAGGCGCGGGGAGCGCTGTTCTTCAACGCGGTCACCGGTCCCACCTTCATGCGCTTCGAGGTGGAGCTTCCCCCCGAGGAGCTGCCGTTTGCGCTGTGGATGAAAGCGGATCGGCTCGCCGGGCGGTCCGCGCGCATCGAGCCCGAACTGTTCGAGCGGGAGCGAGCGGTGATCCGGGTCGAGCGGTCGATGCGGGCGGTGGACCGCCCGTTCGCGGTCGCCGACCAGGCGATCCTCGACACCTTGTTTCCGCCGGACCACCGGTTTCACGGCGGGGTGCTCGGGACCGTCGGTGACCTCGGCTCGATCACGCTCGACGACGTGAAGCGGTTCTCGGACGCATGGATTCAGCCCCAGGGCGCCATCCTGGTCATAGCGGGGCGCTTCGACCCGACGGTGGCGCGCCAGCTCGTCGCCGAGACCCTGGGCCAGGTCCCGGGAAAACCGCTTCCCCCCCGTGACAGAAGTAGGGCGCTCCAGGCGAAGGCGAAAGAGCTTCAAGCGGCCGAGGTTTGGTCCCGCCGGCCGCGGGTGAGCCTGGTCTGGAAGCTGCGGACCCCGAACGTGGCCACGACCAGGGAGGCGCTCGAGCTCGGTGCGCTGCTCATTGCCGGCTACGTCGATGGCTCGTTCGGTGCTCAGGTGGAGACCGCGGTCATCCCTCTGGATACCGAGACGTTGTTTCGTCTCGATGTCGTGCTTCCTCACGACAAACCCATCGAATCGGCCCGAGGGGAGGCGGAGGTCTTTCTTCGCTATCTCACAGGCGTGGAGATGCCGAGCGATTTCTAGGACCAAGTGCGGGTCCTGAAAGATCTCGTCCTGCTCTATGTCCTCGACTCGGTTCGCAGCCGGGCCGGATTGCTGCTCGACGCCGAGGCCGCCGGAGAAGATCCCACCCGCCTCTCGCTCGTGCTCTCCCGGCCGTGGAGCCTAGCCAGGCAGGACGTGCAGCACATCGCCTGGAAGACCCTGGTCACCGGGCCGCCGCGAATCACGGTGCACGCCCGGCCGCTCCGGCCGCTCCCCCCGAAGCTCGACTGGACCGAGCGGGAGCTGGCCGAATGAGC
>DAIQNR010000054.1:7431-42199 GCA_036788295.1 Myxococcota bacterium
TGGCCCGTCCGGAGCCGATCGAGTTCTCGCTCCCGAACCGGATGCGCGTCATCGTGGTCCCGAACCGCTCCCGGGCGCTCGTATCCAGCCGGCTGTACCTGGCCGAGGGGAGCCTGTTCGACCCCATCGAGGCGAGCGGTGCGACCTTCATCGCGGTGGCGATGCTCGGCGAAGGCCACGAGGTGGACCAGGTCGGCCGCCCTCTGTGGGAGGAGAAGACCCTTCGGAGGGACTTGTTCGAGAGAGGCGCGTTGTACGACTTCGACGTCGGGCACGACTACGCCTACATCGGGGTGACCGGCTACGCCCGGGATCTCGCTGACCATCTCGAGGGGCTTGCCCGCGCGGTCAAAAAACCGCGCCGCGGAGAGGGCGCCTTTGCCGGTTACCAGACCGCGCTCGTCCACTCGGCGGAAGAAGTGCAGCCGGAGGACGAACAGACGTTTCGAGCGCTGCTCGCGCGCGCCGCGTTCGGCTCGTCCCACCCGTACGGCCGCGCGCCGACCGGCAGCATCGGGGACCTGCGAAAGCTCGGGTACCACCAGGTCATCGCTCGGCAAGACATCCTGCTCGACCCCGCCCGCTCGACGCTGGTGGTGGCCGGACCGGTCGACCCGGCGGGGGTGCAGCGGATGGCGGTGGCGGCGCTCGGGTCATGGCGGCGGCGGTTGGCCAAAGGACAGCGGCGGCCGCCGCTCCCCGTCGCTCCGCCCCCGGCCGGAGCGGCGATCGGGGTCGCGATCCCGCCGGCCGAGCTGGTCACCGCCTGCGCTGCCCGCACGCTCCCTGCCGGCGAAGCCGACGACGAGCCCCTCGACCTCTTGATCGCGGTGCTCGGAGATGGGTTTGGCTCGCGCCTGCACCAGAGGCTTCGAATCGAGATGGGAGCCACCTACGGCACGAGCAGCTTCGTGGTCCCTCACCGCCACGCTCGAGCCATCATCGCGTGCTGCCAAGCCGAAAAGGGCCGGGCCGGGGAAGCGCTCTCGCAGCTTCTGGCGACCATAGAAGGGCTTCGGGAGAATCCTCCGACGGAGGACGAGGTGCGCCGGGTCCAAGCGATGCGCTCGTCCCGAGACCGGTCGCAGCCGACCACGATCGCTGGCGCTCTCGAGGCCGTTCACGAGCCTCTCGTCCTCTACCGTGCCCCGACGCGGCGCTCCCCTCGAGGGTCCGAGGTCGAGACCCTCAGGGCGCTCAGTGAGAGACTCATGCACCGGGAGGCCTGGCAGGTGGTCCTGACCGGCCCACCGGCCGCAGCCCGAAGCGCAGCCCGGCAATCCGGCCTCCGCTTCCGCGCCTTCCGCCCCTGATGACTTCGGACTCGAACCCGATGCAACGAACCGGTCGTTCGACACGAGCGGCCGCAAGGGGATCTGGATCTGGGGTGATGTTCGCAGCAATGATTAGGTCCCCGGGGGAGACGAGGAGACAGGCTGCCCCTTCCCGTCGCCACGCCCCCCCAAGGGATTTTTTGCGAACTTCGATGATGGTCAGATGGCCGAGCGAACCGTTCCGCTCTTCGCTCGGGACAACGCTTGCCCAGGAGGCATCATTCCCGATTTTCAGGCTGGCTCGTCCTGGACCCCGAGGTGGAGCAGCAGCTCCCGGTTGCCGTCGCGGCCAGCGACCGGGGCGTCCATGGCGCCCCTTTGTTCGAAGCCGGCGCGGCGGGCCGCTTCGGTGGCCATCTCGAGGGCTCGGATTCGGTCCTCGTCGCGAAGCACCACACCGCCGTCCACGTCGGCTCGCGGCAGCTCGAACTGCGGTTTGACGAGCGCGATGACGTCGGCGCCGGGGTCGAGCAGCGGAGGCAACGCGGGAAAGATGAGGTCGAGCCCGATGAAGGAGAGGTCGGCGACGACGAGCGAGACCCTCTCCCCGAGCTGCTCGATGGTGAGGTGGCGGGCGTTGGTGCGCTCGTGCAGCACGAGCCGCTCGTCGGTGCGAAGACGCCAGTGAACGATGCCGTAGGCGACGTCCACGCCGTGGACCCGGGCGGCGCCGCGGGTGAGCAAGCAGTCGGTGAAGCCCCCGGTGGACAGCCCGAGGTCGAGGCACACCCGCCCCGCCGGATCGACGCCGAAGCGGTCGAGCGCGGCGGCGAGCTTCTCCCCGGCCCGGGAGACAAACGGGCGGGGCCTCCCCTTCAGCCGGAGCTCGGCGCCGGGGTGAAGCGGCTCGCCCGCTTTTTCGACCCGCCGCTCCGGCCGGCCCGGCTCGGCGGCGAGCACCCGCCCGGCGAGCACGAGCGCCGCGCCTTCGGCCTTCGATTTCGCGAGGCCGCGCTCGGCGAGCAAGCGGTCAGCGCGAAGCCTTCCCGTGCTCGCGACGGGCGCTCGCTCCGAGGCGGACTCGCTTCGCTTGCGAGGTCGCCGCACCGTTCAGCCGGCCCGCTCGAGCATGTCGCGGGCGATTCGGCGCAGGCCCTTGCCCCGCTGCCCAAACGGCTGCAGGGCTTCCACGGCGGACAAGGTGACCCGGCTCGCCTCCGCCCTGGTCGCCTCGAGGCCCACCAACGCGACCGCGCCGTCACCGTCGAGCACGTCGTCGATGAGCTGAAACGCGTAGCCGAGGTCGGCGCCGAAGCTCCTCAGCGCCCGCACCTGCGAAGCGCTCCCCCCGCCGAACAAGGCGCCGAGCACCACGGACGCTTGGATGAGGCGCCCGGTCTTTCGCCGGTGCACGGCTTCGACGGCGGCGGCGTCCGCGGGCGGGCCGGCGATGTCGTCCACCTGTCCGCCGACCATCCCTCCGGCACCGGCGGCCCGGGCCAGCTCGGCGGCGGCCGCGGCGCGCCGGCCGGCCGGCACCGGGCGCCCGTCCTGCAACGGCCGCCCGTCGCACAAAAGAGCGAAGGCCTCGGTCAACAGCGCGTCCCCAGCGAGCAGGGCGAGCGCCTCGCCGAACGCCTTGTGGCAGGACGGACGGCCCCGGCGGGTGTCGTCGTCGTCGAGCGCGGGGAGGTCGTCATGCACCAGCGAATAGGCGTGGATCATCTCGACCGCGCAGGCGGCCGGGAGGGCGTCATCGACCGCGCCGCCCACCGCCTTCGCCGCGCCCAAGACGAGGGCGGGGCGGAGGCGCTTCCCGGGCGCGAGCACGGCGTAGCGCATCGCCTCGAGCAGGCGCTCGGGGGCGACATGGGCCCGCGGTGGACCGTCGGTGGGCAGGGCCTCCGCGCACCGGCTGATCGCGAGGTCGAGCGCCGGATCCACCCGCGACACCGCCAGCGCCAGGAGGTCGACCTCGCTCACCCTTCCTCCGGGTCGAGCGCGACGTCGAGCGACCGGGCTCGCCCCCGCTCATCGAGCTCTTCGAGCCGCCGTTCCGCCTCGGCGAGCCGCGCATGCCCTTGCCGGGCCAAGGCGACGCCGTCCTCATAGGCCGCGATCGCCTCCTCGAGGGGCAGATCGTCCCCCTCGAGTCGGTTCACCACCTCTTCGAGCCTCCCGATCAGAGCCTCGAAATCGAGCCGCGTCTCGCCCATCGGCCCCGGTGTGTGGATCGCGCCGGGCGGCGGGTCAAGTCGCCCCGCCGAGCGACGCCGTGCTCGACCCTCCTCGCGGTGGCGCGCAAGCCCCGGCGCTGTGGCCCACGATGGGACGGCCGCCGGTCGCTCCCGGCCGCGCCCGGGCTGGTGTCGTTCTTGCTGTCTCGGCGGTATGGTCATCGCCGCGACGTCTCCACTTTCGGGCGGGGTGCTCGCTCGCTTCTCGGCCGGGGTCGACGTCATCGGCTTCGAGGGGGTGAAGGTCGATGCCCCGGTCCTCGATGGCCTGATCGGCGCGGTGCCTCGGGCCCGGGGCATCAGCTTCACCGGGGTGGGGCTCGAGCCGGTGCTCGAGCAAGGCGGGCGCGCCCCGAAGGCCGGTCTCGACCCGCTGAAGAACAGCCACGGCGGGCCAGGGCGGCTAGCGGAGCTCGGCCGAGACATGGCCCAAGGCCAATACGAGAACCGGCGCCGCTTCGCGGCCGAGCCGGGCCAGCTGCCGGGGGTCAGGGCGGTGGTGCGCGAAGCGCTTCGAATGCTCGACGCCTATCTGAATCGCACCGACGAGCTGCATCCGATGTCCACCGAGCTCCTCGCCCGCGCGTTCTCCAGGGCCGACGAGGGCCTGCCCGAAGTGGGCGATCGAGTGCCGATCCCGTGGCACCGCGAGGGCACGTCGGCGCTGGTCGCGCTCGATCAGGGGCGTCCGGCCGAGGCGGCCCGGGCGGCCGGGTCGGCCCAGGTCTCCACCTACGAGCGGAGGACCGACACGGCGGTCCGAGCGGCGTTGTCGGTGGGCGCGGCGCAGATCCGGGGCACCATCATCGACCAGCGGCTTTGACCGCGGGTCAGAGGGCGCTGCCGTCGGCGCGGAGTCCGGGGGAGGCGCGGGGACCGCGATCGGAGTGGAGAATCCAGTTCGCGTCCGGATCGCCATCGGTGGCGCGGGTGATCGAGGTGCCTCGGGCGGCGCCGGCGCCGTACCGAATCCCGTCGATCATCTCGCCGCCGCCGTTTCGGACGATCACGTCGTCGCCGTCGTCGTCGAGGTCGAGCCCGGCGGTGACGAGCCCGATCGACGTGGACGGGAAGCCAGCACCGACCCGGCCGCCGCCGTACAAGACGAGCGATGCGCCGGGCGGGAGCACCCCGCCGGAGAACCGGACCCGCACTTCGTCCCGGTCGGACACCGTGACCCCAGCCATCGGAAACCCTTCGTCGCCGACGTTCACGAGCTCGATGAACTCGTCCTGCACCGCGTCCACGACCCCGTCGAAGTTCGTATCGAGGCCAGGCAGCGGGTTCGCGAGCACTTCGTTCAGGATGAGGCGGGGCCCGCGCACCGGGCTCGGAGCCGGGGGTGGGTTCGGGGCCTGGGGCGGGGGAGGCGGCCGAAGGCCAGCGGTGTCCAGGATCCAAGCGTGGTAGCTGCTCACCCGGCCATACATGCCCGGGTAGCGGCGGTCACCGCAGCCGTACCCCCAGCTCACGATGCCGACCAGCCGCACCTCGCCGTTTCGGACCACCACCAGCGGGCCGCCCGAGTCGCCTTGGCAGGCGTCGCGGCCGCCGGTGCCCGGCACCCCGGCCGCGAGCTGGTCAGCGGTGATCCTCTCTCGGCGGTAGGCCGCTTGCGCGGTCTCGTTGGCGATGATCTCGACCGAAGCGCCGAGCAGATTGTCCGGCGATCGGCCTCCCCAGCTCGACGTCGCCCCCCAGCCGGTCACGACGGCGGGGGTCCCGGGGTCGGTCCATCCGGCAGCGGCCTCGTCCGGGCTCAGCGGCGCGACCGCGGCCACCCCCGGAGAGGACAAATCGAGAGGGGAGGCCAGCTCGAGCACCGCCGCGTCCCGTCCGAGCTCGGGGCTTCGGTACCCTGGGAACAGCGTGATGCGCTGGACGGCCCGGATCTGTCCGCGCGCGGCTTCGCTCCGCCTCGTCGCCCCGGCCGCCACCGTCCACTGGTTCGGCCTCGAGCCCTCCACGCAGTGGGCGGCCGTGAGCACGTGGGTGGCGCTGAGGATCGAGCCGCCGCACTGGTGCCCAGACCGGTCCCGCAAGCTCACCTGCCAAGGCACGCTCCGGATGTCCACCGACTGACCGCCCACGATCGGGGTCTCCACAACCCCTTGCGGATCAGGGTTTTCCGGGCTGCACGCGGCGAGGGCCAGCACCAGCAGCCATCCCGCTCGGCTATCGACCATGACCTCGGAGCATGAACAGAGGCCGAGGCTGGCGCCAGGGGACGAGCGGGGGTCGGTCGATCGGCGGATGGGTCGATGTGCGCTCTGCACAGACCCGCATCAGCACTGGAGGTTGACGCCGCCCGGATAACGCTCCTGGCACGCCCGCATCGACTCGAGGCTGCACTCCCGGGCGGCTTCGAGGCACCCGACGTAGCCGTCCATCTGGGCCTTCTGCCCCGGGCTGCAGTTTTCGATCTGCGCCTCGCAGGATGGGTTCGGGAACACGGCGAGCCGGCCCGCGCACTTGGTGGTGAGCACCCGGGCTTGCCGTTCGCACAAGCCGGGGCCGGCGCAGGCAGCGAGGCCAAAAGCGGCGAGGGCGCAAATGAGGACTCGGATCATGGCGGCACCGCATCACCGTCCTCTCGTGGGGGTCAACCGGGTGACCGCGGTCTCGCGACCGCTGGGTTTCTGGGGTAGCGAGGCCCAGTGAGGCGGCGCTATGTCGTGGTGGAGGGGCTCATCGGGGTGGGGAAGACCACCCTGGTCCACCGGCTTGCCGAGCGGCTCGGCGGCCGGGCCGTGCTCGAAGCCTTCGAAGACAACCCGTTTCTGCCGAGCTTCTACCGGGACCCGGAGGGCCACGCGCTCGCCACCCAGCTGTTTTTTCTGATGTCCCGGTTTCGCCAGCAGGAGCAGCTCGCCCAGACCGAGCTGTTCTCGGCGGCGACGGTCGCCGACTACCTGTTCGACAAGGACCGGTTGTTCGCGGAGCTGACGCTCTGCCCGAGCGAGCTGACGCTGTACGACCAGCTGTTTTCGACGCTCGCGCCGCAGGTCCCCGCCCCCGACCTCGTGATCCACCTCGTGGCCGACGTTGACGAGGTCCTCCGCCGCATCGCCGCTCGTGGCCGGGGGTACGAGCAGAGCATCACCCGGCGATACCTCCAGGACCTCGACCAGGCCTACCGCCGATTTTTCGCTCGGTACACGGCGGCCCCGGTGTGGACGCTCGACACGAGCGGGGTGGACCTCCGGGACGACGGCCCGGCGTTCAGCGAGGTGCTCGACGCGGCGAGGACCGGCGCGTTGCCCGCCCCCGCGCAGAACCTGACCTTGCCCGGCCTTGGCGAGCTTCCCGGTTGAGCCCCGGGCGCCGAAGTGCCATCACGCCGGCCCATGCGACTCGAACCGCTGGGGGGGCGGCGCCGCTCGGGTCGCGGCGTGCTGAGGGCTGGCCTCGCCGTGGCGGTGGCCGTTGCGCTCGCCGCGTTGGTGCTGGTGCTCCGGGTGGGCCCACCCCCTTCCCTCTCTCTCGAGGCAAAGCTCCCGGCGATCGGCCCCACGACGCCGCTCTTCGTCGTGGCCAAGGCACCGGGCCGGGGGCTGAGCCGGCTCGAGGTGTCCGTCCGGCAGGGAGACAAGCGGACCGTCCTGCTCGAGGAGCGGTTCTTGCCCCGCCCGGTGTGGCAGCCGTTCGGGCCCGCGCCCGAGCTGCGCGAGGTCGAGGTCGTGCTCGAGCGGTCGCAGCTGCCGGTGCCCCGGGCCACCGAGGCCACCATCGAGGTCGTCGCCGAGGGAGCAGGGACCGCGCTGAGGGCCGCCCCGACCGCGTCGGTGGCCCAGACCTTTGCGGTGCGCCTCGCGCCGCCGCGGATCGCGGTGCTGTCGCCCCACATCTATGTCTCGCAAGGCGGGGCCGAGGTCGTCGTCTACACGGTGGGGGAGACGGCGGTGCGGCACGGCGTGCAGGCCGGCCGCTGGTTCTTTCCCGGGGCGCCGCTGCCCGAGGAGGGGCCTCGCGCGTTCTTTTCCCTCTTCGCGGCGCCCTTTGATCTCTTTGACGACCAAGACATTCGGCTGGTCGCCACCGACGACGTAGGCAACGAGGTCAAGACCTCGTTCATCGACAAGTTCACGCCCCGGCCGTTCAAGACGGACACCATCACCGTCAGCGACCGTTTCATGGAGGTGGTGGTGCCGGCGATCATGGCCCAGACTCCGCAGATGGAGGACCAGGGCTCGCTGCTCGACAACTATCTGTACATCAACGGGACGCTCCGGCAGGAGAACAACCGGGTGCTCGAGGCGCTCGGCGCTCGGTCGGGCAGCAAGTTCTTTTGGCGCGAATCGTTCGTGCAGATGCCGGCGAAGGTCGTCTCCGCCTTCGCCGACCGGCGAACCTACCTCTACCAGGGAAAGAAGGTGGATCAGCAGGACCACCTGGGCTTCGACCTCGCCTCCACCCAAAAAGACGCGATCCCGGCCGCCAACGATGGAGAGGTCGTCTTCGCGGAATACCTCGGCATCTATGGCAACACCGTGGTGCTCGACCACGGCCACGGGCTTCAGACCCTCTACGCGCACCTCTCGAAGATCGAGGTCGCCGTAAGCGAGCAGGTGAAACGGGGGGCGACGATCGGCCGGACCGGCGCCACCGGGCTCGCGCTGGGCGACCACCTTCATTTCACGACGATGCTGCGAGGCCTGCCCGTCACCCCGATCGAGTGGTGGGATGCGCACTGGATCCGGGACCGGCTCTCGTTGAAACTTGGCGATCACCTCGGCTTTCAGCCTGGTCCGGGGCTCCGCTGATGGCCCGCCGCCCGCGGACCTCCTTGGCCAGGGAGGCGGACAAGATGGAGCTGTACCAGCGGGCGGTGCAGTCGCCGGACGCCGACGTACTGCTGATGTCGCGAATGTACGACGAAATCATCGGCGGGACCCCGAGGACGTTGCGGGAAGACTTCTGCGGGGCCGGCGCGGTGTGCTGCGCGTGGGTCGAGCTCGGAGCGGACCGCTCCGCGTGGGGGGTGGACCTCGACCCGGAGCCGCTGACGTGGGGCCGGAGCCACAACCTGTCGTACCTGGCGCCCGCGGCCAGAAGCCGGGTTTCGCTCATCCAAGCCGACGCTCGCGAGCCGGCGACGCCGCCGGTGGACGTCGTTTGCGCTCAGAACTTCTCCTATTTCGTCTTTCGAGAGCGGGCGGAGCTCCTCGGATACTTTGCGGCCGCCCACCGGCACCTCGGTGAACGGGGCCTCTTCGTCATCGATGTATTCGGTGGCTACGAGTCCCTGCAGGATGAACGGGAAGAGACCCGTGACTTCCATGGGTTCGAATACGTCTGGGAGCAGCACCGCTACAACCCCATAAAGGCGTTCGGGACGTACAAGATCCACTTTCGCTTTCCGGACGGCAGCGCGATCAGCGACGCGTTCGTGTACGAGTGGCGGCTGTGGACCCTGCCCGAGCTGCAGGACTTGATGGTGGAGGCCGGGTTTTCGGCAGCTCACGTCTACTGGGAGGACGCCGACCCTCGAACCGGCGCCGGGACCGGCACCTACTCCATCGCCGAATCGGGTGACAGCGACCCGGCGTGGAACGCCTACGTGGTGGGACGCAAAGGGTGAAGCCGGAGCTGCTCCGGTTCTGCAAAGACCACGGCGCGCCCGGTGTGGCGGCGGTGATCTTCGACCGTACTGGGGTCCTGAACGCCGACGCCGCCGGGTTCGCCGATCTCACCGGGGGTCGGGAGGCGACGACCGAGACGGCCTGGGCCTGGTTTTCGGTCACGAAGATGGTCACGGCCGAGCTTCTGCTCTCGTCTGGGCTCGACCTCGAGACCCCGGTCGCGGCGTTTCTGCCGTGGTTTCGACCGATCTATTTTGGCGCGGGGAGCAAAAGAGGCCAGCCCCCCATCCCTCTTGGGTTGCTCGCGAGCCATGGTTCGGGGATGCCGAACCCTCCGCCGCTTCGCAGCCTGCGGCGTCCACAGGATTCACCCACTCCGGGCCGGGTCCGGGTCGAGCGCTTTCTTCGGTGGCGGGGCCGGCTATCGGCTGCGCCGGGGACCCGAGCCCTCTACAGCAACCTCGGGTACGTCGTCCTCGGCGAAGCGCTCGCCAGCGCCGCGGCGCTGCCCATAACGGAGCTCATCGAACGCCATCTCTTTCGGCTCCACCGCGGCGCCGCGCTCGACTGGAGCCGCGCCGCGCGCCCGGCCACCGCCTACCTCGTGCGGGGCGCGCCGTACACCTGGCTGCTCGAGGCGGTTGGCGCCTGGCGCGTCCGAGGCCCGGCCGCCGGGCCGTTTCGCGCCTACGGGCCGCTCGTGATGGACGCCGCCGCCGCCGGCGGGCTCGTCGCCACCGTGCTCGAAGTGGGCGCCCACTTCTCCCGGTACTTCGAGCCGGAGCTGTCCCTTCTCACCCGCCCGGTGCCGCTCCGGGACGGCTCGGCCCGGTTCGGGCTCGGGTGGTGGCTGGCTCCCGGCGGCCAAGTCGAGCACGGAGGCAGCGGGCTCGGCTTCTCCGCGCACGTCCGCCTCGACCCCGCTCGCGGCCTCGGGGCGGCGGCGGTGACGAACCAGAGCGGCAACCGTGGACCGATGTTCGAGCCGATCGAGGCCCTCACCGCTCAGCTGCTCGACCCCAGCCGCGGGCGCGGCTGAACTGGGGTGCGGGCCGACTCAGAGCTGGCCGGGGTCGATGCCGAGGGCGCGGAGCTTCTCTGCGAGCGCGTCGGCTCGGGCCCGCTCGGTCTCGGCTCTCTTGCGCTCGACTTCGGCTCTCTTGCGCTCGGTTTCGGCGTTCTCGTCGCCGGTGAGGAGCAGGTTCCCGTTCTTGTCGAAGAAGCGGAGCCACAGTCCGTGCTGCTGTTCGAAGGTGCCGACCCAGGTGCCAAGCTCGAGCCCGAGGGGTTCGATGTCCAAACGGGCGCCCTCACGGAGGAGCAGCGGTTCGAGCCGGTCGCCGGCGAGCTTGAAGGCGCGAAGGCTGATGTCTCCGAGGTGGTGGGCGGGATCGAAGACGACGTAGTAGGCGACGCGCATCTTGCCGTAGCGGAGCCGCTTCCGCTTGAGCTCGCCGCCCTTCTTGCTCCAGACGAACTCGACGACGAGCTCGGGCGGCTTTCCGTGGTCCCAGACGAAGTAGGAGCGGGTGCCGGTTTCGTCCCAGCGGAGGTCGCCGAGCTCGACGTCGTTGCTGACGAGCAGGTCCGGAACGAGCGGGTCGTTCTTGGGCCGGTCGAAGAGCCCGACGTTCGCGGTCGCGAGAAATGGACGGGGCTGGTCGTCGATCGGCTCCCCGTCGATGTCGATGGGCGGCGCCCCGGCCCAGCTGGCGTACAGGGAGGAAACCAGCAGCCGCTGGTTCTTCTCGGAGGGGATGTTGTCCACCGGATCGTCGTTCTCCGTGATGAGATGGGAGGTGTCTGGCCTGGGCGGAAAGCCGTCCTCGGTCTCGGCCTGCTCGCGCATGATGAAAGCCTACGCGGCGGTTCGGGTCGCGTCCAGCCTCGGCGAGACCAACGCTTCCTCGGGCCGCGCACGGACCTCCCGTGCAAAAACGAGACGCGAAACTACAGATGACGCCTTCTCGCTGCGCTCGGGTGAGGCTTCACCGAGGTTCTTCAGAACGAAGCGCTCTTCGCAGGACATCGTGTGGTCTAGCATTGGAGCCGGCACCTTCATCACCGACCTGCAGCTGGGCGTGGGTCGAACAGGAGGTTGCCCCCGGGCGCGGCCTTTGGCCCGATGGGGGGGTGGACGAGCTGATCGCCCGGCTGCCCGAGCTCGCCGGTGCCCACCTCCGGCTCGCCTTGAGCGCGCTGCTCCTCGGCTTGCTGTTCAGCGTGCCGCTCGGCGTCGCGCTCCACCGAAACCCGGCCCTGAAGACGCCGGCGCTCGGCATCGTGGGCGTGGTGCAGACCGTCCCGTCGCTCGCGCTGCTCGCCTTCATGGTCCCGGCCATCGCGGCGGTGGCCCCGTTCATCGAGTCGGCGACGGGCTACCGACCGAGCGCGATCGGGGGCGGACCGGCGCTGGCCGCGCTGACCGTGTACGGGGTGCTGCCGATCCTGCAGAACACGGTGGTCGGCCTCGGCGCGGTGGACCCAGCGCTCATCGAGGCCGCCCGGGGGGTGGGGATGACCGCTCGGCAGCAGCTCCTGAAGGTCGAATTGCCGCTCGCCCTGCCGGTGATCGTGGCCGGGGTCCGGACGGCGGCGGTGTGGACCATCGGCACCGCCGTGCTCGCGACCCCGGTAGGGGCGAGCAGCCTCGGCGACTACATCTTCGTGGGGCTCCAAACCCGAAACCACACCTCCATCGCGGTGGGCTGCGTGGCCTCGGCCGGGCTCGCGATCGTCCTCGATTTATGGATTCGCGGGGTCGAGGGGGCGGCCAAGAACCGTCAACGGGGCCGGCTCACCGCCTTGACCGTCGGACTGGGCGCGGTTTGGCTCTCTTCGCTGGCGCCGCTCTTTGGACCCGGAGGCTTTGGAAGCGGAGGCCAGCCTCGGGTCCGGGTCGGGGCCAAGGCGTTCACCGAGGCGTATCTCTTCGCCGAGATCTTCGCCGACCGGCTGCGGGGAACGGGCCTCGAGGTCGAGCAGGTGGGCTCGCTGGGATCGACGGTCGTCTTCGACGCGCTCGCCTCGGGGGAGATCGACCTGTACCTCGACTTCTCCGGGACCATTCTCTTCAACGAGATGAAGGCCGACCTGCAGGAGGGCGCGGACCGAGCGGACGTGCTCGCGACTGTCCGGACCTGGCTCGCGAAGGAGCACGACATCCGCATCGCCGCCGTGCTCGGTTACGAAAATCGCTACGCATTCGCGCTGTTGTCGGACCGTGCCGACGCGCTCGGGGCCCGAAGGCTCTCCGACCTCGCCCCTCACCACCTCAGCCTCTCGGTGGCCGGATCCTACGAGTTCTTCGACCGGCCGGAGTGGGCGGCGGTGCAGCGGGCCTACGGACTGTCCTTTCGCGAGCGGACCCCGATGGAGCAGGCGCTCGCGTACGAGGCGGTGCGCTCCGGCGCGCGGGACGTGGTCGTCGCCTACTCGACCGACGCCAGGATCGACTCCTACGGGCTCGCCGTGCTCGACGACGACCGGGGGGCGATCCCGCCCTACGAAGCGATCGTGCTCGTGAGGGGCGCATTCGCCGACACCCACCGAGAAGCGATGTTGGCGCTTGCCAGCCTCGACGGGGCGTTCGACGAGGAGGAGGTGCGGCGCATGAACCACGCAGTGGACCAAGAGGGCTCATCGCCGAGGGCCGCGGTCGAGCCCTGGCTGAAACACCATCCCCTCGTCAGGCCAGCCCGATGAGAACCGTTCTCGTGACCCTGCTCGCGCTGGTGGGGTGCGGCGGCAGCCTTCACCGGTTCCCGCTCGCCGAGGTGGTCTGGGAAGACGACGACGAGGTCCCGGTGCCGGCCCCGCCGAAAGAGTTCTATTCGCCCTACATCTGGGATGGGATGGACCAGGCGGCGTTTCGGCCGCTGGCCAAAGTCTTCAGACTGTACGACCGGCAGGGGGAAGCCGAGAACGTCAACGCGCTCGACGAGGTCCCCGACTCTTCATGGTATCGAAACCGGCTGAGCCGGCGCCTGATGACTCCAAACGAGGTGGCGACCGGGGCTTGCGACGGGCTCGACGACGACATCCCGAAGCCATGGACGGTGACCTCGGGCAAGCCCGATGGGAGCAACCCCGGGTTTTTCATTCGGGACGGGACCGGGCAGAAGTACCTGCTCAAGACCGACGGAGACAGCCAGAAGGAGCGGCCCTCTGGGGCCGATACGGTGGGCGCCTCCATCTACCACGCTGCAGGATACTTCGTGCCGTGCAACCGGGTGGTGGTGATGACGAAGCAGGCGCTCGTGCTCGGCGAGGGGGCCGAGGTGAAGCTGACCTCGGGCTTTCGGGAGCGCATGACCGACGCCCATGTCCAGGCCGTGCTCGACAAGGCCACCCCTCTCGGAGACGGCCGGTACCGTGCCAGCGTCAGCCAGTTCATCGACGGGGTACCGATAAGCCCCTGGAGGTACGAGGGGACGCGGGCCGACGACCCAAACGACGTCATCGAACACGCGAGTCGGCGGGAGCTTCGGGGCATGTACGTGCTCGCCGCCTGGACCAGCCACATCGACTCGAGGCAGGAGAACACGCTGGCGGCGTGGATGAAGACCGGACCCGGCGACGCCGGCCACGTGCGGCACTACCTCATCGATTTCGGAGATACGTTTGGGATCTTGTTCGCCTGGGACGATCTCGCCCGGCGCTTCGGGCACAGCGGGTATTTCGACCTGCCCGCCATGGCCGCCGACTATCTCACGCTCGGGCTGCTCGACCGGCCGTGGCACCACGCTCGGTTCGGCGCGGCGGGAAAAGAACTCGGGTACTTCGACGCCCGCCGCTTCGTGCCGGACAAATGGCAGCCCGGCTACCCGAACCCCGCGTTTCAGCGCCACACCGAGCGGGACGCGGCGTGGATGACCCGCATCATCGCCCGCATCGAAGAGCCGCACATCGCCGCGCTCGTGGCCCGGGGCCGTTTCTCCGACCCGGTGGTCGCCGCCGAGCTCGAGCGGATCCTGATCGAGCGGCGGCGACGCATCCTCGAGCGCTACCTGACCCGGCTCTCCCCGCTCACCTGGCCAAAGATGAAGGAACAGACCCTCTGCCTCGAAGACCTCGCGGTGAAATCCCGGATTCGCTCCGCCTTCCGCCGCCGGGCGGCAGCGAGAGGATTTCGCGGACCACGGCTCGCCCCTTTCGCGGTGGGCGCGCCGCGCGTCTCGCCGGATGGAGACGTCTGCGTCCCGGTCCCGGGCCCAGAGGGGACCGAGCCTGAATACTTCATCGTCGATCTATCGGTCTGGTCCGAGAACCAGGACCAACCGGGCCCCGCGCGGGTGCATCTGTACCTGACCAGCGACGGCCCGCGCATCGCCGGGCTCGAACGGCCGGCGGGTCACGAGGTCCCTCGGCCATGAGCCTCATCCTCGCCGCGCTCCTGCTCGCTCCGGCCGAAGTCGAAGAAGCCGAGACCTCGACCGTCGTGCGAACCGAGAAGCGAGCCAATCCGGACCTCGCCGGTCGAGGTTCCGAGAGCGGCGAAAACCCCTTGTTGTGGGTTCCCCGAGCCCTGCTGCTGCCCGCTCACCTGGTGCTCGAGTGGGGGGTGCGAAAGCCGCTCGGGGCGCTGCTGACGGTCGCCGAGCGAGACCGGTGGGCCGACCTGCTCATAGACTTCTTCACCTTCGACGAGCGGAGGCTGGGCATTATCCCTACCTTCTTCCTCGATTTCAATTTCCGGCCCAGCGTCGGCATCTACGCGTTCGCCAACGAGGTCTTCGTGAAGTCGCACGGGATCCGGCTCGCGCTCGGCTACGGAGGGGACGACTGGTACCGCGTGACTTTTGTGGACCGCTGGAACATCGGACATCGCTCGGAACTCGATTTTTCGTTCAATCTATGGGCCCGGCCCGACCACATCTACACCGGGCTCGGGCTCGACGGGGACCCGGATCTCAGAAGCCGGTACTTTCGTGAGCTCATGGATGGCAAGGTGCAGCTCTTGACCCGGCCGTGGCAGGGCAGCGAGCTGCGGGTGGAGGTAGGCGTTCGAAGGAACCGGTTCCGAGACGGTGATGGAGACGAGGAGCGGACGCTGTCCGAAGGACTCGCGGCCGGTCTGTTCGCGCCGCCGGTGGGCTTCGCCGACGGCTACACCGCCGCCTACCAGCAGGTGCTGGTCCGGGTCGACACGAGGGAGGAGCGCCCGAAGGAGGGGAGTGGACTGCTGGTCGAAGCCTACCTGAAGCACGGCTGGGACATCGAGTCCCCCGAAGGTCGGCAATGGATGGGCTACGGGGGGTCGACCGGGGCCTTCTTCGACCTCGGGCACCGCCGGGTGATCGGCGTCACCGCGCAGGCCCACCTCGTCAACCCGGTGGGCGGTCGGGAGGTCCCCTTCACCGAGCTGTTCATCCTCGGCGTTCGCCCGCAGGACCTGTCCGGATTTCTCCCCGGGACCTTCATCGGGCAGAGCGCAGGGATCGTGACGTTCGAGTACGACTACCCGATCTGGGTGTTTCTGGACGGATCCCTGCAGGTCTCGGTCGGCAACGCGTTCGACCGCAACTTTCGTGACTTCGATCCCCGCGCGCTGCGCGCGTCGGTCGGACTCGGGCTCACGAACACGAACGACCGGGACAACGCGCTCACGGTGCTCGTCGCGGTGGGCAGCTCCCGGTTCGACGAGCCGTTCTCCATCGACGGGTTTCGGCTCGTGCTCGGCACCCAGACCGGTTTTTGACGCGCGCCCGCGTTTTTCGAGAACCGAATGACCTCGGCTGCGTTCCAAAGAGGCATGCCCCTGCGCTCTCTCTGTGTTCTCACGCTGCTGCTCGCCGGCTGCGCCCTCATGGCCGATGCTCCCGAGCGGCCCCGAGCGGCCGACGCAAAAAGGGCTGAGCCCGAGCCTCGCGAGCCCGAGGCTCCCGCGTCCGAGGCTCCCGCGCCCGAGGCTCTCGCGGACTCCGCGGTCCGGCCGGCGAGCCCCGCTCGGAAAGAGAAGGCGGCTCCCTCCGTCACCAGCGGTGGCGACCTCGGAGGTCCTCCCGCAGACGCGCGACCGCGGGCGCCTTCGGGTGCGAGTTCTGAGGGTTCCGATCTGTTTCGAGAGCCAGCGGAGGCGCCGGTGTCGGAGATGTCGGGCAGGGGCTCCGGCGGTCTGGGCAGGCTCGAGACGGAAAGGAAGGGCCGGTCGTCGCCGGTGCTCGAAACCGATGGGGTTTCGGGGCTCGGCCGACGAGGCTCGGGGGCCGGAGGCGGAGGCACCGCCGGCACTTCCGGGTTCGTGCGCCCGCCCCCTTCGAGCCCGGGGGTGAAGGCGGGAGCCGCCGACGACAACCTGGCTTTCAACGCCTTTCTCTCCTTCGTCGAGGAGCACGGGAAGCTCGGGCTTCGACACTCCATCGCCGACCGAATCCGGCTGTCGGTGAAGGACCGAGACGGGCGCCCGGTGCCGGGGGCGAAGGTTTTCGTGGATGGGGTGCTTCGGCGCACCACCCACCCCGACGGCACCGCGCTGCTCCACCCCGAGCGCTGGGGCGTTGCTTCGCAAGCGGACGTGCGGGTCGAGGGGTCGGGCGGCGACGTCTCCATCTCTCTTGGCGCGGCTCGCTCCCGCCGGCTCGACCTCCGGCTCCAAGGCCCCCGGGTCGTCCCCGACCCGGTCCCGGTGGACGTGGCCTTCGTCATCGACACCACCGGGAGCATGGGCGATGAGATCCAGCGCCTGAAGGATACTCTCGGCGTCATCACCTACCAGATAAGCCGGATGAGGCCGCAGCCCATCTTGCGCCTCGGGATGGTCCTGTTTCGGGACGAGGGCGACGACTACGTGACGAGGGTCGTGCCGTTCACCGCCGACCTCCACCGCTTCGAAGCCGAGCTCCGCGGCGTGACCGCCGGCGGCGGGGGCGACTACCCAGAAGACGTGCAGGCTGGTCTGAAGGCGAGCCTTCATGACCTGAAGTGGCGGGAGGAGGGCGTTCGGCTCGCCTTTCTCGTCGGGGACGCGCCGCCGCACATCGACTACGGGCAGCAGTTCACCTACCTCGACGCCGCTGAAGAGGCGGCCCGGCGGGGCATCAAGATCACCGCCATCGGAGCCTCCGGGCTCGACCGCGCCGGAGAGCTGGCCTGGAGGCAGATCGCGCAGGCGACGTCCGCCCCGTTCGTCTTTCTCACCTACGGGGAGAAGGGCGACAGCGAGGGTTCACCGAGCACGGTCAGCCACCACGTCGGGTCGAACTGGGTCGCGGCGGACCTCGACGCCATCATCGTGCGCATGGTGAAGCTCGAGCTGTCCCACTTCAGCCCGACCGGGCTCGAGCCGCAGGTGGATCACTTCTCGGCGGCCCCCGATCCTGCCCGATCCAAGGACGCGGTCCTCGACGAGCTGTTCGAGCGGGCGATGAAGCAGATCGTGGACTACGCGGTGGAGCCGCTCGGCCGGGCCACCCCGACGGTGGTGCTCCCGCTCGACGTCCGCCTCGCCGACGCGGCGACGGCCAAGAGCCGCATCGAGCGGCGGGTGGCGCTCGGCCTGTCCCGAAAGCCGGAGTTTCGCCTCGTGGAGGCGGCGGCGAAGGCGGAGTTGCTCGAGACCCTCGCCAAGCAGCTCTCCTTGGCCCACGAAGAGGGCAAGACGGTGACCCCGGGGCGCATGCTCCCCGCGGAGCTGGTCGTGCTCGGGCGGCTCGACGGCGGCCGCGCCGGTGAGCTCGAGCTGCTCCTCGAGCTCGTGCGTCTCGAGACCGGGGAGATCCTCTCTTTGTCGCTCCTGCGGATCGAGCGGTCGCTGCTGCTGTGACCGTCAAGCGACGTCGGCGGTGTCGCTTCGGGCCAGGGGAAGCGTGATCCAGAAGACCGACCCGCGGGGGAACGCAGGGTCCACACCGGCCCGCCCCCCCATCGACTCCACGAAGTGCTTCACGATGGACAGGCCAAGGCCGGTCCCCCCCATCTCGCGCGAGCGCCCCGGATCGATGCGATAGAAGCGCTCGAAGATGCGAGCCCGATGCTCGGGATGGATCCCGGGGCCATCATCCTGCACCTCGATGCGGACCAAAGCGCCGCGGGTCTCCGCCCGAACCGCGACGTGTCCTCCGTCAGGGGTGTACTTGATGGCGTTTTCGAGGAGGTTCGTGAGGACCTGCTCGAGCGCCTTTTGATCAGCCGACAGCTCCTGGTCGTCGGGAATGGCCACCTCGAGGGTTTGCTTTCGGCTCGCGGCACGGTCCGCGACCACATCCACCGCGTTTTCCACCGCCTCGCACAGGTCGACGTCGGAGATATCGAAGTGGTATCTGCCCGCCTCGAGCCGGGATAGATCGAGCAGGTCGGCGATGATCCGGGAGAGCCGCTCGGCGTTTCGATGCAGCGCCTCTACGAAGCCTCGGCCCCGCGCGGGATCCGAAAGAGCGCCGTCGAGCAGAGTCTCGGCGTTGGCCTGGATGATCGACACCGGAGTGCGAAGCTCATGGGAGACGTTGGCGACGAAGTCCTTTCTGACGTTCTCGAGCCGGCGGACCTCGGTGACGTCGTGCATGACCACGACGGTGCCCCCGGTCGCCTCGAGCGGCGCGGCCCGAGCGAGCACCGCTCTCGGTGGGTGTCCCGGGAGCTGCAGGTCAGCCTGCGCCGCTCGCGTCGCCCCGGTGTGGGCCAGGGCCGCGAGCGGGGGCAGGTCCACGAGCGACAAGAGGTGTTTTTGCACCGGATTGTAGTCGAGCCCGAGCAGGCGGACGGTGGCTGGGTTCACGAGCAGCACCCGCTGTCGGTCGTCGAGCACCATGACCGCGTCGCTCATGCTGTCGAGGATCGCCTCGAAGCGAGCCCGCTCCAGGGCGAGCGTCCGCATCGCCCCTTCGAGCTCGTCCGCGAGCTGGTTGAAGCTGCCGGCGAGGCGCCCGATCTCGTCGGTGCCGAGCATCTCGATCCGGTGACCCTTTCCGCTCACGAGCACCCGGGCATGGTCCACGAGTCGGCGAAGGGCCCGGGACAAGAAGTGGGAAGCGAGCAGGCTGAGCAAGCTGGCCAGCACCAAGCCGAACGCCGCGGCGACCACGAGCACCCAGCGCAGGCGCCCGATCATCTCCTCCACCCCCTCGAGTGGGGTTGCGGTGCGCACGATCCGCCCGTCGCCCTGGACGGCGACGTAGAGCATCGGCTGACCGATGGTTCGGCTCACCCGACGGGCGGAGCCTATCCCGCGCTCCTTTGCCGTCTGCACCTCCGGCCGGGCGGCGTGGTTGTCCACCTCCCCGATTCGTTCCATGGGCACGGCCGAGTCGGCGAGCACCCGACCGTCGGGAGCGATCACGGTGACCCGCGCGTCTCCGGCCGCGGCCAGACGCCCGACCAGCCCTCCGAGGGTCTCGGGCGAGCCCGACGCCACGGCGGCGTCCACGGTCCGCGCCTGCTGGGCGAGGTGCGACTCGACCTGCCGGTCGAGGAACGCGCGGAGGCTGCGCTCGAGGTACAGGGCGCACAGCCCGCCCACGAGCACCATCACCGCAAGGGACGCGACGAACAGCTTGCTTCGAACGCCGGCCCGCATGCCCACCTTCACTCCGCGTGGGGCCGAAACCGGTAGCCCACGCCGCGGAGGGTCTCGATGAATTCGCCGGCGTCGCCCAATTTGTGGCGCAGACGCTTGACGTGGGTGTCCACCGTCCTCGTGCTGACGTCGGCTTGGATGCCCCAGACGTCGTCGAGCAGCTGCTTTCGGGACTGCACCCGGCCCTTCCTCGACAAGAGCGTGGTGAGGAGCTTGAATTCGAGCGCGGTCAGGACGACCTCGTCCTCACCCAACCAGACCTGGTGGGCCTCCGGATCCACCCGCAGGTCCCCAAACGCGAGGTCCTTTCCGAGTTCCGGCTCCACCGTCCGGGTCCGGCGCAGCACCGCTCGGATCCGGAGGGCGAGCTCGCGGACGCTGAAGGGTTTTGGGACGTAGTCGTCGGCGCCCACCTCGAAGCCGACCACGCGGTCGATCTCCTCGCCCTTGGCCGTCGCCATCACCACCGGCACGTGGCGCAGCTCCGGAAGGCTGCGGAGGCGGCGGCAGACCTCGGTCCCGGGCATGTCGGGGAGCATCAAGTCCAGAAGGACGAGGTCCGGATGCGGCGGCTTCAGCGCGAGCGCGATCGCCTCCTCCCCGCCGTGGGCGACCCGCGTCTGGAAGCCCTCCCTCTCCAGGTTGTACTCGAGGGTGGTGGCGAGGTCGCGCTCGTCTTCCACGATGAGAATCAGGCCGCCCATGGGTTCCTCGTCGTACCTCAGCACCCGTGACGATCTCGTGACAGATGGGGAGCGGATGACCCGCGCCCTTGCGCCTCGACCTTGCTTGCGTTCCGTGCCGGCGAGGGTACACCGAAATTCGATGTCGGAACGACCGAGGCCGGGCGCTGTGGGCCCGAAACGAGGACCGGACGACGACGTGCTCAAGGTGCACGGCCAGCACGCGGCGAACGCGGTGTTGGCTCGGCGCCTCGGCGACGTCGTCCGCGGCTACTTCGACGAGAGCCGGCGGGCCTCGTTCGGCGAGGCGATGCGGACGCTGGCCGGTGCGCGGATCGCGTACCGTCTGGTGCCCGAAGACGAGCTGGCCCGGGTGGCGAAGAGCCAGCACCACGAAGGGGTCTGCCTGCTCGTGCGCCCCCGTCCCCCGCTCGAGCTCGAGGCGTTTCTGTCCGCGTGTCCGCCGGCCGCGCTCGCCGTGCTGCTCGACGGGGTCGAAAACCCGCACAACGTGGGGGCGATCGTGCGCAGCGCCGCCCACTTCGGGGCGCGGGCGGTGTTCGCGCTCGGCCCGCTCGAGCCGGCTGGGGCGCTCGCTCGCGTGGCCGAAGGCGGCGCGGAGGCGGTCGAGCTGGCCGAGCTGGCTTTTGCAGGCCTCGACCGAATCGTCGAGGCTGGGTTCGAGCTGGTCGGGGCCAGCCCGGCTGCGGAGCGGTCCTCTTTCGAGCACCGCTTCTTCCGCCGGACGCTGCTCGTGGTGGGGGCGGAGCGGGCGGGGCTCTCGGCGCGGCTCGAGGCCCGGCTGACGACCCACCTTCGCATCCCGGGCACGGGCGCGGTCGAGAGCCTGAACGCGTCGGGTGCCGCCGCCGTCCTCATGGCCGAGTACGCCCGGCAGCGGGCCGAGCTCAGCCGGCGAAAGAGCTGATCAGGGCGCGACCCTCTGGCGGTTTCGAATGGCCTCGAGCCGGCGGGCCAGCTGCCGGAAGCTGGTCACCGACTCGCCGTAGATGGGTTGGCGGGGCCAAGCTCCGGTCCCGCCGAGCAGGAGCGGCACTCCGAGCGGAGCGAGGTATCCCCCGAGCAGGCGCTCTTGCCGAGCGAGCTCGTCGGCATTGGCGGAGAAGCTCGACGCCGACATCGCGACGAGCTTCGCCCGTCTTCGCTCCACCGTGTCGAGCACCTCGGTGACCGGCGTGTTTCGGCCGAGCCACAGGGTGGACCAGCCCGCCTCCCGGGCGCAGACCTCGGCCATCGACAGCCCGAGCGTGTGCTCGTCGCCCTCGGCGGTCGCGAGCACGCACACGGGGCTCTTCGGCGAGATCCCGACGGACTGGGTGACGAAAGCGAGGCCTCTCGCCAGGCGTTCGCTCGCGACGTGCTCTTCCGAGATCGCGAGCTCGCCTCGGGCCCATCGCTCTCCGATCCGTTTGAGCACCGGGCCGAGGCTCTCGCAGACTTCCCACCAGGCCCCACGCTCCCCTCGGGCCTGCATGAGCGCGGCGTTGATGAGGAACGGGTCGGCCTCGCCCGACAACAGCAGCTCGAGCCAGTCCTCGACCTCGTCGTTGACCTCGGTGGGGAAGCCCTGCAGCCGAAACCGCTCGACGTCGCCGGAGATGAACCGCCGGTGTCCGCCTACGGTGCGGACGCACGTAAGCAGCCCGTCGTCGGCCCACCGCTTCACGGTAGAGGGTCCGACGCCGAGGAGGCGCGCCGCCTCGGTGGTCGTCATCAGCTCTTCGCTCACGGGGCAACGTTAGGACGCTTTGGGCGGATTTCGAAGCATCAAGGCACGCTGCGACCGCGCAATATCATCGCCCTCATCGCTCCAAAAGGGACCGAACCGGAATGGATCCGGCCTCTTGCTGCACTCGGAACAGCGCTCTGAACCGGCCCTCCGTGGTCGAACCGCCGGGGGAAGCCGAAGGGGGACCGAGCGACCCGACCGGTGCGACGACGCGCCACGGTCGGGGCCTGCGACGACGCGCCGCGCATCGCTCCGGGAGAAGCCCAGGCCCGCTGGGAAGCCGGATCCCGCAACCCCTCGGCTTCTGCCGCCTGCCGAGCCCGTCCCCCCCGAGCATGCGGCAACAGACCGCTGTAGGGGTTCACGAAGCTTCGAAAACCCCTTTGAAATTCAAGCGTCTCCGGCCTTGGCGACCCCTGAAACTTTCGGTACTCGCTCTGTACCCGCAGCGCTCCGGAAACAAACCGGAGGGCCGGAAGGCGGGCCGGAGGATCGAGCACCCCATGGCGCAGCTATTTCCACCGAGCGCGAACGCCTGGGCCCGAACCAGCATCGTGGCCCTGCTCGCGACCGTCGCCTCCGTGGTCGCCCTCGTCTACGCGGTGGGCAACTCCCCCTATTTCACTCGTCAGCGGGAGGCTCGGCACCAGCCGATCTCGTTCAGCCACCGGCACCACGTCGAGTCGATGGGGATCGAGTGTCGGTACTGCCATCTGCACGTCGAAGAGTCGGCGTTCGCGGGGATCCCGCCCACCCACACCTGCATGACGTGCCATTCCCAGGTTTGGGCCGACAGCGAGTACCTGAAGCCGATACGGGACAGCTACGCCAACGAGACCCCGATCGCCTGGACGCGGGTCCACGATCTCCCCGATTTCGTGTATTTCAACCACTCGATCCATGTGAAGAAGGGCGTGGGCTGCGTGTCCTGCCACGGTCGAGTGGATGAGATGGCGGCGGTCTACCAAGACAAGCCTCTGACCATGGGGTGGTGCCTCGACTGCCACCGAAACCCGGGTGAGAACCTCCGACCTCGGTCGGAGATCACGAACATGGACTGGCGGCCGAAGGGCATCTCCCGAGCCGAACTCGGGGCCCGCCTCGTCGAGGAATACGACGTGGCGCCTCAAGACCACTGTTACACCTGCCACCGATGAGGACGACATGAGCAGGGACATGCATCCACTCCAAGCCGCCCCCTGGCGCAGCCTCGAAGAGGCTCGCAGGCCGTCTCTCTCCGAAGCGGAGCAGGAGGCGCTCGCCCGCGAGTTCCCGCTCGCCTACCACCAGGCCGAAACCGACGGGAACCGCCGAGATTTCCTGAGGGTCATGGGAGCCTCGCTCGGGCTCGCTGGCCTCGGGGCCTGCGTCCGGCAGCCGGAGGAGAAGATCCTCCCGTATGTGAAGCAGCCGGAGGACCTCATCCCCGGAAAGCCCGCTTTCTATGCGACCACCTTCGAGGAGGGAGGCTACGGGGTGGGCCTCGTCGCCGAGTCCCACCTCGGCCGGCCGACCCACCTCGAGGGCAACCGAGAGCATCCGGGTAGCGTCGGGGCGACCGACGTGCGGGCGCAGGCGTCCGTCCTGTCCCTCTGGGACCCGGACCGGTCGAAATCGGTGATGCGGAGGGGCAAGATCGCCTCTTGGGGCATGTTCGCGAAGGAGCTCTCGTCGGCGCTGTCGAAGGTGGACGGCCGTAAGGGCTCGGGGCTGCGCATCCTGACGCCGACCGTGTCGTCGCCGACGCTCGCCTCCCAGCTCGAATCTCTGCTGCTGAAGCTTCCCGAAGCCAAATGGCACCAGTGGGAGCCGATGAACCGCGACGCCGCCCGGGAAGGATCGATCCTCGCGTTCGGGGCCCCCAAGGAGGTCCGGTATGTGTTTTCGCGAGCCACGCGGGTCCTGGCGCTCGACGCCGACCTCGTGAACGAAGCTCCGGGGCACATCGCGTACGCGAAGTACCTCGTCGGGGCCAGGGGCCGCGGTCAGACCAAGAATCGCATCTACGCGGTCGAGTCGTCTCCGACCTCGACGGGGGCGGTGGCCGACCACCGGATGCGGCTGTCTGCCCAGCAGATGGGGCCGTTTCTGCTCGATGTGGCCCACGCGCTCGGGGTGGCTGGGGTCGCGGTGGGCAACTCCCCTCTGGCCGAGCGGGCCCAGGCGGTCGCCCGAGACCTGGCGTCGGCCGGACGCACGGCGGTGGTAGCGGTGGGAGACCACCTCCCGGCCGAGGTGCACGCCCTGGCTCTCGCGGTGAACCACCACCTGGGCGCCATCGATCACACCGTCCGGGTGACGAGGCCGGTGGCCGCGAGCAGCGTCAACCAGCGAGCCTCGATCGAAGACTTGGCGCAGGCCATGGACGCCGGTCGGGTCGAGGTCCTGGTCGTCCTCGGCGGCAACCCGGTTTACGACGCGCCGGGGGACCTCGGATTCGAGGCTTCCTACCGGGACAAGGTTCCATTCAGGGTCCACCTCGGCACCCATTTCGACGAGACCGCTCGCTTGTCGCAGTGGCACCTGCCGATGTCCCATTCGCTCGAGACCTGGGCCGACACGCGGGCCTACGACGGGACCCTTTCCTTTTCGCAGCCGCTCATCGCCCCGATCTACGACAGCCGGTGCCCGCTCGAGGTGGTGCCGATGCTCCTTGGGCAGTACGAGGAAAAGGCGAGCAAGGTCCTGAGAGCCCACTACCAGAAGCAGTGGAAGGGCGACTTCGAGCGCCGCTGGAACCGGGCGCTGCACGACGGTCTCGTGGATGGGACGAGGTTTCGGTCGGAGCGACCGGCGCTGCTCGCTTCGGCGGCGAGGGCGGCGATCCCGGCGCCGCAGCCCGGTCTCGAGGTGGTCCTGCGTCCCTGCCCGAACGTATGGGATGGCCGGTACGCGAACAACGCGTGGCTGCAGGAGACCCCCCGTCCGCTGAGCCGGGTCGTATGGGACAACATGTTCCTCATCAGCCCCGCCACCGCCGAGCGGCTGAAACTCGACGATGGCGCGCTCATTCGCGTGACGGCGGACGGGCGCACGGTGGAGGGGCCAGCGTGGGTGATGCCCGGCGCTGCCGACGACAGCTTGACCGTCCACCTCGGCTACGGGCGCCGAACCGGGGGCCGGGTGCTCGAGGGCGTCGGTTTTGATGCCTATCCGCTGCTTGGCCAGGGCCGGATTCGGGCGGGGGCCACGGTGGAGACCACCGGCCGGACAGCGAAGGTGGTCACGGTGCAGGACCACTGGACGCTTCACGGGCGAAACCACGTTCGGCACGCGACGGCCGCCGAACGGGAACAGAACCCGGGCTTTGCCCAGGCCCCGGCCAAGAAGGTCCTGCCGCTCAATCTCTATCCCGAGATCCGCTACGAAGGGCGGGCGTGGGGCATGGTCATCGATCTCGGGGCCTGCACCGGCTGCAACGCCTGCATGGTGGCCTGCCAGTCCGAAAACAACGTCCCGGTGGTGGGCAAGGCGCAAGTCGCGAAAGGACGGGAGATGCACTGGATCCGCATCGACCGATACTGCGAAGGCACCCCGGAGGACCCGAGTTTTCATTTCCAGCCGCTGACGTGCATGCACTGCGAGCGAGCCCCGTGCGAGCCGGTGTGCCCGGCGAACGCGACCGTGCACGGGCCGGAAGGCCTCAACCAGATGGTCTACAACCGCTGCGTCGGCACCCGGTACTGCTCGAACAACTGCCCCTACAAGGTCCGCCGGTTCAACTTCCACCTCTACGCCGACTTCGAAACCGAGAGTCTCAAGGGCCAGCGCAACCCGGACGTCACCGTGCGCAGCCGAGGGGTGATGGAGAAGTGCACCTACTGCATCCAGCGGATCAAGGAGGCCTCCATCACCGCCCGGGTGGCCGACCAGGAGAAGCTGCCCGACGGAGCGGTGGTGACCGCCTGCCAGTCCGCGTGCCCCACCGAGGCGATCGTCTTCGGTGATCTCAACGATGCGGAGAGCCGGGTGGCCAAGCTGAAGGCGATGGCCCTCAACTACACGGTGCTCGAGGAGCTGAACACGGCGCCCCGAACCAGCTATCTCGCTGCCGTAACGAACCCGAACCCCGAGGTGGTGGGCTGATGGAGAACCCAGGCAGAGGGGCCTACGAGGCTCCGGATCCGGTGGTCGACCGCACCGAGGGCTACGGCTCCGTCACCCGGCTCATCGGCGACATCCCACTCGAGCGTAGGATCAGGCCGGGCTGGGCGCTCGGCTTGCTCGTTGGGTTCGGGCTGTTGCAGGTCTTCTTGCTCGCGGTCACCGTCCTGCTCGTCAAGGGGACGGGGGTGTGGGGGCTCAATGTCCCGGTCGGCTGGGGCTTCGCGATCGTCAACTTCGTCTGGTGGGTGGGGATCGGCCACGCCGGGACCCTGATCTCGGCGATCCTGCTCCTGCTGAAGCAGGACTGGCGCATGGCCATCGCCCGGTTCTCCGAAGCGATGACCTTGTTCGCGGTGGCCTGCGCCGGAGTCTTTCCCATTCTCCACACCGGGCGCCCCTGGCTCGCCTATTGGCTGCTCCCGTACCCGAACTCGATGCAGATGTGGCCCCAGTTTCGCAGCCCGCTGCTGTGGGACGTCTTTGCCATCTCGACCTACGCCACCGTGTCGCTGCTGTTTTGGTACGTGGGTCTCATCCCGGACCTCGCCACCATGCGGGACCGGGCGAAGAACCAGGGCGTGAAGTTCATCTATGGGATGCTGGCCCTCGGCTGGCGGGGGTCGGCCTGGCACTGGCACCGGTACGAGGTCGCTTCGCTCACCTTGGCCGGGCTGGCGACCCCGCTCGTCGTCTCGGTCCACACCATCGTCTCCTTCGATTTCGCGATCTCGGTGGTTCCGGGGTGGCACACCACCATCTTCCCCCCCTACTTCGTCGCCGGCGCGGTCTACTCCGGCTTCGCGATGGTCTTGACCCTGCTCATCCCGCTTCGGGCCTACTACCGGCTCGAGTCGGTGATCACGATGCGCCACATCCACAACTGCGCAAAGGTCATGCTCGCCACCGGTCTCATCGTCGCCTACGGATACTCGATGGAGATCTTCATCGCGTGGTATTCGGGGGTCGAATACGAGCAGTTCATGCTCATCACGGAGCGCATGACCGGGCCCTACGCCGTGCAGTACTGGGGGCTCATCTTCTGCAACGTGCTGACGCCGCAGCTGCTGTGGTCGCACCGGGTCCGCTCGAACCTCGTCCTGCTGTGGTGCATCACCATCGTCGTCAACGTGGGCATGTGGCTCGAGCGCTACGTCATCGTGGTCATCAGCCTCAGCCGGGACTACCTCCCCTCGTCTTGGGACTTCTATTCGGGGACGGTGTGGGACTGGGGCCTGTACATCGGGACGATCGGGCTCTTCTTGACCCTCATCTTCCTGTTCATTCGGGTGCTCCCCATGATCGCGATGTTCGAGATCCGCATGCTCCTGCCCGACAAAAAGGAGGAACGCTGACATGGGGGCGAGATTGTACGCGCTCGCGGCCGAGTTCGAGACCGCGAGCGAGCTTCTGCACGCCACGGAGACGGTGCGCCGAGCCGGCTACAGCCGGATCGACGCCCACTCCCCCCTCCCGATCCACGGCATGGAGGAGGCGATCGGCCAGCGCTACACCCGGCTGCCCATCCTCGTGTTCATCGGCGGCTTGACCGGGGCTCTGTGCGGCTTCTTCCTTCAATATTGGACCGCGGTGGTGGACTACCCGATCATGATCGGAGGCAAGGGCCTCAACAGCTGGCCGGCGTTCATCCCCGTGACCTTCGAGTGCACCATCCTGTTCGCGGCTTTCACCGCGGTGTTCGGGATGCTGGCCATCAATGGCTTTCCGAGGCCGCACCACCCGGTCTTCGAGACCCCCGGCTTCGAGCGCGCTTCGCAGGACCGCTTCTTTCTCGTCGTGGAAGCGCTCGACCCACAGTTCGACGAGCAGCGGGTTCGCGCGCTGCTCGAGGAGCAAAACCCCCATGCCGTCCATGAAGTCCCTCTTTGATCGGCGGACGGCGGTCTTGGCCGGGCTCGCGCTCAGCGCGTGCCGCCTCGACATGCACGACGCCCCCCGGTTCGACTCGATGGAGCCAAGCGAGCTGTTCGCAGACGGGACCTCGGCCCGCACGCCGGTCGAGGGCACGATCGCCCGGGGCAAGCTCCGGGACGGCAACCCCGGTTTCTTCACCGGAATGGACGCTGACGGGGCATGGCTGACCGAGCTTCCTCCGGAGGTCGAACTGAACGCCGGCCTGCTCGAGCGGGGTAAAGAGCGGTACGACATCTTCTGCTCCCCGTGCCACGGGTACACCGGGGCCGGAAACGGCATGATCGTGCAGCGCGGCTTTCAGCCCCCGCCCACCTTCCACAACACCCGAAACCGGGAAGAGGGCCTGGGCCGGATCGCCTTCATCATCGGCAATGGATACGGTGCGATGTACAGCTACGCCCACGCCGTCAAGCCCAAGGACCGATGGGCGATCGCCGCCTACGTCCGGACCCTGCAGCTGGCCGCTCACGCCCCGCTCGCCGCCGCATCCGGCGACGACCTGAGCCGCCTGGAGGAGCAGCCGTGAGCCCGGAGACGTTGCCGCCCGTCCTTCGCCGCCTGTCCCGGCCGGCCCTGATCGCCGGCCTCGCGCTGCTCGGCCTGAGCGCGCTCGGTCTCGTCTTCGGCGGCGAGGCGCCGCTCATGCGCGGCTATTTGCTCGGCTTTCTGTTCATCCTCGGGCTGACTCTGGGCTCGATGGGGCTCCTGTTCATCCACCACCTCGTGGGCGGCGCTTGGGGCTTCGTCGTGCAGCGCCCGCTCGAAGCGGCGACGCGAACCCTCCCGCTGCTGGTCGTGGCTTTTGTCCCCCTGCTCGCCCACGTGGCGCTCTCCGACCATCCGATCTACCACTGGGCGGAAGCCGGCGCCGCCGACCACGACGAGCTGCTCGCGCACAAGGCCCCCTACCTGAACGTGCCGTTCTTCGCGGTGCGGGCGGCGATCTACTTCGCAGTGTGGGGCGCGCTCATCTTCGTCTTGAACCGGTGGTCCCGCCGGCTCGATGAGACCCAGGACGGGCGCATCGCGAACCAACTCCAGCGCATCGGCGGCCCGGGCATCGTCCTGTACATGCTCACCATGACCTTCGCCGCCTTCGACTGGGCGATGTCACTGGACCCCCACTGGTTCTCCACCATCTACGGGGTGATCTTCATCGTGGGCCAAGTCTTGTCGGCGATGGCGTTCATGATCCTCATCGTCCCCGGTACCCGGCGCTTCGCCTCCCTCCAGGGGGAGCTGACCGTGGACCGCCTGCACGACCTCGCGAAGCTCATGTTCGCCTTCATCTGCTTGTGGGCCTACGTGCAGCTGTCGCAATTCCTCATCATCTGGTACGGGAACCTGCCCGAAGAGATTGTCTTCTATCACCTGCGGACCCAGGGCGGCTACGAGGTGCTCGCGGTCGCGCTCGTCTTGTGCCAGTTCGTGTTCCCGTTTCTCTTTCTCGTGTCCCGGTGGCCCAAGCGCAGCCTCCTCTGGGCGCCGCGGGTGGCGGCGTGGGTGCTGTTCGTCCGGGCCATCGATTTGTACTGGTACTTGATGCCCCACCCGGAGCCGGGGACGCACGACGCCCATCTGCACCTGCACTTCACGCATGTCACCGCCCCACTGGGCTTGGCCGCGCTGTGGCTGTTCGTGTTCCTCCATCAGCTCGGGCGCCGGCCCGCCCTCCCCGCGAACGACCCCAGGTGGAAGGAGAAGCTCGCTCATGGACATTGAGAGCTCGAAGAAGAAGGGCTACGAGATCCAGGACGCGGCCACCTCTCCAGCGGTGGTAGGCCTCGTCGTGCTCGTGATGCTGATGGTCGGTGGATTCATCGGGGGTCAGATCTTCTCCGAGATCTTCGAGGCGACCGAGGTCCGAAGCCGCCCTGCCGCCGCCCCCCTGTCCGAGCGGGAGGAGGTCGATGGGTATCGGCTTCAGTCCTACCCTGCGCTCGAGCTGAAGGTGTACCGCCAAGCCGAGCAGCGCGTCCTCGAGACCTACGAGTGGGTGGATCGATCGTCGGGCGTCATTCGGGTCCCGGTCGCGAGGGCCATGGAGCTGGTGCTCCGCGACGGGCTGCCGAAGTGGGAGCCCGTGGACGCTCGGCTGCGAAACGACGCCGAAACGACCCAGGAATCCCCCGACAACGGCGGCAACGGCGGTCCGGCCAACGCGGACGGCGCCCCGCCGGAGTAGAAGGACCCATGGCCGCTCGCACCATGCTCACGGCAATCGCCGTCTTCGTCGCCGCCTCTCCGGCGTGGGGGCTCGGCCCAAAATCAGGCCAGCCCCCAAAGGGCTCGGTGAACGAGGAGTCGAGGCAGGATGCGCTGATCGAGCGGGTGGGGATCGACCAGAAGCTCGGGGCGCAGGTGCCGCTCGGCCTCCGCTTCACCACCGCGGAAGGCAAGGACATCGCGCTCGGGGACCTGATCGGCGAACGACCGGTGGTCCTGGTGCTCGCGTACTACGAGTGTCCCATGCTGTGCACGCTGGTGCTCAACGGCTTGTTGCGGGCGATGAACGTGCTCGAGACCTTCGACGTGGGCCGCGAGTACGACGTGCTCACGGTGAGCATCGACCCCCGAGAGACCGCGGCGCTCGCGGCGGACAAGAAGGCGGGCTACCTTGGAAGGTACCGACGGGAGGGCGCGGCCGAGGGCTGGCACTTTCTCGTCGGGGAGCAAGAACCGGTGACCGCGCTCGCCGAGGCGGTTGGCTTTCGGTACGTCTACGACGAGGCGACGGACCAGTTTGCGCACGGAAGCGCCGTCATGGTCCTCACCCCGGGGGGAAAGGTGTCGAAGTACCACTTCGGGCAGGAGTTTTCGCCGTTCGACCTCCGCATGTCTCTCGTGGAGGCGGCGAAGACCCGCATCGGCGGGCTCTCCGACGTGGTCCTTTTCCTCTGCTTTCAGTACAACCCGCTCGACGGCACCTACAGCTTCGCGATCATGCGCTTCCTCCGCGTGGTCGGTGTGCTGACCGTGATCGGCATCCTGGCATTCATCGGGTTCAGCCTGCGCCGCGACCGCGTCGCCCGCTCCGCCCGGGGAGAGTTTTCATGAATGAGGTCGCACTCTTTCCCGCCCGCGCTTCCAGCTTCGCCGGGCAGGTGGACGAACTGTTCTGGTTTTTCATGATCGTGTGCGGGCTCGCCGGCCTCGTCACCGGCCTGCTCGTGCTCGCGTTCGCGATCCGCTACCGCCGGGGAGCGAACCGATACCAGCACACACCGCACCACAGCCTCGCCCTCGAGCTCGGCTGGACGATGCCGGTGGCGGTGGTGGTCATCGCGTTGTTCGCGTGGGGGGCGAAGATCTTCGTGAACCTCTACACCGTTCCCGAAGGCGCTACCGAGATCTATGTCACCGGCAAGCAGTGGATGTGGAAGCTGCAGCACCCGAGCGGCCGGCGCGAGATCAACCAGCTGCACATCCCGGTGAACACCGACATCGTGCTGAACCTGACCTCCGAAGACGTGATTCACAGCTTCTTCGTCCCTGCGTTTCGGACCAAGAAGGACGCGGTCCCCGGCCGGTACAACCAGATGTGGTTTCGCGCGACCGAGACCGGGGAGTTTCATCTGTTCTGTACGGAGTACTGCGGCACCGACCACTCCCGCATGATCGGAACCATCTACGTTCAGACCGAGCAGGCCCACCAGGAGTGGCTGCGTGAAGGGAGCGAAGGCATGGTGTCGATGGAGCTGCGGGGCTCGGAGCTCTACGGCCGCTACGCTTGCGGTTCGTGCCACGGGCAGGACGAGGGCCGGGGGCCGAGCCTCGCCGGGCTCTTCGGCAAGACCCGGCCGCTCGCGGGCGGGGGCTCGGTCGTCGCCAATGAGGACTACCTTCGCGAGTCCATCTACTACCCCGGGCGGAAGGTGGTGGATGGCTACGCGCCGGTGATGCCCACCTTCAAGGGGCAGATTCGCGAGCAGGAGCTGCAGGAGCTCATCGCGTACATCAAGTCGCTCACCCCCCCCGGAGGGGAGCAGGCTTCGCTCGGAGAAATGCAATGAGCGCGTCCACCCACGAGGTGCCCGAAGGCACGAACTACTTGAACGCCACCCACGGCCTGAAGTCCTGGCTGTTCACCCTAGATCACAAGCGAATCGGCGTCCTCTACCTCATCGGGGTCACCGTGTTCTTCGCCGTGGGCGGGGTGTTTGCCCTTCTCCTTCGGCTCGAGCTGTCCACGCCGGGGCCGTGGCTCGTGGAGTCGGACACCTACAACAAGCTGTTCACCATGCACGGCGTGGTGATGGTGTTCTTCTTCCTCATCCCGAGCATCCCGGCCACTCTGGGGAACTTCCTGCTGCCGATCATGATCGGGGCGAAGGACTTCGCCTTCCCGAAGTTGAACCTCCTGAGCTGGTACATCTACATGGTGGGCGGCATCCTCGGGGTCGGAGCGATCGCGCTCGGCGGGGTGGACACCGGGTGGACGTTCTACACGCCGCTCAGCACTGGCTACGCCACATCGAAGGTGATGCTGGCCGCCTCCGCCGCCTTCGTCTCTGGGTTCTCTTCGATCCTGACCGGGCTCAACTTCATCGTCACCATCCACAAGATGCGGGCCCCGGGGATGACCTGGTTTCGGCTGCCGCTGTTCGTGTGGGCCCACTACGCCACCGCGCTCATCATGGTGCTCGGCACCCCGGTGGTGGCGGTGACGCTCCTGCTCGTCGCGGTCGAGCGGGGGCTCGGCATCGGCATCTTCGACCCGAAGCTCGGCGGTGACCCGATCCTGTTTCAGCACCTGTTCTGGTTCTATTCGCACCCCGCGGTCTACATCATGTTGCTCCCGGGGATGGGGGTCATCTCCGAGGTCATCACCTGCTTCTCCCGAAAGCCGATATTCGGCTACGCCTTCATCGCGTTCTCGTCGATCGCCATCGCGGCGCTCGGGTTCTTGGTGTGGGGCCACCACATGTTCACCACCGGACAGTCGGTCTACGCCGGGGTCGTGTTCTCGCTGCTCACCATGGCGGTCGCGGTGCCGTCGGCGATCAAGGTCTTCAACTGGATGGCGACCATGTTCCGAGGCTCGGTGAGCTTCACGGCGCCGATGATGTACGCGCTCGGGTTCATCGCGCTGTTCCTGGTCGGGGGCCTGACCGGCGTGTTCCTCGCGACCTTGGGCCTGAACGTCCACACCCACGACACCTACTTCGTGGTCGCGCACTTTCACTTCGTCATGGTGGGCTCCACGGTGAGCGCCTACCTCGCCGGCATTCACTTCTGGTGGCCCAAGATCACGGGCCGAATGTATCCGCAGGTGCCGGCTCGGGTGTCGGCGCTGATGACGCTCAGCGGCTTCGTGCTCGCGTTCCTCCCCCAGTTCGTCCTGGGCTACCTCGGGATGCCGCGCCGCTACCACACCTACCCGGAGGAGTTTCAGATGCTCCACGTCTTCTCGACCGCAGGCGCGTCGATTCTCGGGCTCGGGTTCGTCATCCCGACTGCGTACCTCACCTGGTCGCTCTTCTTCGGCAAGCCCGCGCCCGCCAACCCCTGGTTCGCGAAGGGCCTCGAGTGGGAGATTCAGAGCCCGCCCACCACCTTCAACTTCAACGAGACCCCGGTGGTGACGGAGGGCCCGTACGAATACGACGGCCCGCTGCCCGAAGGAGCGGTCGAGGTCGTCGCCGCCGGAGAACGCTATGGCGTCTAGCACCGCAGTGGGGGTCGATCACCACCATGATCCGAACCTCGCCCACCACTTCGAGGACCTCGAGCAGCAGCGGGAGAGCCACACCTTTGGGATGTGGCTGTTCCTCGTGCAGGAGTTCATGTTCTTCGGGGGGCTGTTCGCTTCGTACACGCTCTACCGGTACTTCTATCCGGTGGGGTGGATGGCGGGCAGCCAACAGCTGAACGTGGCCATCGGCGCGGCCAACACCGCGGTCCTGCTGTTCTCGTCGTTCACCATGGCGCTCGCGGTGCGCGCAGCGCAGCTCGGCAAACCCAAGGAAGTGATCCGGCAGATCCTGCTCACCATCTTCTTCGGCTCAGTCTTTCTCGTGGTGAAGTACTTCGAGTACATGGATAAGTTCAACCACCACCTCATGCCGTTTGGGGCACTCGGCCTCGAGTTCGACCCCGACCTCGCCGCGATCCCAGGGGCGCAGCTGTTCTTCGGCTTCTATTTCGCGATGACCGGTCTGCACGCACTTCACATGGTGATCGGGTTCGGGCTCTTCGTCTGGGTGATCATTCACACCCTTCAAGGCAAGGTCACCCGGGAGAAGCACTCGGTGGTGGAGAACATGGGCCTGTATTGGCACTTCGTGGACATCGTTTGGATTTTTCTGTTCCCACTTCTCTATCTGCTCGGGCTCAACGGGGAGCCGATCTTGGGAGGGCACCACTGATGGCGGAGCACGGCGCAATCGAAGGGGTGCATGTCTCCTCCATCCGCTTCAACGCGATGATCCTCGGGGCGCTCTTGCTGCTCACCGGGTTCACCTACGCCACCGCCCTGCTCGACCTGGGCTTTCTCGATACGCCGCTCGCGCTGGTGATCGCGTTCTCGAAGACCGCGCTCGTGATGCTCTTCTTCATGCACGTTCGCTGGGGAAGCAACTACACGAAGTTCGCCTCGGTCATCGGCTTCGTGTTTCTCATCTTTCTTTTCGCCTTCACCCTCGCCGACGTGATGACCAGGACGAGGGAGCAGCCGTGGAACGAGCACAC
>DAIQNR010000055.1:0-2720 GCA_036788295.1 Myxococcota bacterium
CCTGCCGTTGAGACACCCGAGTCGGGGACGGTGCTGCGTCGTCGTGATGATTCAGGTCCTCATCGGCTGCGGCGAGCGCGGGGTGAGCCCTCTTCAGGCGGTAGACGAAGGGTCGGCCGCCGGCCCCGTGCTCGAGTGCGGAGCGCCGGTAGCGGTCGGCGCCCGTTGGTCCGATCAGAGCGCCGGGCCGATCGGGGCCTCCGGCGGGGCCATCTACTGGGTGAGGTTTTCAGATTGGGGCTCGTGGAGTGTCCAGAGGGTACAGACGGGCGAAGAGCTGAAGCCCGAAGGCCTCGGCGGCACCCCATATAGCTTCCTTGTGGACGTCGCGGGCTCGACGGCTTGGCTGCTTCATTCGTCGGAAGTCTCGGGGAGGCGTAGGTTTCTCCATGGTCGCGCGCTCCTCGAGGCCGGCTCCCGGGGGGCCGAGCCGCTCGAAGGTCCCTGGAGCCGGTTCGAGCGGCTCGACTTCGAGACGGAGAGCGCGCCCCATCGTCTCGACCGGACGCAAAGCACAGCGACCCGCGTTGCCCGCCGACGGCCGCGTCACCTCACCGAAGACGACCGCCTCGCCGTTCCCGTCTCGGATGCGGCAAGCGCGATCTGGAGTGCGAACGAAACCCTCTCGGAAGGATCCGCTCGATATCCGGGGCGGGCGCCGATGGCGGTCAGCGGGTCTTTCATCACGGACGGCGAGCGCGTCTACCCGGTCGGGCGCCCCGCGGAGGGGGAGCGGTGGGCGCGAGGCGCCGGCGAGGGACCCTGGGCCTTCCGAGACGAGACGCTCTACGTCGTCCACGACGGCGAGCTGTGGGCGACCGCCGCTCGCGACCCCCAAGCGCCCGAGCGCCTCGGGCTCCCGGCTGAGAGCTTCGATCTCGCGACCGGGACGGTCGTCACCGCCGGAACCGAGGCCGATACCCACTTTGTCCTCCTCCGAGTCGGCTCGAGCGAACGGAAGGTCAGCGTCGAGGACCCGGTCCACGCGCTCACGGCGGGGCCGGGCTACGCCCTCTGGGTCGAGGCGCCGGTGCCGGCTTCTTGTCCGCGGCGGAAGACGGAGGCCGAGGGGAACGTGATGCTCTGGTCCGTGTCGCTGCCGACGCCGGTCCGTATCTCGACCGTGCGGGCTCCCTGCGCCTGCTGTCCTGCCGGGGTCGATCCGTGGCTCGACCCCGTGCACAACACCGAGGCCTCTGAGCTTCAGATCGAGACCTCGGGAAACCTCGCCGCCTGGACCCACGCGGGCGAGCGCGCCTCTGGACAGATCGACGTGGTTCGGCTCACGACCGAGCCCTGTCCGCTCTGACCTCGAAGGCGAGACTCATGCCACTCGGATCGTTTGGGATGAGCGGATCTATCGATGGTTGGCGGGCGGGAGCGTCGTAGTAGGGTGCGCGGGGTGAAGATCGTGGTTCGCGCGCCGTCGCCGGTGTTGGCCCCGTTCGTTCGGGCGTTCTGGTACTTCGAAGGGGCGTTTTCGCACGAGATGGAGCGGGTGCTGCCGAGCGGGACGGGGCAGCTGCTCGTGAATCTCGCCGAAGACGAGCTGCGCGCCTACCGAAGGACCGATGAGGGCTGGGAGGTGGCAAGAACTGGCGCCGCCGCGGTGAGCGGCCCCCACACCGCGCCCTTCGCGATCGACACCGCGGAGCAACGCGCGATCGCGGGAGTGGACCTTCGGGCTGGCGGCACCTCGGTCCTTTGCGCGTCGCCGGCCTCCGAGGTCCTGAACCGGCACCTGAGCCTCGAGGACCTCTGGGGCCGGGCGGGGCGCGATCTGCCCGACCGGCTCCGGGAGGAGCGCACGCCCGAGCGGATCCTCGCCGCTCTCGAGGCAGAGGTGACGAGGCGCGCTGCGCGCGCGCTCGAGCCGGATCCGGGGATGGTGTGGGCGCTCGACGAGCTCGAGCGCGGCGCGCCGGTGGCCTCGGTGGTGAAGCGGCTCGGGATGTCCGACACCCGCTTCGTTCGGCGCTTCGAGACCTGGGTGGGCCTCACTCCGAAGCGGTACGCGCGCCTGCGGCGGTTTCGGCGGGCGGTGGAGCTGGCTCGGGTTGGCCAGCCCGAGAGCTGGGCGGATGTCGCCGCGCAGTGCGGATACTACGACCAAGCTCACCTCATCCGAGACTTTTCGCAGTTCTCGGGGGAGACGCCGACCCGCTACCTGCCCCGCAGCCCCGCTGATCCAAGCCATGTCCCGATTTGACGTCTACGCCGATTTTGTCCAATCCGCGGCCCGCGGACGTGCGGCAGGCTCGGGCCATGAGCACGAAGCTGCACCCTCGGATCATCGTTCAGCGCGGCGACGACGCCCTCACGTTCTATCGGGAGGCCCTCGGCGCGGAGATCGTGGAGCGCTACGCCGACCCCCACCTCGACGGCCTGATCGTGCACGCCGCGCTTCGCATCGGCGGCGGCGTATTCACCCTCGCGGAGGAGCGCCGGGAGTGGGGCAATCTGGCGCCGCCGTCCCTTGGCGGGACCCCGGTGCTCATAGAGCTCGAGGTCGAAGACGCGCGGGCGGTGGGCGAACGGATGTGCGCGGCCGGCGCCGAGGTGATCATCCCCATCGAGGATCGGTTCTACGGAAAGCGCGAGGGTCGTCTGAGGGACCCGTTTGGGCACCTGTGGGTCATCTCCCAGACGCTGGAGGCCTTGTCGCCGGACGAGATCGATCGCCGCATGAGGGCCGGGACCTGACCGCCCGTGACCGCGCC
>DAIQNR010000055.1:2820-5778 GCA_036788295.1 Myxococcota bacterium
GGGCCGCGTCGTAGCCCTCGCACTCACGAATCGACTCCCCGCTGAGGACCGAGCAGACTACGCTGTCCCGGGCTGGACGTCCTCCACGGGCGGTCCGCCAGGAGGTGATCGAGATCGTGACGACCCGGATACGCCTGCATCCCCAGACGGATTTTGCCTGGGAGCGTTCGGCCTGTCTTTTGCTTGGTTCCCCGTTCGTGCGCACGGACGAACGGGCGGGACGCTCGACACCCAAGTTTGCCCTCTCTGCCCCGGGGAGCCTCGGTCAGCGATTCTTGGCGCGAGCCCGGCGGGCGGCTCGTCTGGTGGTGCGCCCGCCCCGGGGGACGAGCCCGCGACACCGACGCTACGTGGTCGAAACCTACTGCGGCTACGCGGGGTCCGGTGGCGCGATCGTCTCCGGCCGCGTGTTCTGGCAGCCGGTCCTCGGTACGCAGGGGGGCCGCGGCACCTTTCGCCGAGACATCGCCGATCTCGCGCGCCACTTCTTTCGCTGGGGGCTCGCGGGGAAAAAGGTCCGGGTGTCCCTCGGGGGTGCCGAGAAGACGGTCGAGACCGGCGCCGGCGGCTGGTTCGAGGCGCGGCTCGAGCCGCGCTGGCTCGAAGCGGGACGGGCCCGGCACGAGGCCCGGGTCGACGTCGAGGACGGCCGCGCACAGGGCCGGGGCGTCGTCTTCGCCGCGACCCAGGGCCGCTCGAGCTTCGTCGTCGTGAGCGACATCGACGACACCGTCATGGTCACGGGGGTTGGGCGGACGCTCGTGATGCTGTGGCGCCTGTTCTTCACCGACGCTCGCGCCCGGGTCGCTTTCCCTGGCGTAGCCGAGTTCTACCGGGCCCTTCAGATTGGTCCCGGTGGCGACGAGCACAACCCCATCCTGTATGTCTCCCGCGGGCCGTGGAGCATTCGCCCGATCGTGGAGCAGTTCTTCGAGGATCGCGGCATCCCCCCCGGGCCCATATATCTGCGAGATTGGGGCCTGTCGATTCAGCACCCGCTTCCGCATCGCGCAAAGGACCACAAGCGCGTCCTCATCGAGACGATGCTCGACATCCACCGGGACAAGCCCTTCGTCCTCCTCGGGGATAGCGGGCAAGAGGATGCCGAGATCTACGTCGGCCTCGCCGAGGCGTGGCCAGGACGGGTATCGGCCATCTACGTCCGAGACGTCTCAAAAGAGGGCCCGTCGTCCTTGCGCATGCGGGCGCTCGTGAAGAGAGCAGAGAAGGCGGGGGCGCGCTTCGTGCTCGAATCGAGCTCGGAGAGGATGGCCGAGGACGCGGCCGCGCTCGGCCTGGTCGCGAAGGGGCGAGCCGAGGAGCAGCGGCGGCAGAAGCGCACGGCGCGACCGGCCCAGGAGGCCGAGCGATGAGTCGCCCCATCCTCGTCCTGTGGAACCCCGGTGCAGGGAGCGCGGGCGCGGCGGGGGAGGCTCGGGCGCTCCTCTCGGCCGACCCACGGGTCGAGATCGTCGATACCGAGAGCGGCGAAGATCTCCTTCGTCAGGTCGAGGCGAGCGGCGGGCGGGACGTCGTCGCGGTCGCGGGAGGGGATGGGACCGTGCATGCCGCCTGCGCGGCCCTCGCCGAAATGAAAGAACACTGCCCCCGCCTCGCGGTCATCCCGGTGGGGACCGGCAACGACACGGCGCGCTCCCTCGGAGGGTCGCTCGATCCCCGGGTCGCGGCGGAGAACCTCCTCGAAGGCCGAACGCGAGTGATATGGCGCGATCTCATCCTCGCTCACACCGACGGGGGGCCGGTGTTCGGCATCAACAGCCTCAGCGGGGGCAACGCGACCCGGGTCATGGAGGAGACGAAGCCCGAGGACAAGGAGCGCTGGGGCAGCTTCGCCTACTTCTGGACCGCGCTCTCGATCCTCACCGATCTCCAGGTGCATGAGGGTTGGCTCGGCATCGACGACGAGGAGCGAGTCCCGGTGAAGCTCGTCAACCTTCATGTCGCCAACGGCCAGACCGCTTCGGGAGGGTTCCCTGCCGCCCCTCGGGCCGATGCTTCGGACGGAAGGCTCGACCTGGTAGCGGTGGCGCCGGCTCCGCTGCCGGCTCTGCTCGGGGCGGCGGCGCGCCACCTGCTCGGACGCAGCGAGGACGATCCCCGGCTCCTCTCGAGGCAGATCCGTCGCGCCACTTTCGCCTTCGAGCCGCCGATGGACTTTCGCATCGACGGAGAGCAGGTCGCAGCGGTGCACACCGTGGAGGTGGTGCCCGCGGCGCTGGCCGTCCTCGCTGGTCTCGAGGGTACGGACTGACCGCCGTCAGCGGAGGCGACGAGCGGTGAGGGCGCTCTTTGCGAGAAACGGGAGCCCCATGAGGGCGAGCAGCATCACGACTCCGACCGGTGGATTCTTGGTGCTAGTCACGATACCATATCAGCAATGGCGAGGCGAAGGTCCCTGCGTTGCATGCTGGCATCCATGGCGCTGGCTGGCTCCTGCCGGAAATCGGCGAACGCGGTGCATGAACATTATTCGCCCTGCGTTGCCGATTGGCAGAACTCTCCTCGAGACGATCCGAGACGGATTCTTCACCGACTCCTCGCGAATGGTGGGTCCCTCGAAAGCAAGCGAGAGCTCGTCGTAGGTTCCCCAGACGATGAGGATGCCCTCTTCGTTGAGCTGTTTCCATCAGCCAAGGGAAAGAACATGGTTGATCGACCAAACGCCGTACCTTCACGGCATTCCGGCCTGGTTCACCCTTCATTCCCCCCCCTCCCAATCGATTTTCCTGCGAATTGGAGTGCGAACCCGGTTGGGGACGTGTCTTGGCAACTCTGGTTCCAGAGTCTCAGCTGGCTCAAATACGCTGAAAGAGATACTGCAGCCTACGCAGTTCGAGACTGGTTGAAGCACGTTTTGTATGCGGACCCTCCCTTGAACTTCACCTGGAACGACCATGCGATGGCTATGCGCCTCCGTGCGGTATCTGGGTTCATCAA
>DAIQNR010000055.1:5878-41615 GCA_036788295.1 Myxococcota bacterium
AGATGACTCGAGCTTGCGCGAAACCGCGGAGAGGACGCTCGGCGTTGTTGGCCGGTTTGTCCAGCCCAACCTGACATTCGTCCAGTTTGGGGACACGACGAATGTCGATCGACAGCCGGAGTTGATGCGCCTGATCGAAGCCGCTCGTAGAGTCATTCCGGACTCGGTGGCCTTGGGCGAACTTGAATGGATTGCGACCCGTGGCAAGGCTGGACGCCCTCCCAAAGAACGAGACACGGTTTTCGTCGAAGGGGGCTACGCGTCTTTTCGCGAAAAATGGGACCGCACCGACCAAGCAGTTACTGCTCACTTTCGAGTGGGGCACGTGAGTCGCACGCATTATCATCCCGACGAAACAGGTATTGAGATCTACGGGTACGGCACCGAGATCATCGTTGGGCCCGGTGTGCATGGATACGATAAGAAAGATCCATTCTTTGGCTACCAATACTCTCCAGCCGCCCACAACGTCTTGGTCGTCGATGGCGTCAATCAAGTATCGAGCAAGCCTCATGGCGAGAGCAAAATTGTTGCCTATGGTATCGAGGAAGGGCTGGCCTGGGTGCAGGGTACTCACCCGAACTACCGGCATCTTGGCGTGGAAGTGGTAAGGACATTTGCATATCTGAAGCCGGATCGTTTCGTGGTGGTCGATCATGTGAACGCATCGAGGCGTCGTTCCTACACCCAGCACTTCCATCTTCATCCTTCGCTCTCCAATGTTTCACTGAACCAGAGTCTCGCTACTGCGGTGGGTTTGGGTGCTGTTGGACCGCATATCACGATCGCCGGCGCCTCTGGGGGCGCCAAACTCGAGCTGGACCGCGGGCTCATGAAAGACGGCAGAATCGCGGGATGGCACTTTCCTGACAAATATGAAGCCGTCGAAGCCACGGAAATTAGATTTCAGTGGAATCCCTCGGGCCCCATATTCGGCAGACGCCGGCACGCCTTCCCGGTGCTGCTCGCCGTGACACCGCCCAAAGAGGCACCGAAGGTTCTTTCGGAGCTGACCTACATCGAGAAGGAACATGTCTTTTGCATGACGTGGTTGGAAGACGGCATCAGCCGCGAACTCTCGATACCCATTCCCCGATAGACTCCGGGTTTCATCGCGTCCGTCCAGCTGGGACGAAATGAATCCGTCAGCGGAGGCGACGAGCGGTGAGGGCGCTCTCGGCGAGAAACGCGAGCCCCATGAGGGCGAGCAGCCAGCGGGCGAGGGCTTCGGGGTTGAAGCGCCCGGACAGGGGCCGGGCTGCGACCGCGCGACCGACGTCGGCTGCGGACTTCTCTCCGCGAAAGATGAGCTCGGCTTCGGCCGGGGGGACCGAACCCAAGTCGGACTCCACCGGGTCCATGTTCACCGCGAAGCTCGCTCGGTCGAACGGGGAGACCTCCCCGCCGACGGAGGCGAACACGGCGTAGTGACCGGGGACATCGGTGGCAGAAAAGGAGAGCGTGTTGCCCTCGAACGCCGCCGCGTCGAACTGCTGGCGGGCGCCGGTCGGCCCCTCGACGGTGACGAAGGCGGCGTCTGTGGGTACCGCGACGGTGCGCATCTCTCCGACCACGGTGCGGCGGGGGTCGGGCTCGGACAACGCATCTCCGAGATCGAGCACGATCTGGCGAAGGAGCGGGACGAAGGCCGGCCGGATGGGAAGGTCGGTCAGGTCCCGGTCGACCGAGGTCAAGAGCACCGTGATCCGACCTCGGCCGGCGTCGGCCCGCAAGAGCGCCGGCGCGCCGCCCGAAAACCGGAGCAGCACCGGCGCCGCCGAGCCTTCCGCGAGCTCGAAACCGAGGTGGGCGCTCGTTTTCGTGCTGAGCAGACCGCCGAGCGCCGAGCCCAGGAACGGAGCGAGCACCGGGTGGTCGAGGTTCGGTTCGACGAAAGCGGCCGCTTTCGGCCGCTGCATCTCGGTGAAGCGGCCGGGGAGCAGCGGCGCGAGGCCCAAACTGTACCCCTCGATGTCCATGCCCTCCGCCGCGGTTAGGAGGAGCCCGCCCCCTTTCTCTACGAAGCGAACGATCCGGTCGAGCTCGGCCGGCGGGAGCGACGGCACCCCCGCGAGCACGAGCACGTCGAACGGCTCGAGGTCGGTGCGAGCGAAGTCGTCGGCCGCGACCACCCGGGGCGGGGGTTGATCGTTGGCGCCAGCGGCGAGCGCGCGCTCCAGATAGAAGACCTCGTCTTCTTTCACCACGCCGGAAGGATCGCCGTTCACGACGAGGACCCGCAGCTGGGTGCGGACCTCGAGCACCAGGTGGTGCCGGTCGTCTTCGGCGAGCGCGTCGGGCGGCAGCGTGAGCGTGACCGGGTAGAAGCCTGATCCAGGGAATTTCGCCTCGAGACCGGCCTCGCCGAGCGCTCCGGGCATGATCTCGACCTCTCCGTCGGCGATCGCTTCCGGGCCGAGCCGGAGGGTCAGCGGCCGGGTCTCGCGGGACGCCCGCGCATCGTAGGACTGCACCCGGGCCCGAACCTCGAGCCGGTGGGCCTCACCCGCGAGCGGGTCCGCCCCGGCGGACACGAAGCCGACGTTCGGTCGCTCCTTCGTTTGGTTGAGCACGTCGACCACCTCGATGCGGGCGCTGCGACCGCCGGGACCGTCCAGGCGGGCCGGGCCATCCACCGCCGGGCCGGCGAGGTCGGACAGCACGAGCACCCGCGCTTCGTCGTCCTCTTCGCGTTCGGCAGAAAACAGGGCCTCCACCGCGGCCGAGATCGCCTCGGACAGGTAGACCGGGCGGTACCCCGGCTCGAGCGGCTCGAGCGCCCCGAGCAGCGCCCCTCGGTCGGCCGTGGGCCCGGTGCCGAGCACCCGCGGGGGCTGGTCGGCGACGACCAAAACGGCGATGTCGTCCGGTCCGAGGCGGTCGATGCGCTCCCGGGCCTCGGCGAGCGCGCGGTCGAACGCGGATTGGCCCCCGAACCGGGCCCGCATGGAGGCCGAAGCGTCGATCACGATCGCCACCCGCTCCGGACCGGTGGCGGCGAGCGCGCGGGCCCGGTCCCGCTGCTCGCCGATGAGGGGGCCGGCGGCGGCGAGCGCCAGCGCCGCGAGCAGCAGCACTCGGCACGCGAGAAGGAGGAATTTTCGCAGGCGAAAGCTGCGCTCCACCCGCTGCACGCTCGCGAGCAAGAGCTCCATCGCGGGAAACACCTGTCGGCGAGGGCGCCGCCGATAGATGAGATGGATGAGGATCGGCACCGCCGCGCCGAGCAGGCCGAGCAGCATCAGCGGACTGGCGAAGCTCACCGGGCGAGGCTCCTCGCGTGCAGTCGGCCGGCGAGCAGCCGCGCGAGCAGCCGTCCCGGCGATTCGTCGGTGCGGGCGAGGTGGTACTCGACCCGGGCCCGGCGGCACGCCGCCTCGGCCTCGGCCCGAAATCGGGCCATCTCTTCGAGGTACGCTCGCCGCAAGTCCCGCGGGTCCACCTGCAGCTCGATCGGGCCTTCGAGCCCCACGAAGAGCGTTCGGTCTTCGAACGGGAAGTCGAGCTCGTCGGGATCGAGCACATGCAGCACCACCACGTCGTGGCGCCGGGCCCGAAGGCGAGCGAGCCGGGGCAGGGCGTCGAGGCCGCCGTCGAGCAGGTCGGAGAGGAGCACGATGAGCGTGCGCTTGCTGAGGCCCTCAGTGAGCGCGTCGAGCGCTTGGTCGAGCCCGGTGGGGCCGCCCGGCCGCAGGCTTTCGAGCGACCCGAGCAGCTCCTGCAGCTGGCCCCGGCGGGCCCGGGCCGGCACCTGGATCTCGAGGCGCTCCCGGAAGGTGGCGAGGCCGACCGCGTCGCCTTGCCTCGCGAGCACGAACGCGAGCGCGGCCGCCGCCGTCTTCGCGTAGTCGAGCTTTCCGAGCCGCTCCTCTGGCTCGGCCGGGTACCCCATGGTCCCGGAGGCATCGACGACCATCAGGGCGCGAATCGCGGTCTCGTCTTCGAAGCGCTTGATGAAGTCCCGGTCGAAGCGAGCGAACGCGCGCCAGTCCAAGTGCCGCACGTCGTCGCCGGGCGAGTACTCCTTGTGCTCGGCGAACTCGACGCTCGACCCGTGCTGCCTCGACCGGTGCATGCCCGCCAGCGCGCCGTCGGCCACGAGCCTCGCTCTCAGCGCGAGGTTTCCGATCTCGGCCAGGGCCCGAGCGTCCACTTCGGCGGCGCGCCCGGGGACCCGCTCCTCGGTCACGGCCGGACCGCCGACAGCACGTCCCGAACGAGGTCCGCCGGCCGCACCCCCTCGGCTTCGGCCCGAAAGTTCGTGACCACGCGGTGGGCGAGCACCGGCACCGCGAGCGCCCGCACGTCCTCGACCGTCGCCGCGGGCCGACCGGACAGGGCGGCCCGGGCCTTCGCCCCGAGGACCAGGTACTGCGAGGCGCGGGGCCCGGCCCCGAAGCTCACGAAGTCCCGAAACCGCTCGATGAGGCCCTTCGGGAGCGATTCGGCGCAGGACTCCGGTCGGGTGGCCCGCACGAGCGCCACCGCGTGGGCCACGACCGACTCGGGGGCGGGCACCCGCCGGATCAGGGCCTGAAGCTCGAGGATCTGCTCGGGGGACAGGAGCTTTCCGAGCGGCCCCCGCTTCGCTCCGGTGGTGGAGCGCACGATCTCGATCTCCTCCTTCTCGCCCGGGTACCCGACGTCGAGGAGGAACATGAACCGGTCCATCTGCGCTTCGGGGAGCGGATAGGTTCCTTCCTGCTCGATCGGGTTCTGGGTGGCGAAGACGTGAAACGGCTCCGGGACCCGGTGGGTCTGCCCCGACGCGGTGACCTGGTGCTCCTGCATGGCCTGCAGCAAGGCAGCCTGCGTCTTCGGGGGGGTCCGGTTGATCTCGTCGGCGAGCAGGAGGTTCGTGAACACCGGCCCGGGCGCGAACCGAAAGCTCCGGACGCCGTCCGCCCCTTGGTACAGGATCTCGGTCCCGGTGACGTCGGAGGGCATCAGGTCCGGCGTGAACTGGATCCGGTTGAAGGAGAGGTCGAGGACCTCGGCCAAGGTCTGGATGAGCAGCGTCTTCGCGAGCCCGGGGACGCCGACGAACAGGGCGTGACCGCCGGCGAACAGGGCGATGAGCAGGTGCTCGACGACGTCGGATTGGCCGACGATGCGCTCGGAGATCGACGCCCGCGCCGCCGCCACCGTCGCGGCGAGCTCTTCGATGAGGACGGTGTCTCGGGGTTCGTGGGAGGTGCTGGTCTCGGTCATCGGGTGTTCGGGGCCTCGGGGACGGTGATCGTCACCACATCGAGGGATGCGGTGACCGTCGCGGTTTGCTCGATGGGCGGTCCACGGGGCGGTACGAGCTCGAAGGTCCAGGTTCCGGCGCCGAGCTCGATCGCCGGAGTCGGGGTCACGAGCTGAGTGGCGTAGCGCCGCCCGTCCCGGCGAAGGTAGAGCCGGCTGAACGGCGTGCCAAGCACGGCGACGCGAGCGCCGCGGCCGAGGTCGAGCGGCCGGGGCGCGGCCGAGGGGGTCTCGGCGAGGGCGAGCGACGCCTTGGCCCGCTGTACCGCGTCCTTTTGGCCGTCCGGGCCGAGCATCTCGAGCGTCAGGCGGTGGATCCGGGGGTCGAATGGGTTCGTGTCCACCGCTCGCGAAAGCGGCGCCGCCATCCCGTCCCGGTCGCCGCGGCGAAGGAGGATCTCGGCGAGCGTCACGTTCGGGCCGGCGAGCTCCGGCCGGGCCTCGACCGACGCCCGCGCCGCCTGCTCCGCCCGCTCGAGGTCGTCGTTGGCGAGCGAGAGCGCGGCCAGCTTCGCCGACACCAGCGGCGAGCGGCCCTCTTCGAACGCCCGCTCGAGCTCCCGCTGGGCCGCGAGGGGACGGCCTCGGGAGAACAGGAGGTCGGCGGCGCGGGCGTGGCGGCGGGCGGCATCGGAGAGGCCAGCGAGCTCGTCGTCGGGCACGTCGGGGCGGTCCTTGAGCGCGATCGGGTGCTCGCCCTTGACCGGGCGGGGGCCTCCAGGGGCCTTGATGGGACCCTTGAGCAGGCTCGCTCTCCAGGCCTCCTCCATCTGCGGAAACGGCATTCCGTACACCGCCTCGATCCCTTCCCGGTCGGACTTTCCGTTCGACATCTCGGTGAGAAGCGCCCGGATCCCAGGCCAACCTTTTTTGGCGACCAGGAACTCGATGAAGCTGAAGACCTCGGTGAACGCGAGCGACGCCGCCTCCTGGCTCGGGAGCTTGGCCATCGAAGGATGCATGGCCGAAAACGGGATGAGCTCGTCCTTTTCCGCCGCCTCTCGCAACCGGCGCAGCTGGTCCGCGGACACGCCGAGCCCGGGCTGGCCTCGCCACGCCGTCTCCGTGTACTTGGCGAGCCCCTCGTGCAGCCAAATCGGGACCGTATCCCTCGACGCGCCGCCGATGATGAGATGGGCGAGCTCGTGGGCCAGTGTATCCCTCCACGGGTAGCCGAACACGACCGCCCGGGGGCTGGTGGCCATGAGCCGGTTCCATCGGCACAGCGCGATGGTCCCGGAGGTCTCGATGTCCTTCGGGGTCAGGGCGGACACGGCGGCGAGGCTCTTGGCCGTGGGATAGATCTCGACGACCACCCGCTCCTTGGGCCGAAATCCGAGCAGGTCTCCGATCGAGGTGCGCGCCGCTTCGAGGACCTCCACCGCGAAGGGGACGAGCAGCGCGTCCTTTCCCGGGGGGTGGCGGATCACGAAGTGCTCGCCGACGTGCTCCTCGTAGCCCTCGGTCACGAGCCGGGCCTGCTCGGCCGCTTCGGCGTCCGACAAGAGGCCCGGGGGGGCGCCGCCGGCGCGCGCGGCGGCGAACGCATCGGTCGCGCCCCGGTGGTCCCCGAGGTGAAACTTGAGCTGGCCCACGACCGCGTGGGTCAAGGGATGCTCGGGGAACTCGGACAGCATCCCCTCCACCGCCGGTCGAGCGTCCTCGACCCGCCACGCCGCGATCTCGGTGGCGGCCTCGAGGGCGCGATCGATCGGGTCCGGCGCGGCCGACAGGGCGGCGAAAACGGCGGCAACGAGCGCATTCATCGCACGATCTCCTCGTAGTAGCGCCGGACCGCGTCCCGGAACCCCTCCGCGGTGCCCTGCTTGGCGGCCTCGATGATTTCCTCCCGAAACGCGCTCGGGGCTTGGTAGGCCTCGGGCCTCGGGATCTCGACCTTGTCCCGGTTGAACCGGCCCTGGCCGCCCCGCTCGTCCTTCTCTTCGGTCCCGCTGGGCTGTCCGAAGGGGAGGGGGACGCCGGCGCCGCCCTGGCCCCCACCGGATTGGCTGCCCATCTCCTCGAGCTGCTGCGAGAGCTGGTCGAGCGCCTCGACCGCTCGGCGCTCCTGGCCGGCTGCGCCGGGGGCATCGCCGCCGCCGAGCCGGCCCTTTGCCTCGCCCATCGCAGCCTTGGCCTCTCCGACCGAGGACCGAACCTCGGGCCCGACCAAGGGCAGCTGCTCCCCGAGCTCCTCGAGCCCCTGCTCGATCTGCCCGGTCTGCTCGAGCAAGGCCGCCTGCTCCTGCTCGAAGCGCTGCATCTGGCGCCGCTCGTCGTCGCTCAGCAGCTCCGATGGGTCGCGCTCGAGCGCCTCGAGGGCCCGCAGGACCTCCTGCACCTTGGGCTCCGCTTGGGTCACCGCTTTTTGGGTCGCGCGGGCTCGATCGCCGAGCCCGAACACGTCCCCGAAGCGCTCCGCCTGCTCGGCCCGGCGCCGGGCGTCCCGGTCGAGATCGCGCATCCGCTCGATCGCTTGCTCGAGCACCTCTCGAGCGGCGCCAAAATCTCGGCCGGCTACCGCGTCCCGTCCGTCGAGCACCCGCCGCTCCGCGAGCTCGAACAGGTCCGCCTCCGGGAGGTGCCGATCCGGCCGGGCCCGCTCGAGGGACTTTGCCGCCGCCTCGAGTCGGCTCAGCTGCGCGGCCACGAACCCGTCGTCGTCCCCCCGCCGCTCCCGCTCCCGCTTTCGAACCTCGTCGGCGATGGTCTCGGTCCGGCGGGCGAGGTCCTTCTGGCGGTCCTTCACCGCCTCGAGCTGCTCCCACAGCTGCTCGGCCCGCTCGGTGATCTCGCTGTATTCTCGGGTCTTCAGCTCGGCCCGGCCCTCCCTCAGCTGCGACAGCATGCGGTCGGTCTGCTCGAGCATGCGGTCGAGCGCCTTCATGGCGCCGTCGAGGTCGCCCTGCTCGAGCCGCTCCGCGACCTCCTCCATGCCGGCGCTGCGGTCCGCGAGCGCGTCCTGGTTCACGAAGTCCTGGGGGATCTGGGTGCCGAGCCGGGCGATCTCGGACATGAGCTCCCGGATCCGGTTTTGGATGTCGGCGATGGCCTGGGCCATGAGGCGCCGCTTCTCGTCGTCGGGCGCGTCCCGGTAGGCTTCGAGCGCCTCCCGCAGCGCCTCCTGCTGCTCCCGGATGTCTTTCGCGATCGCTTCGGCGTCCATCATCCGCTGGTCGTCGAGCAGGTCGGCCAGGTAGACCGCCTGCCGCTCGGACGTGGACTGCAGCCGATCTTGCGGACCCTCGAGGTCTACGTCTCTCGTCGCCCGAGCGGCCCGGTTGAGCGCGCCGCCGCGGGCCTGTACCTCCTTGGCGGCCTGTCGAAAGGCGGCGGAGAGGTTCTTTCGGGCGAGCGGGTCGGATTCGAGCGCCGCCGCGCCGGCCTCGAGCTTCGTTGCGACGTCGGTGGCGGTGGCCGACTGCTGGTTTCCGACCTCGACGCGAGCGGCCGCGGCCTGGCCGCTCATCGGCTCCTCGAGGGTGTCGCCGAGCAGGTGCACCAAGGCGTCGAGCCCGGCCATCGCCTCGGCCATCGCTCGGTCGTGGTGCGCCCGCTGGCTGTAGACCCGCAGCTCTTGGGTCGGGCTGGCCCCGAGCTTCGGCCCGAGGATGGTGTCGTTGTCGAAGACCTCGACCGAATACGCCACCCGGTCGCCGGGCTGTAGGGCCAAGGGCGCGAGGTCGAAGCGGACCTTGCCCTCGTACCGGCGCCGCCCGTCGAGGGATTCGAGGGCGACCGCGCCCTCCCGGGCGGTGCCGAGCACCCGCCACATGATCCGGGCCTCCCCGAGCCCGAAGTCGTCCGAAGCCTCGTAGACGAGCGGCACTTTGTCCTTCTCGTTGACCTCGAGCGGGGTCTCGGTCGGCTCGAGCAGCCGGACGGAAGGGGGCTCGTCCTCCTCGAGCGACAGCTCGTGGCCGCGCCGCTCGGCCCGCAGCTCGCCGAGCTCGGTCTTCAGCTCGATGCGGTAGCGCCCGGCCCGGGACAGGAGGAACCGGGCGCGGATCCGCCGGCCGTCCACGTCGGCGGCGATGCGCTGGGGCTCCCCCTCATCGCCGTGCTCGAACACCAGCTCGGCCGAAGACAGCGGCGCCGAGGCCCGGGTCTCGATGGCCACCTCGGTCCCAGGCAGGGCCCGGACCGACCCGCTCGGGGCGACGAAGGATCGGGGCTTTCGGCCGCTGTACTCCGGGAATCGATAGTCGATTCGAAAGTCCCCGAGAGCGGGCTCCGGGGCCTTGGGGGACAGGATCCCCTCGACCCCCTCCGCGCCCCCGAAGAGCCGAGCTCGCTTGGCCCACCCGTCCGGATCCAGGGAGAAGATGGCCCCGTGAAGCGCGATCAAGCCGGCGACGGCCGCCCCCCCGCGGCGGACCCGGCGTTGGCTGACCAGCTGCACCGCGGCGCCAAGGCCGGTGGCATCGGCGGCTCGGACCGCCCGGTCCACGGCGTCGTCGGCGAGGTCGGCGCTCTCCCCGTACTGGCCTCGGTCGCGGGCGAGCTGGGCGGCGTCGAGCAGCCGAAAGGCGCTCTTGCCTCCGGCCATTCGGTCCACGGTGCGGGCGACCGCGACGGGGTTCGAGGCTTCGGCCCGCCACCGGCGATAGCCCCAGCCCAGCACCACGGCCAAACCGGCAGCGCTGAGGACGAGCGCGGCGGCGGCAGCGAAGCGGTCGGGCACCCCGGCCGCGGACAGGACCGCGGCGGCGGCCAGGGCGAGCAGCGGGGTCGAGGCCGCGAGCAGCCCGAGCTCGACGAGCAGCCCGCGACGGAGGCGAGCGCCGAGCTCTGCCAAGGTCGCGCCCAAGGATGCCCGCGGGTCATCGGCCATGGAGCGCGAAGCTACCACGGGGTCCGGCAGCGGCCACCGGAAGCGCACCTGGCCCGCCAGGGAAAGACGGGGTAGGCGAGAGAACGACGTGAATCGGCCGGCTGGCCGGGCGTCCAAGCTGGGAGAACCCCCGATGAGCCCATCCATCGACGACGCCACCCGCGCCAAGCGCGCCCGCGAGGCTGATGAGGATCGCGAGCTGGTCCGCCGGACCGTGGGCGGCGACCGCTCGGCCTTCGGGTCGCTGGTCGAGCGCTACCAAAAGCGGGTCTACGCCGTGGCCTTCGGCATCGTCCGCGACCGGGAGGACGCCTGGGACGTCGCGCAGGAGGCCTTCGTGAAGGCGTTCAAGAACCTGGACCGCTTCGAGGGCGACTCGACCTTCTTCACGTGGATGTACCGAATCACCTACAACCTCGCCATCGACCACTACCGCTCGCGCGGCCGCCGGGAGACCGGCGTGGACCTCGACGAGCGAGGGGTCGAGCGAGCGCTGCAGGCCGAGGACCGCCCGAACCTGGGCGGGGACCCAGACCAGATGAGCGACCGGGCCGAATTGTCCCGGGTGCTGCACGAGGCGATGGGCAAGCTCTCCGACAAGCACCGCGCCATCATCGTGCTGCGTGAGGTCGAGGGCCTGAGCTACGAAGAGATCGCGGCGGTGCTCGGCATCGCCAAGGGGACCGTGATGAGCCGGTTGTTTCACGCTCGAAAGAACCTCCAGACCCTGCTTCGACCGTACGTCGAGGGCGGGGAGGCGGTGCCCGACAACCTGCGGCTCGCCGCGGAGGAGGCCCGGTGATGGAGCGATCGACTGCGCCTTTGCTCGAAGCGTTCGCCGCGCTGCGGGCCGATCCCCCGGCGAGCCTGGTCGACGTCGTGCTCGCGCGGCTCGATGACCGGCCGGCCGAGCCCGAAGATCGCGTCGCGCTCGCGCCGGACGTGGAGGTGGAGCTCGACGGGGTCCCGGCCGCTCGCTGGCTCTGCGCCGAAGTGGAGGAGGCGGTGGCCGGCCGGCGATGGGAGGGGTTCTCTCGGGAGGTCCTGTCCCGTCTCGACGCCGGCTCCGAAGCCAGCTCAGCCGACGCGGTGAGGGCCCCGGAGTCGGACGTCGCCGCCGGATCTTTGCTGCGGGCGGCGCGGGACCGGGAGCTCGAGGCGATGGCCGACCGGTTTGGCGGGTTCTTCGCCGAGGTGGAGGAGCGCCTCGATGCTCCGCCCGAGCTCGAGCTCGACCCCGAGATCCGGGCCGCCCTCCGTCAGGGCTCGGCGAAGGCGTGGGCGGAGGCCGAGCCCGAGCTTCGCGCTCTCGTCCCCGTGGCCGCGCAGATCACCCCCCCGAGCTCCGACCCTCGAGAGGAGAGGGCGAAGCGCCGGAGGGTGTGGGCGAGGCTGAAGACGGCGCTCGGATCGACGGTGCGGCCGGTGGAAGGCCGCCGGCCAGGGCCGCAGCGGGTCCCCGGACCCACGCCGCGGCCGGGCCGGGCCGGGCCTCTCGGCTGGTCGCTGCCGATCGGGGGGATCAGCCTCGTCGCAGCGTCCGTGCTGTTCCTGTTCGCCACCGAGCCTTCGAACTGGCTCGGGGGACAAAATGCCACCCTCGAAGGGGTGTCGGTGGATTCCGTCGCCTTCGACGGCGATTTGCTCATGTACCCCGACGAGGGGGTCACGGTGGTGATCCTCTCCGGAGCCTGAAACCCGCGTGGCGCCTCGCGCCCAAGGAGCCTGTCGTGCCAGCACTTCGAAGTTTGTTCGCAATTGTACTTCTTCTCGGGCTTGCCGGGCCGGCGGTGGCCGCTCCGGTGAACGTGACCATCGAAGTGCTCGAGGGGAGCCGGAAAAAGCCCGGCTTCAGCGGAGCGGCCACCCGGTACGCAAAGCAGCTGCAGCGGCTCGGCTACGTGGGCGCCCGGGCGGTCGACACCGTCACCGCGCCCCGGCGCGACCCCGGGACGACGGTGCAACTGAACTTTCAGGACGGAGCGAACAACGAGCGGATCATCAAGGTCACGGTGGTCGAGTCGGACGCGAAGAAGACGACGCTGAAGATCGCGATCCCGGCGTACCGCTTCGACACGACCACGACCCACACCGGGCAAGGGGCCCTGCTCGTAGCCCTGCCGAAGGACGACCTCTTGCTCGCGGTGCATCCCAGCCGCTGACGGGCAGGCGTCAGCGGCGTCCGCGGCCGCCCCGCTCCTGGTCCCGCACGTAGGCGAGGAAGTTGGCCTGGTCTTCCATCTCCGGGCGGTAGCCCTCGCGTCGAGGGTTCCGGCCTCGGGCGCGGTTTCGCCGCCCGCCGTCGTTTGCGCCCTCGGCCGCCGGCGCCGGCTCCTCGCGTTTCGGTTTCGGCTCCGGCGCTGGCGGGCGGGGCGCCCTTCGCCCATCCATCTGGCCGAGGCCTCGGGCCAGCAGCTGCATCGCCAGGGCTTCGGGCTCGAGCCCCTGCGCTCGGGCGTGAAACAGAAGGTCGCGGTGGATCGGACCGGCGAGGTCGAGCTTCAGCGCGCCGGGCTGGGGCTCGCTGTCGGCCGGCTTCGGCAGCGACGCCTCGCGGACCGCCGCTTGCTCGAACGCAGCCTCGATGGCTCGCTCCACCCGCTCGAGCGCCTCCGCCCTGGTCTCGGCCTCCGCCTCGACCCCGAGCTCGGGGACGCGGGCGATGAAGCCGTCGCTCTCCGGGCGGAACGCGAGGTGGATCCGGTAGGCACGCTCGTCGGACATGGGCGCGCAAGCTAGACCCGGCCAAGGCGGAATGAAAGCGTTTTGGGATCAGCCCTCGTCCGGACGCCAGGGCCGCTCGATTTGGCCCTTTCCGGCCGAGGAGGCCAGCGACCGAGCCATGTCCACCGCCCGCTCCAGCTTGCGCTGGGCGTCGAACTCGCCCGAGTCCTCGGACGGCTGCTGCTCCGTTTCCTCGGACCGGGATCGCCGGGCGTTCTCGAGCAGCGCCCGAATGTCGAGCTGGGGGACGAACTCGGCCGGCTTCACCTCCTCCGACCTCAGCTCGAAGGAGCCCCACCGCCACTCGAGCACCTCGTGGAGGCGCGCGCCCAAGTTGCGCCCGAGCTCCACTTCGAGCGCGGAGCGCTCGAGCGCGCCGTCTTCGATGAGCATCGCGGTCAGGGGACGGCCTCCGCGCTCCGACTTCTGCAGCGCGCGGTGCAGCTGGTCCCGGGTCACGATGCGCGACTTCACGAGGTGCTCCCCGATGAGCTCCATGCCCATGTTCGAGGTCACGCCGATCGGCAGCCCCTGGTAGAGCTTCACCTTCTTCCAGATGAGGCCGCATCGGAACTCGACGACGCCGGTGTGACCGGCGTCGAGCAGTCGGCTCATCACCTCGGCGGCCGAGAGATCCTCGAGCTTTCCGGCTCGAGGGACGCCGGACGGATCGAGGGGAGCCGCTGGCGGCGGCTCCAGCTTGGCCGGGACCGACAGCAGGGGCTCGGTCTTCGTCTCGTACGGGACCGGCTCCGCGGGGGGAAACCGAGGGTGCGAAACCCCGGGCGCGGGCGCAGGCGGGGGGCGGGCCGCTCCGAACCGTCCCGTGGAGCCGCGCTCGCTCGGGACCGGTTCATTCGGCCGGGTGGCCTTGAGGCTGTCGTTCTGCTGGGGAGCGGCAGGGGTCTGGAGGCCGTGCTCCTGCCTCATCAGCTCGATCAGCTCCGGGGGGAGCGGCGTCTTCGACGACTCCACCACCCGCGGCGCACCCGCGTGCAGCCCGGACCCCCCGCGGGTGGGATGGGCCCGCGGCGGCGTGGAGGCGAGGTCCGCCGAGCGGGCCTCTCCGAGGTGGGCGAGCGGGGTGACCCTCGAAGTGTCGAGCTTCCCAGGGATGAGGTCGTGGCGATGGAAGAACACGGAGAGCACCCACGGGGTGGCGTGGCGCCCGCTCCGCATCAGCCAGGCCTCGAGCGCGTTGGCCATGTCCTGCGCGCTGGGGTGCCGGCGCTCCGGGGCCATCGCGGTCGCCCGCTGCACGATGCGCTGAAGATCTTCCGGCACCCCCTCCCGCTCCAGTCGGTACAGGGGGACGCCCTTGTTCACGATCTTCCACATCACCTCGTAGGCGGTCTTCCCGGAGAAGCACTCCCGCCCGCTGAGCAGCTCGAAGAGCATGATGCCGGCGGCGTAGATGTCGGTCTGAACGCTGCAGGGCTCGCCGGCAATGTACTCTGGGGCGAGGTAAGCGTACTTGCCCTTGACGAGCCCGGGCTCCGTCTTCTGCTGCAGGCGCTCGCGCATGCGCACCACCCCGAAGTCGGCCAGCTTCACGTGGCCCGAGCGGGCGATGAGCACGTTCGAAGGGTTGACGTCGCGATGGACGACGTCGAGCGGCTGTCCATCCTGGTCCTTGGCGATGTGGGCGTGGTGCAGGCCGCGCAGCACCTCGACGGTGATGAACGCGGCCAGCTCGAACGGGAGCGCCTCCCGCCGGGCCCGGAGCTTGGAGTTGACCCGACGGAGGTCCGATCCCTCGACGTATTCGAGCGCGAGGAAGACCCCGTCGTCGGTCTCCCCGACGTCGTGCAGCGCGACGAGGTTCGGGTGGTCGAAGCACGCGGTCGCGCGGGCCTCGTCGAGGAGCATCTCCTGCAGCTGGGGGTAGTCGGGGCGGGAGCGACGCACCCGCTTGAGGACCGCCCGACGCACGAACCCGAACTGAGACGTCTTGTGGGCGAGGAAAAGCTCCGCCATCGCCCCGCCGCCCAGCCGAGCGACGACCTCGTATTCGCCGATCATCGCCGGCAGCGGGCTGCGCTGGGCGTCGGACGGCGCAAAGCCCTCGTCCTCGTCGAACGTCGGGCCGGGGACGCCGCCCGGCTCGGGAGGACCCACCGTCACGCGCGAAGAAGACACCGCGCCGTCCGCCCAGTCAACGACCCTCCCGGCCGATGGGGACCGACAATCGGAGGGGCTGCGGAGGTCGTCGGCGTGGTGTCGGTCGCAGGCTCATGGTACGCGGCGCCCGGGGATGATGGCCGCCCTCTTGCTCGGATTCTACTTCGCGGCCCTGGGGGCGCTCGCGGTGCTGGGGCTGCTGCGGCTCGCCTCGGTCCCGGCCGCCCTCCGGGATCGGGCGCCCGCTGCGGGAGCTCTCCCGAGTCCAGCCCCTCGGCTGCTGGTGCAGATCCCTCTTTACGACGAGGCCTTGGTGGCCGAGCGGGTGCTTCGGGCGGCGGCGGCGCTTCGCTATCCCCGCGATCGGCTCCTGATTCAGGTCCTCGACGACAGCGAGGACGCGACGCGGGCGGTGGTGAACCGGGTCAGCGCCGAGCTGTTCGAGCACGGTGTACCGATCGAGGTGGTCCGTCGAACCGGTCGGATCGGATACAAGGCGGGCGCGCTGGCGGCGGGGCTGGCTCTGCGTCCGGAGGCCTCGCTCGTCGCCCTGTTCGACGCCGACTTCGTCCCTGCCCCCAACTTTCTCGAGGAGACGATCCCGGTGCTGCTCGGGTCGCCCGAGCTGGGGATGGTCCAGGCCCGGTGGGGCCACCTGAACCGGGACCAGAACTGGCTGTGCCGTGCGCAGGCGGTGCTTCTCGACGGGCATTTCGCGGTGGAGCACGCCGCCCGCCACGCCCGCCGCCACCCGTTCAATTTCAACGGGACGGCGGGGATTTGGCGCAGAGAAGCCATCGACGGGGCCGGCGGTTGGTCCCAGGACACGCTGACCGAAGACCTCGATCTGAGCTACCGAGCCCAGCTCGCCGGGTGGCGCTTTGCCTACCTGCACGAGGTCGTGGCCCCCGCGGAGCTTCCCGAGCGGTGGTCCTCCTTTCGGTCGCAGCAGGCCCGATGGGTCCGGGGAAGCGTTCAGACCGCGCGAAAGCTGCTCTGGCCGATCCTGCGCAGCCGGAGCTTGCGGTGGACGGCCCGCGCGGCGGCGACCGTGCATCTGCTCGGCAACTTCGCGTACCTCGCCATGGCCGCGCTCGCGGTGCTGCTGCCGCCGACGCTCGTCGTTCGGGAAGAGCTCGGGTGGCGGGTCCCGGGCGGGCGGGCGCTCCTTTCCGGTCTCGACCTCGGCACGCTCGGGGCCGGGACCCTGGCCATGGTCGTGTTCTACGGGGTCGCGATTCACCGCAGCCGGTCCGGATTCCGCCCGCTCGACCTCGGATTTGCGCTCTGCGTCGGCGCTGGGATGAGCCTCACCAACGCGGTGGAGGTCCTCCGAGGCCTCCTTCTCGGCCCTGGCGTGTTCGTGCGCACCCCGAAACGAGGCAGCGGACGGGGACAAGGCCTCTACCGTGTGCCTGCCCGACCGCTGATAGTGGCCGCAGAACTATCGCTCGCCGCGCTGTATGGGGCGCTGCTGGTTCACGTGCTCGAGACGCAGGTTTGGGGGGCGCTGCCCTTCGTGCTCCTGTACCTCGTCGGGTTCTCCGCCGTCGGCGGGGGAACCGCTCTCGAGGCGATGGGATCGCTCAGCGCTTCCGAAACGCGTCCAGGCTCACCACCTTCGATCCGTCCGGCTCCTCAGAGGGCCCATCCGGGTTCGACGACGGCACCGGAGGTCGGGGGAACTGCAGGACGAACTGCGCCTCGGGGTCGAGAAAGCGGGTGATCGCGGGGTAGGGCACGCCGATCGTCTCTCGCTTCTGGTCGAAGGACAGACCGACCGAGAAGCCCTCGTGCCCGACCTCCAAATCCCAATAGTGCCGCTTGAGCACGATGCTCATCTCGTCCGGGTACTGCTCGGCGAGCCGACGCGGCAGAACGACCCCCGGGTACGCGGTCACGAAGCTGACATAGAAGTGGTGGTCTCCCGGAAGCCCTTCGGGCGAAGCCGCCCGCTCGAGAGCCAAACGGATCACGCCTCGCATGGCTTCTCGGGCGAGCAGATCGTAGCGCATCCCGTCGCCGCTCATCGCGGCCGACGCTACCGCTCGGTCAGAGACCGACCAAGGCCCTTCTTTCTTCGGTGCACGCGGCGCCGGTGCTTCCGCGAGACCGGAGCCCGGTTTGGGCCCCTCACAGCCAGGGGGACGGCGAAATCGTTCGCGGAACGCTCGCGCCCTCAGAGCTTGTTGATGTCGATGATCTCCGTCACCTCGCGCTCCTCCTCCTCGTCTTCGTCGCTCCGAGAGGACTCGGGCAGGCCGGCATTGCCGAGCAATGCGCCGCCTCCGCGGACGACCGATCCACCCTCGAACCCGTCGAGCAGGCCGGAGAACGGGGCCGGTTCGTCCAGATGCACATCCCCCGACTCGAGGGCTTCGAGGGTGAGGACGCCCCGCGGCGAGACCGGTGTGCCCGGCGACGGCTTCGGCTCGGCCGGGGCGCCCGCCCGGGTCGGCGGGCGGGTCGCCCTCAGCGCGCGGAGTTCTCCGGTGCGCGCGGCGAGGTCCCGGGTGAGCGCCGTCTCCCGCTCCCGGGCCCGCTCGAGCTCCACCCGAAGCCGGTCTCGGGCCGCTTCAGCCGCCCGGCTCGCCGCATAGGCCACCTCGAGCTGCTCGAGCTTGGCTTCCGCTCGCTCCGCGCGGGCCCGAGTGGCGCCCGCTTCGGCCCGAGCCTCATCGAGCCTCGAGTGAAGCTCGAGGACCCGCTCGCCCTGCGCCTCGATCTCGTCCTCGGACTCGGTGACCGCCCGCTGCAGCCGGCTCGCCTCAGCCCGCGCCGCTTCGAGGGCGGTCGCCATCTCCGCGGCGCGACCGACGTCGAGGCGGGCGGCGTCGAGTTCCTCCGCCGTCCGCGCCCTGGCGTCGGCCAGCTCCGCGACCGCGCGCTCGGCCCGCTCGGCCCGGACCCGCTCTGCGGCCAGCTCGGCCGCGACCGCACCGGCCGCTCGCTCGCCCGCTCGCGTCGTGTCGGCGAGCCGGGCCTCCGCCGTTTGGAGCTCGACCCGGAGCCGTTCGGCGGCGGTCTCGGCCCGCTGCGCCGCCTCCACCGCCTCGGAGGCCCTGTTCTCTGCGCCCTCGAGCGCCACCCGCAGCCTCGCTTCGGCCTCCTCGGCTCGCTCGGCGGCGGCGTTCGCCGTCGATTCGCTGGCGAGGGCCCGATCCCGATCCGCCTCGGCGGCGGCTCGAGCCTCCTCGGCCCGGCTCAAGTCCGCCTCGGCTCTCTCTCGAGCCTCGAGGGCGAGGTTGCGTTCGCGTTCGGCTCGCGATGCCCGGGCCATGGCCGCTCCTTCGGCTTCGGTTGCTCGAACCTTGTCCTCCTCGGCCCGAAGCCGCGCTCGCTCCGCCTCCTGCCTCTGGTCGTCCGCCTGTCGTCTCGTCGCCTCGAGCTGGCTCTCGACCGTCTCGGCCCGAGACTCGGCGAACTGCGCCCGTTCCTCGGCGTCTTGGGTTCGGGCCTCGGCGTCCTGGGCTCGGGCCTCCGCGGCCTCGGCTCGGGCCTCCGCGGACCGTGTTTGGTCCTCGGCGGCGAGCTGCGCCGTCTCGGCGGCCTTGGCCCGGGTCTCGGCCGCGTGCGCCCGCATCTCGGCGGATCTCGCCCGGGCCTCGTTGGTCTTGGCCCGGGTCTCGGCGGTCTGGGTGAGCGCTTCGGCGGCGCTCAGCGCCGATTGGGTCTCGGCCAGGCGGCGCTCGGCTTGCTCGAGCCGGTCCGCGGCGTCCGCGCGGCTCCGCTCCGCCTCCGTCTCGAGCTCGGCGACCCGGGCACGCAGCTCCTCGAGCGTAGCCTCGGAGGCGTCGAGCGCGGCCCCCAGGGTCCGGCGCTGCCCATCGAGCTCGGCTCGGTCCTCCTGTGCCCTGGCCCGGACCTCTTCGAGCTCTTCGAGCGCTTCGTGCAGGGCAGCGCGGGCCTCGGAGAGCTCCTCGCCGGCCCGAGCCGCGTCGGCGAGCCTCAGCGCTTCGGCCTGGGAGCGGGCTTCGGCGAGCGCTTCTTCTGCACCGGCGTGGGCCGCGAGCAGGGCGGCTTCGGCCTGCCTTCGCTCCCGCTCGCGCTCCTTGCCCTCCCGCTCGCGCTCGGCCCGCCGTTGCTCGAGCTCGGCCCGAAGCGACCGTCCGGCGTCGGCTTCCGCCGCCGCCTCGGCCCGCACGTCCAGAATTTCGGCCTGAAACGCGCTCGTGCGCTCGGCGAGCTCGGCGTCGAGCCGTTGCCGCAAGTGAACGAGGGCCAACTCCTTGTCCCGCCGCAGCGACTCCACCTCGGACTCGTGCGTCCTCGCCTGCCGCAGCCGATCGTCCTCGGCCTGCTGCACCGCCGCCTCGTGGGCCTCCCGAGCCTCGGTCCACCGGGCGGTCAGGTTCTCGATCTGCTCGGCGTGCTCCGCCTCGGCGGAATCGAGCTCTCCGCGGTGCTCGGCCTCCCTCGACTCTCGCTCTGCGGCCATCTGGGCGAGCTGCGCCGCGTGCGCCGCTTCGAGCTGCTCGAGCTCATGCCGGCGCTGCGCCTCCGCCCGATCGCGCTCGGCTCCCAGCTCGGCCCGCATCCGCTCCGCTTCCAGCGCTTGCCGATCGAGGCGGTCCTCGAGCGCTTCTATCGCTTCGGCCCGATCCCGGGCGACCGCCTCCGTGGTGGCGAGCCGAGCCTCGAGCGCCGCCCTGGCCTCGTCCGCTCGGCCGAGCCCCTCGTCCCGCTCCGCTTCCACCGCCTCGAGCCGCCGGTGCAGCTCTTCGAGCTCGTCCTGCAGAAACGACAGGCGCCGGGCGTCGTCCCGATGCTGCTCCTCAGCCGCGGCGAGCTGGGCCCGCGTCGCCGATGCCTCGGTCTCGGCCGCGGCGAGCCGGGCGTGCGTCGCCTGCTCTTCGCCATCCTTTTCGGCGAAGATGCGGGTCACCTCCTCGTGAAAGGCGCGGAACTGGTGCTCGGTCTCGCCGAGCCTGGTCTCGATGCGCCGGCTCTCGTCATCGAGCGCGGCGTTTCGCTCCACCTCCCGCTGAAGCTCCAGCTCGAGGCCTCCGATCCGCCGGGCCAGCTCGTCGCCGCGGTCGTTCATCTCTCGGATCAGCGCGCTCAGCCGCCGCTCCCTCGACTCGTGGCGCTTCACGAGGCCCCGCAGCTGCTCCACCCGGTCCTCCGGCCCGAGCCGGCGGGGCGGGGCCGCCTCCGAGTCGGCGCCGAGCACCACCTCGAGCGCGCCTTCGAACCGGGCCCGAGGCCAGGGCTCGGTGCGCCGAAAGTCGGGGACCGCCGGGTCAGGATCCCCAGGAATGTCCGAGGGGTGGAGCTCGGCCGGAGGCGGCTCCGCCGGCTCGGCGCTCTTGGCGAGCGGCGGGGGGGCGGCGGCGAGCAGCTGCTCGACGTGACCGACCAGCGCCTCGGCCGACATCGGCTTCAGCGCGTACCGGTTGGCTCGCTCCGGCCGCTCGGCGTGCATCTTGAACGTGTCCTGCGCGCTCGGCGCGCCGGTGAGAAGGATCGGTACGCTCCGAAGCTCCCGATCCCGGCGGATGCGGCTGCACAGCGAAAACCCGGAGGTGCCGGGCAGCTCGGCGCTGATCACCAGCACCGACGGCCGTTCGCTTCGCAGGCCTTCGAGGCTCGGATCCTCGTGAACACGCACGGCGAAGCCTCGGCCCTCGAGGGCCTCCGTCGCCGCGTCGGTGAAGCCCCGATCTTCGTCGATGATGACGACCGTTGCGCCCATGAATCTCCGTCCGGGGGCAGCCCCCTTCCGGCCGGACCTACCACGGACCGCGCCCCTTGGGGCCGGCTGCGCGCCGGTTCGGAGGAGGGCAGGCTCAAGTCGTCGGCCGGACCACCACCGCGCCCTCGAGCATCTTCATGCCGCAGGCGAAACCGAGACGGCCGGAATCGGGCACGGTGACCTCCACCGGCACCGCCTCGTCGAGGGGTAGGGTGCGCTCGATCGACAGGTCCGGAAACACCACCTTCTCGCCGCATTTGCTCGAGCCGGTCCGGGTGAAGACGAGCGTGACCCGCTCCCCCGGGGCGGCGGAGACCTCGGATGGAACGTAGCCGTCGTTCTTGACTTCGATCGGGATGAGGCGGGCGGAAGCGGAGTCGGCGGCGGGGCGGGCGCAGCCGACCCCGGCCAGGAACAGGCCGAGAATGCAAAGAGATCGCATGCCCTCTCGATGGGTCGGTCACGGCGGCGGGGTCAACCCGAACCGCGCCGACGCCCCGTTCCCCCGAGGCCCTCGGGCCTGAGCCTCGACCAAAGCTCGAGCTCGTGGCAGACCGAACGAATGGGGCTCATCGACGCCTTTCGGCGGCTGCGCGACGGCACGACCACCGCGAGCGCCCTCCTCGACGAGGCGCTGGGCCGGGCCCTGGACCACCGGGCCTTCCGGATCGTCCGGGCCGAGGCGGCCGCCGAAGAGGCTCGGCTCGCCGACGCGGCGTTTCGGCGGGGATGGGACCCCGGACCGCTGGCTGGCTTGCCGCTCTCGGTCAAGGACCTCTATGGGCTCCCCGGGGAGCGCACGTTCGCCGGCAGCGCGGCGCCGCTGCCCGAGCGCTTCGAGCATCCCGGGCCGGTGGTGTCCCGGGCCCTCCGGCAGCTGGCCGTGTTCGTCGGCAAGACCCACACCGTCGAGCTCGCCTTCGGAGGGATCGGGACCAACCCCCACTTCGGGACTCCGGAGAACCCGGCGGCCCCCGGCCGGGTCCCCGGTGGTTCGTCCAGCGGCGCCGGGGTGAGCGTCGCGGAAGGCTCGTCCGTGCTCGCGCTCGGCACCGACACCGCCGGATCGGTGCGCATACCGGCGGCGTGGACCGGGCAGGTGGGCCTCAAGACCACGAAGGGGCGGTGGCCGACCGCGGGGATCGTGCCCCTCTCGACCACGCTCGATACCCCCGGGTTCATCGCCCGGAGCGTCGAGGACGCGATGTACGGGTTTGCGGCCTTCGATGGTCCCCCGGACCGATTCGCGTCCCGGCTGCAGCGGATCCCGAGCATCGAGCTCTCCGGACAGCGGCTCGCGGTGCTCGGCGGCGTGTTCGCCGAGGACCTCGCGCCCGAGGTCCAACTCGGGCTCGAGCGGGCCCGAGCCGCGCTCTCGAGGGCCGGGGCCACGATGACCGAGCGTCCGCTGCCCGGGACCGACGAGGCGCTGGCCCTGTTTCGCCTCGGCGGCCCGACCGCCGTGGAGCTCGCCCACTTTCTTCGCACCGAGCTGCCCGGGCGGATCGAGCAGCTCGACCCGAACGTGCGGGCCCGCCTCGACGCCGCGTCGGAGCTGCCCGCGGTGGAATACCTGCGGCGGCGGGCCGAGCTCGAGCGCGCGGCCGAGCGTGCCGCCCACGCCTTCGACGGAGTGGACGGATTCCTGAGCGCGACGGTGGCGAGCGTGCCCCCTCGGCTCGAGGCGGTGGAGGATCCGGACGACTACCGCAGGGAGAACCTGCTCGCGCTTCGCAACACCGGGCTCGTGAGCTTTCTCGGTCTGTGCGCGATCTCGCTCCCGATCCCTGCTCTACCCAACTCCCTACCGGTGGGGCTTCAGCTCATCGGGCCGCCAGGCGACGAGCCTCGGCTGCTCGGCCTCGCCCGAGCGATCGAATCGGCGCTCCGAACGGCGTGAACGGCCGCGCTCGCTCGCCGGGACCGCCCGCGGATGCTACTGCCCTTCGCCGATGCCCGCCCTCTCATCTCGCGCCCGGTCCATGCCCGCGTCGCCGATCCGCCGCCTGGTGCCGCTCGCCGACGAGGCGAGGGCCAGGGGGGTGCATGTGCACGCGCTCAACATCGGCCAGCCGGACATTCCCACCCCCCGCCCGATGATCGAGGCCTACCAGCGCTTCGACGAGGCGGTCTTGGCCTACGGACCCTCGCCTGGGTTGCCCGAGCTGCGATCCGCCATCGCTCGGTACTGGCAGCGCCAGGGGCAGTCGGTGTCCGCCGAGCAGGTCACGGTCACCGTCGGGGGGAGCGAGGCGCTGGTGTTCGCGCTGGCCGCGGTGGCGGAGCCCGGGGACGAGGTCCTCACGCTCGAGCCGTTCTATGCCAACTACCTCGGCTTCGCGACCATGTGCGGGGTGGGGGTGAGGGCGGTCCCCGCCGACCCTGCGACCGGGTTTCACCTGCCGCCCGACGAGGCGCTCGCGGCCGCGGTCGGACCCCGGACCCGGGCCTTGGTGCTGTCGAACCCGGGCAACCCGACCGGGACGGTGTACCGGGCCGATGAGCTCGAGCGGATCGACCGCTTCGTTCGCGCGCACGACCTGTTTCTCATCAGCGACGAGGTCTACCGAGAGTTCGCGTACGACGGGGTCGAGGTCCGCTCCGCCCTGTCGCTGCCGAGCGCTCAGGAGCGGGTCATCGTCGTGGACAGCGTCTCGAAGCGGTTTTCGGCCTGCGGCGCCCGGGTCGGGGCGGTGATCTCCCGTTCGCCGGCTCTGTGCGACGCTTTCCTCCGCATGGCGTTCGCTCGGCTGTGCCCGGCGACGGTCGACCAGCTCGCCGCGGTCGCCGCCTACACCACGCCGGACGCCTACTTCGAGCAGGTCGTCGCCGAGTACCGGCGTCGCCGGGATGTTCTCGTGGATGGCCTCGGCCGAATCCCCGGGGTCGAGGTCTACCGGCCCGAGGGCGCGTTCTACGCGGTGCCCTCCTTTCCTGTGGACGACTGCGACCGGTTCTCGAGGTGGCTGCTGACCGAGTTCTCGCTCGACGACGAGACGGTGATGATGGCTCCGGCGAGCGGCTTCTACGCGAACCCGGAGCTCGGTCGGCGGCAGGCCCGACTCGCCTACGTGCTCGAGGTGCCGAGGCTCGAGCGAGCGGTGTCGATCCTCGAGGCCGCCCTTCGCGAATACCCAGGGCGCCTCCGCTGAGCGCGCGTGGTATTCCTCGGTGCGTGGACCTCATCGCGCGGATCCGAGGCTCGGTCATCGGTGACGACCTCGTCTTTCCGGGACCCTACGGGCCGCGCCGCTTGGTGTACGCCGACTACGTAGCTTCCGGCCGGCCGCTCGCGTTCATCGAAGACCTCCTGCGGGCCGAGGTGATGCCGGTCTACGGCAACACCCACACCGAGAGCTCTTGGACCGGCCGCCAGACCACCGCGCTGCGCGAGGCGGCCCGGACCGAGATCCACCGGGCGGTGGGCGGCGGCGACGACGACGTCGTGCTGTTCTCCGGCTCGGGGGCCACCGGGGCGGTCCAAACCCTCGTCGCCATCCTGGGGCTCCGCATCCCCCCGGCGCTCGACCGGCGCTACCACATGTCCGCGCGGATCCCGCCGGACGAGCGGCCGGTGGTGTTCGTCGGACCGTACGAGCACCACAGCAACGAGCTTCCGTGGCGGGAGTCGGTGGCGGAGGTCATCGAGATCCCGGAGGATCCAAAAGGCGGACCGGATCTGTTGGTCCTGGCCGCGGAGCTCGAGCGCAGGTCGAACCGGACGCTCAAGATCGGCTCCTTCTCGGCGGCGAGCAATGTCACCGGAGTGCTGACCGACACCGAGGCGGTCGCAGCGCTGCTCCACCGCCACGGCGCGCTGTCGTTTTGGGATTACGCGGCGGCGGCGCCCTATGTGTCCATTCGCATGAACCCTCCGGGGCCCGGGTCCGAGAAAGATGCGGTGTTCCTCTCCCCGCACAAGTTCGTCGGGGGGCCGGGGACCCCGGGGGTGCTGGTCGTGAAGCGACGGCTTTTGACCAACCCCGTCCCATCGGTTCCTGGCGGGGGGACGGTTCGCTACGTCAGCTCCGAGGACCACCGCTACCTCGATGACCCGACCCTTCGAGAGGAGGGGGGAACGCCCGCGATCTTGGAGTCGATCCGCGCCGGGCTCGTCTTTCGGCTGAAGGCGGAGGTCGGAGAGGCCGAGATCGCCGCCCGGGAGCGTGATTTTCTCGCCCGGGCTCTCGCTCGGTGGACGAGCAACCCCCACCTCGAGCTGCTCGGACCAAAGGATGCCCCGCGGCTCGCCATCATATCCTTCGTGGTCCGCCGCGGTTCGCAGCGGCTCCACCACGACTTCGTCGTCGCCCTGCTCAACGATCTCTTCGGGGTTCAGGCCCGCGGGGGTTGCTCCTGCGCCGGTCCGTACGGCCACCGCCTGCTCGGCATCGATCTGGTCCGCTCGCGGCAGTTCGAGCAGGCGATCGAGGCCGGCTACGAGATCCTGAAGCCAGGATGGGTTCGGGTTGGGTTCAACTACTTCTTGTCCGAGCTGGCCTTCGAATATTTGCTCGATGCGGTCGACTTCGTGGCCCACGAAGGGTGGAGGTTTCTCGACGACTACACGCTCGACGTCGCGAGCGGGCGGTGGCGGCACCGCGACGCGCCCCCGGTCGCCGAGCCCCAGCTCCGTCCGCTCTCGCCCCCGGTGGCGCCGCCGACCGCGCCCGAGTCGGTGCTCCCCGAACAGCTCGAGGCCGCGTTCGAGCTCGCTCGGACCCGCCCTCACCCAGTGGGGGCTGCGATGTCGCTGCCGGTGGAGGCGGAGCCGCTGCGGTGGTTTCCGGTCGCGTCCGGCTGAAGTTCTTCCGGTGCCCGCGCCGGCACCGCCAGGCGCGACCGGACTCCGCTGCGCGCTCCGCTCGCGAATTCCCCGCTCAGACCTCTTCGAAGCTGCCGTCCTCTCGCCGAACCACCCGCTTCATCCACTCCGGGTCGGGCGAGCAGGCGCTCGAGACGTCGAGCACGAGCCCGCTCGGGTCCCTCAGCAACATCCGACGCTGGCCGTAGAACAGGTCGCGAGGGGCCTCGATGACCTCCACCGCCATCTGCACGGCGAGCCGGTGGGCGGCCTCTACGTCGTCCACGACGAAGGTCAGGGTGCCTCCGGCCCCAGACTTGGCGTCGCTCGGCACGACCGGGTGGTCCCGGCGAAGGAACCCGAGCTCGAGCCAAGGCTGCTCCGGGGATGTGAGCAGCACGAACCAATCGCTCACGAACGAGGCCCGAAGACCGAACAGGCGGGCGTAGAACTCTACCGTGGGCTCGAGTTGGTCCACGACCAGGTTGTAGAAGCTGCGGCGGACGGGCATCGCGTCGAAGCTATACGAGCCGGGCCCAGGCGATGGAAGGCCGGACCGGTTTCGGTTCCTCGGGGCTCATCGGCTCAGGCCTGGCCGGACTCGGCGCTCCAGAGTTCGAAGAAGTGGTGCACCGGACCGTGGCCCGCTCCCACGGCGAGCCGAGGCGCGGCGGCGATCGCCCCGGACAAGTAGGCCTTGGCCGCTCGCACCGCGGCTTCGACCGGCAAGCCGTGCGCGAGCAGGGCGGTGATCGCGGCCGACAGCGTGCACCCGGTGCCGTGGGTGTGGCGGCTGTCGATGCGCGGTGCTTCGAACCAGGTCGGCTCGCCCGGTCCGACGAGCACGTCGAGCGCGGGGTAGGGAGGGCCGAGGTGCCCGCCCTTGACGAGCACCCACCGCGGCCCGAGCTGGGCGAGGGCGCGGCCGGTCGCCAGCATCGCCTCCGGGTCCATCGGGGTGCTCCCGCCGAGCAGGGCTGCCGCTTCGGGCAGGTTCGGGGTGAGCACCGTGGCGAGCGGGAGCAATCGCCGGCGGACGGTGGCCACCGCGCTGTCGTCGAGCAGCCGGGCTCCGGCCTTGGCGACCATCACCGGGTCGATGACCACCGGTGCCCCGGCGTAGGCGGCGAGCCGGTCGGCGACCGCGTCGGCGATCGGCGCCGAAGCGAGCATGCCCACCTTCACCGCGGCGACGGCGAGGTCGTCGAAAACGGCGTCGATCTGGGCCCGGACCATGTCGGCCGGCAGCTCATGCACCGCCGTGACCGCGCGGGTGTTCTGCGCGGTGACCGCGGTGATCGCGGTGGCCCCGTACACCCCGAGCGCGCTCATCGTCTTGAGGTCCGCTTGCACGCCGGCGCCGCCTCCGGAGTCCGAGCCAGCGACCGTAAGCGCAATTGGAATTGCGCTGCGAGGGCGGAGGTGGGCGTCGATCCGCTGCCGAAGCGCGGCGACCGCCGCCACCGGGTCGTCGGCGCCGAGGATGGCCGACACCACCGCAACCCCGTCTGCACCGGCCGCCAGAACGTCAGCCACCTCGGACAGCCCGATCCCGCCGATGGCGACGAGCGGCTTTCGGGTCCGGGCCCGGAGGGCGGCGAGCCCGTCGAGCCCCACTGGAGAAGCCGCGTCCGGTTTCGTGGGCGTCGAGAAGACGGGGGAGGCGGCGCCGTAGCTCGCCTCATCGGCAACCGGACCGGTCCCGACCGACACCCCGATGACGGCCCGGGGACCGAGCAGACGGCGGGCGTCGGCGGGGCTGAGGTCGCTGTCGCCGAGGTGGACGCCGTCGGCGCCGGCGGCGAGCGCGACGTCCGCCCGGTCGTTCACGATGAGCGGGACTTGGCGGGGCCGGCACACCGCGAGCCACCGCCGCGCGGTCTCGACCAGGGTCCGGGTGTCCGCCGACTTGTCGCGCAGCTGCACCGCCGTCACGCCGGCGTCGATCAGCGCCGGCAGCAGGCGCTCGAGCTGGTCATGGGGGCACCGCTGGCGGTCGGAGACGAGATAGAGGCGCAGCGCTTCCGGGCTCACCGCTCGATCCTCGCCCACTCCGCGAGCGCCGACTCGTCGAGCCCGGCGAGCTCGTCGAGAAAGCGGACCCGGAAGCTGCCCGGACCGGGCGCGTCTTTGGCCGCCCGCGCGCCGGCGGCGGCGAAGACGGCGAGGGCGGCGGTGGTCGCGTCGAGCGGGGCCACGCCCGAGGGCCGGGCGGCGAGGAAGGCGCCGGTGACCGCGCTCAGCGCGCAGCCGACCGCCGTGACCTGGGTCATGACCGCGGCTCCCCCGAAAACCCGTGCCTCCGTCGCCCCATCGGTGGCGAAATCGGTCGGACCGGTGACCGCGACGACCGCGTGGTGGTGCTCCGCGAGCGAGCGGGCGATGGGCACCGCGTCGTCTACGCCGTCGACCGCGTCCACCCCCCGGGCAGCGGACGCGCGGGCGAGGCCCAAGATCTCCGAGGCGTTGGCCCGAACCGCGGTGACCCCGGACTCGAGCAGAAGCACCGCGAGCTCGGTGCGATACCAGGTGGCTCCGGCGCCGACCGGGTCGAGCACCACCGGCTTTTTGCCCTCTCGGGCCGCCTCGGCGGCGCGCTTCATCGCAGCGGCCCACGGCGGCGACGGGGTCCCGACGTTCAGGACCAGCGCGTGGGCGAGGCGGGCGAAGTCGTCGGCCTCTTCGATGGCGTGGACCATCGCCGGCGCCGCGCCCACCGCCAAAAGAGCGTTGGCGGACAGATCCATGGCCACATAGTTCGTGATGTTCTGAACGAGCGGGCGCTGGGCTCGCACCGCGGCCAGCAGCTCCGCTGCGGCTTTGCAATCGATCATGGTGCCTCCATCGCGCCTCGGGGGCGCGAAAACGGCGAAGGGCGGCGTCGGCTCCCTTCGCTGGTGTGAACCAGGTCAGGTTCGACGGGTTTGATCTCAGCCCGCCTCGAAGCGGGCACCCCGGCGACCCGCGGAGGCTCATCGAGCCTCGCCACCCTGTCAAGGCGCGGGGCGGGTCGAACCGACGCTCAGGAGGCCCGAGTCACGCGGACAGGCTCTCGACCGGCAGGCCGGCGCGGCTCGGCTCGGGAGCGGGGCGACCGATGAAATAGCCCTGCACGCAATCCACCCCGTGGGCGGACAGCCAGGCCAGCTCGGACCGCAGCTCGACCCCCTCGGCGACGGTCCGAACCCCGAGGTTGCGGGTGGCCTCGAGGATCTTCTGGGCGATCACCGCCTTGTAGCCGTCGGCGGCGATGTCTCGAATGAGCGCCATGTCGAGCTTCACCACGTCGGGCCGAAGCTGGTGGATGAGGTTCAGGTTCGAAAACCCGGCGCCGAGGTCGTCGAGCGCGATGCCGAAGCCGAGGCTCCGGGCATGGGTCAGGATGTCCTGCATCCGGCCCAGGTCCTCGATGGTCTCCGATTCGATGATCTCGAGGACAACCCGGCGCGGCGCCACCCCATGGGCTGCCGCGACCTCCTGCAGGCGATCGAGGTCGAAGTTTGGGTCCTCGAGCGTCCGCGGGGCGACGTTCAGGAACAGCTCGAGCGCCGAAGAGCTGGGCCGGTTGAACCGAGTCAGCGCATCCTCGTGCATGAAGCGGTCAAAGGTGCACATCAGCCCCGCGTCCCGGGCGGCGGACAGCAGGCGGGCCGGGAGAATGGGAGGGTCGGAGGAGTTCAGCCCAACCCCCCGGGCGAGCGCTTCGAGGGCCACGACCCGCTCCGGTCGTCGGGCGTCGACGATCGGCTGAAACCACGCGGCGAGGCGGCGGGAGGTGATGAGATCCCCGAGCCACTGGGCCCGCGCGAACGCGATGAAGGTGCTGAGGCTGTCGGCCCGGGGGAAGTCGGCGAGCGAGGGCTCGTCCAATTCTCGCTTGAACAGCGCGAGCGTCTTGGCCACCGCCACCGGCTCGAGGCCTTTGCGGAGGCCGTCGAGCACGTCGAGCACCCGGCGCTCCTCGAGGTGAAGCGCGAGGCAACCGAAGCTCTCGAACCGCTCGAGCCGGACCGAGAGGGTGCGGGCCAGACCCTCGAGCCGCCCGCGGGTGGCTTCCTGGTCGGGCCACAGAAAGAGTCGCCCTCGGCCCCGGAGGGGGTCGGGGATCGCCATGCTCGCGTCCGGGTCCTGCTCCATGGCTGCTCGACCAGGAGAGCACGAGTCGCGGGGCCCGGTCGAGGCGCCTCCCGTCTCTCGTCCACCTGTCGCCGAGCCGTGACCTTCCTTGCGTCCCCTCGCCACCGAGCGGAGCGCCGCGGGAGGTTCGACTTCTGCGGGCGGAAAAATGGACACCGGGATCGGAGGGGCTAGGATCGGGCCGTGATCGCGGAACCATGCCGAGCGCCCCAACCGAGCGACGACATCAACCTCTCCCGGGGGTACGAAGCGGGGGGCCTCTCCGAGCGCCGACGAAGCGCCCGGGTCCCGTTGGACCGGGCCGTGCGCATCGGCCCCCCCGGGGGACTACCCTACGCCGCGGTATCGGCCCGGGACCTCTCGGCCGGGGGATTGTTCGTCGATGCGGAACGGAGTGTTCGGGTCGGAGCGCGGTTCTCGGTCGAGGTCCCGCTCGGCGAGGGGGACCGGGTCTATGTCGCCGAGGCCGAGGTGGTGGACAACCGGAGCCGGGGGGGAGCCAGGGGCTTCGGGGCGCGGTTCGTGACCCTCAGCGAAGAGGCGAGGTCGATGCTCGAGGAGGAGGTGGTGGCGCGGGCCCACATCACCCTCCGAGACAGCCCGGCGGACGGAGAGCCATCCGGCTTCGACGCGGTCGACCTGCCGACCCTCGACACGAACATCGAGCCCCCTCCCGAGCCGGTCGTGGACGATTCGCGCCCCCCCAACCCGGAGCTCGACTCGGTCCTGCCGATGGGAATCGGGCCCCACTCGCTCCTGAACGGGGAGACGATGCAGGTCCGTTCGCGGACGAGGTGGTCGAAGATGAAGTCTTGGGTTCGCTCGATTCCGGTCGTTTCGGGGCTGCTCTACGGCGCCGCGGCGGTCGCGCTCATGCTGGTCCTCGTCGCCGTGGTCTTTCGCGGCGCCGAGCCGGTCCCGGTCGTAGTCGCGGCGCTCGATTCCGACCCGAGCCGCCCGGCCGGGCTCCACGAGCGCCTCGTCAGTGGCCGGGGCGTCGCCGGCCTGCCTCCGGAACCTCCTCCTTTGGACCGGGAGGTCGTGAACCGGCTCCCCGAGCGCGAGCCGGAGACCGCGCCCGCGGCCGCTGAGGCCTCGCTCCCGGCGGCCTCGAAAGCCGCCGTTCCGGCCGCCTCGAAAGCCGCTGTTCCGGCCGCCTCGAAAGCGGCTGCTCCGGCCGCCTCGAAGGCCGCTGCTCCGTCGCCCTCGAGAGCCGAGCCCCAGCCCGCGGCGGCGCCCAAACTTCGGGACGCCCCCCGGGACCGCAGCTCGGGTCGGAACCTGGCCCGAGGGTCGGCTTCGGCCGAGCTTCTCGCCCTCACGGTGGGTCCCGGTGCCCGGGTCACCAAGCAGTTCGTGCTCGGGAGCCCGGCCCGGCTGGTGGTCGATCTTCAAGGGCTGAGCCGCGAGCCGAAGCTCCCCGCCGGGTCGGGGGCGGTGCGGGGGATCCGGTTCGGCCGGCACGATGGCTTCGATCGGGTGGTGGTGGACGCCGAGAAGCCGATCCGGCGAGCGGAGGCGACGGTTCGGGCCGGTCGCCTCGAGATCTCGATCCGGTTCGACTGAGTTCTTCGGCGTCTTCAGGTACGGCTCGGTGGTTTGGCCGCTTGCTTCGGGGGCATCGGGTCGCTACGCCCGAGAGACGGCCATGCGCATCCCACCGCCCTCGGTTCGCCCCCTGACCCATGCCGCGCTCGTCCCCGTCGCTGCCCCGGCCCCGCTCGAGCAGCTGGCCCGAGGCGTCCCCGAACTCCGCTCGGTGCTCGGGCCCAAGGGCATGGTCCCGGTCGAGGCGGTCCCGCGGGAGCAGGGACGGGTGGTGTGGTTCAACTGGGCGCTCGCCGAGCAGCTCGGGCTCGAGCTGCCGTCCGACCGGCGGATGACCCCCGAGTTCGAAGCGAAGCTGCTCGCGCAGCTCAACCTCGAAATCCTGCCTGCGGGCGAGGACAGCCGAGGGCGGCCGGTCGTCACTGGATGGGCAGACTTCTATGGGGGCTCGGGTCTTGGGCACAACCGGGGGTCCGGCCGGGCCGCGTTCTTCGGCGACCTCAACGCGAAGGGCATCGGCGCGGTGCGGGAGATGCTGAGCGATCTCACCCCGTACGATCACCGCCACGGAGGGATGAGCCTCACCGAGGGCGCGGTCGAGGCGATCTTGGGCGAGGTCAACCAGAACCTGTTTTCTCGGGGCTCGACGCGGGTGCTCGCCGTGCTCGATCGGGGCGACCACATCACCTGGTCCGATGGCGGGGTGGAACGCCGGGGCCTCGCCTTTCGACATGGAAAGCAGGTCCGACCGGCCCACCTGATGGCCGGCCCGAACAAAGGCCAGGAGCTCGACATCCTCTTGCGAGCGCTCGAGCAGGCGGGCGACCTCGTTCGGACCCCGCGCGGACAGATCGACCTCGCCGCTTCGATGGAGAGGCTCGCCGAAGCCCACGCCCGAGTCGCCGCCGAGCAGTACCGGTACCGAATCCTTCACGGGGCGCTGTCCCCGTCCAACATGGAGGTAGACGCCACGTTTCTCGATCTCGGGACCCAGACGGCGCAGCCTCGGACCGCCCCGGTTCGTGTTCTCGAGTACTCGCCGAGCCGAGAGTACAGCTTCGATTCCGAGAAGAGCCGCAGGGTGGATCACCTGAACGCGATGTACACCCTGGCCCGCACCGGGCTTCGGGGCCGAGCGGACGTGGTCGACCGGATGAGCACGAACCTGGGTCGACACTTTCTGCTCGCCTACGAGCGGGAGCTTCAAGTGCAGCTCGCCGGCGCGGCCGGTCTGTCCCCGGACGTGGCGCGGGCGCTCGACGGCAAGCTGGCCTCCCGGTTCTCACGGGCGCTCACCGCGATCGGGGCCGAGGTCAACCGGCAGGAAGACCTCGGAATGGACAAGAAGGTGGTGTCCCACGCCGGGGTGGCAGATATCTTCGGTGCCCTGGCGGCGGTGCCAAAGACGTTCTTTCTTCACCCGGAGCAGGACCTTCGGACGTCGTTCACCGAGGCGCTGGCGCTCGTCGGGGCCAAGAGTCCAGGGCAAGCGGAGCGGATGCAAGGGCTCATCGAGGAGCTCGCCACCGCGTACCGGGACCTGCTCGACGCGGCCCGGAAGGTGCACCGGTCGCGAGGCGGCACCGACTTTGGCTTCGAGCGCACAGTGATCCATCGGGCGGCCTTCGAGAATCGGCCGCTCGACGGGCTCTATCGCAGCCAGCTGCGCCAAGCGCTCATCGAGGCTACCGAGGCCTACGAGGGGAGCGGCGACGCCGACCGATTCCAGCGGACGCTCGACCGGATCATCGCCCACGGGTTGCGGGACGTGGACGCGCTCTGCCGGCTCGGCGCCGAGCGTGCGCTCGCCGATGGATCGGTGCTCACCCAAGCCCGCACGGTGCGAGGGGTGGACTACGGGGTCGTCCTCCCCGAGGGCGGCGCTCCGTCGGTGCGGGTCGCGCTTCCGGTCGAGCCGCTCGACGGCGGCCGGGTTCGCCTGCCGACCCTCGATGGAGCCGAGCTGTCCGCGGAGCAGGTCGGCGCGCTGGTCTACCAGCACACGATCGATGGTTGGGCGACGCAGGGGTTTGCGAAGGCGGAGCGGCAGGGGGAGGAGATCGTGTTCCGGGTGCCGTCGTTTCCCTCCCAGACCGCCGTGCTCGAGGGTGTCTTTCACGTCGAGCGCGGCGACTTCTGGCTCAAGGACCGGGCAGGCAACTTCGAAGGCTACGTCTTCTCGGTGCCGGACGAGGACAGGCGATGAGCGACCCGATCGAGCGGCTGCTATCGGACCTCGCCGACCAAGTCGGGAACATCGAGCGGACCTACGCCGAAGGGCGGGGGGCCTGGCAAAACCAGCTCGTCTCGCAGCTCCATCATTTGGTCCGGGCCGCCGCTTCGGCCGCCGAGCGCGCGGCCGAGGACGCGACGCTGCCCGAGGCCACCCGTCGCGCCGCCCGGCGCCTCGCCGAAGCCGAATTGGGCCTCGAGAAGCAGAGCGTGCCTGCCGCCCGCTACCTGGCCGAGCTGTCGGAGGGGTGGGCATGCGGCCGCTGCGGCGAGACCACCGCCAAAGCGGCGAAGGTCGAACGGGCGAGAGGGCCGGTGGTGCTCGAGTGCGCCGCGTGCGGCGCCGAAACCCCCGTCACCTCGGCCGGGGCCGAGGCGTTCTCTGCCCGGTTTGGTCACCTGGCCGCACAGCCGGGGTGGAACCCGGAGACGAACGGCTTTCGTCGCCGATGATCGCGAATCCACTTCGTCCGTTTCGACCTCCGGGTCCACTTTCCTCCCCTTACCCGCCCCCGGTCATCGCCCCGGCCGCTCCCGCCGGCTTAGATGCAAGGCGTGACTCCGGAGGGAGTGACGGGAGGAAGCACATGAAATACCCATACATCGGAGCCCTGCTCGGGCTCTTCCTATTTTCCTGCGGCGACAGCGGGCCCGAGTTCGAGGTCACGAGCGAGAGCATCCGGCCGCGTAGCAGTGAGATCCTTCTTCAGGGGTTCCACTGGCAGTCCTGGACGGGGGAGGGGGGGCGCACCTGGTACCAGGAGATCAGCCAGCGGGCCCCCGCCATCGCCTCCGCGGGATTCACCCAGGTCTGGTTTCCCCCGCCGTCGGACTCCGCCGCGAACGAAGGCTACCTTCCCCGGCAGTTGAACGACCTCAACAGCGCCTACGGCACCGAGGCGCAGCTGAGAAGCGCGATCTCGGCCCTCAGCAGCCGCGGCGTCCGCGCGGTCGCCGACGTCGTGGTCAACCACCGGGTCGGCTCGTCGAGCTGGGCCGACTTCACGAACCCGAACTGGCCCACGTACTTCATCACCCGCACCGACGAATGGGACGGCCCAAAGAGCATCAACGACGACACCGGCGCCGACTTTCACGCCGCCCGCGACCTCGACCACGTGAACCCCGCCGTCCGGGACGCCATCGTCGGGTGGATGACGTCGAGGCTGGCGGCGGTGGGCTTCACCGGGTGGCGGTTCGACTTCGTCCGGGGCTTCGACGGGTGGTTCGTCGGCGAGTACGCCCGGCGGACCAACCCGAACTTCTGCGTGGGCGAGCTTTGGGACGATCTTTCGCTCGCGGACAACGGCTACAGCCACAAGCAGCAGCTGATGAACTGGATCGACGCCACCGGGGGGCGCTGCGCCGCGTTCGACTTCACCACGAAGGGCCTTCTCAACCAGGCCCTCCAATTCGGGGAGTACTGGCGGCTCAAGGACACAGCCGGGCGGCCATCGGGCGCCATCGGATGGTGGCCGACCCACTCGGTGACCTTTGTGGACAACCACGACACCGGCCCGAGCCGAAGCTGCACCCAGGGCCAAAACCATTGGCCCGTCCCCTGTGGCTCGGTGATGGAGGGCTACGCGTACATCTTGACCCATCCCGGGGTGCCGTCGGTGTACTGGGCCCACTACTTCAACTGGAACCTCGGCGGTCCGATCTCGACCCTCATGGGCATCCGGAGGCAGATGGGCCTCCACTCCGAGTCGGTCGTGAACATCGTCCGCAGCGAGCAAGGGCTGTACGCCGCGTTCATCGACGGCAACACGGCGATGAAGATCGGTTGGGGGAGCTGGTCCCCGGGCGGCGGCTGGACGCTCCGGACGTCCGGCTCCAACTACGCGGTCTGGACCCGCTGACGACGATCGCCGAGCTCCGTGGGGGTTGCCGCAACCGAAGCGGCGCTCGGACGATACCTCTGTCGTGACCGGTAGGATCCATTCGCGGCGACCAGGACCGCCCGGGCCGGAGCCGCATCGGTCCGGCGCGCCTACAGCGGCGCATCCGGGCGGCGCGGGAAAGCTGCGGTTGGACGCTACCGAGCGGCTCTCGGCGCCTCCTCTTCCCGAGGCGAACCCACCCGGCGGCGCGACGACCGCCGCGGACCGGGCGCGGCTTATCCGGTCGGCTGTCCCCCCACCGCTGCTCGATCTCGACCGGCAGGTCGGGCTCGTCGCCCGGATGGAGGCTTTTCGGCGGGGCGAACCCGCGTTCTCCCTCGCCGAGCGGCCTGCGATTGCCGCGCTTCTCGCCTCGCTCGACCGGGGTCAGCTCGCGTCGCTTCGGAGCTTCGCCGCGCTCGTCCCTCCCCATCCGCGGCTCGCGTCGCTTCGGGACCACCGAGCCCTCCGCGGACCCCCAGACGCTGCCCACCTGCTCGACCTCCTAG
>DAIQNR010000056.1:0-38601 GCA_036788295.1 Myxococcota bacterium
GCCGGGGACCTGGGAACGGAGGGGGGCGGCCGGGGAAGGGCAAGGGCGGCCGGGGACCTGGGAACGGAGAGGGGCGGACGGGGACTTGGGAGCGGAGAGGGCCGGACGGGGACTTGGGAGCGGAGAAGGACGGACGGGGACTTGGGAGCGGAGAAGGGCGGAGGTTGTCCGGTGGAGTGGCCGGTGAACGATCAGGATCGATTCGATCTCGCTCGAGGTGCTCGATCGATTCACGTCACTCCGGGCGGGGAGATGCTCGCGCGCGCTTTCGGGCGGCGACGCTCTCCTTGGCGGGAGCCCCATTTGAGAGGGAACTCCTCCCCGCGGTGGGTTCGGTGCATGATGAGCAGGTGCGGCCCCGAAAGATCATTGGTACTTGTTGATCGCGCTGGTGCTCGTTGGTCGCGCTGGACGGAGGGATTGCGGTGTGTGCGGCGTCGGGGGCCGGGCGGTCAGGATGGGTGTTGCGCCGCTCGAGACGGCGCTCTGTCGCCGATGAGGGCGCTCGAGGCCGGACGGCGTGATGTCCTCCTTTGGCGCGGGTGGTTTGGCGCGCGGCTGGTTTGGCGCGGTGGAGCTTTCGGCGAGCGACCGCTGCCCGCGACGAGCCTCCTTTGGGTGAAAAGCGACGCGGACCTGGTCATTCGCGACCGGCAGGACGCCGACGGCGCCACTATCGAGGCGCCACTATCGAAGACGTGCGAGCGGAGGGCAGCTGGGCGGGATTTTGAAGGCGGAGGTGCCCGCACGGCGAGCCGCGGGGGATGGAGGGGCTCGCACGGCCGGCTGCACGGGGCCGGTTGCGCCAGGGTGATGATGACCGGGCGCGCCGTGGAGGTGCTGGCACGGCGGGCCGCGCGGGTCCGGTTGCGCCAGGGTGATGATGACCGGGCGCGCCGTGGAGGTGCTCGCACGGCGAGCCGCGGGTCCGGTTGCGCCAGGGTGATGAAGACCGGGCGCGCCGTGGAGGTGCTCGCACGGCGGGCCGCGCGGGTCCGGTTGCGCCAGGGTGATGATGAACGGGCACGCCGTGGAGCTGCTCGCACGGCGAGCCGCGCGGGGCCTCGAGGCTTTTCGCTTCGCCCATTCGGTGCTCGGTTCGCTCCGGCGCAACCACCACGTTGGGGGCGGGACGTTCATCGCCAGCGCGGAGCAGAGGTTCTACTGAGCTCAGCTCCGGATTCGCTCCTTCGGTGGAAAGGGGCGACAGCGGACGCATCACGTGGCAAGGTCCCGCACACCGATGTTCGGACGTCGCTCGCTGCTCGGGCTCGGTGCTGCGGTCGTTCTGCTGACGGGGCTCCCGAACCTCCCGATCCTCCCGATCCTCCCGATCGTTTCGGTCATCGGCTGCGTGCCCTGTGACCAAGATTGCCTAAACTTCGAGAAGAACCCTTTTGGCTGCTGCGGGAAGCCGCCGAATCGGCCGCGTCCGCCGCCGCCCCCGGAGGAGGGATCCCTCATTCCCAAGCCCCCTGCACGGTGCCCGGAGGGAAAGCATCAGCTCGGGCGCACCGAAGAGACCTGCTGCTGGCCGGGCCAGAGGCTCGACCACGGGCGGTGTTCGGGTCAGCCAACGGAGTGTCCCTCTGGGTTTTCGCCCCAGTTTGCGAATTGCGAAAAGAACCCTTGCCCGGTTGGGCATGTCAGGATGCCCGACGGCGTGCGCTGCTGCTGGCCGGGCCAGGTCTGGGAGGAGGCCAAGCGGTCTTGCATCGGGACGCCGACCGAGTGTCCTTTGGGCAGCAAGCCGGCGGGACAGAAGTGCCGCTACCCGGTGCGGACCGGAGAGCACGGCCTCCGATGGGTGTTCAGTCCCTACGCCGGGGTCGAGTTCACGGAGAGCGCGATCACGACGGACCAATACTTGCAGTGCGCTCGCGCCGGGAAGTGTCGCCACCCGGACAAGAGCCCATTTTGCAACTATGGCCAAATCAACCGCTCGACCCATCCCGTCAACGGGGTCGACTTTCAGCAGGCGACGAGCTTCTGCCGGTGGGTGGGCGGGCGCTTGCCGTCGGCCGAAGAGTGGGAGCAGGAGGCGTCGGCCGGGGATGTGCGAACCTACCCGTGGGGAGAAGAGCAGCCAAGCTGCGATCACGGGGTTCGAAGAACAAACGAGCGCCTCTGCGAAGCGGAATATACGCAACCAGTATGCCGCAACCGCAAGGGAGACAGCGTGAGCGGCCTATGCGACATGCAGGCGAACGTCTCCGAGTGGACGTCCACGGTTGTGGATGGAGAAGCGATCCTCAAGGGCTCGTTGGTCGGTAACCGCCGCTCCAAATGGGAACGAGATCGCCGCCTCGAACCGAACCGAAAGGAAGCCTCCCTCGGGTTTCGCTGCGCCCGCATCCCCTCCGAGTAGGGCCCCACTTCGAGCTTCGCTTGCCCTATGGGCTCCGGTGGGCCTTTCGTCCCTACATGTCGCCGATGTTGCCATTTGCCGCCGCCATGGACCCGGAGGTCCAGCACTTCGGGTTTCGGGTCACGGCCATGGGGGTGCTGCTCGCGTGGTCGATTCTGAACCTGGTCGCCGGGGGCCTCTTGGCCGCGTTTCTGCGGCGGCCTCTGCTGCGGGTGTTCTTCGGGGCCAACGCGGCTTGGAACGTGGTGAACCTCGCCATCGCCGCCGGCGGGATGCTGGCGGCGCTCGGCCATGAGCCGGGCTCGCTGCTCGGACCGGCGCTGCTGCGCGAGGTCGTGTTCTTTCAAAAGGTCCTGCTCGTGAACGTGGGGCTCGACGTGGGCTACGTCGCGACCGGCGTCGTGACGGTGCTGTGGGGTCGCGACCGCCAGGAGCCGTGGCGGCTCGGGGTCGGCGCCGCGCTGGTGGTGCAAGGCGCCTTTCTGCTCGGCTTCGACATCGTGCTCGCCGTGCTCGTCGGGGGCCAGATCGACGCCCTCTGGCCGGGCTGAGCGCGCAGGGACACCAGGGCGGTCCACGTCCCATTTCGTTTGACCAGTCGTCCGCCATGTTGGACCTTCGTTCGCGGCGGCGCTCGCTGCGCCCCGAAACCTAGGGAGGGATCCATGACCTTGCGACTTGGCGACACGGTGCCGAACTTCACCCAGGCGAGCAGCCAGGGACCCATCGAGCTGTACTCGTACCTCGGCGAATCCTGGGGGGTGCTGTTTTCGCACCCGGCCGATTTCACCCCGGTGTGCACCACCGAGCTCGGGGCGGTGGCGAAGCTGAAGCCGGAGTTCGACCGGCGAAACGTGAAGGTGCTCGCGCTGTCGGTGGACCCGGCGGATTCCCACGCCCGGTGGATCGCCGACATCGACGAGACGCAGCGCACCACGGTGAACTTTCCGATCCTCGCCGACGCCGACCGCGCCGTCTCTGAGCTGTACGGGATGATCCATCCGAACGCCAACAGCACCCTCACCGTGCGCTCGGTGTTCGTCATCGACCCGAACAAGAAGCTGAGGCTGACCCTGACCTATCCCGCGTCGACCGGCCGGAACTTCGCCGAGCTGCTCCGGGTGATCGACTCGCTGCAGCTGACCGACCACCACTCGGTGGCAACCCCCGCAGACTGGAAAGACGGCGAGGAGGTCGTGATCGTGCCTTCATTGACCGACCCGGCGATCCTGAAGGAGAAGTTTCCGAGCGGGTGGCGGGAGGTTCGTCCGTATCTGAGGTTGACGAAGCAACCCAACCGGTAGCTCGTCCGGTATCCCCCGAAACAATCCCCCGGTGGGTTCGCCCGCTCGTTCAGCCTGGCTCGCCGGCGGCGAGCAGGGCGAGCGCGGTCGACTCGGGGCCGGGGGCCGGTTCGGCGGGGATCCCCGCCGCTTTGAGCGCCCTCGCCAAGGAGCCAGCGGCGAGCGCCGACGCGACCGAGGGCCGCTCCGCCGCTTCGTGCAGGGCGAAGAGCCAGGCGCTTGCGGGACGGGGCGGCGCCGGCTCGGGCGGGTCGGTGGGTTCGGCGGCGAGCACCGCGGGCAAGAGCCGAGCCACGGTTGTCGGATCGGCGGCGAGCGCCTCCGACATGGGGGGGCGCCGGCGGGCCACGAGCCCACGCCGCCCGAGCGCGCGGAGCCGGCGGGAGAGAATGGGCAGAAACCGGAGCGGTCCAGTCACGGTCGACGGGTCGAGGGTTCGCGGGTTCGGGTCGAGCGAGACGACATGGGCTCGAAGGGGAGGGCCGGCCCTGGCGATGAGCGCCCCGAGGTGGCGAGCCACCCGCATGTCCGGTTCGCCCTGGTCCGCGCGCTCCACCCAGCTCGATGGGATCTTTGGCAGCGGCACGATCCCGCCTGCGAGCGCGGAGCGCGGGTGCAGGGCGTGCAGGCGCTCGGCGTCGCTCAGGGCGACGAGCAGCCGGCGAGCTTCCCGGGGCTCGTCGGCGCCGGTGAGCAGCGCCGCGTCGAGCGCCCACAGGGCCCGCCTCAGTGGCTCCGGCGAGGAAGCGCAGGGCCCGAGCTTCGCCCGCCATGCGCGCAGCGGTTCGAGCTCGGAACGACGCGGCCGGTGCTGCCCGGCGCCGCTCGCGACGAGCAGAGGGTAGCGCCGCTCGACCGCGGCGAAGTGGGCGATGGGGGCGTGCCCGGCCCTCCCCCGCTCCAGGTCGCGAACGGTCGAGGGGGAGGACCACAGCGGGATGGACAGCGCCGGACGCGCCGCCTCGTTTGGGTTTCCGGAGGCCGGGACCGGGGGCGCGGGGCCGGCGTCGAGCTGGCAGCGGTGGACGAACACCGCCCCCTCGAGCGCGAGCACGTACAGCCAGGGCGCCACCCGGCGGGGCTCGAGCAGGGCTGCCGGCCACGTCGCCCCCGCGGGGTGGCGGTCCATGACGTCCGGGTGCACCTCGTCCCACAGCGCCGCTCGAAGGCTGGCCGCCGACCACCGCCCCCGGCTCGGGTCGAGGAGCTCGAGCAGCCGGCGGGTGTACCCTGCGGCGAGGTCGGTGCGCCCGTGGTTGCCGCCGGTGCCGAGCAGGGGGCGAGCCGTCCACCCGCCGGGGGCGCGGCGGAAGCAGGCTCGGAGCCAGTCTCGGCCGACCCAGGCTGCGTCGAGCCGGTCGAGCAGGGCCTCCTTTTTTGGCCCTGGTCGCTCGCGGATGCCGAGCTCGACCGCGATCCGCCTGGCCTCGAGGGCGGCCTGGCCGATCCGGACCAGCCTCGGGGCCCGGCCCCCCTCGATCGCGTCCAGGCCAGCGCGGCCGTCGGGTCCGAACAGGCCGCCGCCCCCGTTCCAAGGGGAGAAGATGGGCCCCGGCAGGTAGGTGAACAGCAAGAAGTGCTCGAGGTCGCGGGCGTAGAACGAGCCGCGGAGGACCAGGCGCCGGCGCCGCCAGAAGCCTTCGACCCCTGGGTAGGCTTGGGCGTTGACGACCGACAGCAATCCGAGCCCGGCGAGCGCCCGGATGGGCACGTCGGCCCGTACGCCGGGCACTTCGATCTGCTCGGCCACGCCCGTCCACGCCCTTCAGATCATGCTCATCAGCGGCCTGAGGAGAAGTCCGAGCGGTGGTGGCGCTCCCTCAGCTGCTCGGCCGGGTCGCCCCACACCCGGTTCACCCGGCGTCCCCGGGCGACGGCGGGCCGAGCCCCGATCTCGGTGGCCCACCGCCGGGCGTGCCGGTAGCTCTCGACGTCGAGGAACTCTGCGGCTCCGTAGAGCTCGCCCAGGGTGAGCGCGCCGTACCAGGGCCAGATGGCCATGTCGGCGATGGAGTAGGTGTCGGCCATGAAGGCGTGGTGGGCGAGGTGGCGGTCGAGCACGTCGAGCTGCCGCTTCACCTCCATGGCGAAGCGATCGATGGGGTATTTCCATTTTTCGGGGGCATAGGCGAAGAAATGGCCAAAACCCCCGCCAAGGAACGGAGCGCTGCCCATCTGCCAAAACAGCCAGCTCAGGCACTCGGTTCGCTTGGGGCCCTCGGGGAGGAACGCGCCGAACTTGTCCGCCAAGTGGAGCAGGATCGCCCCGGACTCGAACACGCGGACCGGGGCGTCGCCGGTGCGGTCGAGCAGGACGGGGATCTTCGAGTTCGGGTTCAACTCGACGAAGCCGCTCCCGAACTGCTGGCCGGCCTGGATGTCCACCGTCCAGGCGTCGTACTCGGCCCCGTCATGGCCGGCCTCGAGCAGCTCTTCGAGCAGCACGGTGACCTTCACCCCGTTCGGCGTCGCAAGCGAGTACAGCTGCAGACCGTGGTCCCCGGTGGGGAGCGCCGCCTCGTGGGTCGCGCCGGCCACGGGCCGGTTGATGGAAGCGAATCGGCCGCCCGCGTCGTCCGGCGGCGTCCACACTGGGGGTGGGACGTAGGCAGGAGCGTTGGTCACGGGGAAGGAGCCTCGCCGAGTTTCGCTCGGCTGGGCAACCGGTGCGAGCCACCGACGGCGCAAATCGGCGGCACCCTCGGTTCTGCCGGCCATCAGGGCCGACCGGCCCTTGATCTTCATGCACGGTTGGTGCGTTATGAATGACGATTCATTCATCGTCGCGCGGACCGGTGGGGCCCCAGCCCCAAGCCGGCGGCGCGGCGGTGGGGATCGACGACGCGGACCAACGACGGTCCGAGGAAGATCGGGAGGAAGACGATGCAAATCTACAAGGCGCCGCTCGCTGACATGCGGTTTGGGCTCGAGGCGCTCGGCTACGAGCAGCGCGTCGCGAGCCTCGAAGGGTTCGAGACGTTCGACCTCGAGACAGTGATGTCGCTGCTCGAGCAAGGGGGCGCGTTTGCCGAGCAGGTCCTGCTCCCGATCAACCGCTCGGGCGATCAGCAAGGGGTTCGGTGGAACCCGGAGTCCGGTGAGGTGACCACCCCGGACGGGTTTCGCGAAGCCTACGCCCAGCTGAAAGAGAGCGGGTTCATCGGCATGTCCGGCGACCCCGAGTTCGGTGGCTCCGGCTCGCCCGAGACGGTGGCGATCCTCCTCGGGGAGATGTCCACCGCGTGCAACAAGAGCCTGATGATGTGCCCCGGTCTCACCCGCGGCCTGGTGGAGGCGCTCGAAGAGCATGGCTCCGAAGAGCAAAAGGCGCTCTACCTGCCCAAGCTCCTCAGCGGGGAGTGGGCGGGGACGATGTGCCTCACCGAGCCGCAATGCGGCACGGACCTCGGCCTCGTGCGCACCCGCGCCGTTGCCGACGGCGACCATTATCGGCTGACCGGGACCAAGATCTGGATCACTTTTGGCGAGCAGGATCTCACCGAGAACATCGTCCACTTGGTGCTCGCTCGCCTCCCGGACGCCCCTGAGGGCATCAAGGGCATCTCCTGCTTCATCGTCCCGAAGGTCACCCCCGATGGCCGCCGCAACGGCATCCGGTGCACCGGGCTCGAGCACAAGATGGGCATTCACGCGTCCCCGACGTGCGTCATCGACATGGAGGACGCGGAGGGCTACCTCATCGGAGAGCCCCACAAGGGGATGCGGACGATGTTCGTCATGATGAACGCCGCCCGGCTGCACGTCGGAGTCGAGGGCATCTCTGCCGCCGAGATCGCCTACCAGACCGCGCTCGCGTTCGCTCGGGACCGCCGGCAGAGCCGCTCGCTCGACCCGGCCAAGCAGGAGAAGGGCGAGTCGGCGGACACCATCCTGGTGCACCCGGACGTGCGGCGCATGCTGCTCGACCAAAAGTCCACCACGGAGGCGATGCGGGCCCTCGCCATCTATCTGGCGATGCATCTCGACGTCTCGAAGCACCACCCGGACGAGAAAGTTCGGGAGGAAGCGGAAGACCTCGTGGCTCTGCTCACCCCGGTGATGAAGGCCTATGGAACGGAGCGCGGGTTTTACAACGCGAGCCTCGCCATGCAGGTCTGTGGTGGCTCCGGCTACACCCGGGACTGGTCGATCGAGCAGTATCTTCGGGACGTGCGCATCGCGATGATCTACGAGGGGACCAACGGGATCCAAGCCCTCGACCTCGTGGGGCGAAAGCTGCCGAAGGCCGGCGGCCGGCTCATGCAGGCGTTTCAGGGCCGGATCACCGGGTTCATTCGCGAGGCGAGGGATATCGAGGGCATGGGTGAGTTCGTGGATCCGCTGAAGTCGGCGGCCAAGGAGCTCACCGCGGTCACCATGGAGCTCGCGACGAAGGGCATGAGCGACCCCGAGGAGGCGGCCGCCATCGCGTCGAACTACCTCGAGCTGTTCGCGCTGACCACGCTCGCCTTCATGTGGAACCTCGAGGCGCGCCACGCGCTCGCGACCCAGGGAGCGTTCGCGAAGACCAAGCTCCTCACTGCGCGGTACTTCTTCAGCCAGATCCTCCCGAAGCGCCACGGCTTGGTCGAGATCATCAAGAGCGGCAAGCGGGACATGATGGCCTTCACCGCCGAAGAGCTGGGCTGACCGCTCCGCCCCGGCCCCCGAAGGATTGCGCGCCGGCCGGGGCCTCACCCGGCCGGTAGCGGTCTTGTCTTGGGCACCACACCCGCCGCTCGATGGTGAAGACGCCCCGCATGGGGTCGATGTCGAAGACGTGGTATCCGGCTTCGACGGCGAGATCAGTGGCGCTGCCCGAGCAGACCACCGGCCGTCCCGATACTTCGGTGACAAACGGTCGGTGCATGTGCCCGTGCACCACGAGATCCACCGATAGGCTCGGGTCGAGAAGCGCGGCGGCGACCGCGGCGTGATCGCGGATCCCGTGCCTGGGCCGGTCCGGTTCGCCGCTGGACCGAACGAGCCCGTAGTGGAGGGCGAGCACCACGAAGAGACGCTTCAGGTCAGGAGATCGAAGCCGCTCGGACAGCTCGGCGAGCCGCTCAGGCCCGCACCACCCCGAAGAATCGAGCAATGTGCACGGACGGGTCACGTCGAGCAGCGCGATCGCCACCCCCGGCGCGGGGAACACGACGGGGGGCCTCCCCCCCGGGGCCGAGACCTCCCCGAACCATCGACCGAAGTCGTCCCGCTCGACCGCCTCCTCGGTGTACCGGTCGTGGTTTCCCGGGAGCACGGTGAGGCGGGAGGGTCTTTTCATCCACTGGGCCAAGACGCTGGCCGCCCGCTCGAACTCCTCTGGAAACGCCATCTGGGTGAGGTCACCGGTGCACAAGGCGTGGTCCACCCCGATCTGCTCGAGGTCTTCGAGCAGCCGAGCGAGCCGATGGTCGGCGCCGAAGAAGTGCCGGCCTCGTCCCCCGAAGTAGTAGTTGGCGGTCCCGGCGAGCCGCTTTCCAAAGAGCCGCCCCGCCGCCGAGAACGGGGGGGCGGTGACATGTACGTCGGAGAAATGGGCGAGCCGCATCGGCCGCTCTCGGCTACCGGCGCAAGGGCCTGGGGTAAAGGACAAGCGGCTCAACCGTCTTCGAGGGCGTCCGCGAGCGCGGCGGCGGCGGCGAGGTGGGTGTGCATGCGCCGCTCGGCGTACGCCTTCGCGGTGCCGAGGTGGATGAGGAACGGCCAGTCGCTCGCGGCGGCGAGCCAGAGCTCGCGGACGGCCCTCGCGTGCAGCGCTGGGTCGCGGAAGGCGGGGCGCCGGTGCAGGCGGCGGCACAGGGACAGCAGCTCGGCGAAGACGGGCGCCGTCTCCGGTCCGACCCAAGTGGAGAGGTCTCCCGATTCGCCCCAGGTCCCCGGCGCGGGGTCGAAGACCTGCGCCGGCTCGTCGAGGTCGAGCAGGTCGCTCGGGGTCACCCACGCCAGGCGGCGGGCCCCGAGCCGGGCGATGCGATCTACAAAGCGAGGCCCCTCCCGCCACCAGTGGCCAAACAGCTCGGCGTCGAACGGGGCGGTGGTGATGGGGGCGAGGCGGATCGACCGGGCCCGGTGGTCGTGGACCGCGGCGCGCTCGGCCACGAACCGGGCAGCGTGCTCCTCGATGGCGGCGGCGGCGGCGCTCGGGTCGTAGGGGCGCTTGTCTTTGCGCCGCCGGTCGGTCACCGCATGGTACCTGAGGCCGAGCGGGACCCGGGCCCCGTCGGGCAAGACGTAGGGAGCGACCGCCGCTTCCGAGCGTTCGAAGGCCGCGTCGCGAAAGAAGTCGAGGTAGCGGGGATCTCCGGGCAGCCCCACGTCCCTGCTCCAAACCTGCCGGGCGACCTCCGGGTCCCGGCCGAACACGAGCACGCCGGCGGGGCTGCGCACCGGCCGATCCACGCCGAACGCGGCTCCGGAGAGGGCGCGGCCTTCCACGAACGTGGCGCGGAGCCCTTCGGCGAGCAGCAGGCGGTCGAGCCCGGAGTACCACCCGCATTCGGGGGACCAGAACGTGCGGGGGGCCATCCCGAACCCCTCGGCGTGGGCGCGGACCGCGGCCCCGATTTGGGCGGCGACGAAGCCGGGCTCGGACTGAAAGACCGGCAACAAGGGGTGGGTGGCGGCGGTCGTCGCGAGCTCCACCGTGCCCGCCCGCGCGCACATCGAGAAGGCAGCGGCGAGGTCGCCGCCGAGGGCCTCGTATTGGGCCCGAAGCTTCGCCCCGCGCTCCGCTTCGGCTTCGGCGAGGGGACCGAAGCGAGGGTCGGGGCCGAGCCGGCGCAGCTCTTCCGCCCGCAGCGCCGAACGGCGGTCGAGGTGGGCCCGAAAGCGCTCTTGCAGCAAGCGATCCTGCCACATCGCGAGCAGGGTCGGGCTCACCGAGACGGTGACCCGGGCGGGGATGCCGTCCCGCTGCCACCCGGCGAACACCTCGAGCAGCGGGAGGTAGCACCCCTCGATGGCCTCGAACAGCCAATCCTCCTCGAAGAAACGGGGATGCTCCGGATGCCGAACGAACGGGAGGTGGGCGTGGAGGACGAACAGGATCCGGCCGGTCACGACCCTTTCCGACCCTTTGCGGAGCGCTCGGCGAGGTACCGTTGAAGTCGGTCGAGGTCGGGCCGGTTCGCGCTCGCGAACCACCCACCGGCGGGCTCAGGCGCCGGGTCGTAGCCGGTGAACTCGGGGCTCGACGGCGCCCTTGCCCAGCCCTCGGAGGCAGGTCCGGGGCCGCCGCCGCGGGCGAACTCGGCGGAGCCGACGCCCGTGAGTTCGGAAGAGCCGCCGAGGCGGGCGAGATCAGCGGAGCCGCCGGCTGAGAGTCCCGCGGGGCCGCCGCCTGCAAGTCCAGCGGAGCCGCCGAGGCGGGCGAGATCAGCGGATCCGCCGAGGCGGGCGAGATCAGCGGAGCCGCCGGCTGAGAGTCCCGCGGGGCCGCCGCCTGCAAGTCCGGCGGAGCCGCCGAGGCGGGCGAGATCAGCGGAGCCGCCGAGGCGGGCGAGGTCAGCGGAGCCGCCGAGGCGGGCGATTCCAGCGGAGCCGCCGAGGCGGGCGATTCCAGCGGAGCCGCCGAGGCGGGCGAGATCAGCCGAGCCGCCGACCCGAGCCCAGCCCGCCGAAGCCAAGTCGGGTCCCAGCCCCGATGCTGCGAGGTGCGGGCTCGAGGGCGCTCGCCCCAGGGCGGCGGCCGAACTCCAGTCGTCCGACGCGGGCCCTGGCCCGTCCGCTCCATCGGCCCCCCGGTCCGCCGACGAGGAGGCGCCGGTTCGAGCGCCGGGAACGGAGGTCGCCGACCACGCCGAGGGGCCGTTCCCCCGCACCGGCCAGCCGCCGGGAGGCCACCACCGGGGCGGTTCGGCCGGAGTCCCGCTGCTCCAACCCACGAAATCGCCGGGCGGGTCTCGTTCGGGGGACTGGGAACGCGCGATCTCGTGGTCGCCGGCGAGCAGCCTGGCGGTGCACCGGCCGTCGGCGGCGTCCATATCGACGTGGGTCCCGCCTCGGACCTCCGTGACCGCTTTCGCCAGCTCGGCTTCGCCTTCGCCGATCCGCAGCTCGACAGGGACGACGCCGCCGGTGTCCCACGCCACGAACACTCGCCCGCCGTCCGGTACCACGACGACGCTCGCCGCCGGCGCCGCCTCGTCACCGGTCTTTGGCGAAGCTGCGTCGTTCTCGGGCTGGGGAGCGCCCCTCCGAGTTCCCGTGTCCGGAGGGGCTCCGACCTCTGGGAGGGCCGTCTTCGACTCTGGCCCCTCGGGCCCGTGAGGCGGCGCCGCCTTTTGCGGCCGGCGCCGTCGTCTTCGCTTCTTGGGGGCGGGCTCTGGGGTGTCGACCACGGGCTGGGCTTTCTCGGCCGCGGCTGATTTTGGGGGCGGCTCGGCCAGCGGCTCGGTTTTGGCCGGTTCGGGCGAGGCCTGGCCGAGCGAGTCCGGTTGAGGGGTAGGGGGCGGCGTCCTCGGCTCGCCCGATCTCTGCTCCCGGTCCGCCAGCGTCTTGGGGCTCGTTCGCACCGGTCGATTCGACAGTCGGCTCACCGCCGCATCGAACAGCCGGACGCGCAGGTCGGCCAGGCTCCTACAGAGCCGATTCCGGTTGCCTTCGAGCTTCGCTAGGCCGCCCCGAGCCTCTCCGTCCGTCTCCTCGTCCCGCACCGCCACACTCCGCTACAGATCGCCACTAGCAGCTCGCGCGCCGCTGGGGAATGGGCCGGGGCGGACTGGGAAAGCAACGACCGCTGGCGCACCATGGTCCCATGGCGCTGGACGGATTCGAAGTCGCGACCGTGCTCACCGGCGCCTTGATGGTCCTTCTGCTGGCTCGGCCCCGACCGCCGGCGGTGCTCGGGGGCGCCGGATGGTTTCCCCGGCGTTTCGACGCGTTTGGGCCGCTCATGGCCCCGGTGCCGCCCGACGCTCTCCGGCCGCTGGCCTACCTGACCGAACGCCTCGGTTTCGCCGGCTTCTCCACCGTCGGGCTCCCGCTCGAGGTCGCCGGACCCCGGCGGGGAGGGCGGTTTCTGCTCGCTCCGTTCGTTCACTCCGAAGAGCGCGCGCTGTTCGTGATGGGGATCGAGGTCCGACGGTTCGGCCCGTGCGCGCTCATGCTTCACATCGTGACCCCGCTCGCCGGGGGGCGGCGGGTGGAGACCACGACGCTCCCCTGGATCGACACCCTCCCCAAGCCGCCCGGCGTGGAAGCGCGGGTGGTGCTCGACGCCGACACCGTGGAGGAGATCTGGAGCCGCCACCGCTTGGCGCTGATGGGCCATGCCCGGGCTGATCGCGAGCCGGTGCCGGTGACCGCTTGGCAGGACCTCGCCGCGTCCGCGTACGAGGCGTGGCTGCTGGCTGCATTTCGGGCCGAGCTGGTGGAGGTCGAGCCGGATGGGGCGACCGTACGGGTGCGCTGAGGCGGCCGACCCGACGACGCAGGAGGTTCTTCTCGTTGCCCGCCAAAAGTGCGACGCTCTCGCCGTGCCCAGGGCAGAGTTGCTGCTCCTCCTCGCGAGCGCCGCCTGCTCGCTGGAGGCCTCGGTCGGCGGGCAGCCGGGACCGTTCAGCTCCGATCCCCTGACCGGGGCCCGGCCGAGCTCGCTGGCGTGCGATCCATCGGATTTCGACCTCGGCGATTCGCCTCCGGGCGTGCCGGCGGAGCGAGAGGTCCGGTGCGCGGTCGGGGCCGGAGGAGGGATCGAGCTGACCGGCATCGCGCAGCTCGACGGGAGCGATCCCGGTTTCGGGCTCGCGCCGGCCGACGGGGCTCGGCTCCCGGTCGCGGCCCCCGGGGGCGGCGAGCTGGCGTTGCGCCTCACCCACACCGGAGAAGGGTCGGGCATGGCGCGGGCGACCTTTCGCCTCGTCACCAGCACCGGAGCCTCGTCCGAGTTCACCGCCAGGGCGGGAGTCGATGGGCGAGCAGCGTGCCGCTTGAGGCTCGAGCCGAGCAGCCTCGACTTCGGGGCGGCGCCGCTCGACCGCCCCGCGTCGGCTTTCTTTCGCCTCATCAACGAGCCCGACGCCCCCGGCCCGTGCTCGGTCGGCGGCTTCGCTCTGCTCCCCGGTTCCCACCCCGGTTTCCGAGTGCGGCACGGCCCGCTCTCGCTTCGACCCGGCCAGGCCCAGGTCGTCCCGGTCGAGCTCGTCGCCAACGATGAGGGCGAGCTCAGCGGGACGCTCGGCGTGTTCGGCGAGCGAGACGTGCTGCTCCAGGCACTTCCGCTGTGGGGTTCGACCCTGTTTCCGGGAGCGGGGCGTCGGGTCGAGCCAATCGACCTCGATTTCGGCCTCCGCCCGCCGGCGTGCGAGAACCCCGCGGAGCAAGCCATCCTGCTCGAAGCGGGCGCGGCGCCGCTCGAGTTTCAGGCGGAGCTGGTCGCCGGGGCCGACCCGTCGTTTCATTTCGAGCCGAGGAGCGGCGTGGTCCCGGCCGGGGGCCGGTTGCGGCTGCCCGTGCGCTTTCTGCCGGTGGGGCCGGGCCAGCGCCTCGGGCGGCTCCGAGTGCTGCTCGGCCCGAGCCGCGTCTTCGTGAGCTTGCGCGGGGCGGGGACCGACGATCCGTTCAACGAGCAACGCTTCGTGGGGGCCGGGCCGTACCCGCTGGTGGGTCGGCCCGTGTTCGGTTCGGTGCAGCTCTGGCTCGACCGCGAGGAGATCCCGGACCACCGCGACGGGCGCCCTCAGTGGGGGGTGGACTACGTTCGCTCCGAGCTGCGGTTCGCGACCGCGATCGCTGGCCCCCGGACCGAGGCCCTCGTTCGCTACGAGAACGTCTGCACCCCCAGCACCTGCGGCAACGGCGTTCTCGACCGGTTCGAGCAGTGCGACGACGGCAACGACGACGACCACGATGGCTGCCTGAGCGACTGCCGGGTCGCCCACTGCGGCGACGGGTTCTTGCGGCGAGATTCCAAGGAAGAGTGCGACGACGGCAACACGCTCAGCGGAGACGGCTGCAACGCGTTCTGCGGGCTCGAGTGGTGCGGCAACCACGTCGTCGAGCCGCCGGAGCAGTGCGACACCGGCTCCGCCCGCTCCGATGTGGTCCCGGACGCGTGCCGCACCAACTGCCAGGCCGCCCACTGCGGTGACGGCGTCGTGGACAGCGGGGAGGCCTGCGATGACGGCAACGACGACCCCGGCGATGCGTGCGTGCATTGCGAGCACGCGTTCTGCGGGGACGGCTTCGTGTTTCGTGGGGTTGAGGAGTGCGACGACGGAAACGACGTCCCACGGGACGGCTGCGAGCCGAACTGCGCCTTCTCCCGATACAGCCATTCGGTCCTCGGGACGCCGGACTTTCCGGACTGGAGCTGGGGCGTCTCGATCCGCACCACCTCGCCCATCGCCCTCCCGTTCGAGTTCCGCTTCCTGGGCGCGCCCACCAGGCAGGTCGACGCGAGCGAGGTCGGCCGACTGCGGTTTGGCTCGGGGCGGCTCGACTGGTGGCGGGGCGATCTCACCGGCGGCAGCGTCCGCGCGTTCATGTACGGGTTCACCGGGGATCGGGTGTTCGTGCTGCGGTGGCGAGGTCTGACCCGGGCGAGCGACCCGGAGCTGTCGCTGTCGGCGGAGGTTCGCCTGCACGAGCGCAACGGGAGCGTGGTCGTGCACTACGGGCCCATCGATCCGGCGAGCGCCGCCGGAGGTGCGGCGTCCGTGGGTTGGGCCTCGGCCTCCGAAGAGATCGGCCTCGACCCGCTCGGCTGCTCTCCCGGTTGCTCGCTGTCGAGCTGGCCGGCCGAAGAGCTGCATCGCTATCGGCTTTGACCAGTCGACCGCCCAACAGAGGTCACGGAGAACGGGGCTCGGGAAGGGGCTCGGGCAACGGGGGCACCGAGTGGGGGAGCCGCAATGGGGGGACCCGGTCGGCGGGAACGTGGACCCACCGGTCGCCAAAGGGGAGGGGGAGCACGTCTTTGGGGGGCTTGGGGTCGGGCAAGCGGGGCAGCGCGTCGGCGATCGCGGTGAAGGCGGGGAGCGCGGCCCGGCCTCCGGATTCCCCTCGGCCCAGGGTCTCGCCGTCGTCCTGCCCGAGCCACACCGCCACGACGTGCCCGCGCGCAAACCCGATGAACCACGCGTCGCGCTGGTGAGAGCTGGTCCCCGTCTTGCCTCCGCGGCGCTCTGCGGCAGAAGACGCGGCCCGCCCGGTGCCGCGCTCCACCGCGTCCTCCATGAGCTCGACCACCTGCCAAGCGGACGCGGGCTCGAGAAACCGTGCCCCTTCGCCGCCGGGGAGCTGGGCGTCGGCGTCGGGGAGTCGGATGGGTTCACCGGCCCGGGCGACGTTCCTGCCGAAGCCATCGACCAATCGGGTGAGCAGGTGGGGTTCGATGGCGACCCCGCCTCGGACGATGCCGGCGACGCCAGCGGCGAGCTCGATCGGGGACACTTCGCTGGTGCCGAGCGCCATGGTGAGGTCCCGTCGCAGCGGCGAGCGAACGCCGGCGAGCCGGGCCCTGTCGATGACCGGGGCGGTCCCGTGGGTCATGACCAGGCGCACGGCGGCGGTGTTGAGGCTGTAGGCGAAGGCGACCCGCAGGGCCACGAGCCCCCAGTAGCCGCCGCTCGCGTTCTTCGGCTGCCAGAGCTGGGCGTGGCCGGCATCGAGCGCGAGCGGGGCGTCGAGCACCGGGTCGAGCTGCGTGGCCCCGAGGTCGAAGGCCGCCCCGTACACGAACGGCTTGAACGCGCTGCCGGCCTGCCGGCGAGCCTGGGTGGCTCGGTGAAAGCCCTCGAGCGGCATGTCCCGGCCCCCAACCAAGGCGATGACCCGGCCGCTTTGGGCCTCGAGCACCACCGCCGCCCCCTCGACGTAGGGGCGGATCACCGGCCTCGGCCGCCCTCCGTCCGAGCACGCCTCGAACCGGTGTCCGCGCCGCAAGAGGGCGCCGAACGGCTGTGGCCACCCGCTCGGATGTCGGTTGTAGACCCGCCGGCGGTTGTCCTCTGGGTCGAGCCGAAGTCGCTCTCCGAGAAGCTCGACGAGACCACCCCCGAGCGCGGTCGCGACGCCGCAGGTCGACGTCGAGGCGCCCAGGTCGGGGCCCACGTCGAGCTCTATGCGGGGGCCCTGCCTCGCCTCCACCGCCTCGGCCGCGGCCCGCACCGCCACCTCCGCCGCCCGCTGCACGTCCGGGTCGAGCGCGGTGTGCACCCTCAGACCGGCTTCGAACGGGAGGCGCTCGCCGAGCAGCCGGCGCAGCTCTCGCCGGACCTCGGTCCGGTACGCCTCGCCGCCGGTGCGCGGGGAGCGGGACCCTACCGGCAGGGGCACCGGGGTCCTTCGGGCCGCTGCGGCGTCCTCGAAAGAGACCCTGCCGCTCGCCTCGAGCCGGTCGAGCACCCGGTCTCGCCGCTCCCGGGCAAGCTCGGGGTCGGACCTCGGAGAGGCCCGGCTCGGAGCGGGCACGAGCCCGGCGAGCAGCGCCGCTCCGGCGAGGTCGATTTCGCGTGCTGACACCCCGAGGTAGTCGCGGGCGGCGGCCTCGACCCCATAGTTGCCGGCCCCAAGATAGATGAGATTCACATAGAGTTCCAAGATCCGGCGCTTGTCGAGGCGCTCTTCGAGCCTCAGGGCGAGCAGGGCCTCCCGGAGCTTGCGGGCGAACGTTCGCTCGGAACCGACCAGGACATTCTTGACCACTTGCTGGGTGATGGTCGAGCCGCCCTCCCGGATCCGGCCGGCGCTGAGGTTGCCGACGAACGCCCGGAGGATTCCCACCGGGTCGAGCCCGGGGTGCAGGTAGAACCGCCGATCTTCGGCCGCGACGATGGCGGCGAGCAGGACATCGGGCAGCTCGTCCACTGGGACCCACACCCGCCGAACGAGCGAGAACCGGTCCACGACCACCCCGCCCCGGTCGAGCACCTCCACCGTGGTGGGCGGGCGCCAGCGGTCGAGCCCCGCGAGTTCGGCGTCGAGCTCCGGCGCGAGCTGGCGCCAGCCGAGGACCGCAGCCACCGTGATCACCCCGAACACGACGAGCCATCCCAAGCCGCTCCGGCGGCGCCGACGGGGCAGGGGTTCGGTCCACGCCGCCGGGGCGAGCACCCGAGGCTCCGACCGGCCTGGGTCGCCGGGTTCAGGGGCCTCTTCTTCGCTCACCGTTGGTCCGGCTCGCGCCGGTGCACATCCGCCCAGCGGTCGGCGAACCGGGCATTCCAGGCGAGGCGGGCGACGTAGCGCCGGGACAGGGTGAGCAGGCGGGCTTCGAGCGATTCGGCGCGGTCCCTTCGGCCGGGGCCAAGCAGGGGCCGCACCGCCTCGAAACCGAGAATGCGCTGGGCCCGGGCCCACTCGGCCCGAGCTCCTTGGGTGGCGCGGTGGTGGTCGACCGCGGCCGAATCGAGCCGAGCGGCCACGGGCCGCCCCTCGTCGGACGCACAGCGCCAGGAGGGGCAGCCGAGGGATACGAACGCACGCTGGGCGAGCGACCACCGTCCGTCTGCCTCCTCGGCCCGGTCGAGCAGCCGGGCCACCCGGTCGAGGCTCCGGTCGAGGTCGTGCACCGATGGGGCGAGCAGCGGCGGGGCGCCGAGGACGAGGGCGAGCAGCGCGATCATCGCCGCGCCTCCGAGATCCGCGCCTCGGAGGACCGCGAGTCGAAGAAGAGGGGGTCGATTTGGAGGACCCGGGCGGCGGCGGCGTCGGCCCGGCGGCGGTCGCCGAGCGCGAGGTGAGCCCGCCGCTCGACGTCGTGGGCCTCCGGCCACCACGGGTGCTCGGCGAGCAGCTGGCCCACCTCCTCGAGCGCGGCCCGCGGCGCCGCCTCTTTGAGCATTCGCTCCGCCCGGTACAGGCGAAGCTCCGGCGACGTCGCCCCGGCGAGCAGGGCATCGGCCGCGGGGTGGGCCGCCGCTTGCAGCCGCCGGGCGAGCTCGTCCCGTCCGAGCGCGAGCGCCGCCACCGCCGCCCGCTCCCGGTCCCCGAGGTGGGTGGCGAGGGCGAGCGTCATCCGGAGCGCCTCCTCGGTCGCCCCGGCGGCGGCGAGCGGCTCGGTCAAGGCGAGCGCGTCGTGGTGTCGGCCGTCGGCGAGCGCCGCGGCCAGGCGGCGCCGCACCGGGGCCGGATCGAGCGGCGCCAGCTCTTGCCACGCGGCGAGCTTCTCCTCGTCATGGCCGCCCCCCGCCTCGATGAGCGCAACCTCGAGCGCGATGCGGGTCGCGGGGCTCGACCTGGCTGCGAGCGGAGCCTGACCGAGCGCGGCGAGCGCGGCCTCTCGGTCCCCAGCCCGAGCCGCGGCGAGCGCCCGCGCCACCGCGAACCGAGGGTCTGCTGGCGCCCTCTCGTCGTAGGCCCGCCACGCGGCCCACGTTGCCGCCGGCTCGGGGCCGGGGGAGCCGAGCCAAGCCCGCTCGGCCGCTTGGTCGAGCGCGGCGGCGCGGTCGGCGAGGTCCGAAGGCCGGGGCGAAGGGGGCAGGGAAGGGACCGATTCGGAGGCGGTCCGCGCGGCCAGGGTGTGGGCGATGGACATCGCCTGGTCCACCCGGAGCGCCCGCGCGACCGGGTCCTCGTCGCCGTTCGCGGGCAGAGGCAGGAGGCCGAAGGTGGTCGCGGCCGCCCGCCCGAGCAGCAGCACCGCGTAGTCGTCGGCGCTCGCCTGGCCTGGGGGCGGCTCGCGGGGCGGCGGGGCGCCGAGCTCGGCCGCGACCGCGCTGGCGAGCTGGTGAGCGATCCGCTCCGGGTGGAGGCGGTGGCCGCGGGCGATGTGGGCGGTGCACGGACGTCCCGGCGCGCACAAGCGCAGCTCGAGCTCGAGCGCATCCCGGTCGAGGTGGACGTCGAGGTCGGCCCGGATCGGGGGCGGGTCGTCAGCCCGCGGGACGAAGGCGGGCCGGGACGGGGCGCCGTCTACCCTCGGCAAGAACCGGGGCATATCGGCGATCGCCGCCTCCATGGCCAACGCGGCGTGACCGGCCGCCTCGATGGCCCAGCGCGGCCCCCCGCGAGGCCGTCCGAGGCGAATGTCTACCCCGATCCGCTCTGCTGACCGCTCCTTGGGGACCGGGGGCGTTGCCTCGCGGGAGAAGGCAAGCGGCGCCGCCGCGGCCCCGAGCACGGCGACGAGGGCCCAGGACCGCGGGCGTCTGCCTGCGTGGGTCGCGGCCCAGCCGCTCGTTCTTCGCCCGCTGGGCCGCACCGCCTCATCCTGGTTCACGGCTTCGGGTCTGCCAAGCCCAGGGTCCGCCTGAAGCACCCAGGATCCGCCCGACGCAGGATGGGCGACGATTCGGTCTCGTGGTCTGTCGCGCCATGGCCGTCGGCTCTTCGTCCCCGTCTTCGGGGCCTCTGGTGGCGCTGGTCGTCTCGCTGCTCCTTGGCGGCTGCGCCGACGATGCGCCGCTCGGTCCGGCCCCGGAGCCGCCGGTCGAGGTGGCCGCGGACGGGGGGGGGCCCGAAGACCTCGGAGCCCAGGGATCGCCGGACCTCGGGGGGCCGCCGGACCTCGGGTCGGAGCCGCTCGACGTCGGCGCGCCCGAGGCCGGCCCGGCCGATGCGGGGATGGACGGGGGGGAGCCCGAGCCGGAGCCCCCGGTGGTTCGCTTCATCGCGATGGGCGACACCGGGGAGGGAAACCAGGCCCAGTACGACGTGTCCGCCGCCGTCGAGGCGGTGTGCCTGGTTCAGGGCTGCGAGTTCGTGCTCCTGCTCGGGGACAACTTCTATGACGCCGGGGTCCGCTCCGTGGACGACCCCCAGTTTCGAACGAAGTTCGAGGAACCCTACGCGAACCTCCGCCTGCCGTTTTTCGTGACCCTCGGGAATCACGACTTCGGCGAGGTGCCGGTCGAATTCTGGCGCACCGAATACCAGGTTCAGTATACGAGCCGGTCGAGCAAGTGGAACCTACCCGATCATTTCTATTCTTTCGTGGCCGGTCCGGTGACCTTTCTATCTCTCGACACGAACATGATCATGCTCGGCCTCGACTGGGTTCGCGATCAGCGCGCGTGGATTCGCGATCAGATCGACCAAGCCGAGACCCCTTGGATCGTGGGCTTTGGGCACCACCCCTATCGCTCGAACGGCCGCCACGGAAACGCGGGCAACTACGAAGGCGCAGGCCGGCTCGATCCGACCGGCGTGGTCAGCGGTCGGCGGCTCGCGTCGGTGTTCGAGGCCGAGCTGTGCGGGCGCATCGATCTCTTCTTTTCTGGGCACGATCACAACCGGCAGTGGCTCGAGCCGGCCTGCGGAGTGGAGCACATCGTGTCCGGGGCGGGCGCGAAGACGACGGGGCTCGTCGGCCGGGACCGAAACCCCACCCGCTTCGAGGACGACCAAACCCCTGGGTTTTTCTGGATCGAGATCGAGGGCGACCAACTCACCGTAGAGGCCTGGGACCGAAGCGGCCGCCTCGACCATCGCGGCACCGTCGGCCGCCGCCCCCGCTGAGCCATCCACGGGTGCTTCGAGGCGACCTCGGCTGCCGGCCGACGCGAAGCGGAGGGGCCGGCGCTTTCTTCGCGATTTTTTGGAACCGGCCGGGTAAGGACGCCGGTCACATGAACCTGCCCCTAGGCTTGACACCTCTCGATTCGCGGGCCGAGCGCTCGCCGCCGGTCCCTGCCCCGGGACCCGTCTTCTCAGCTGGCCGCCGCGCGGTCTGGGCCGGCGCCGTCACCGCGTTCGCCGCCAGCTGCGTCGAGGTCGAGTCCGGCTTCGAGGTCTCCGGCGTGATCGAGCAGAGCACGACCTGGGCGCGGGCCTCGTGCCCGGTGGAGGTCGTTGGTGATCTGTACGTGCAGGGCCCGAGCGGCCCGGTCCTGACCATCGAGCCTGGGTGCGAGGTGCGGGTGCGTGCCGGGCTCGGCATCTATGTCGCCTACGACGGCCAGCCCGGAGGTCTGTCGGCCGCGGGCACCGCCGACCAGCCGATTCGTTTCGTGTCCGCCGGCCGGGAGGAGCCCGGCGCCTGGGCTGGCATCCAGCTCGCTTCGTCCACCCGCAGCGCCGACACCCGATTCGTCCATGTCAGCGTTCGCCACGCCGGCGGCGCGTTTTTGTCCGGTGGCCTCGAGGTCAGGGGCGCCGCCCCGCTGATCGAGAGCAGCCGCTTCTTGGACAACGAGGACAACGGCCTGTTCTTCGCCGATGGCGGAAGCTTCGCTCCCGGCTCCGCCGACGTGAGCGCCACCGGAAACCAGCGGTTCGGGGTCGTCATAGGCGCCGCCTCCGCCGACACCCTCCCCGAGGACGGAAACTACCAGGGCAACGCCGCTGGCGGGGTGCAGGTGCCCGGCGGGACCATCGAGCGGAACGCGACCTGGGGCGCGATCGGGCTCCCCTACGTCGTGACCGAGGATCTCTACGTCCAAGGAGACGCCTCCCCGGTGTGGACCCTGACCGAAGGCGCAGCGGTCGCGTTCGCGGCGGACAAGGGGATCTATGTCGCCTACGATGGGAGGCCGGGCGCGGTGCGGGTGCGTGGAACCGCCGAGGCTCCGGTGGTTCTGTCCGCTTCGGCCTCGACCGAGCCCGGCGCCTGGTCCGGCGTCGTCTTGTCGCCGAGCGCCGTGGACGGCGAATCCGTGTTCGAGCACCTCGTCGTCGCCCACGGGGGCGGCGCGTTCAGCGAGGGATGCGTGGACCTTCGGGGCGCGCGGCCCACCCTGCGAAACCTCCGCCTCGAGCGATGCTTGGGCTTCGGGCTGCACCTCGACGGCGACTCGAGCCTCGGGGAGGCTTCGACCGCCCTCGTCATCTCGGACAACCGGGGCGCGGCGATCTCGCTCGAGGCGGGGGCGGTGGCCTCTTTGCCCCGGTCCGACTCGAACTATCAGGGAAACGAGCTCCCAGGGATCCGGGTCCGAGGCGGCACCGTGGAGCGAAGCGGGACTTGGGAGGACCTCGGCGTCCCCTATGTCGTCGAAGGCGACGTCTACGTTCAGGGGCCAGCGAGCCCGGTGCTGACCGCGGGGGCCGGGGCGGGGTTCGAGTTCCAGGCCGACCGAGGCATCTATGTGGCCTACGACGGGCAGCCAGGCGGGCTCGCCGCGCTCGGGACCTCCGAGTCCCCCATCGTGTTCACCGCTCACGCCAATCGGACCAAAGGAGCGTGGTCGGGGATCAGCTTCTCACCGGCGACGGTGGACACCGAGTCGGTGCTCGATGGGGTGGTGGTGGAATACGGCGGCGGCGCGTTTTTGGGCGCCAACGTCGAAGCGACCGGCGCCGCTCCCACGGTTCGAAACGCCCGGATTTGGCGGGGCGCAGCGTGCGGGGTGCGCTCGACCTGCGGGGCGGGTGGTCGCCGCGCGGCGCTCGAGAACGTCGAGTACGGGACCGGCGACGACGCAAACGACGGCGGGGACGTCTGCGCCGAGCCCTGCTGAGCCGCCGAGCACCGGGCAAGGAGGGGTTGTCGCCGCGCGACGGCAGCGGCAGCCTCCGCGCCCGATGAGACGTGAGAAGGTCGTCCTTGCGCTGGCCGTCGTGGCCGGTTGCGCCACCGGCCGGACCCCCGCCGCGCTCGTCCCGACCGAGCCCGCGGCCACGGAGGCGGCCCTCGCCGCCGCCGAGCGGTTCTACCTGGCCGAGACCCCGGAAGCGCTCCGGGCGGCCGCGGTCGAGGTCCGGGGTCTCGCGCCCGATTCTGCGGTGCGGCACGACCTCGACCGGGTGCTCGCGGTCATGGACGGGCTCGACCGGGCCGCGGTCTTCGAGCACGCGCTCGCGGCGGCGCTCGATCCGGCCGCGGCCCTACCGGTGCGTCGAATGCGCGCTCTGTCCGCCGCCGTAGAGACTCCCGAGGAGCGGCGGCGGGCCCACGCCGCGCTCGAGCAGCTGGGCGCGCAGCACCCCGACCCGGCGGCACGGGCGGCGGCCGGTCGCGAGGCGGCCGAGATCGCGTGGCTCGAGGGGGATTGGGTAGACTCTCGCGCCCTCGAAGACCAGGTCCGAAACCGCTTCGACTGGCGGATCATCGGCACTTGGGACAACGACCAGGGCAAAGCCTTCGACGAGGCGTTCCCGCCCGAGCGGTCCATCGATCTGTCCGCCCGCTACGAGGGAATGGTGGGTGAGATGGGCTGGCGGGCGCCGGCCTTGTCGCCTTTTGGGCCGGAGCTCGACCTCGGCGCCGCGCTGAGCCCCACCCAGTGGGCGGTCGCCTACGCGACGACGGCCTTCGAGGCCGCCGAAGAGGGGGCCTACGAGCTCCGGGTGACGACCACCGCAGCGGTGCAGGTGTGGATCGATGGACAGCTCGCGTTCGCGGAGCGGGCGGTCACCGGGGCGAGTTTCGATCAATTCGTCGTGCCGCTGGCGCTCGCCGCCGGCCGGCATCGCTTGCTGGTGAAGTCGGCCCAGACCACCGGGGCGTGGCGGCTCGGGGTCCGGGTGACCGGGCCGGGCGGGGCGCACAGCCCTTCGATCCGTCCCCTCCCGCCCGGGGCCGCCCCCACGGGGGGAGCGGAGGTCGCACCGCTCGACGGTGCGTCCGCGTTCGCCGCCCGGGCCGCGGCGCTCCGGGGGGAAGGGGACATGCGGACCTTGGCTCTGATTCTCGAGGAAGCGAGCGCGATGGGTCTTCGGCGGGTCGTGCTCGCGGTCTCCGACCAGCTGCTTCAGCGGGCGCCGAGCAGCCTCTACGCCCGCTACCACCGGGTCTCCGCCACCTGGGACCACGGCGAGCGAGGCAAAGCGAGCGACCTGCTCGAAGCGCTCGCGGCCGAGCACGGGGACGAGATGCCGTTCTTCCTCCTCCAAAAGGCGCGCTTCGCCCAGCAGGACGGGATGCTCGAGAAGGCCCGGGCGGCGCTCGGTCGGGCCGAGGAGCGGGTCTCGACCTCGGGCGCGGCCACGCTCGCCCAGCGTTGGGCCGAGCAATTCGAGGCCGAAGGCTGGACGGAAGACCGGTGCGACGCGTGGGCCCGGGCGGTGGATCTGCGGCCAGGCTGGCTCTACGCCCGGCTCGAGCGGGCCCGCTGCCTGAGCGACCTGCGCTTTCACGCCGACGCCCGCGCGATCCACGAAGCCTTGTTCGCCGAGGTGCCGGGGCACATCACCGCGGCGCAGCGGCTCATGGCCCATGCCCAGGACGCCGAGCGCCTCGAGGACGCCCTGTCCTACGCCCAGATGTTGCGGCGGGCGCGGCCCCATGAGGCGTGGCCTCGGCTTCAGGCCGCCGAGATCCTTCGCCGCCAGAGGCGCTTCGAAGAGGCCGCGGCCGAAATCGAGGCCGCTCGGGCCCACGACCCGGACGACAGCGCGCCGTGGGCGAGCCTCGCCCCCATCCGCTACCAGGCCGGCGACCGCGCGGCGGCGATCGCGGCGTGGAGGGAGCGCCTCGCCCGCGACCCCACCGACGAGCGGACCGCGAACCGCCTCGCATGGCTGAGCCCGTCCGAGGAGGGCCGATGGGCCGAGGACATCCCGGGCGAAGCCGAGATCGCGGCCGCGGTCGCGGAAGGCTCGAATCTACAGGTGGCGCCGGGCGCCCACCTCGCGCAGCTGCTCGATCACGAGGTCACGGTGCTCGAGGCCGACGGCAGCACGACCAACGTCGTCACCCAGGTCCTGCGGGTGCTCGACGAGACCGGTCGCGACCAGGTCACCAAGATGCGGCTGCGCCCAGGCGGCCGGCTCCGGGTTCGCCACGCCTACGTCGTGGGCCCCGACGGCCGCCGCACCCAAGTATCGAGCGTTCGTTCCCGGACCGCGCGCTTTCGAAACCTCTCGGTGGGCAGTACCGTCGTCCTACAGTTTCGGCACGACGACAAGCCGGTGGGATACCTGTCGAGGCACATGGCCCGCGGGTGGTGGTTTCAGGCCCCGGCGACCCACGTCAAGAGGAGCGAGTGGGTCTTGTGGCGCCCGGCCGGCGGCGGGCTGCACGAGTGGAAACAGGACCCGCTCGACCGGGTTCGGCGCTCGGAGCGAGAGGTCGGCGGGATGGCTCGGGTGGCGTGGGTGGCAGAGGACATCGAGCCGCTCATCGCCGAGCCGGGGATGCCCACCGCGCAGGAGGTCGCGGTCAACATGCTCGTATCCACCGTGCCGGACTGGGAGACGTTCTTGGCCTGGGAGAAGGCGCTGCTCACCGACGCCTTTCGCGACGACGCGAGCATCGGCGCGCTCGCCGCTCGCATCGTGGGGGACGCGAAGACGCAAAGAGACAAGGCGCTCCGCATCCATCGATGGTTGATGGAAGAGATCCGGTATCAGCAGGACTATGAGGACCACATCGCCGGGGTGCGCCCTCACGCCGCCCCGGTGGTGGTGGAGCGCAGCTACGGGGACTGCAAGGACAAATCGGTCCTGTTCATCACACTGGCGAGGCAGGTGGGTCTCGCCGCCCACTTCGCGCTCCTTCGGACTCGGCCTCGGGGGCCGCTGCTCCGCTCGATCCCGATGCAGCAGTTCGATCACGCGATCGTCTACGTGCCTGCCCAACCGGGGCTCGAGCAGGGGTTCTTCGTGGACAGCACCGCCGACGGGCTCGACCTCGCCGCGCTCCGTGAGGACAGCACGGGGGTGCCCGCGCTCGTCTTCGACCCGGAGTCCAATGCGCACGAGTGGCGCCCGATCCCCCTGCGGCCGCCGGCGGAGAACGGCCAGAGCATGGCCACCCGGCTCTCGGTGGGCGCGGACGGGGCGGCCCACGGCGTGCTCGATCTGCGGGGCCGAGGCCAGGAGGGAAGCGGCCTTCGCCGGCTCGCTCGCAACCCGCGCGCGCTCGAGCAGGCGATGCAGGGGCTCGCGAGCCAAATCTACGGGGGCGCGCTCTCCCGCGCGGTCGTCGCCGAGGAGGTGAAGGATCTCGAGGTCCCAGCCCACCTCCGGGTCGAGCTCGAGGTGCCGAGCTTCGCCCGTCGGGAAGGCCAGGAGCTCCGCGCGCGGCTCCCTGCGGTTTTCTCTCCGCGGCAGCAATTCTCCTTGGAGCGACGGCAGCACCCGCTCGTGCTCGGCGTCCCGAAGGAGCACGAGTGGAGCACCGAAATCGAGCTCGGGCCCGGGCTCGAGAACCGCCGGCTCCCGAGCGATCGGCGCATCGAGGCCCCGTGCTTCACGTTCGAGCGGTCGAGCCGGAAAGAAGGGCGCCGACTGGTCATCGAGCAGCGCTACGTCACCCACTGCGAGCGGATCTCGGTCGCCGCCTACGCGGGCCACCGAGAGAAGGCGCAGGCGATCTTGCAGGCCCTCGACGAAGAGCTCGTCCTCGTCCGCCGCTAGAAGCGACCTGCACTCGACGCTGGGGGCGCGCCGAAGCCGGAGCGAGCGTCCGCGCGGCTTCGAAGATCTCGACCGATCGCACGAGCGGCAACCCTGGTGGTGTAGGCTTGGCGCGGCGTGCTCACCCGGGAGTTGTTGGCCTTCACCGTCCGGGAGGGCCGGGTTCGGCCCCGGTTCGTGGATCCGGCCGCCCCGGCGGTGCGGGCATTGGCCGAATCCCTGCTCGAGGTGGCGAACGCGGCGCCGGGGTGCCGGTGGGGGGACATCGACAGCGACCTGTCCGCCATCGTCCTTCAGGATCCGAAGCCGAAGATCGGGCGGGGCCTCGCGAAGCTCTTGCAAGACCGGTTGACGGTCGCCGAACCGGGAGAGGAGCCAGCGGCTCGGCGGGCGCACGCGTTCGCGGTGGCCATGGACGAGCTGGCGAAGCTCTCGCCCGACGCACCGTTTTCGACCTACGAGGCGGCGCTTCAGGAGCGGCTCGGTCCGCTCGAGCCGCTGCGGGCGGGGCTTCACGGGGACCTGCCGGCCGAGCGGTTGGTGGTCGAGTTCGAACCCATCGACGCCCAGGCCCTGCTCGACCGGTACAACCTGGCCCTCGCCCAGGGGCTCGTGCTCTACGCCCGCCGCCTGGAGCTGCGGCTCGGTCCGGCCGGGCGCCCAGAGGTCCGGCGGCTGCTGCGGTGGCTGCGTTTCTGCCGGCTGGTGGCCGAGGTCACGGCGACGGCGGAGGGGTGCGCGATCGGAGTGGAGGGTCCGGCGGCGATCTTCGACGGGGCCAAACGCTACGGGTTCGAGCTGGCCCGGTTCCTCACCGGAGTGCCCCGGCTCGACCGTTGGCAGCTGTCGGCGGAGGTCAAGATGCCGAACCGGCCTTCGGCTCGGCTCGAGCTCGACGAGACCTCGCCGCTCGTCTCCCCAATCGGCGGCGCGCCCGGGCATGTGCCCGAAGAGCTGTCGCAGGCCTTCGACCGGCTCGACCGGCCGGGGTGGTCGATCGATCCGAGCCCGCCGCCGCGGATCACCGGGGCGCGGGGGCTCGCCGTGCCCGACTTCGCGCTCGTGCCCGAGTCCGGTCCGCCGGTGGTGGTCGAGCTCTTTCACCGGTGGCACCGGGGCCCGCTGCTCGCTCGGCTCGAAGAGCTCATCGAGCAGCCCGACCCCGAGCTCTTTCTCGGCGTGGATCGGGCGCTCGCCCGCGACCCGGAGCTGCTCGCCCAGCTCGAGGCCCACCCCCAGGTGTTTTTGTTTCGGGGCTTTCCCACCGTGAGAACGCTGCGGCGGCTCACCGAGCGGTGAAGTTCGCTTGGAGGCGCCGCTTCGACGGGATAGCCGTCGTCGCCGGATGGACTCCGCCTACCACCGCCCCGCCGCCGCGCTCGCCGGGGTGATCGCGGTGAGCGCCGCCGCCTGCGCTGCTCTTCTTTGGCTCTTGTACGGCCGGGAGGCTGGTCCCCGGAGCGACGCGCTCGGTTTTCTGCCCGCCGTCAACGCCGGCCTGAACGGGTGCGCGACGGTGGCGATCGTGTTCGGGTACCGAGCGATCCGGCGAAAGGACCACGCGGTCCACCGCCGGTGGATGCTGACCGCCTTCGCTTTCTCGGCGCTGTTCCTGGTCGGCTACGTCGTCCATCACGCGCTGCATGGCGACACCCGGTTCGTGGGGGAAGGGGCCGTGCGCACGGTGTACCTCTCGGTGCTCGCCTCCCACGTCGTGCTGTCGGTGGTGGCGCTGCCCATGGTGCTGTTCACGTTCTATCTGTCGCTGACCGGCCGGCTCGAAGGCCACCGCCGGCTCGCCCGGTTCACGCTCCCGATCTGGCTGTACGTCTCCGCGACCGGGGTGCTCGTGTTCGTGATGCTCGAGACGCTGTCCGGCTGATCACCGGTCAAAGACCGGGCAGGCCGAGGCCGGCCCGGTCGAGGCAGCGGTCATCCACGACGACCAGGTCGTCCTCGAGCCGCTGAAGCAGGGCGGCCACGGTCGCGCCGAGCCCGGGGACCACCGCGCTCGGGGCGAGGTCATGGAGCGGGCCGAGCACGAAGCGCCGATGGGCGAGCTCCCGGTGGGGAACGATGAGCTCGGGCCGGTCGATTTGGCGGTCGCCGAAGAGGGCGATGTCGAGGTCGATGGGCCGCGGACCCCACCGCTCTCCCGCGACTCGCCCCATGTCCGCCTCCACCGATTTCAGCCGGGCGAGCAGCTCGAGCGGCTCGAGATCGACGTCCACCAAGGCGGCGCTGTTGAGGTAGTCCGGTTGGGGCGGTCCGACCGGACGGGATCGGTACACGCGGGCCCGGGCCCGCACCCGGGTCCCGGGCTGGTCGAGTCGGGCGAGGGCCTCGAGCAGGTTTTGCTCGAGAGGGCCCAGGTTCGTGCCGAGGGCGATGAGGGCGGCGACCGTCACCGCGCGGACGGTGGCCTTCGGCTCGCGCGGATGGGAAGCGCGAACGGAACTCGGGGGTGCAGATGTGGGCGTTTCGGACGGTGCCCATGTCGCCTTGGCTGGACCGAGGCTCGGCGTCGTGGCTAGACCAACCCATGGGGCTGGTCATCAATCGAGTCTATACCCGAACCGGCGACGCTGGGACCACACGCTTGGCCGGAGGCCAAGAGGTGGAGAAAACCGCCCCCCGGATCGAGACCTACGGCACTTTGGACGAATTGAACGCTTGCCTCGGTCTCGTGGCCGAGGACCTCCGGCGAGCGCCGGGCCCGGCTGGGCTGCTCGGCAAGGTGCGGCGGGTGCAAAACGAGCTGTTCGACCTTGGCGGCGAGTTCGCCGTGCTCCCCGAAGACCGCCACCCCCAGCAGCGCCTGGTCACCGCCGACGACGTGACCCGGCTCGAGCAAGAGATCGACGCCGCCAACGCGGGTCTGCCTACGCTTCGGTCGTTCATCCTGCCTGGGGGGGGCATGCTGTCTGCCTTTTTGCACCAAGCCCGCACCGTGTGTCGGCGGGCCGAGCGCCACCTGGTGGACATGCACCGGGCCGAGCCGCAGCGGCCGGAGTGCCTCGCCTACGTCAACCGCCTGTCCGACTGGCTGTTCGTCATGGGCCGCCGCGCGGTCCATGACCGGGGCGAGTCCGAGGTCTTGTGGAGGCCCGGCGACCGGGCCGAGCTGGAGTGAAACTATTTCGGAGGCGACAGCTCGCCGCCGGAACCCACCAGCGACAGCGAGCCCCCTTGGCGCTCCGGATAAGCCTTGGACAGCCGGGCGAGGGCGTGGCGGCACAGCCGCTTGACGCCCGGGTCGGCGACCCGCTCGAGGTCGAGCAGCGGGCCTATGGCCCGGGCGCTGCCGATGGAGCCGAGCGCGGAGACCACGTCGAGCCTCGTCTCTGCCTCCCCCCGGTACAGCAGCTCGAGCAGCGCCCGCTCGGCCCGGGCCTCGGCCCGATCCGCGACGAGCGGGAGCAGGCGGAGCGCCACCCCCGCCACCTGCGGGCTCTTGTCCTTGGCCGCTTCGACCAGCCGGGGGATGGCCTGGTCGGGACCGAGCGACAGCAGCGCCTCCACCGCGACCGCCCGCAGGGCGGGGTTCGGACGGCCGAGGGCCTCGTCCACCACGGGGAGCAGGTCGGAGCGAGGGTTGCCCACGTGCAGATGCCGCAGGGCGAGCAGGCGGAGCCGCAGGCCGTCCGGGGAGTGCACCGGCATCGCCTGCGCGATCGACCACGCGGCCCGGCCGCACTCGGTGGACTCCGGGAAGTGCTCGAGCAGCAGGTGGAGGCAGGCCAGCTTTCGCCACACCGGAGCGGCGATCGCGCGGGCGTTTTCACCGAGTCGCTCGGCCAGCCGGTCCGGGCGCTCGAGGCCCTCGGCCAGCCGGGCGAGACCCCCGAGCACCGCGCCGAGCAGCTCGGGGTCGTCGATCCGCTCCGGGCAGGAGAAGACCAGCTCCCCCCGCTCGATGGACACGTGGGCGGAGTAGACCCCCGCGTCGAGCCGGGCCTCGCTCGTCGGGTCGAGCAGCACGAGGAACAGCCGGGCGAGCCCGACCTGGCGCACGAGGCCCGAGACCCGCTCGTCCTCGAGGGACAGCCGGTCGTCGCTCCGCTCGCCGGCTTCGAAGAACCACAGGTGCCGAGGCTGGACCCGGAGGTCCTTCGGGCCCGAGAACGCGACCGCGATCCGGGTGCCCTGCCTGCGCTGGTTGTCGATCCGCACGGAGTAGCCCCCGAACCGGCCCTCCATCCCGTCGCTCTCGAGCAGCTGGCCGGGCTGAAACTGAAAGCCGAGCCTCGAAGCCAGCTCCCGCCAGCGCTCCCGAACGCGGCTGTCCTTGAAGGGAAGGGCCAGCCCAACTCCAGCGGCGGCGAGCGCGGCGATGACGACGAACTCCACGGGTCGCTCGACAGTGACCCCGAAACGCGGCCCCCGCAAGCGAGGACGGTGTCCAGGTCGGGCCGAGCCGATGGCCAGCGCCCGGGGTCGCGCCGCCGGTTGCGTTTTGCGACGGCTCGAACCTTCGAGGGCCGGCCACGGTTGCCAGCCGGGGGTCCCCTACCGTACGTGCAGCGCGTAGGGCGGGTGGTTCGCCCTCGGAGTCTGCGATGGCCAATCGTCCCCTCATCTCCACGCTCCTCTGCATTGCGCTTTTCGGCTGCGACGAGGTTCTGCCCGAGCCGGAGACGCCCGTAGCGGACGCCGCCGCGGCTCCGGAGGCCGAGCCGGCGACCGACCCCGACGAGCCGGCCGAGGACGCGGAGGCGTTTCGACAGCTGCTCGAGGCGCCGCGCCCCAAAGAACCGCCGCCCACGGAGCGAACCGCCGAGGCGGAGCCGCCCCCGAAGAGGCGGCCCCCCCGAACCCCCGCCCCCAAGCCGGAGCCCGCCGGTCCGCCCCAACTGTCGGACGGAGCGTTTCAGTCGGTGGTGAACGACTGGGGCGGGATGAAGCGCTGCCTCGAGAGCACGTCCCGGCTCGGGAGTCCCTCGGGGGCTCTGCAAGTCGCTTTCACCATTCGCGGCGATGGGCAGGTGGTGAAGAGCCGGGTCGTGGACGCGAGCAACGAGGTCGCTCGGTCGATCGCGCCGTGCGTGGAGCGAAACGCCCGCCGACTGAAGTTCCCGGCGTTCGCGGCGGCCTCGGAAGAAACCGAGAAGACGGCAAAATTCGTGTTCTGAGCCTCCGGGCTCGTTTCCCCCCGTTCGGAGCTTCCACAAGCTTGCATGTTTGGGTTAACCCTTGTGCATGAAGCCGCTTCGAGAGACCCCGAGGCGGCCCATCGAGGTCTGCGGGGGCGACACGCTGGCCCAGGTCTCGCTCAGGCGCTGCCTCGACGATCAGCTGCTTCCGGTGCTCGAGACGCTCGCCGACTCCACGGCGGACCCAGCCTGCGACGTCTTCGGCCATCCCGTGGCCAGGCTTGGGCCGGACGGTCGCATCGAAGCGGTCAACGAGGCTTGGCGCTGGAGTTCCTCCTACCGAGCGGAGGCCACCGGAGTGGGCGTGTCCTACGCCAGCGTCCTCGCGACGGCCGAGCTCGACCCGGACGCTCAGGCGACGGGCAGAGCGGTGAGGGCCGCCCTCGACCGAGTCGGCACAGGCGGGGCGGTCGAGGTCGTCGTGTACTTCTGCGACCCGAGTTTCGGCTTCGTCGCGCTCGCGGCGTGGCCGGCCCCGAGCGGGGGCGTCTTCGTCTCCCATGTGGACCTCGACCCGTTTCTCGCGCTCGCCCGCTCCACCGACGGCCGCCTGCGGGGCACCTTCGACGGGATGCTCGAGGCGGTCTTCTGGTGCGAGCCTCTTTACGGCCCGGACGGCCAAATCCGGGACTTCGTCTATCTCGACATAACCTCGCCGCTGCCGAGCAGCTCGGTGCCGCCCCTGAAGCGCTCGTCGGCCGACGCATGAGCTGGAAAGACCCCCAGCGCATCGACCGGCTCGCAGCGGCGTACCTGGATCGGGGCAGCATCGACTTTGTCGACCATCGTCCAGAGGGGCCGGCGTCGCCGCGGGCCTACCGGGTGCGGGCCACGCGGGTGGGCGAAGAGCTCGTCCTCTTTCGGACCGACGTCAGCGAGGCCACGAGTCTTCGCCGCCGCCTCGACGCCGCCGATGCGGCGAGACGGGCGGCGGAGCAAGCCGCGGACATCGGGCTCGTCGGGATCGAGGCCGATCCGCTTACGCTCGACGCAGCGGCGCAGGCCCTGCTCGGCATCTCGAGCCGGCAGGTCGCCGCCAGCGAGCTGCTCGGCCGGGTGCCGCCGTCGGAAGCCGAGGCCCTGGAGCTGGCCCTGCGGGGCGGGCCGTCGGCGACCTTCCGGGTCCAAAGCCGGCAGGGGCGGTGGCTCGAGCTGCTGCCGGCCGGCTCGAGCGAGATCGCGGTCCTTCGCGACGTCACCGAGCTGGTGAACGCCAGGGACGCGGTTGGCCACAGCCGGCGCATGCTCGCCGATCTGGTCGAGAATCTCCCGAAAGGCGTCCTACTGCTCGACCGCTCCGGCCGGATCGTCACCGTCAATGCCGCCGCCGAACAGACCATCGGTCGGTCGCGCGACGAGCTCGAGGGCCTCGTCGCGGCCGAGGAGCTCGGCAACCAGGCTGACGTCCATGGGCAACCTATCCCGCCCGAACTTTGCCCCGCGGCGCAGGTCATCCGGCACCAACGCCGGGTGGACCGCTACATGGGTCGGTTCGAAGTGGAGGGACGAGGCCTCCGATGGCTCGAGATCTCCGGGCGGCCGCTCGACGGCCCCGACCTCGGCGGGCTGCTCGTCTTCGAGGACGTGACCGAGCAGCGGATCGCCGCCGAGCACCGCCGCCAGCTCGAGTCGCTCGCCCGCGACGCCCAGGAGATGGAGTCCCTGCAGGTGCTCGCCGCCGGAGTCGCCCACGACTTCGGGAACCTTCTCACCGCGGTCTCGACCGCCGCCGAGTACCTCGGCCAGACCGTTATGGACGACGCCGCGCGCGAGTGCGTGGAGGACATCGGCCTCGCCACCGATCGGGGCCGGGCCCTCATCGGAGACATGACGCAGCTCGCCCGACCGATGCGGGCGTCGATCGGGACGGTGGCGCCGAAGCCCGTCCTCGAGGAGGTGGCCCGAATCGCCCGGCGGGAGCTGCCGCCCGGCGCCCAGCTGGTGGTCGAGGTCGAGCCGGGGGTCCCGGGCGCTTCTGCCGGAGAGCGCGAGCTGGTGAACGCGCTCGTCAATCTGACCTTCAACGCGATCCACGCCCTCGCCGAGAGAGAGGGAAATGGATCCGGCCTGGTGCGGCTCTCGGCCCGCAGAGGCGGAGCCGAAGACGAGGCCCACATTGGCCGCCACCCGGTGCTTCTCCTCGAGGTCGAGGACGACGGGATGGGCATCGATGGGGCGAGCCTCGAGAAGATCTTTCGCCCGTTCTTCACCACCAAGGGGCGGCGGGGCACCGGGCTCGGCCTCGTGATGGTGAAGCGAACGGCGCTCGCGTTCGGCGGGGATGTGCGCATCGACAGCGAAGTCGGCAAGGGCACGAAAGTCAGCCTGCTTCTCCCCGGAGTCATCGGTCCGCCGACCGCCGGTTGACTCTCGCGGCGCTTCGGGGCCTTTGCTCGTCCATGTCGGCGCTGCTCGCGGCGAACGCACGAGACGCGGCCCGGCTGGTCGCCGAGAGCCCCCATCCCTTCGTGAAGCTCGCGCTCACCGACCTCGATGGGATCCACCGAGGCAAATACGTATCTCGGGACAAGATGCTGTCTGCGCTCGAGGCCGGCTTTGGGTTCTGCGACGTCGTCCTCGGCTGGGACTGTGACGACCAGCTCATCGATGGGCTCGGGCTCACCGGCTGGCACACCGGCTACCCGGACGCCCTGGTCCGCGTCGTGCCCGAGAGCGCCCGGACCATCCCCTTCGAAGACGGCGTGCTCTTGTTCTTGTGCGAGTTCGGTGGGGCGGCGGAGGCCGTGTGCCCCCGGGCGACGCTGAAAAGGGCGGTCGACCGGGCGGCGGCCCTCGAGCTCACGCTTCACGCTGGCTTCGAGTACGAGTTCTTCGTCTTCGACGAGACCCCCCAATCCGCCGCCGACAAGCGCTACCGAGATCTTCGCCCGTTCACGCCAGGAAACTTCGGATACTCGGTGCTTCGGGCGTCGGTGCACAGCGAGCTGTACCGGGACTTGCTTTCGCTCGCGGAAAAGATGCGGTTTCCCATCGAGGGCCTTCACACCGAGACCGGGCCCGGCGTGCTCGAGGCGGCGCTGTCGGTCTCGACCGGTCTCGAGCCAGCCGACCGGGCGAACCTATTCAAGACGTTCACCAAAGCGGCGATCGAGCGGTCGGGCCGCATGGCGACCTTCATGGCGAAGTGGTCCAACGATTTCCCCGGGCAATCCGGACATTTGCATCTGTCCTTGACCGACCCTTCCGGCCGGAACGTCTTCTTCGACCCAAAGGCTCCCCACGGGGTCTCCGATGCGATGCGGTGGTTCATCGGCGGCCAGCAGCGGCTCCTGCCCGAGCTGCTCGCGATGATCGCCCCCACCGTCAACGCCTACACCCGGCTCGTCCCTGGGTTTTGGGCCCCCACCGCGGCGACTTGGGGGATCGAGAACCGGACCTGCGCCCTGCGGGTCGTGCCCGGGTCTGCAAAGGCGCAGCGGGTGGAGTTTCGCATCGCCGCCGCCGACGCAAACCCCTATCTCGTCACCGCCGCCGCGCTCGGGGCGGGGCTTTGGGGCATCGAGCAGAGGATCGAGCCCGACGCCCCGGTGGCGGGCAACGCCTACGACCTGAAACCCTCCTTGGAGCGGCTTCTGCCCACCACCCTGGGTTTGGCCGCGGACCGGCTCTCGTCGTCGTCGGCGGCGCGGGATCTATTCGGGGACGCTTTCGTCGAGCACTTCGCCACCAGCCGCCGCTGGGAAGACCAGCGGTTTCGCCAGCACGTCTCCGACTGGGAGCTCGCGCGGTACTTCGAGATCATCTGACATGAACGCTCGGCTCGAGGTCATCTCTCCCATCGACGGCAGCGTGTGGTGCGAGCGGCCATACGCGACCGAATCGGAGATCGATGGGGCCCTCGAGCGGGCTCGCCGAGCCGCCCCGGACTGGTGGAGGGCCTCTTTGCCGAGACGGCAGGCGGTCGTCTCGGCGTTCGCGGACCGGCTCGAGGCGGCCGCGGAGGTCCTCGGCGCCGAGCTCGCCCCCCAGATCGGGCGCCCGGTTCGGTACGGACCGAGCGAGCTGCGGACCACGGCCGAGCGGGCCCGGGCCATGGTCCGCTTCGCCACCGACGCGCTCGCCCCGGTGCCGGGCGACGATCGGCCCGGGTTTCGGCTCTACATCGAGCGGGTGCCGCTCGGCGTGGTGCTGGTGCTCCCCGCCTGGAACTATCCCTGGCTCACGGCGGTCAACGCGGTGGTCCCGGCGCTGCTCGCCGGAAACGCGGTCGTCTTGAAACCCAGCCCCCAGGCCCCCGCCGTCGGGGAGCGCTACGCCGAGCTGCTCGAGGCGGCCGGGCTGCCCCCGGGGGTGTGCGAAGTCGTCCACTGTGACCACGACGCCGTCGCCAGGATGGTGGCCGACCCACGGGTGGCCTACGTCGCCTTCACCGGGTCGGTCAGCGGCGGCCGGGCGGTCGTGAAGGCGGCGTCGGGGCGATTTTTGGACCTCGGGCTCGAGCTCGGCGGAAAAGATCCGGCCTACGTCAGGGCGGACGCGAACCTCGACCACGCGGTCGAGCAGATCGCCGATGGCTGCTTCTTCAACTCCGGACAGAGCTGCTGCGCCGTCGAGCGGGTGTACGTGCACCACTCGCTGTTCGACCGCTTCGTCGAGGGCGCCATCGAAGCGGCCAAGAAGCTCGTGCTCGGTGACCCGCGGGACTTGGCGACCACGCTCGGCCCGCTCGCTCGGCCCGGGCACGACCGCTTCGTGCGCGGGCAAGTCAGCGCCGCGCTGCTCGGGGGAGCGAAGCTTTTGGTGGACGACCGGGACTTTCCGGGGACTTCGCTCGGACCGAACTATATGGCGCCGCAAGTCTTGACCGGGGTGAACCACCGGATGGCGATCATGCGGGAAGAGACCTTTGGGCCCGTGCTGTCGATCATGCCGGTCGTCGATGACGAGGCGGCGATTCGGTGGATGAACGACAGCCGGTACGGGCTCACCGCGTCGATATGGTCGAGCGACGAGGCGGCGGCGCTCGCGATCGGCGATCGGCTCGAGACCGGGACGGTGTTCTTGAACCGCTGCGACTACCTCGACCCATCGCTGGCCTGGACCGGCGTGAAGGACAGCGGCCGGGGGCTGACCTTGAGCCGGCTCGGCTTCGAGCGCTTCACCAGGCCGAAGAGCTTTCATCTGCAGACCGGCCCCAGGGGCTGACGAGGTCACCGCCATGCGCGCCCAGTGGAACTATCCTACCCATGTTCGTTTCGGGGCCGGGAGGGTCGTGGAGTTGCCCGCTCTGTGCGCCGAGCTGGGCATTCACCGGCCCATGGTGGTCACCGACACGACGCTGTGCGACACCCCCGTGTTCACGCAGGCGGTCATCGAGTTCTTCGCCACGCCCAACTCTCCCCTCGGACTGTTTTCGAACGTGTCGGGGAACCCGACCGGCGCCGCGGTGAAGGAGGGCGTCGCCCGGTTCGGGTTCGGCCGTCACGACGGCATCGTCGCGCTCGGAGGAGGCAGCGCCATCGACGCCGGCAAAGCCATCGCGCTCATGGTGGGGCAGTCCCGGCCGCTGTGGGACTTCGAAGACGTGGGCGACAACCATCGGCGGGTGGACGTGGCCGGCATGGTCCCGACCATCGCGGTGCCCACCACCGCCGGCACCGGAGCCGAGGTGGGTCGAGCGAGCGTCATCACCCACGAGGCCGAGCGAAGAAAGGTCATCATCTTTCACCCGAAGATGATGCCAGCGGCGGCGGTGCTCGACCCCGAGCTCACCGTTTCGCTCCCGCCCGGACTGACCGCGGCGACCGGGATGGACGCGCTGTCCCACTGCCTCGAGGCGTTCTTTGCTCCCGGCTACCACCCGCAGGCCGACGGGATCGCGGTGGAAGGGGTGCGGCTCGTTCATCGGGCGCTGCTTCGGGCCTATCGGGATGGAAACGACATCGACGCCCGGGGCGACATGCTCACCGCCTCGATGATGGGCGCCACCGCGTTTCAAAAAGGCCTCGGCGCGATGCACGCGCTCAGCCACCCGCTGGGCGCGCGGCGAGACACCCACCACGGCCTGACCAACGCGGTGGTCATGCCCTATGTGCTCGTGAAGAACCGCCCGGTCATCGAGGCCAGAGCCGAAGATCTCACCCGCGCGCTCGGCCTCATGTCCCCCGGATTCGACGCCCTGCTCGGCTTCGTCCTCGACCTCCGCTCGGCGCTCTCGATCCCCCACAACCTCGCCGAGATCGGCATGCAGGCAGGCGACGTGGACGAGCTCGCCGCCATGGCCGAGGTGGACCCCGCCGGCGCCGGCAACCCCCTCCCAATCGACCGCGGAGACTACGCGAACCTATACCGCGCCGCCTTCGAAGGCACCCTCACCTGAAAACGGGCGATCCTAGAGCACCGAACGGGTTGGAACGGCGCCTCCAGGCGAAGGATCCTGTGTTCTTGGACGTCCGGCGGCGGACCGAGGCTACTCCCCGTAACCGACGGAGCCGCCCCTCGAGGGTCGCCGAAGGCGACCGGACGGCCAGGGACGCAGGAAACGAGCCTGGGGCGTTGGTCCAACCCGATCGGTGCTCTAGACTGAAGTTCCGACTTCGGGAATGCGAGATTCACCTTGAAACCGGGCTCC
>DAIQNR010000057.1:0-38158 GCA_036788295.1 Myxococcota bacterium
TGCTGGCCGACACCCACCTCATCGGCAGCCTCGGGGTGCTCCGCGCCATCGCCCGGTTCTGTCCGCCGGTCTAGAGGCGAGCGCCGGGGCGACACCGCCGGCCCGCCACGACCGCCGCTCCAGCCTCGGAAATCCATCACCCCGCTCGGGAGAGCGGTTCGTTCGTGGTCAGTACGGTCCTGCGACGCTCGCCCAGACATGCCCCAAGTCGTCCGCATCTCGCGCTGGTCCACCGTGTGTCCCCACTGCCGTCGTCACGTCTTGATCGAGCGGGCGCGCTCGCAGTTCGCCGAGTGCGTCCGCTACGGCGCTCGGAGCGCGAGCCCACCCCCGAGCGTGCTCGACGCGGTTCGGAGCTGGGCCGAGAGCGCGAGCGGGGCGATGGCGGCGTCGCTCCTCCGCGTCGGCCCCGCCGGCTGTCAGACGGAAGAGCTCGACGACACGGGCGCAGGCTCGCGGTCGCGCAGCCGCAGTTCCGGGACGTCCCCAAGGGCGCGCCGGTCGAGGTCGAGCTGTGGCCTCAGGCGCTCCCCGCTGAGGCTCACGCGGCGCTCCTCGTCGGCGGGACCCTCGTCTGGGAGCGGCGCGGCCCCATCCCCAACGTGGGGGCGGTCTTTCGTTTTTTCCGTTATAATCCTTAGGTCGGGAATAACGATCGGGCCTCCGGAGGCGTTCGGACAAGCTACGAGCTTGTCGAGTGGGGGACCAATGGTCGCCAGACAAGCTCCGAGCTCGTCGAGTGGGGCATGAAGGGCCTCCAGACAAGCTCCGAGCTCGTCGAGTGGGGCATGAAGGCCCCCCCGACGAGCTCCGAGCTCGTCGAGTGGGGCATGAAGGCCCCCCCGACGAGCTCCGAGCTCGTCGAGTGGGGTGACGAAGGTCCTGGGCGTCGCCCGGTGATCGTTCGGCGAGGGGGCTCGCCGACGGTGCCGGCCGCGTCCGCCGGTGGGGGGACCAGGAGAGTTGGCGCTGCGGGCGGGGCGGCCTATGTTCGCGGGGCTTGGTCGCTCGCGCCGTCACGACCTCCGCTCCCGCCGGGCCGCTCACCCGGTTGCTCGGTGGCTTCTTCGATCAGGTCCCGACGGAGGCCGACGTCCACCGGCGGCTCGCGCAGTCCATGCTGGCAGGCGATGTCGTCTTCACGCTCCGGTCCAAGCGCCTCATCGACCCGCTGTTCGTGCTGCACCGGCTCCGTCGCCTGGACCTGCCTCGGCCCCGGTGGATGCACGACCACCCGGCCTCTGCGTTCCCGCCGACCGCCGAAGCCCTGCTCGACGCGGTCTCGGCCGGCGATCCCGCCCTCTTGTTCCTGCGGCGACCGAAGACGCTCACCACCCGCACCGCCTACGCCGAGCGGCACGTAGAGGCCCTGATCACCGCGCAGCGGAACCGGAGCCGCCCGATCCTGCTCGTGCCGGTCGCGCTGCAGTGGACCCGCAAGCCGGTGGGCCTGAGGCCGAGCCTGCTCGACGCGGTCTTTGGTGACCGCGAATCCCCAGGCGCGATCCGCGAGCTGATGGGCTTCTTTCGCCACTACCGGGCGGCTCGGTTCCATGTTGGCGAGCCCGTGGATCTGTCGGCGGTGCTCACCCGGGAGCCGGGCGCGACCGACCGCACCCTCGCGAAGAAGGTCCGGTGGACGATCCTGAACCATCTGGCGAGGGAAGAGCAGGTCCGCACCGGGCCGGTGCATCGGCCGGCCTCCCGAACCAGGCAAGCGGTGAAGAACGACCCCCAAGTTCGCGCCTGGATCGCGGCCGAACACGAGCGTGGAGAGCCGATCGCCGCCCTCGAGGCCAAGACCGACCGCATGCTCCGGCGCATCGCCGCCGACATGCGGCCGAGCTGGCTCGGGGTGTACGACGCCCTCATCGATTGGGCCTGGCGCCGAATCTACGACGGGATCCAGGTCGACCCGGCCGGGCTCGAGAAGGTTCGCCGAGCAGCGAAGCGAGGCCCGGTCGTCGTCGTCCCAAGCCACAAGAGCCATGTCGATTACCTGGTGCTCTCGCAGGTCTTCTTCAAGAACGACCTCATCCCACCGCACATCGCCGCCGGCGAGAACCTAGATTTTTGGCCGATCGGCCCCATCTTTCGCCGCGGCGGCGCGTTTTTCATCCGCCGCAGCCTCAAGGGCGACCGCCACTACGCGACGGTATTCGCCGCGTATGTTCGGCGGCTCCTCAAGGAAGGCCACGCGGTGGAATTCTTCATCGAAGGAGGTCGGAGCCGGACCGGCCGGCTCTTGCCCCCAAAGATGGGCCTGCTCGCGATGTGCGCCGACCCGGTGCTCGACGGGAGCATCCCCGATGTCTCCTTCGTTCCGGTCTCGATAGGGTACGAGAAGATCATCGAGGCCCGAGCGTTCGCAAAGGAGCTCGCCGGAGGAGAGAAGGCGAAGGAGGATGTCGGCGCTCTGGTGGGTTCTGCGAAGCTCCTGAGGTCTCGGTACGGCCGGGTCTATGTGGATTTCGATGACCCGGTCTCTCTGCGAGGGTTCGCCGCCGCCCGGGGGGTCAAGCTGCCGACCGACGCGCCCGGTCCGCTCGTACACCAGCTGGGTCACCGGATCGTCTACGGGATCGGCCGGGTGACCAGGGTGACCCCAACGGCCGTGGCGGCGCTGGCGCTCTTGTCCGACGACCGGCCGACCATGGCCGAGGAGGACCTGTTTTCCCGGGCCGACCGAGCGCTGTCCTTTCTTCACGACGCCGGGGCCCGACGGTCGGCGGCGCTCGAGGGCGCCGGGCGAGCGGCGGCGATCCGCGAGGCGCTCGGCCGCTTGGTCGAGGACCGATGGCTCAGCGTCGTGGTCGCCCCGGAAGGCACCCGCATCTATCGGCTCGATGCCCGGGCCCGCTCCACTCTCGATTACTACAAGAACACCATCCTCCAGTTCTTCGTCCCCGCGGCGGTGGCGCTTTCGGCGGCGATCGTGAGCGGGAGCACAACCGAAAGCGGCGCTCGGCTTCGCAACGCGGCCCAAAAAATCTCCCGCCTGCTCAAGTTCTTTCTATCGTTTCGTGACGGAGGCCTCGACGAGAACCTCGCCTCCGCGTGGGCCCTGCTCGAGCGCCGCGGGCTCTTTGCCCCAGGGCAGACGGAGGCGCTCGGCGAGAGCCCCGAGGCCCGAATGCTGGTGGGTTTGATCGTCCCGTTCTTCGAAGCCTACCGGCTGATGGGGCGATCGCTCCAAGACTTGCCCGAGGGCGGCGGCGACCTGAAGACGGTCGTGGACCGAGCGCTCGGGCTCGGGGTCCGCGAGACCGCCGAGGGTCGGCTCACCCGCCCGGAGGCCGCATCGCAGCCGAACCTGCGCAGCGCGCTCGACCTCTTCCTCGCCGAAGGGGCGGCGCGGCGGGCCGAGGACGGGACCATCGAGCGGGGGGACTCTGCCGTCTTGGACCGGCTGCTCGACGAGCTCGGTTCGCTGATCGAAATCCTTCGGCCGGCCGCCGATCCACCGCGACCGGATCAGTTGCCGATCGACGGGGAGAGCAGGTAACCGGCGAGGGTCCGGGGACAGGTCTGCTGAGACCCGCAGCTTGGGCAGCCTCCGGCACAGGTGAGGTATCTTGGAATGACGGCCACGGTAACGGGACAAATACCACACTGTCTGGTCAAGCAGGTCCCGGTGGAAAGGAACAGGCCCTCCTCGCACGCAGGTGGGTTCCGATAGATCGGCACCTCGGCCCCGTTGATCGACCCGAGGCGAACGCAGTTCGTGCACGGCACCCCGGCTGGGCCGGGCGGTCCCGGGGGCCCGTTGCACACGGTGGTGACGCCGGTCGCCGAGCTCAGCTCCACCCCGCCGAGCGGGCACGCGGCGCTCTGCCCGAACGCGCGGGATGTCACCGAAACGCCAGCCGGGCCGGCGGGGCCGGTCGCGCCCCGGGCCCCAGTGGGACCGGCAGGACCAGCGGGACCGCCCGGACCCACCGGACCGGCCACCCCCTGAGGCCCCCGGTCGCCGGTGGCCCCGGTCGCTCCGGTCGCCCCTGCGGGGCCCGGGGGACCCCGGTCACCGGTCGCGCCGGTCGGACCAGCGGGGCCGACCGGACCCCGGTCACCGGTGGCGCCGACCGGGCCGGGGGGACCGGCGGGACCCACGGCGCCCACCGGTCCGGCGGGGCCCCGATCGCCGGTTGCGCCGGTCGCGCCGGTCGCGCCGGCAGGGCCGGGGGGGCCCCGATCGCCGGTCGCTCCAGTCGGACCCACCGGACCCCGGGCGCCAGCCGGACCGGCAGGGCCGATGGCGCCCGTCGGACCCGCTGGCCCGATCGCGCCGGCAGGACCGGCAGGACCGATCGCGCCGCGAGGGCCGGCAGGGCCGACCGCGCCGGCAGGGCCGGCAGGGCCGGCAGGGCCGATGGCGCCCGTCGGACCCGCTGGCCCGACCGCGCCGGCAGGGCCCCGGTCGCCCGTCGGACCCGCTGGCCCGACCGCGCCGGCAGGACCGGCAGGACCCCGGTCGCCCGTCGGACCCGCTGGCCCGACCGCGCCGGCAGGACCGGCCGGGCCGGCCTCGCCAGCCGGCCCGACTTCACCCGGCGGACCGGCCTCACCGGCGGGCCCACGAGCACCGGGAGGACCCGGGACACCGGGGACGTCGGCACCGAGCGCGTGGACCGCGAACGGGACGAAGCCGATCCGAAAGCGCGGAGAGAACTCCTCCTCGCCGTCCACCCGCAAGCCGAGGAACAGCGGCCGCTCGGCGTCGGCGAAAAGGGCAGGAGGAACATCCACCGCCGCCCCGATGGTCAGGGCCAGCCACCCATCGGTGGCGACCACGGTCTGCTCTTCCTCGAACAGCACCTGCTCGGCCTCGTCGTAGATTCGAAGGCGCAGCGCCAGCATGCCCGTGACGGGCGCCCCATCGGCGCCGGTGACCCGCCCCTCGAACGGCAGCTGCACCGCGTGCGCAGCGCCAGGACTTACGAGCGCGAGCCCGAGCAGCGCGGCAAACCCATGTCTCATCGTCTTCCTCCTAGGCCCCGTCATCGAGACAGGGACCGAAATCCACCCTGCAAACGAAAGCGAGCGCTGCTCGCGGTCTCCACGGCGTGGGCGCCGAGCCGCCCTTCGAGCACCCACGGCCCCGCGGCCGAGCGTTCGACCGAAGGGAAGAGCTGCCCGGACGGCATCACAGTCCTGAGCATCTGGCCGCCGTCAAGAAAGGGCTTGTCGGCGTCGGCCGAGCCCGCATCGGGCGGATCCGGATCGGGTTCGGTCGGTGGGTCTTGGCATCCAATCGCTGCGGCGAGCAGCCCGAACAGGACAACCCTCATGGCGCAACAACGCAGCAAGAAGAAGACCAGCGCAATCCGCGTCCTGACCGGTTCCTCTCTGGGGATCCAAGACGCCGAGCCGGCCCGGAAGTGCCGAAGCTGCATGCGCTGTCCGCGGGGAGTGGCAGAAGCTGCACTTCCGCCCGGCCTCGGGCTCGGCCGAGGTCCGGGAGCGACGGCGGCGAGCGAGCCCGCGACGATCACCGGGCACCGAGCACGAGCCGCCGAGCGGGGTTGCGGAATGGGCGGCCGAGCGGGGCTTGCGGCCGAGCGGGCAGCGGTTGCGAGCGGCCAGCGGGCGGGGGGTGCGCCCGAGAGCGCGCCCCCGGGGCCGAGCGGTCAGCGGGCGGCCAGCTGCTCGCGCAGCCAGCTCTCGGCGAACCAGTCGTCCCAGTCCCGGGGCCCGACGATCAGTCCGAGCACCCGACCGTCGCGAATGACGTAGGTCTCCGGGAACTTCGTCGTGCCGTAGCGTTTGGCGAGGACCCCCTTCGCGTCGAGCAGGACCGGGAATTCGGCCGGCTCGCGCTCGAAGAAGCGGCGCACCGGCTCCCAGTCCTCATCGGTGCTCACCGCCAAGAACACGAATTCGGGGTGGCTCGACAGCTTTCGGTGAAGCCGGCGCAACGAGGGCATCTCCTCGATGCACGGCGGGCACCAAGTGGCCCAGAAGTTGAGGAAGACGGTTTTGCCCCGAAAATCGGAGAGCCGCAGCTTGCCCCCATCGAGCGTGTCGAGCTCGAAGTCGATCGCAGCGTCTCGGTAGGGGGTGATGCTCAGAAGCGTGCGCGACAGCCGCTCGGACCCGTTTCGCGCGTCGAGGACGCCCTTGCCTGCGGCCCCTACGGCTCCGAGCAGCACCAGACCGAGGACCAGCGCCGCCACCGGCGCCGGCGGTACGTAGGGCTGGGGCTCGTAGCGGTCGAGCGAGGTGGTCGGGTCCCCACGGCTTGCGTCTTGGCTCACGGGCTTGTCCTGCCGTCACCCGCCGGCCCGAGACAAGCGGGCGCGCACGTCTTGGGGACGAGCGAGGCTTCATCTTCTGCCGGGGGCGGGGATCGGGTAGGCACACCGGGATGGGGCGCCTCGAAGGGGACCTGTCGGTCATGCCGCTCGCCGACGTCGTGGTCTGGCTCGCGAACCGCCGAACCAGCGGCCACCTCATCGTCGAGCAGGAGACCGTTCGAAAGGAGTTCTCGATCCACGGCGGCGCGCTCAAGCGGGCGGCCTCGAACGACGCCCGCGAGTTTTTCGGGCAATTCCTCCTTCACCTTGGGCTCTTGACCGAGGTTCAGCTCGGGCGCGCCTACAAGACCCAGAAAGAGACCGACGTCTTGCTCGGCCGGATCTTGGTCATGATCGGGATCGTGCCCGAAGAGCAGGTCATCCAGACCTTGCGGATCAAGATGGCCGAGTCCCTGCTCGACGCCTTTCGCTGGCGATGGGGGCACTTCGTGTTCACCGATGCACCGGTGGCCGAACCTCGGCCGCTGGTGGACGTCGCGGTCCCGCTCATCGACCTGCACCGGGAGGGGATCGCCCGCGCCGAGATGTGGTCGCGGTTTCGGAGGTTGTTCCCCGACCCGAGCCGGCCGATCGCGGTGGTGGAAGACCGGGTGCCGCCGTCGGCCACCGGCGACAGCCTCGAGGCCCGTATCCTCGAGCTCGCCAGGCAAGGTCTCGACATGGAAGCGATCAGCCTCGAGCTGCACGCGACCGACTACCTGGTCGCGTCCTGTCTTCTCGAGCTGAACCGCTTCGGAGCCGTCGGCCCGGCGCCCCACACCGCGCCGCCACCGAGGCAACCGAGCACGAGCGACCCCCTGAACGACGCTAGGGAGGCGATCGACGCCGGCCGGCTCGGCGAGGCCATGCGCCATCTTCGGGATGGAGCGCGGCTCGACCCCGGCAACCGCGCCTACGCCGACCTCCGCCGCGACATCGAAGCCCAAGCCCGCGAGCTGCCCATGACGGCCATGTTGCGGGACGCCGTCCCCCACCGGGCTCGACCTCCAGCGGAGGACGAGCTTCGGGGCTTGAGCGCCAGGGAGCGCTACGTGCTCGGCCGGGTGGACGGGCGCCGCAGCGTGCACGCGATCATCCAAGTGAGCCCGATGCACGACCTCGAGGCGCTCGACATCGTGCGCCGCCTCGAGCGTGACGGCTTGATCCGCCTGGTCTGAGGAAAGGCGCGTACGGCCTGCCCGGGATCGGTCAGCCGGCGATGAACTCGGCGATGAGCCGGTGGGCCTCACTGTCCCGCATCTGCTTCGGGGGGTGCTTCATCAGGTAGGCCGAGGCCGCTTCGACCGGGCCGCCGAGTCCCCGGTCGAGGGCCAGCTTCGCGAGCCGGATGCCGTCGATTGCGACGCCGGCCGAGTTCGGGGAGTCCTCGACCGACAGGCGGGCCTCGATGTGCATGGGCACGTTGCCCCAGCCCCGCCACTCCATGCGCAGGAAGCACACCTTGTTGTCCTTCTGCCAGGCGACGTAGTCCGACGGACCGATGTGGATGTCGAACGGGTCGAGGCGCTCGTCGAGCTGCGACTGGACCGATTCCGTCTTGGAGATGCGCTTGGTCTTGAGCCGCTCTTCCTGGAGCATGTTGAGGAAGTCGGTGTTGCCCCCGGTGTTGAGCTGGTAGGTGTGATCCAGCTTCGCGCCCCGGTCGCTGACCAGCCGAGCCAGGGCCCGGTGGATGATGGTCGCCCCGACCTGGCTCTTGATGTCGTCGCCGACGATGGGAACCCCCGCCTTCTCGAACTTCTGCGCCCACTCCGGGTGGGAGGCGATGAACACCGGCAGGCAGTTGACCATCGCGACCTTCGCGTCGATGCAGCACTGCGCGTAGTGCCGAGCCGCCGCCTCGGAGCCCACCGGCAGGTAGCAGACGAGCACGTCGGCGCCGGTGGCCTTCAGCACCTGGGTCACATCGACCGCAGGGGCGTCGGCGACCCGAAAGGCCTGGGCCTCCGGGTAGTCGGCCATGTGGGGCGGGACCCCGTCGAGCACCGGACCCATCTGCACCGTGACTCCGGTGGCCGGAATCTCCCGCTGAAACACCGTCGTGTTGTTGGGCGCGGCGAAGATCGCCTCTTCGAGGGGGCGGCCCACCTTGCGGGCGTCGACGTCGAAAGCCGCGACCACGTCCACGCTCTCGAGCGTGTAGCCGCCGATGTCGGCGTGCATCAGCCCGGCCGAGTCGGCCGGAGCGTGCTTGTAGTACTCGAGCCCCTGCACCAGCGAGCTCGCGCAGTTCCCGACGCCAACGATGGCCAGTTTCACCTTCTTCATGCAGATCCTTTCGACCGGCCCAGGCTCATGCCCCGCCGTCCACGCGATGTACGCCGACGGACGCCGACCGTCCACGGGCGTCGGGAGCGTGATGGCGCCCACGTAAGGCGCACGCTTCCGGTTCCGCAAGCCGGAAAATGCTATTCCTCGGGCTTGGCCCCCCGGGTCGCGATGGCGAGGTTGGCGAGCCCCGCCGTCCGCGCCGTCTCCATCACCTCGACCACCCGGGCGTGCATCGCTCGCTCGTCGGCTTGGATGAGGACGAGCCGGTCTCGGTTTCCTTCCGCCTCGGCGGCGAGACGGTCCCCGAGGTCCTCGAGCACCACCAATTCGCCCGACAGCACCACCTCTCCGGACTCGAGCACGGTGATGACGAGCTCGTCGTCGATGGTCGCCATCGCCTGGTCGGCGGTCCCCGACGGGAGGTTCACCCGAAACCCGCTGCCCGGCGCTTCGCCGGCCCCGCCCGCCTGCACGATCGCGCTCGAGCCGGCCATGAGGATGACCAGGAGCACGAGCATGATGTCCACCAGCGGCACGATGTTGGGCTCGGTGAATCCGGTGCCCTCGGACTCGCCTTCTTCGTCTCCGCCGCTCGGCACTCCCGTGCTCGCCATCAGTCCTCCTTTGGCCTGCCCTCAGGCGGGGGCGTCGCGACATCGACCCGCGCCACCGCCACCTCGAGCTGCTCGAGGAACTCGTCCACCACGAGCTTCACCTCCACGAGCGCTTCGTTCCCGCGAGCCTGGAACACGTTGTACAGCGCCGCGGAGAGGATGGCGACGAGGATGCCGCCAGCGGTGGCCCACAGAGCCTGCGACACCCCCTGCGCGACCACCGCGAAGCCCCCGGCCTCGTTGGCCGAGATATCGGAGAACGCGCGGATGATCCCGACGACGGTCCCGAACAGCCCGACGAACGGCGACAGCGCGCCCACCGTGCCGAGCGCCCACAGCCGCCGCCTCAGCCACAGCCGAAACCGCTGCCGCTCCCGCTCCGCCGCCTTGATGGCCGAGTAGCCAGGTCTCGAGATCTTGTCGAGGGCGGCGATCAGGACGTCCGCCACCGGAGACCGGGACCGCTCGCACACCGTCCGGGCCGCGGCGAGATCCCCGTGGTGCAGCGCTTTGCCGACCTCGCCGCCGAGGTGGCGAGCCCGCCCGACGAGGCCCCAAAACAGGTAGGCCTGCTCGGCGGCGAGGGCCATGACCACCGAGGACGCAGCCAAAATGCCCCAGAAGGCGCCGGCGGAGAGCTGGTACGCCGCGAGGGCGGTTTCGGGCGTCGGCTCGGGCATACGGCAGGGCGAAGGGTGGGCGTCGCCCGCACCCGGAGTCAAGGGAGCGGCAACGCTCCGTTTTGGCCCTTCGATTGACACCTCCGGCCTCGTGCTTGAGAAGCGGCGGCATGTCCGGCCCACGCGACTACTACGAGGTCTTGGGGGTGACTCGGGACGCCGACGAGCGCACCATCAAGAGCGCCTACCGAAAGCTCGCGCTCAAGTTCCATCCCGATCGAAACCCGGGAGACGCCGAGGCCGACCAGCGCTTCCGCGAAGCCGCAGCCGCCTACGAGGTGCTCTCGGACCCAAGGAAGCGACAGCTGTACGACACGCGGGGCCACGCCGGCGTAGAGGGGGGCGGTGCCGGCGGCTTCCAGGACATCGGGGAGATCTTCGTCAACTTCCAGGACATCTTCGCCGACTTCTTCGGGGGCGGGGGTGGAGGAGGCGGAGGCATCCGGCCCATGGTCGGCGCCGACCAGCGCTTCGACCTCGAGGTGAGCCTCGAGCAGGCGATGACCGGGCTCTCCCGGACCATCGAGGTGACCCAGCTCGCCCACTGTGACGCCTGCGACGGCACCGGGGCCGAAGGCGGGCGGCTCCACACCTGCACCACCTGCGCGGGCCGAGGTCAGGTGGTTCAAGGGCGGGGAGCGTTCCGCATCGCCACGACGTGCCCGACCTGCCGGGGCGCGGGCCGCATCCCGGAGAAGGTGTGCGGGTCCTGCGGTGGTCACGGACAGGTGGAGCGAAAACGAAAGCTGGAGGTCCGGGTCCCGGCTGGGGTGGACGACGGGGTGAGGCTGCGGCTGCAGCGGGAGGGCCACGCCGGCCTCCACGGGGGCCCTCCGGGGGACCTCTACGTGTTCTTGCGGGTGAAGCAGCACCCTTCCTTCGTCCGAAACGGCAACGACCTCCACTGCGAGCTGGCCGTCGATTTTCCCACCGCCTGCCTCGGCGGCGAGGCCACCGTCCCCAAACTGGGTCAAGGTTCGTGGAAGGTCGAGGTTCCGCCAGGGACGCAGCCGGGGGACGTGGTCCGGGTTCACGGAGGCGGCATGCCCCAAATCGGCGGCCGCCAGGTTGGGGACCTGCTCGTGCATCTCACCATCGACGTTCCGAAGGACCTCGACGACGACCAGCGTCAGCGCATCGAGAGCCTGCGCGAGATCGTCTCCCGTCCGCCCACCGTCTCGGCCGGTGGGCCGGAGCGGCGCGAGACCACCCGGCGCCGAAAAAAGGGGGGCGGCGGGCTGTTCGACCGGATCCGGGAGGCCTTCGACGGCGAGTGACCGCCCGTCGGGCCTTTCCGCGGACACCGAGTCCGGGGCGCGGCCGGAGCGCGGCTCGGCTCAGCGACCCGGTTGCTCGCCCCACAGGAGCTTGTGGAGCTGGAGGTTGAGCCGGGCTTCGAGTCCGCTCGCGAGCAGCCACTCCGCGAGCTGCCGGGGATCGAGCTCGCCGTAGACCGGGCTCAGCAAGATCGGCACCCGCCCCTCGAGCCGGTGCTCGCGCACGATACCGACCGACCAGTCGAAATCCACCCGGTCCGCGCACACGAACTTCACCTCGTCGGTGGGCCCGAGGTGCACGAGGTTCTCGTAGCGGTTCTTTTCGACCTCGCCCGACCCCGGCGGCTTCATGTCCACGATGCGGTGCACGCCGGCCGGCAGCCGGCGCACGTCCCGCTCCCCGCTGGTCTCGCACAGGACGGTGTACCCGGCAGAGAGCAGCCGCGCGGCCAGCTCCGGGGTGGCCCTCTGCAGCAGGGGCTCGCCCCCGGTGAGCTCCACCCGGCGGGTGGGGTGCACGGCGACCTCGGCCAGGATCTCGTCGAGGCTGAGCATCCGCCCCCCGGAGAAGGCGTAATCGGTGTCGCACCATCGGCAGCGCAGGTTGCAGCCGGTCAGCCGCACGAAGACGCAGGGGAGGCCCATGTGGGACGACTCACCCTGAACGGAGAAGAAGATCTCGGTCACCCGAAGGCGGTCCGTGCTCCCGCCGGGCTCGGAGCGCGGCGGCCAAACCGAAAGCGCGGTCACCGGCGAAGGTTCGATCGAGGCCGGGCTGGGACCAAGCGACAAGCGTCGGTCAGGCGAAGAAGGCCTGCTCGGGCTCCGGATCGAAGGTGCGACCTGGGCGCTCCTCTCGGTCTTGGCGCTCCTCTCGGTCTTCTCGGTCCGAGCGGTCTTCTCGGTCCGAGCGCTCCTCTCGGTCTTCTCGGTCCGAGCGCTCCTCTCGGCCCGGCGGCGCAGGGGCGTCGGCCTTGCCCTCGAGCGTCCGGTTCAGCACGTCGAGCGACGGGAACCGAACCGCGGTGTCGGCGGCCTGGAACTCCGCGACCGCCGCGCCCACTTCCCGCAGGCCCGCCTCCATCTTGTCGGTCTCTTCGTAGGTCGAGGACAGCAGCTCGTCCATCATGCGGAACACGTCGAGGATCGCTTCGGCCTTCTCCTTGACCTCGGGGGGCAGTCCGCCGGTGCCGCCGAGCCGACCGACCATGTTCACCGCCTCCATCTGGCGCTCCATCACCTCGGCGAGCCGCGCCGACAGGAGGCCCGCAGAGGTCCCGAGCCCGCCCAGGACCTCCCCGGTCTCGGCGAAGCGCGCCTTCAAGCGCACGAACGCCTCCGGGTCGCCCGCCATCTCCCCGGTCGCCCGCAAATGGTCGAGATCCGCCGCGTCGAAGGTGACGATCTTGCGCTTTCGCAGGGCGTCCTGCGCGATCCTCCGGGCCTCCTCCCTGGCCTCTTCGACTTCCATTGCCGCCTCGCGCAGCCTCGAGCGGACGCTGACGTGCAGCGCGGCCGTCTGGTGGCGAAACCACAGGGCGCCCGCCGCCCCGAAGAGGGCGAGCTCGATGAGGATCGCCGGGATCCAGGGGGACATCTCGATGACGTTCATTCGTTCTCCTCCGCCAGCTTTGCCCACCCGGCGCGGCGTGGGCGCCGGGACCCTCGAACCGCCACCAAGCCGACGACGCCGACGACGACGGGCACGTTCAGGATGAGGAGGCGCTCGAGCACGGCGACGATCGCGTCCCAGGCCGTCGCTTCTCTTGCGACATCCCGGAACGGACCGCCGGCGCCGCTCTCGATTCGGTGCCCATCATGGGTTTTGGCCTCGATGCGAATCTCGAGGCGGTGCTCCTTCGACAGCGCCGGACGAGGCGGCATCGCCACGAGGCCGTTGCCTTCCCTCGAAAACGGGACCTCTCCCTGCAGCTCATCGCCTTCGAACACGAGGGCCCGGGCGAACAGCTCCGCGAATCGGGGGCAGCTTGGGCTGAGGGCGATGTCGAGCCGCCCTTCCGCGCGGTCGAAGCGGCCGAGAAAGCAGGCCGGGTGGACGAGAAAGCTGAGGCGCCGCTCCCGCTGCACTTCGGGGCTGAACGCGGTGAGCCGAACTTGGTGGTACCCCTGCATCTCGTTGTCGAGCTCGGCTCGGAACCGCCCGTCGCCCTCGCGGTTGAGCCGCACCGGCCGGAGCCGGCCCGAGGGGTCGATCACCTCCGCCTCGAGGACGAGGTGCTTCACTTCGGCGTAGCTGCTGACCGTCTTGCCGCCCCGCTCGAGCGAGGCTTCGATGATCGCGCGATCGCCGAGCACCGGCTCCCGCGGACCGACGCGCACCTGCAGCCGGAGCTCGCTCTCCTCGATGTGGGAGGCAGCGGGCGGCGCCCCCGGGGGCTGGCGCACCTGCCATGTGCCGGCCTCGGGACTCTCGATGCGCACGAGGTCGTACTCTGCAAACGAGCTCCAAGCGACGCCGGGGTGCTTCGTCTTCGCGCCCAAAACCCGGTCGCCCGGCGTGACGAGGCGGTTGACGTCTCGGGGGCCGCGCTTCGCCATCACCACCGTCGCCGCGCCGATGCTGTCGTCGAGCACCAACCGGTCGCCCACCACCGGGATCGCCTCCTTGTCTCGGAGCTGGGCCCGTATCGAGCTGAACGCCTGCTCGAGCTGCTCTCCTTTGCGAATGACGAACAGCTCGCCCCCGGTCGGGTCTACGACCGGCCGGTAGCGGCTCGGGTCCACCCGGTTCCCGAACGCGACCACGTAGACCGGGATCCCGAGCTTCGCAAACGCCCCGGCTGGCCCGGCCGGGGACGCAGGCTGGCCTTCCCGAGGCGCGTGCGCGAAGATGACGACCGCGTTCTTGGCCCCCGCTGCCGGCGTCGAGAACACCTCCGCGGCGATGCGAGGGACCTGGGCCAGCGGAGCCGCCTTGCCTTCCCCCGCTTTGCCGAGCGTCTCCCGGACCCGGCGAAACGTCTCCGGGTCCGCGGCTCGAACCAGGGGCACGAGGCTCGCCTTGTCCCCGCCCACGACGAGCGCGACCTCATCCTTCGGGTTCGACAAGCCTCCGTACAGCAAGGCTGCCGATTGGCTCAGCTTTCGGGTCATCACCCCGCCGTCGGGGTCGTCCACGACGATGAGGGTGCGCACCCGCATCGGTGGCTCGGGGGTCTGTGCCTGGGCAAACCCCGCCCATAGGGCGGCGATCGGCCAGAGCGTCTTCATGGGTCTCATGCGGTCCGCCTCCTCCGCCAGTTCGGGCGGCCCCTCCGGGCCTTCACCCGTGGCAGAGCGGCGGTCGGTCGAGCGTCTCGATCGAGGACGGCGCCCAGCTTGCGCCCGGAGCCGGTTCGTTTGCGCCCGGCGCCGCCTTTGCGGTGGCCGTCAGCCGTGAATCGGGCTCTTCTTTGGGCCATGGACGACGTGGAGGTGTACGCGCCAGCGACCGTTGCCAACGTAGGTTGCGGTTTCGACGTCCTCGGCTTTGCGCTCCACCGGCCCGGCGACACCGTTGTGGCCCGCCGAGGACCGGGCTCGGACCTCGTCATCGAGGCGGTCAGCGGCGCCGCGGACGGCATCCCCTTCGACATCGAGCGCAACACCGCGGGGGTCGCGGCGCTCGCCTTGCTCGACCACCTGGGCGAACGCTCGGGGGTTCGGCTGACCATCCACAAAGGCATCCCCGTGGGGAGCGGAGCCGGATCCAGCGCGTCGAGCGCGGTGGGAGCGGTGGTGGCGGTCAACGAGCTGCTCGGGCGGCCGCTCGACAAACACGCGCTGCTCCCTTTCGCGCTCGCCGGAGAGGCGATCGCGAGCGGCGGAGCGATGCACGCCGACAACGTGGGGCCGTGCCTGCTCGGCGGCATCGTGCTCGTGCGCAGCAACCTGACCTGCGACACCGTGAAGCTCCCCGGGCCCCCGGGGCTGTTCGCGGCGGTGGTCCTGCCTGCGCTCGAGGTCCTCACCTCCGAGGCCCGCGCCCTCCTCCCGGCGCAGATCCCCTTGCGAGACGCCATCCAGCAGTGGGGCAACGTCGGGGCGATGGTCGCCGGGCTCATGTCCGCCGATTTCGCCCTCGTGGGGCGGGCGCTCGAAGACGTGGTCGCAGAGCCGAGGCGGGCCGGGCTCATCCCCGGCTTTCACGCCGTCCGCGCCGCCGCCGCCGCCGCCGGGGCGCTCGGCGCAGGGATCTCTGGAGCCGGACCCGCGGTCTTCGCCCTGTGCGACGGCGCCGACGTCGCCTTCCGGGTGGCGGCGGCGATGCAAGTCGCCTTTCGCGAGGCCGGCCTGGAGTCGCAGCGCTATGTCTCGTCCATCAACCCGAGCGGGGCGCAGCGGCTGCGTTGACCGACCGCCCGCGGGCCCCTCGAAGGACGGGCCCCCGGTCGATGGTTCCCGTCGATGTAACAGGTGTTACATTCGGGCTCCATGGCGAATCGAGAGCGGGTGACGGTGGAGGACGCGAACCGACGGGCGGTGCTGCTGACCGGCGCGGTCGCCTGGGTGGTGGAAAACGGGCTGCAGCAGCTGTCCCTTCGGCCTCTCGCCGCCGCGCTCGGGACGTCGGCCCGGATGCTGGTGTACCACTTCGGATCGCGGGAGGGCTTGGTCTCCGCGGTGCTCGATCGGCTCGCCGACGACTGGGAGCTGATCCTCGCCGAGCTGGAGCAGACCGGCCCAGACCCCACCGATGCCCTCACCCACCTATGGCGGCACGTGCGCACCGACGCTGCCCGCAGGCAGCATTTGTTCTTGCTCGAGGTCTACGTCGCCGGGGTCGTCACCCAGGACCCGCTGTACCGGCCGTTCGTGGAGCGGGCGCTCGGCGCGTGGCTCGGGGCCCTCACCGGCGTCCTGGCCCGCGGCGGCCTCGGGCCGAGAGCCGCCAAAGTCCGGGCGATGGTGGTCATGGCCGCGGTGGATGGTCTTCTCACGCAGGCCTTCGTGAACGACAGCCTCCCGGTCGAGGACGCCTTCGCCGACCTCGTGACGCTCCTGAAGCGGGCTTGAGCGCTCGGTCAGGGGGACAAGCGCGCCGGCGCCGATCCGGGCCGCTCCGACGGCTCCGACGGCCGCAGGTCGCGCACCCGCAGCTCCACCGACTCGTAGCCCTGGTACTCGTTGAGCTCGAGGCTCGCGGCGAGGTCGAGCTCGGCCCCCGGGGCGCAGGCGTCGTACAGCTCGGCCCGCTTGAACGCGATGGCGGACAGCAGCCGGCGGTCGCCCTCGAGCCGGAGCTTCAAGTGGTCCTGCCCCACGACCCTCGCGTCGCGGACTCGGACCGAGCCGAGCCGAAAGACCGGTTGCGGATTCGCGTTCCCGAACGGCTCGAGCCGGCGCAGCACCTCGACCGCTTGCCGGTCGATGTCGCCGGGCTCGAGATCGTCGTCGTAGTCGAGCCGAGCCTCGGTGGCGCTGCCGTACGCCGGGTCGGCCTGGACCCGGCGCAGCAGGTCCCGGGCGAAGCTCTCGAGCGCGTCGAAGCGCATGCGCAAGCCCGCTGCGGCCTGGTGCCCCCCGAACTTCAACAGATGGCCCTGGCAGTCCCGCATCGCGTCGTACAGGTGCAGGCCCCGGGCGGTGCGCCCCGAGCCCCGGCCGCCCTCGCCCACCAGGACCGTGGGCCGGTCGAAGCGCTCGACCAGCTTCGACGCGACGATGCCGACCACCCCGGGGTGCCAGGTGGGCTCCCCGAGCACGAGCACGTCGGGCAGCGCGCCGAGCGCCTCGACCCTCGCCACCGCGTCCTCGAAGACTTCGGCCTCGATGCGCTGCCTGCTCCCGTTGGCCTCGTCGAGGGCATGGGCGAGCGGGCGGGCGGTCTGGATGTCGGCCGCGAGCAAGAGCCGCACCCCGACCGTCGCGTCGTGGAGCCGTCCGGCAGCGTTGATCCGCGGCCCGAGCCGAAACCCCACGTCGCCGCTGTCGAGCCGGGCTGGCGCCACCCGGGCCACCTCCATGAGCGCCCGAGCCCCTGGCCGCTCCGCCCGCCGGAGCGCCCGGAGGCCAAAGTGGGTCAGGACCCGGTTCACACCGGTGAGCGGGACCATGTCGGCGATGGTCCCGAGCGCGACGAGGTCGGTCAGCCGCAGCAGGTTCGGCTCCGCCCGGCCCGGCCGGTAGTAGCCCCGCTCTCGAAGCACCTTTCGCACTCCGATCACCAGATTGAACGTGACCCCGACCGCCGCGAGCACCTTGTCCGGGTAGGGGCATTCGGGGTGGTGCGGGTTCAGGGTCGCGACCGTCGCGGGCAGGATGGGCGGGCACCGGTGGTGGTCCACCACCACGCACTCGAGCCCGAGCCGGTTGGCGAGCGCCACCTCTTCGGCCGAAGAGATCCCGCAGTCCAGGGTGATGAGCAGCTTGGCCCCGGACGCCGCGATCCCCTCCACCGCCTCCGCGTTCAGGCCATAGCCTTCGGTGAGCCGCCTAGGAATGTAGACCGCGGCTTCGAGGCCATGAAGCGACAGGAATTCGGCGAGCAGGCTCGAGGAGGTGACCCCGTCCACGTCGTAGTCGCCATAGAGGCACACCGGCTCGCTCCGCTCGATCGCGTCGGCGAGCCGCCCCGCCGCCCGCTCGAGCTCCCTCAGCGAAAACGGGTGGGGAAGGTGCTCCAGCCGAGGCTCGAGGAAGCGGCCCGCCGCTTCGGCCGAGTCCACCCCTCGGGCGACCAGCAGCCGGGCCATTCGCGGCGAGAGGCCGAGCGAGCCGGCGAGCGCATCGGCGACGCGCTCATCCGAGGGCCGCCGGATCCAGATGCGCGGGACTGGGCCTCGCCCCGGGGCTTCGCGGTCGGACATCGAAGAAGATAGATCACGGTCCGGAGCCGATGTCGATCCCCTGAACGCACGCCGAAGCGAACGCCCCACGCTGGCCCATCGAAGCGCGCGGCCACGAGGCCTCGACCCTCCCCCGGCCGGTCCAGACGTCCCACCGGGAAGGCTCCGAACCTTGCGGAACGACTCCGGAGGTCCCATCGGAAGAGTCCGACCCTTCTCGTTCAAACCCCGGCGCTGCAGGAAGAACGTGCAGACGCTACCCGCAGCCACAATCAGCCTCGCTCCGAAGAATTCGACCCTCCCGCGACAACAATCGGCTTCGCTCAGAAGGCTTCGACCCTCCCGCGACAACAATCAGCTCGCTCAGAAGGCTTCGACCCTTCGCGCAACAGCAATCAGCATCGTTGCGAACGGTTTGACCCTTCGCGAGCCCATCCGCGCGATACGCCTCGAGGCCGACCCTTCTTGCTCGACCTACGAACGGGTCAACGTACAGGCATCGGACCCGTTCGACGGTGACGGACGCCCGGACCTTGGTGTGAGCCGTTGCACTCGGCACTGAACGCAGCTACGTTACGCCCCGGCGGCGCCTCCAGGCGCCCGAGGTCGACGTGCCGAGACAGGGAAGCAAGACGGAGCGGCTCCGAGCCTTCATGTGGACGGGTGCGGAAACGATGCTCCCGTTCTCGAGCCATTCAGGACTCGTTCGGGTGCCCTACGCAGGTCGCTCCACGAATGACAGAGTGGTCACGGGGCGGTCGGACATCTCGCTCCCGATGTCAACCCGACGCCGGGACGGACCCGAGATGGGACCGAGCCCGATAGGACACAGCACTCGACTGCCATTTGGCTCGTCAAGAGAAAGAAGATACAAGCAGCATGTATGCACCCAAGTCCGAAACCTCCCGCTACACCTACACCAAAGATCCACGGCCTCTTACCTCATTTTTGGTGGGAATGCTGTGGGTCTTCTTCTGGTATTACATCATCGGGATATTGAATGACTTTGGCCAGATGGTCTTGCTGAGCGGAGCTTACACGACGAGCGAGGAAGAGGCCAATGACTTTCGCCAACGTCTGGTTGCTGCTGGGAGCATCCCAGTCTACGTTCTCACCGCTGTAGTCTTTCTCAGGTGGAAATATTGCGCGAACCTCAACTCCAGAGGCTTTGGGGCCTGGGACATGCGATTCACTCCGGGTTGGTCCGTCGGGTTCTACTTCATCCCCTTTCTGAACCTGGTCCGGCCGTACCAGGCGATGAAAGAAATCTGGCAGATCAGCCATGACCCGGACAACTGGCAGTTGGTGCCGGGAGCTTCGCTTCTCGGGTGGTGGTGGGCTTTGTGGCTTACGTCCGGGTTCGTGGGCCAGCTGGTCTTTCAAACCACACTGAGCGCGGTTACCGTCGATGAACTACGTGAAAGTACCGTTCTATCGATGATTTCCAGAGTCATCGCTATGGCCCTTGGTCTCGTCGCGATCAAGCTCGTGAAGACCATTTCAGCCCGCCAGGAATCTCTGGTGAACCAAGGCTGATCGTCCGACCATGAGCGGCTCGAGCGCAGGATCATGTGGCCGCTCGGCGCTAGGCCTCACATACAACCTCGAGACCCTCAGTCAGGCGGATGTTGGGGTCACACCACCGCTTTGTCGGGGTTGGCCCACTTCGGGGGCTTGGGCTTCGTGTCGTTCGACGCGAAGCGCTGCCGCAAGGCGAGAAAGATGGGGGACGCGACATAGATCGAGGAATAGGTCCCGATGACGATGCCCACCGCCATGATGAGCCCGAACGACGCGAGCACCGTGCCTCGGCCGAACACCATGAGCGCCACGCAAGCGAGCAGCGTGGTGCCCGAGGTCATCACCGTGCGGCCGAGCGTCTCGTTGATCGCTCGGTTCAGAACGTCCTCGATCGGCGCGTCCTTCATCTTGTCCAAGGTCTCTCGCACGCGGTCGAACACGATGATCGTGTCGTTGATCGAGTAGCCCACGAGCGTGAGCAGGCCCGCGATCGTCGCCAGACTGAACTGCTCGCCGATGAGAGACAGGATCGCGACCGTGATGACCGCGTCGTGCAGTAGGCACAGGATGGCCCCCGGCGAATAATACAGGTCGAAGCGGAGCGCGACGTAGATGAGAATGATTCCCATCGCGTACAGCACCGCGAGCAGGCCATCGTCCCTCAGCTGCCGCCCCACCGTGGGCCCCACGAACTCGACCTTAACCGCCGCGACCGACGGGTCGAGCGTCTTCATTCCCTCCACGAGCTCTGCGCTGATGCCGACGAGCACCACGGAATAGCGGAGCTCGTCGGATCGACCTATGCGGCGGGCGGAGGCCACCCGATGGCCGGAGGCGCCCACCAGCTCGGCCACCGCGGTGCTCGACGTAGCGGCCGAGGTGGAGCTGCCCGCGAGCTGGATATCGAGCACGTCGCCGGCGTCGGGCTCGTATTTGAGCCGCTCGAACGCCTCGCCGAGATTCTCCTTCAAGCGAGCCTCGAGCGTGGCCACGTCATCTTTTCCGAGGCTCTGGGAGCGGAGGATGCGGGTCAGGAAGTGGGTCTTTCCTGGCTCGTCGAGCTCGAAGCTCTGCACCGACGTGTCCACGCTCGGAAAGACCTCGCCGAGGCGGGAGCGCACCTGGCCGGCGTCCACCGGCTTCGAGAACTCGAGCAGGATCGAGTAGCCGCCGGCGAAGTCGAGGCCGAGGTTCAGGCCTTTCAGGGCCAGGATCAGCATCGCGGCGACGAACAGCCCAATGGAGACCTTCGCAAAGACCGGCGCCTTCGCCATGAAGTCGATTCGGGTATTCGGTGGAATGATATGGAACATTCGGTCCTCGGACTCAGATGCTCAGCGCCTTCACCCGTAGACCCCGGGTGAAGTAGTCGAGGCCCAGCCGGGGCACCACGAGCGCAGTGAAGGTGTTGATGACCACGCCCACGCCGAGGGTGACCGCGAAACCGCGGATCGGGCCCGAGCCGAACTGGCCCAGGACCACGCACGCGAGCAGCGTGGTCACGTTGGCGTCGAAGATCGCGCTGAACGCTTTTTCGAAGCCGGCATCGACCGCGGCGCGCACCGACTTCCCGGCGAGCAGCTCTTCGCGGATGCGCTCGAACTGGATGATGTTCGCGTCCACGGCCATGCCGATCGTGAGCACGAGGCCGGCGATGCCCGGCAAGGTCAGGGTCACCCCGATGATGGCGAGCGCGGCGAACAGGAAGACCATGTTCACCACCAGGGCGGTGACTCCGACCGCGCCGCTGGCCCGGTAGTAGACGGTCATAAAGGCAAAGATGCTCACGAGCGCCACGACGAGCGCGAGCTGGCCCTTCGAGATGGCGTCGTCCCCGAGCGTCGCCCCGACCGTCCGCTCTTCTTGAACGAACACCGGCGCAGGCAGGGCCCCCGCCTTCAGGACCAGGGACAGCGCCCGGGCGTCGGCGAGGATCTCCTGCTGGGTCTTGGCCCCGCCGAGCGTGATCCGGGCCGTACCGCCGGGGATGGGACCCTGGATGACCGGGGCGGAGTCCACGGTGCCGTCGAGCACGATCGCCATCTGCCGGCCCACGTTGGCCCGGGTGAGCTTCTCGAACAGGACTGCGCCTTTTCGGTCGAAGCGCATGTTCACTTCGTAGGAGTTGTCTTCGGCGTTGAAGCTCGGGAACGCGTTCTCGAGGTAATCGCCGGTGATGCCGGGGCGACGGTCGAGCAGGTAGGTCTGGTACTGTGGCGGAGCACCGGGCGCGGCCCGAAACTCCTGGACGCCCACCTCCCGTTCGGCGGGCAGCGCGCTTCGGTGCGATTCGAGGAACTTCTTCAGCTCCTCGCGGTTCGTTCCAACCAAGAACGGCCGGTTGCTCGCGTCCCGGCTGGCCGAGCCGCGCTGGTCGAAGTTGAGCGTCACCGACGCCGGCCGGTCCGGAGCGGCGGCGATGGTCTCGAAATACCGGTCGGTCTCATCGACGATCTTGAACTCGAGCTGCGCCGTCCTCCCGATGACGTTGTCCCGGACGAAGTCCTGGTCCTCGAGGCTCAGGCCGGCGAGCTGGATGAGGATCGAGCTGTCGCCCCTGCGCCGAACCTCCGGCTCCTTCACGCCCGTCTGGTCGATCCGGTTGCGGATGGTCTTCAGGGCCTGGTCGACCGCGTCGGTACGGATCTGGTCGCGGCGGGCGTCGGTCATGGCCACGACCGTCTCCGTGCCGGAGCGCGACCGGACCACCCAGTCCTCCTTCGAGTCACCGAGGACCTCGCGGAGCGCGTCGCCATCGTTTTCGTTTCCGAGGACCAGGCGAAGTTCGGGCGCCTCCCCGTCCCGGCGAGCGCGAGCCATCGGCTTGCCCTTCTCGGCCATCTGGTCCGCGATCGCGCCCGCGAACCGGTCGGCGGTGTCCTGCACCGCCTTCTCGGTGTCGACCCCCATCACGAGGTGGAGACCGCCCTGCAGGTCGATCCCGAGGTTGAAGCGGGTATCGGGGAGCCAAGCCGGGATCAGCTTCTTCACCTGCGCTTCGGAGCGGCGCTGCTCCGGAGCGGCCGTGAAGTAGATGAGCGACGGAAGTGAGTAGTAGATCGCGCCGACGAGCAGCACGACGACCGCGATGAAACGCTGGTACCAAGCCCGATCCATTTCGATCAGCCCTTCTTCTTTGGCTCGGGGGCGTCCTTCTTCGGGGGCGCCTCCGCTTCCGCCAGGATTCGCTTGGCGATTTGGCTCTTCAGCATCTCGATTTTGACGTTCTTGGCCACCTCGAGGGTGACCGTGTTTTCAGACTTGTCGGCCACCGTGCCAAAGATGCCGCTCGCGGTCACCACCCGATCCCCACGCTTGAGCGCCTTCAGCATCTCGGCGTGGCTCTTTCGCTCCTTCGAGGCCGGCCTGAGCCAGACGAAGTAGAGAATCGCGAACATGAGCGCGAAGAGCAGGGGCTGCTCCGCGCCGCCGCAGCCGCCCGGCGGGGCCTGTGCGATCGCCAGCGACCCGAGCCGCGCGAGTTCCGGAGACATCGGCGGACGCGCTTAACGCGAGCTATCCGGTTGGGCAAGGACGAATCCTTGGGTCAGCTCTCGGCTTCGGCCTCGGCGGTCGCAGTCCCGTCCTCCGGGTCGGCGAACACGACGAGCTGGTGCGGGCGACAGCAGATCGCGCAGTCCTCCACGAGGCGCTGCCGCGCGCCGCCGCCGAGGTCCACCCGCAGCTCGTTTTCCTCACCGCAGATCGCACACCACCACGTCGCGTACGTGAGCACGGCCCCGGGTCTGCCCCGAAACGCCGGTCGGCGCCTCCGAAAAGCGGACCCTGGCGCCACGCGCTCCGTGTACGCTCCGGGCATGCGCTCGACCTCCGTTTGGGCCCTCCTCCTCGCGACCTCGGGCTCGCTCGCCCTTGCCGCCGACGCGGAGCCCCAGCTGACCCCGGAACAGCTCCGGATCGCCAGCTCGATCATGGACGACACCTGGAGCCCGTTTTGTCCCCACCGGACGCTCTCATCCTGCACCAGCGGGCAGGCTGGGGCGTGGAGAGAGGACATCCGGCGCTGGCTCGCCGAGGGCCACACCCGGGAGCAGATCATCGAGAAGCTGCAGGAAAGGGTCCCCGGCTTCACCCTGAACACCATCCCCGACACCGACGGCATCCGCTACGGCCCCTGGGTGCTCGGGGCCCTGTTCGCGGTGGTGCTGGCCGTGCTCGCGGTCATCCACAGCCGACGCTCGAGCAAGGTTCCGCCGCAGACCAGAGCCGAGCCGGCATCCGCCCCGGGCGGACGGGACCGCCGCCTGCTCGACGCGCAGCTGGCCGCGCTCGACGACTGATCTTCGACGCAACAACGAGCGGGCTCGACCGAAACCCATCTGGTGGAGCGCAGCTTGCTCCAGATTGCGCTTGGTGGCCTCCGCGAGAACGAAGGCGGCTTCGCGTTCGCCGAGGGGACAATCGAGCGGCTCTCGGAGGGGCTCGGTCGGGTGGCGGCCGGCCGAAACCTGGATGACGAGCTCGACGCTCTCCTTCGGCTCGCGGTCGTGCTCCGCACGAAGCGGGGCGCGCCGGCGCTCGCCGACGCGCTCGGGCAGGTGCTCGCCGCCCACCCCGAAGCCCGTCGGCGCCTAGGCCTTCGGGCCAGGGCCCGGCTCGAGAGAGCCCGCGGCTTCGCTCGCTCCGAGGGGCGAGACGTGCCCCTTCGGGCGCCGAGCGTCAGCGGGGAGCCGCCGCCGCCAGGGGCCATCCGCGCGTCCAGTCTGATCGATCCCACCCGGCGCGACCGCCAGCGCGCCCGAGTTCGCAAGGAGGCGAAAGAATGACCACCACCGATGCATCGCGTACGACCAGGATGTCGGAGCCGTTGCCCGCTTGCGCTTGCTCGCCCGGAGCCCTCCGGGCGCCGGCGGCGCTCGACCCCGAGCTCGAAGCCGCCCTTCGCTCCGAGGTGAGCGGCGTGACCGCCCCCGAGGTCTTCTCCGAGGCGGAGCGGGTCGTGGGGGACGCGTTCGTGTCCGACCCGGCGACGTACACCGTGCGGCGCGGCGACACCTTGAACCACATCGCTCGGGACCACGGCGTGACGCTCGAGGCCCTGCTCGGCGCCAACCCAGACATCCGGAACCCGAACCGAATCCACCCCGGGGACAGCCTGGTGCTGCCCAGCTCGGGGCGCGCGCCGAGCTCCGAGGTCGGCACCCACACCGTCGTGCGGGGGGATACGCTCGGCGAAATCGCCCGCGGCCACGGGGTGAGCCTCCCCGAGCTGCTGCGGCTCAACCCCGAGATCCGAGACCCGAACCGGATCTCGGTCGGCCAGGCGGTGCGGGTCCCGTCATCGGGGCCCCCCCCGGCCGACGACCCGGCGCCTCCATCGCCGAGCGTCGGCACCGAAGGCGCGGTGGCGCCCGGTCTCGCCCGGGGCCAGCGCGGGCCGGAGGTCGAGGGGCTGCAGCGTCGGCTCGACGAGCTCGGGTACCGGACCGGACCGGCCGACGGCATCTTCGGGCCCCAGACCCAGACGGCGGTGAGGCAGTTCCAGCTGCAGGCTGGCCTCAACACCAGCGGCCAGGTGGACGAGGCCACGGCCGCCGCGATGAACGGAGCCGGCGCGCCGCGGTTCGACCCGGCCCAGCACCGGGCGCCGCGGCTCGCCGTGTACCCGCCCGGCTCAGCGGAGCAGGTCGCGCTGTTTCAGGAGGCGGCGCGCCTCATCGGCGTCCCCGAAGCGTGGGCTTCGGACCGGGGTCTCGTCCGGCTGCTGCAAGCCGAATCAGGGGGCCGGGTGGGGATCCCAAACTATACGTACGGCCAGCGCCACCGGGACCCCTCCCAGTGGTCCGCCGTGCACGACGAGCTGAGGGCCGGCCGGATCACCGCTCGGTCCTCCGCCACCGGGCTCGGCCAGCTCCTGTTGAGCAACGTCGACCGCCACTACCCGAGCGGTCGCGCCGGAATCGGCGACCCGCTCGAGGAGGCCGCCGGGATGCTCAGCTACATTCGCTCCCGCTACGGCAACCCCGCCACGGCGTGGGCGCGCTACGGCACCGTGCACGAGGGCTACTGAGCCGCCGGGCGATCCCGCGGCCTTCGGGGCGACTTGATCCGAATCCCGTATCGGGCGTATGGCGGATATATGACCCCGGAGGATGCCCGGACCGAGACCCAGCGGACGAAGCTCGACGAGGTTCGGGACATCCTGTTCGGCGAGCGAACCCAAGCCCTAGAGGCCAGGCTCGATGCGCTCGAGCGGCGGCTCCTGGATCGGATCGAGGGTCTCGGACGGGACCTTCGGCGCGAACTCGACGGGCAGTGCGGGGCGATCCGGTCGGACCTCGGGGAGCTGACGGAGCGCCTGAGGACCGAGCGCGAGACGCGGGCAGAGGCCGTGGCCAAGCTCGGCTCCGACATGCACGAGCAGTCCCGCAAGAACGAGCAGCGGATCGCTGAGCTCGATGAGCGGGCCTCCGCCGCCCACCGGGAGCTCCGTTCGTCCGTGGAGGCCACCCTCCGCGCCGCCAAGGAGGAGGCGCAAAGCGGCCTCGAGGCGTGGCGTCGCGATCTCCAGACTCAGACCAGCGACGTCGAGCGGCGAAAGGTCGAGCGGGGCGAGATGGCCACGGTGCTGGCCGAGCTGGCCGAGCGCCTCGGGGGCAGGAGCGAACCCAAGACGAACGGCGAGATGCAGCACCCCGAACCGTGAAGTCCCGAAGCGACGACGCGGAGCTCGAGATCCTTCGGTCCCTCTTGGTGGGGCCGGAGCAGGCGCAGCTCGCTCGCCTCGCCGGCCGCTTGGACGATCCTCGGGCCAAGGAGCGCGACCTCCGCGAAGGCCTGCGAAACCTCATCGCGCGGGAGCCGGACTGCATCTCCGAACCCATGGTGCCGGTCGTCCTTCCGTTGATTCGGCACGCCTTGATGGCGCAGCTTCGAGCTTACCTGCAGTCGGTGGAAGCGCTCGTCGAGCAGACCCTGACGCTCCGCGCGGTGCGCTGGCGCTGGATCGCGTGGCGCACCGGAACCTCGATCTCGGACATCGCGCTTCAGGACGCCGACCTGAACCGGCTCGACCGGCTGCTCCTCATGCATCGACCGACCGGCATCGCGCTCGCCCACGCCGGAACCGAGGGGACGGACCCAGACCTCGTCTCGGGGCTGATCACCGCGGTGACGGCGTTTGCGAGAGAGGCATTCGTGGGCCCGGCGGAGACCGGCGGAGATCTCGAGCGCATGGAGCTCGGAGAGCGGGAGCTTTGGATCCTTCGGGGACGGTGGTCCTTGCTCGTCGCCGAGGTCCACGGGATCGGAACGGAGCGCCTCCGCGCCCGACTCGCTGCGGCCCACCAAAAGATCGAGACCGGCTTCGAAGAGAGCCTCTCCCGCTTCGATGGGGACGAGGATCTGAGCCCGCGGATCGCGCCCCGGCTCGCGGCCGAGCTGTCCGGCGAGCGCCGGCCGCCGGCGCGGTGGCCGCGATGGATCGTTCTCGGCGGGGCGCTGCTCTTCATCGGCTTGCTCGTCGGGTCCGCCCTGTGGTCTCGCCAAAAACGCGCGCCCATCGACGCGTGGGCCGAAGCGCTCGAGCACCACCCCGGGGTGATCCTCCTGTCGAGGCGCTGGGAAGGACCGACGATGGTCATCGAGGGGCTCAAGGACCCCCTAGCGCCTCCGCTGCCCGCTCCCCCGAACGGCGGCGTCGCCCGGACTCGGTGGCGCCCGTTTGCATCGCTCGACCCAGAGGTGGTCCTTCGCCGCGCGTCGGCCGCGCTCGCGCCTCCGCCGAGCGTCCGAGTCGAACTCCAGGGCGGCTCCCTGGTCGCGACCGGCACCGCGCCGGCGCAATGGGTTCGCGCCGCCCGGGTGCAGGCCGCTTCTCTGCTCGGGGTCCGCGACCTCGACGCGAGCGCGGTACGGGTCGAGGAGCAGGTTCGCCTCGACGGTTTGCTCGATGAGCTCCGGGCCTGGCGGGCGCACTTTCCCATCGGCGCGGCCGAGCCGGACCGGGCCGACCTCGACCACCTGGGCCGACTGGGACGGGAGGCCGACCAGCTCGCCGGCCGGGTGGGCCGCTGGCTCGAACTCGAGATCAGCGGCGGCGCGGATCCATCGGGGAGGCCACAGCTCAACCGGCAGCTCTCCAAACGGCGGGCCGAGTGGCTCGAAGCTCAGGTCGAGCGGCTCGAGCTTCGCCATGCCCGCGTCGTGGCCACGATCGGCGCAGAAGATCGAATGACCGAGCGCGTGGGCCGGATCGAAGTTCGGATTCGACCACCGGTGGCCGGGGAGGAGCCATGGTGAGAAAGAAGGTCTGCCTGCTCGGCGCGTTCGCCGCCGGGAAAACGAGTCTCGTGCGTCGCTGCGTTCATGGGACGTTCTCCGACGTCTATCTCACGACCATCGGAGTCAAGATCGACAAACTCACCGTCGAAACCCAGGGTGAGCTGGTCCAGATGGTGCTTTGGGACCTTCACGGGGAGGATCGATTCCAAACGGTGCAGTCCGCCTACATGCGTGGCGCCGCGGGGTTTCTCATCGTGGCCGACTCGAGCCGACCGGAGACGTTCGAAGTGGGCAAGGAGCTCGAAGTGCGGGCGCGAGCCGCGGTCGGGGACGTGCCCATGGTCTGGGTAGCGAACAAGGCCGACCTGCTCTTGGCGCCCAACCTGACGTGGCCGACTGCGGTGCAGACCAGCGCCCGGACGGGACAGGGCGTGCATACCGCGTTCAAGACCCTCGCGACCGCGATCAAGGCCGCCGCGCGCGGAGATTCCATCCAAGGGGGGAGCCGATGATGTGGAACGACCTCCCCGAGCCGGTGCTCAGGCACCTCGAGGAAGAGATCCTCACCCCCGCGCTCGTGGCCTGGGTGAGGGTGGACGCCGAAGGCCGCGTCGCCGAGGTCGCGGGGAGCTCTCCCGAAGTCCTGATGCGCGTCGTACAGGGCGAGCGGGTCGAAGACGCGCTCCCCGTGCTCATCGCGATGCTCCCGCTTCACGGCCACGCCCTCACCCTGCGGTCGGTCGAGTTCGATGGGAGCGGTCCGTTCGATCTGCACGTCTTCGAGGACGGAGCCTCCACGTGGGTTTTGCTCCTCGACGAAGGGGAGCGGGGCCGCATCCTGAGATCCTTGAAGCAGGCCGCGAACCAGGAGGCCATCAACGAGCTTCGGGCGAGCCCGGTGGCGGAGCGCCTCGCCGAAGTGGCGCGGGGGCTCGAGGTCGCGGTGTTCGAGCCGCTCGGCGGTGAGAAACTCAGGCTCGTCGGCCCCGCTCCCGGTTGGCTCGAGCACCACCGAGCCGGGCTCCACCCGGGGGACGTTCTCGAGTCCCGGCTCATCTCGGACTATGCCGCCGACTTCCTCTCGTGCGAGCTCGAAGGGGGCCTTCCCCCGGGTACGGCCCACAAAGTATCGCTCCCTTGGACGGAGAACGTCCCTGGCGTGGGAGCCCTATCCCGCGAGTGCGTGGTTGGCATCACTCCGACCGGTCTTCGGTTCTTCTTGGTGCGGCGTCTCGGGGTCGATCTCGGCGGTCGCATCGCCCCGATACAAGCCGGCCGCGACCTGGGGCTCGTCTACGAGCGGCTCGTGCGCGAGATCGAAGAGAAGGACATCCTCCTTCATGGGATCTTCCATGACCTCGCCAACCCGCTCATGAACGTCATCAGCGCGCTCGAGTTGCTCGAAGGGATGGTCCATGGCGAAGAAGCCGAGCTGCGAAGGGTCGCCTTCGAAGAGGCGCTTCGGCAGCAGCTCGTCCTCCGAACCATGCTCGACGTGTTCCGCGCGGAACGAAACCTGGATGGCGAACCCACGCCCGAGACCGTGGAGCTCGTGGACGTGGTGAGGGGCCTCGAGCCCGGTCTCGAGTACAACGCGCGCCTTCGCGGGCTCGGCCTGCAAATGGAGCTGCCGGCGACCGAGATCCTGGTCGCGGGAGACTCGATTCGCCTCGGCCGCATCCTTCAGAACCTGGTGGAGAACGCATTTCGGGTCAGTCCCCCCGGAGGCCGGATCACCATCCGGGTGACCGCCACGGACGGGCGCGCCCACCTCGTGGTCGAGGACGAAGGACCGGGAGTCTCGGACGCGGACCTCTCATCCATCTTCGACAAGCTGCGGCGGGGCGCGCGCGACGGGGGGAGCCTCGGGCTCGGACTGTACTTCTGCCGCCTGACCGCGCGGCGCTGGGGGGGAGAAGTCACCCAGACGAATCTTCAGCCCCAAGGGTGCCGATTCGACGTCGAGCTCGTGCTCCGGAGCCGGGCGGAGCGCTCCGCCGACGCGCCCCGGTGAAGCCGCCTCTTCACTCCATCCCGAGGGACGAGAAGAGAGCGCCGAGGTCCTGGACCGGGGCCGGCTCGGCCCCGACCAGGTGATCCACGGCCGATGAGATCCCTTGGACGGTGAGGGGGTACATGGGAAACACGGTCCGGACCAGGCGGGTGCTGAACCCGGTCCAAGCCTGCTCACGCAGGGGGTTGAGCCACGCCGCGCGGGGGAAGCGCTCCCGCAGGCGGTGGAGCCAAACGATGCCCGGCGTCGGGTTCAGGTGCCGATAGTCGATGGCGCCGTGGGCGTCGAGCAGCTCCGGCGGGGCCATCGCCGCGTCCCCGACCACGATGAGAAAGGTCTCGCGAGGCAGGCCGTCGAGCAGGTCGGCCACCGCCGTGGGCGGCTCTCCCGGCCTCGCCGCGTCCACCGTCTCGTACACGCAGTTGTGAAAGGTGTAGGCCCCGAACGACCGCCAGTGCTGAAGACCGTGAGCGGCCGAGAACAAGCGCTCCACCAAGTGGCTGTAGGGATCCATCGATCCCCCGACGTCCATGAGCAGAAGCACACGGGCTTCATCGGCCCGGGGCGAGCGGAACTCGAGGGTCAGCTCTCCGGCGTTTCGGCACGTGGCGTCGATGCTCTCCTCCACGTCGAGCTCGGTGGCGGCGTGGCGGCGGGACAGCCGCCGAAGCCGGCGCAGCGCCACCGCGAGGTCTCGGGTGTCGAGGATGCGGTCGTGGCGGTAGCGCGCAAATCGCCGCTCGGACGCGACCTGCACCGCGCTCCCACCGCCCCCGCGGCCGCCGACGCGGACCCCCGAGGGGTGGGTTCCTCCATGCCCAAACGGCGAGCTCCCCCCGGTCCCAACCCACCGGCTGCCTCCGTCGTGGCGCTCGGTCTGCTCCCGAAGGCGCTCCTCGAACCGGCGGCGAAGGGTCTCGAGGTCGAGCCGCTCGAGCGCGGCGATCTGCTCCGGGCTGAGCCGAGGGCGCTCGGCGGCTTCGGCGAGCCAATCGAGCACCTTCTCGAGCTCCGGGCCGGGCAGAGCGCCCCCGCCGAACACCGCCGCGAACACTTGGTCGTAGGTGTCGAAGTGAGCCTCCGACTTCACGAGCACCGCCCGGGCCACGACATAGAGGTCGTCCAAAGACGACACGGCGCCCCGGCGCAGGGCCTCGAGCAGCACCATCCACTCCTGCAGGCCGACCTTCAGGCCCGCGGCCCGAAGCCCGTAGAACAGATCTCCGAACAAGAGCGGATCCATATCTGTCCTCATCGGCGCCGCGCCCGCCCCTCGTGGGCGAGCCGGCGCAAGGTGAGCTCCACATCCTGCTCTCTTTTCAGCAGCACCCCGAGAAATGGGATGTCTCGCTCGAGGGACGAGGGCTCGACGCCGTGGGCGAGCAGGGCCGAGATCCAATCGACGAGCTCGCTGGTGGAGGGCCGCTTCCTGATCCCATCCACCCCCCGGAGCCGATAGAATGCGTCGAGCGCGGCGTCGAGCAGCTGGGTGGGGAGATCCCGAAAATGCACTCCGACGATGCGCCCCATCAGGGCCCGGTCGGGAAACGAGAGGAAATGGAAAATCGCTCGCCGCAGAAAGGCATCGGGGAGCTCTTTTTCCGAGTTGGAGGTGATGATCACCACCGGCCGGTGCTTCGCCTCCACCACCCGGTCGGTCTCGGCGATTCGAAAGCTCATCGCGTCGAGCTCGTGCAAGAGGTCATTCGGAAACTCGATGTCCGCCTTGTCCACCTCGTCGATGAGCAGCACGACCCTCTTGTCGGCGTCGAAGGCGCGCCCGAGCGGCCCGAGCTCGATGTATCTCTCGATCTGCCCCACCCCGTCGCCGCCGAAGCGGCTGTCGTAGAGCCGCTGGACCGTGTCGTACACATAGAGGCCTTCTTTGGCTTTGGTCGTGGACTTCACATGCCAAGTCAAAAGATCGAGCCCGAGCCCCTCCGCGATGGACCGGGCGAGCAGGGTCTTGCCGGTGCCGGGCTCGCCCTTCACGAGCAGCGGCCGCTCGAGCAGAAGCGCGACGTTCACGATGCGGGAGAGCTCTTCGGAAGCGATGTAATCTTCCGAACCGGACCACTGGCTCATGAAGAAGGCCTAGCACACCGCCAGCGCGGCGGTCATCGCTCGTGAACTCCGGGCAGAGGCGGCAACTTCGCGAGCGGCGGGGGCGGGATGCCGAGCAAGCGGGCCAAAGTGGGGGCCACCTGCAGCAGGTCGAGCGGCTCTTCGGTCTCGAGCCGGCCCACCCGCGCCCCGAGCACGAACACCGGGACGTCCCGGTCGTAGGCGTAAGGGGTGCCGTGCGTCGTCCCGCCTCCGCCGAGGTTCGGGTCCACGACGACCCCTTCTGCCGGCACCACGTACACCGGCCCCGCCCGGTCGAGCGCGATCCCGGCGGCCACGGCGCGGTGGAGCTCGTCGGGGTGCTCGAGCCAGCCCGCGGCCACTTCGCTTCGCTCGGCGAGCGCGACGTCCGGTCGAGCCCGCAGAGCCTCGATCACCGCCGACTCGATGGCGGCCGCGTCGGGGCCGGTTCGCGCCGCCTCGGTGAGATACAAATACGGGATGTAGTAGCCGGCGACGTACTTCCCGGGCCCGAATCGCTCGACCAAAGTCGCGTCGAGCTCCGCGACGAGCGCCGGCGGCTTCAGCCTCGTCGGCGCCGGGTCTTCCGGCGTCGGGGCGTGGCCGTGGTCGGAGGTGACGAGCACCGCCACCGACGTCTTCTTCTCGAGCCTCCGCACGAGCTCCCCGAGCCACCGGTCGGTGCGGATGAGGTTGTCGAGGTACTCCCAAGACTCGGCCCCGAAGGCGTGGCCGATGTAGTCGGTCGCCGAGACCGACAGCGCGAGCAGATCGGGGATCTCATCGCCGCCCAGGTCGTAGGCGTCCACCGCCGCCTCGGCGAGGTCGAGCAGCATCCGGGTCGAGCTGGGGGTGAAGCGCAACAGCGACGCCGGGCGCGCGCTGCTTCGCACGTCGTGGGGAAAGGTCGAGCCGAACCCGGGGAGGTGGCCCTCGACCGACCGGTCGTCGGGCACGCCGGCCGCCCGGGCGGTGCCCTCGAGCGGCTCCCACGTCTCGTAGTATCGCTCGACCGGGTGCCGCGCCCGCCAGTTGGTGAACCACCCAGGCAGGGCGTCGAAGTAGTAGCTCGAGCTGGTGAAGCCGGGGACGCGGCTGTCGTAGAAGGCGACGAAGCTCGGACGATGTCCCCCGGACAGCACCGCCGCCCGGTCCTTGATGCTCAAGGACACCACCTTCGCGGACGGATGGTGGGCCACGAGCGCGTCCCCGACCGTTTGGGCCCGCAGCACCGAGGGGCTCGCGAACCCGGGCGCGCCGAACAGCGCGTGCTCGCCATCGTCCACGAGCGCCCGCTGCGCCCCTCGCTCCGGGTCGTACAGGTCGTTGGCCACCACCCCGTGCACCCGAGGCAGCACGCCCGTGAACAGGCTCGCGTGCCCGGCCGCGGTGATCGTCGCCCCGTACCCGTAGCGCACCCGCCGGTGAAGGACGCCCTCCGCCGCCGCCCGCCGAAGCAGGCCGTCCGCAGGCAGGGCGTGAAAGTGCCGCTCGAGCGCCCATGTGCCCAGCTGATCGAGCACCACCGCGACCACCAGCCGAGGCGCGGGTTGGGGGACCGGCTTCTTTCGGCATCCGCCCGCGCCGAGAGCAAGACAGCCGACCAAGAACCACGACAGACGCACGCCGACCGGCTAGCCGCTCGATCCCCGGTCGACAAGCGACGGCTCGGCAACGGCCCCTCCCCGGGGACCGAGGCAGAGCCGCACACAGGTGGGTCACGCCGATCCGGGTTCGCTTCGCTCGGAGACGAAATCGTTCGTCGGTTCGGTTGGCGTCTTCATTGCAAGCTCGGGGTTCGGCTCAACCGGGATCCGAAGCAACCGAGGAGGACGCTGCATGGAATGGAAGGATCACCTCACCGGCATCGTGTTTTTGCTGCCGATCATCGCACTTTTTCTGTCCACAGGGTCTCTGCTTGGCTGACGGTCCGCGAGCGCGCGGTCCGCGTCCCCCTGTCCGGCGGTTTGGGGTAAGAGCCGGGTCGTGAACCAGCTCGCGACGGAGGCGGCCCGCCGGCGCACCTTTGCCATCATCTCCCACCCCGACGCCGGCAAGACGACGCTCACCGAAAAGCTGCTGCTGTACGCCCGGGCGATTCACCTCGCCGGATCGGTCAAGGCGCGGCGCGCCACCCGCCATGCGGTGTCGGACTGGATGGCGATGGAGCAGGAGCGCGGCATCTCGGTCACGTCTTCGGTGATGCAGTTCGAGCACAACGAGCGGGTCTTGAACCTGCTCGACACCCCCGGCCACGCCGACTTCTCGGAAGACACGTACCGCACCCTCGCCGCGGTGGATTCGGCGGTGATGCTGATGGACCACAGCAAAGGGGTCGAGCCCCGCACGAAGAAGCTCTTCGACGTGTGCCGGCTCCGAAAGGTCCCGGTGGTCACGTTCATGAACAAGCTCGACCGCGCCGGCCTCGACCCGCTCGAGCTGCTCGACGACGTCTCGGGCCAGCTCGACCTGCGCTGCGCCCCGCTGTTTTGGCCGGTGGGCATGGGGCGCACCTTCAAGGGCGTGGTGGAGATCGCCACCGGCGACTTCTTGCTCTTCGACGCCGCCGCCCACGGCGCGACCGCGATCGTCGCCCGCCGGGTCCCGTGGGAGCAAGCGCGGGCGCTCGTGGGATCGGCGGAGTTCGAGAAGGTCGAGGGCGACCTCGAGCTCGTCCGGGAAGCGGGGGACGCCTACGACCAGGCCGCGTTCCTGTCCGGCGACCTGTCGCCGGTGTTCTGGGGTTCGGCCATGAGCAACTTCGGGGTCGAGACCCTGCTCGAGTTCCTGGCCCAGAGCGCGGCCGCGCCGTCGGGGCGACAGACGGAAGACAACCGCCTGCTCGAGCCCAAGGACGAGCGCTTCTCTGGCTTCGTCTTCAAGATCCAGGCGAACATGAACCCCCGGCACCGGGATCGCATCGCCTTCGTCCGGGTGGTGAGCGGAAAGTTCGAAAAGGGCATGGATGTGAAGCTCGGCCGCTCCGGGGAGACGGTGCGGCTCGCCCACGCCCAGACGTTCATGGCCCAGGAGCGCACGGAGGTCGAAGAGGCCTTCCCGGGAGACATTCTGGGGCTTCACGACACCGGCAAGCTCCGAGTGGGCGACACGATCGCGAGCGGGGGGCCCCTGGTGTTCGGGGGGATCCCCCGCTTCGCCCCCGAGCACTTCGGTCGGATGAGGCTGAAGGATCCGCTCAAGCGCAAGCAGCTCGACAACGGGCTCGAGCAGCTCGCCTTCGAGGGCGTCGTGCAAGTGTTCTTCAACCCGAAGGAGGGCCCGCAGAGCGCGGTGCTCGGCGCCGTGGGCGTCCTTCAGTTCGAGGTGCTGAAGGAGCGACTGAAGAACGAATACGGGGTCACCGCGGTGTTCGAGGGCCTGCCGTGGCGCCACGCGCGGTGGGTGGTCGGGGACGACAAATCGATCGCTTGGCTTCGGTCGAGCAGCAGCTTCAAGGTGCTCGAGGATCGAAACGGACGGCCGGTGCTGCTCAGCGAGACCCCTTGGGCCATCGACTACGCGAAGGAGAACGCCCCCGGCCGGCTCGAGCTGTTCGACATCGAGCCCCTCTGAGCGCGCTCGAGACCGGCTGAACCCACAACGCGAAGCGGTGAGTGAACGAGGCCATGAGCGAGACCCCATCGAACCGGACCCACGAATCGGGCTCGAATCTGCCGAGAGGCGACGCTCCCGTGAGCGAAAGCTTCGATCTCGAAGGGGCCCTCCAACGGGTCGCGAAGTTTGTCATCCCTCAGGGGCCGATCAAGGATTTCGTTCACCACAACCCGCTCTACGCCCTCGAGCGGCATCGCTTCTTCGATGCGCTCGCCCTCGCCTCTCGCGTCTACGGCGCGCGCGCGGCGCTGCCGGTCGAGTTCTACCGCGCCTGCCTTCGTGAGGGCTTCATCACGGAGGACGGCTTCGAGCGGGCGCTTTTCGAGGCCTTCCCTGGCGATGGCGAAAAAGGCCCCGCCCGCTCGCGCCTGCTCGGGGGCGACGTCGACCCAGGCCCCTACCCAGGAGGAGCCCACGACGGACTGCGGCGGCGATGGCGGGAGCAGCTTGGTGGGTTTCCGGTTCATCGCCGCTCCCATTTGCAGATCTTTCGCATCGTCGGCGGCTACCTCGACCAGGGCCTCGCGATGTGGTCCATGCCCAATGCCCACCAGCTCGGACTGTGGGATTGCGCCCGAGAGCTCGCCCTCGGCAGCGCCATCGAGCTGCCACCGTTTCGAGGTCCGCTCTGCCGGGCGCTGCTGAAGCAGCCAGCGAAGGAAGCTGTGCTGGCCGCCTTGCATCGCACCGTCGGCGAGCCGGCGCTCTTCGAGCGATACTTGTTCGAGACCGTGCTCACCACGCCGGGGTGGGCCGGCCTCGTGATCGCGTGCGAAAGCCACCCCGCTTCGCTCTCGAGTCCGCGCTCGGTTTCCCTTCTCGACTTCTGCGCCGTGGTCCTCGTCGCGGAGCTCGGCGTGCTCGAGCGAGACCTCGGGCCAGAGTTCGCCCCGCTCGGCGCTTCGGCGCCTCCAGAAGGCGCGGCGATACCGGACGAGCCGCCTCGCAGAACCGAAGAGGAGCGACTCCTGGGCGTCTGGCATGAGGCGCTCGAGTGGAGCCACTACCGTCCGGTGCTCGGCGCGCTCCGCGCGAACTCGCCCCCCCCGGAACCAAAGAGAACCGCATCGGCCTGGGCCTTCTTTTGCATCGACGACCGCTTCTGCTCGATGCGACGCCACCTCGAAGAAGCCGCGAGCGACGTGGAGACGTTCGGCACGCCGGGGTTCTTCGGGCTTCGGTTCTTCTATCGCGGGGCGCGCGATGCAGTCGCCGCGAAGCACTGCCCCGCGAGCGTGGAGCCGAGGCATCTCATCGAGGAGAAGCTCGATTCGGAGCTGCCCGCCGAGCGAGGTCCACCGCCATGGTGGAGACGGGCGCTCCATTTCGAACCTTCCGCCAACACCTTCCTTCGAGGGTGGTTTCTCACCCACCTTCTCGGCGTCACCGCCGCCTTGCGGCTGGCGGTGAGCGTGTTCGTGCCCTCGCTTCGCCCGCTCGTCGTGCCCCAGCTCTCGACCGTCAGTGAAGACGCCAGCTTTCGCTTGATCCGAACCACGGAGGAACGAAGCCCCGAAGGGCTCCTTCTCGGCTTCTCCACAGAAGAGCTCGCGGACGCGGTCGTCTCCGTGTTCGGCACCTGCGGCGCGCGCCCGCCCTATCCCCCGCTCATCGCCGTCTTCGGCCACGGCGCGAGCAGCGCGAACAACCCATTTTTCTCCGCCTACAACTGCGGAGTCTGCGCCGGGCGCACCGGCGCGCCGAACGCGAGGGCATTCGCGAAAGCGGCCAACCGAGCCGATGTCCGCCACGCGATGCGGCAAAGAGGGGTGGACCTTCCCGAATCGACCTGGGTGATCGGCGCCTACGTGGATACCACCAAGGAGTCGGTGTCGTGGTTTGACACCGGCCGCATTCCCGGGGCCCTCCAAAGCCGATTTCGCGACTTCGAGGCCTCTTTTCGACGGGCACTCGGAGGCGACGCGGTGGAGCGCTGCCGCCGCTTCGACACCGCGGCGCTCGGGCTGTCGCCCGAACGAGCGCTCGCGGTCGTGGGGGAGCGGGCGGTGTCGAGCTTCGAGCCGCGGCCCGAATACAACCACGCGAGCAACGCGTTCTGCGTCATCGGGCGTCGGTCGCTCACCAAAGGTGTCTTTCTCGACCGCAGGAGCTTTCTCGTCTCCTACGACCACGAACAGGACCAGGGAGGTCAGGCGCTCGGCGAGATCTTGGCCTCGGTCGTGCCCGTATGCGCGGGCATAAACCTCGAGTACCTGTTTTCGCGCATCGACCCCTGGATGTATGGCGCGAAGAGCAAACTGCCTCACAACGTGAACGGGCTGCTCGGGGTCTGCAACGGGGTGGAGAGCGACCTCTTGACCGGCCTTCCCACCCAGATGACCGAGATCCATGATCCCATCCGGCTCCTCGTGGTCGTCGAGCACGGGCCCCGGGCCACGCTCGACGCCGTGAAGAGCACCCCCGCCATCGAGCGCCTCGTGAAGAACGAGTGGATCCGGCTCGGCTGCATCGACCCCGCGACCCACACGGTCTACATATATAGGGACGATGACATGCATGAAGAGCTCGGACTCGAATCTCCCCAGCACCGCTGGAGCTCTTCCATCGAAGCCGCCCGGGCGGGGAGAGGCCCGCTCCCGGTAGGGTTCATCGAACGGGCCCAAGCGAATGAAGCGAATCGAGCCCGAGGGTGACACCGCTGCTCGTCCTCTGCGTGGCTCTTCCGCTTTTCACCGCGGCGCTGTTGTTCCTCGGGTCGGTCTTTCGGGTCACGA